>CAVUCX010000094.1:0-7393 GCA_963739955.1 uncultured Bacteroidota bacterium | reverse complement strand
CGATTTTATCCGAAATGAGCACCGACAGCGCGACAGGCCCGGGAAAAGGTCAAGAACAGAAGAAGGAATAATGGGCTAATAAAAGAAGTCAGTTTTTGCAGATTCCTGTTTAGCAGAGGCCTTACCAATATGGAGGTTTATTGCTTTGTTCAATGAAATGCTGTTATTCCATCAGCTTTTTGTTTGGTTCTTGTTCGTCCAGTTTGGGGTAATTGCAATGATATTTGGCTTCAAAAATTTTAGTATATTTGATAAAAAATTCAATATGGATAAGCAATTAAAATCCAGAATAACCATAAATCCGGATATATGTAATGGAAGGCCTGCTATTCGTAATACCAGGTACACTGTAGATTTAATACTGGATTTACTGTCTTCCGGTATGTCCGAAGATGATATTATAGAAGATTACCCGGCAATAGAACACATGGATATAAAAGCTTGTCTGGCATTTGCATCGCAATTATCGAAAGTAAAAACGGTACATAGAATTGTCGCATGAAATTTCTGATAGATGCAAATTTGCCGTATAAATTGGCAACTTTGTTAAAAGAAAAAAATTACGATATAATCCATACGGGCTGCTAGATAAGGAAAGGACAAAAGATAGTGAGATAAGAAAAATTGCAAGTGATCAAAATAGGACAGTAATAACAAAGGATTCAGATTTTCTTGATTCTATAGAATACGGTATACCAGCAAAATTATTATTAGTAACAACCGGAAACATTATTAATAAATCTTTAATGGATTTATTTGATAAATATTTTGAGACAATTGTTGAGTTATTTGATTTGTACTATTTGATAGAATGGATAACCAACAAATAACCGGGGATGAAAAATAACCACTGCCTCTATCTAAGAACACATTAAAACCCATTTCGGCTAAGGCAATTTACATCCCCGCAACTGAAACTTGCGCCAGTTTATTACCCAAACTGCCAACACTTGATTTCAGGGCAAAAATCTTAAAACTTTAAATGCGTTTGCCCTGAATGTAACCTCTACGAATTTGTTTCTTCCCCGGAATATCTTTTACATTTAGGTCGCAAACGGGATTTGGGAGTTGAGGGAAAATTTCATTATAACCGAAAGCGGATAGATTTAAAGCTTTTTACAAACCTTTCTCAAATGGATAATTAAGCAAAGTGAAAAAAATAACCGGATATACAGAAAATTACAATAAATTGGTTAAATCATACAGTTACAAAGATGAAACAGTTACGCTATAGTAAGGTTAAACGCAACTTGTCTGCTTCAGACAGGCCTGCATGCAGCAAGCAAGTTGGGTTTATGGGAATGGGCGTCATACTGTAGAGACTATACTTTTCAATTTTGCGCGCAGCAATTCACTGGTCAATTTGTTTTTTATCAAAAAAACAGCTTTTATTTATATTTACCATATATTTTGTCTTGGCACAATTTTATGCAAAACAAACGTCATGTTGATTAGATTTGTCATTGAAAACTTGTTTTCATTCGGAGAGTAGAAAAGAGTTTACGACTATACCAAATAAAAGGCTGAAAACACTTGAGTATCACAAATATCGATACAATGATTTTAGTATACTTAAACTTGGTTTTACATGAATGGTGCTGGAAAATCAAACCTAATTAAATCCTTGGAATTATTTCAAAAGCTATCGTTCGAGAAAAAATACCGTTTAGGTTTAAAAATACTTGAAAGTTAAATTTAAAAATCGTACAGATAGCCAAGAACAAGTATTTGCAATTGAATTCATTCAGGAAAAATTGGCATTCTATTATGGTATTATTTCTTACGAAAAGAAGCATAAATCAATGAGGAATTATACCTTTCTGGTTTAGGGAAAAAAGATGACAAACTTATTTATGAATGAAAAACTGATGATGATGGCAAAACGAACATTACTTTCCTTGAAGAATTTGAAAATGATGAAAAGAGCCAGGTTTTAAAGACTGTATTATTGGAAGAATTTATTAAACCTGATGAACGAATATTGAAAATTGCTTTCCAACAGAGACAAGAAAGTTTCTAAAACAGTAAAAATTGCTTATCAATGGTTTTGAAGACACACTTCAAGTAATTACCTATGATTCAAACGAAGTGCTTTAGCGCATAAAATTGATATTGACAAATATTTTAAAAACTATGCAAAAGATTTAATGTGCTCATTTAATATTGGCATCACGGGATTGGTTTCTGAGAAAAAAGATTTAGCTGGTATCTCTTTGGAGAAGATAATGAGAAGGAATTAGATAACTTAATCGAAGATGTTGAGGATTCCCCCAAGAAAATGATTGGTTTAAGAAGTACTAAAGGGGATGAACTGATTCTTGTCAAGGAAGATGGTAAAATTTGGGTAAAAACTTTAAAAGTTGGACATATTGGTAAAAGAGACAAATCAGTGCTTTTTGGATTAGATGAAGAATCCGATGGAACTGTAAGACTATTAGATTTTGTACCTGCTTTTAAAAGTGTCATTTCTAATGAAAAGGTATTTATTATAGATGAAATTGAAAAGAAGTATTCACCCTCTTCTTATTAAAGAATTAGTTCAAAAATTTTCATTTGACCCAAATTGAAAAGGTCAATTGATTTTTTCAACACATGAATCAAACCTATTAAACCAAGAAATTTTTAGGCAAGATGAAATTTGGTTTGCGGAAAAAAATAAAGATGGTTCAAACAGAATTAAAGTATTTTTATTAAAAAATTATTTTAAAAGAACACAAAACTATTGACATACAAAAGGGCTATCTTAATGGTCTATATGGTTGGATTTTTTTTCAGGAAATCTACAAGACTTAAACTGGCATAACTATAATATGAACGAATAGGCTTTTTGAACAAAATCCTCCACCGAGTAGAGAAGCTAAAAAGTATCTATATATTCTGAAAGGGGTGCTAAAAAGAAAACTAGAAGTATTTCGAATACTTCAAAGAATTAGATTCAAGAATAAATATAGAAGTGTATAGACTCCATCCCCATGAGGATACTTGCGACATTAGGGTTGTTGAATATTGCGAAGAGATGCATAATTAAGTCAGATGAAAACCCTAATCCTAAATATAACTTTATTGATGGAGATGAAGTTTGGATAGTTTTAGACATTGACAAAGATAAAAATGAATTAGATAATCTTAAATCCAAAGTATCCAGAGAAAATGTGATGGTCTTTTAGGCTGGTACTCGGCTCAGTAATCCTTGCTTCGGGTTTGGTTATATTATCATTCGCATTCTGAGAAACCACATTTTGAAAAATCCGAAAAATGGACAGAATGGAAACAATTGGTCAACGCGCACCATAAAAGGTGGATTTGATCAAGAAGACATTCAATTTTTATTGAAACCGCATCAGTCAATGCTAAGAATAACTTCCAGTTAGAAGGTGGAAAATTAAACATTGGTAGTACTGAAGTTTATAATTTAGCAAACTCAATTATTCCTTTAGTAAAAACTAAATTGAGGAAGGCATTAAGTAGATCCCAAGAATAAAGCTCTCCTGTCATAGCGCAAGGTACTGTCTTGTGCCCTAAAGGCCAACACTTGATTTCTTTCAAAATATAAATGTTGATGAATATCCAGATATTTAGCAAACTCCAGCTTGCCTGCCTGCAGCAGGTAGGCTTTGCCTCCAACTTATTCCTGACATTGCGCCAGTTTTACCTGTCAATAATCCGGCGGTTGTTTTTATAGGTTTGCACGAAAGTGGGGTCGGTTACCAGCCCGGGAATCAGGTCGTCGAGCAATTCGAGTTGGTGACGTATCTGGTCGATCAGCGCCGCTATACTATCGGTAGCCGTTTTCCGTAAACCGATAATCCCATCGCGTTTACCCGACAGCGTGGTTACTTCGTTTATGGCAGCCTCCAATGCATCCAGCTCTTCCGGGCCCAGTTCGTAGCCGGCCATTTCGGCCTGATACCGGCGGCCTGTTTCCAGCACAATCATACACCGGCTCAATGCATCGATCTGTTTGCCATGGGTAAAATCACTGATCGTGTAATCGATCCGCGATAACAGATCCTGGTTATTGGTTACCGTGGCAAAAGGCCGCAGCTTTTGTATTACCTGCATTGCCAGATTGACCATAGCGGCCTGCTTTGCCTTCAGGGTCATTGTAGCCCCTTTTGTGATAGCCGAAGTCTGTTTAACAGCAAGGCTTTCGAGTTCGCTCTTTTGGGCTTTTATCTTAAGTACAACCTCTGCTATGGGCTTTTTATCGCTCCATATGGCAGCAGATGCGTTCAGTTGGCTAATGACCGTATCGGCCATGTTCATAAAATTTATCTGATGTAAATTCATAATGTTAATTTTTAACAGTTACCGGAAGTAGTAATTAAAAAATTGTGCAGCGATACCCGTGGAATGCTTTCAACGGTTGGTTTATTAACCATAATGACAATTACGGATAACAGAATACGATAATAAGCAGCCAGAGTAGTGTGTCCGGTGTTTAAGATAATGCCCGTACCAGACATAGTGGCGCAAGGAGATGATTTTATGGCAGATTGAGCAGGCAAAACAGTATGTTAAATTAGTAAAACACAAATTAAATTAATAAAACAGTATGTAAATTTAATAAAACATAATATTTAATATATATAACATGATTAATTTTAATAAATCAGTAAATAAATTTAATATAACAGTAAATTATATTGATAATACATAATATTAAATCAATAAATCAGAATCTAAGATTAATAAAACATAAAATTAATTTATAAAACAATAAATCTAATCAATATATTATTATGTTAAAATAGTAAAACAATAAATTAAATTAATAAAACATTATATAAAATGAATAAATCATTATAAAATATAATAAAACATTAGATATAATGTATAAAACATAGAAATATTTAATGAAACAGTAAATTGACACAATAAAACGATACTTAAAACAGGTAAAACTGTTAATTGACAGGGAAAAATAGTACCTAAAACAAATAAAACGATTCATTGAAGAAACAAAATGGTACAAGCAGCGAAAAGAACCGGGCCTGGTTTCGATCTTATTTGCTTTTCACGGGAATATCTTTTACATTTAGTCTTTGAACGGTGGGGGGAAGATGGGGAAAAGAGACTATAAGTTAAAAATTGGATAGATGGATTATTTAATTGGGAATAGTATGAAATTGAATTTGCGCGGATGTTAGACCCAATTAATTTAATAATACATAAAATTACCAACTATTGAAAGATAAATATAGAAATAAATACCGAATAGGATCGGCCCGGCTGAAAAATTGGGATTACGGGTGGGATGGGTTGTATTTTGTTACAATTTGTACCAGGGGCAGGGAATGTTATTTTGGAGGTGTTGAGGAGATTGAAATAAAATTATCAGAAACGGGTGCATTGGCAGATCGTACATGGTTGGAAATCCCTTTGCGTAGCTTTGCGATTTCTTTGCGAAACTCAGCTTAACAGCTACTTATTATTATTACGCAAAGTAACGCAGAGAATCCGCAAAGTCTCGCTAAGACTTTTTGGATGGCCCCCTCATAGCGCAAGTTTGCAACTTGTGCTCTCTACTCATTCGTCGCCCTGTTTAATTAAAGAAATACATAAAAAAAACAACTATTGAAAGATAAACCTGCCCGTCCGGCAGGCGGGTTCAGAAATAAATACCGAATAGGATCGGCCCGGCTGAAAAATTGGGATTACGGGTGGGATGGGTTGTATTTTGTTACAATTTGTACCAGGGGCAGGGAATGTTATTTTGGAGGTGTTGAGGAGATTGAAATAAAATTATCAGAAACGGGTGCATTGGCAGATCGTACATGGTTGGAAATCCCTTTGCGTAGCTTTGCGATTTCTTTGCGAAACTCAGCGTAACAGCTACTTATAATTATTACGCAAAGTAACGCAGAGAATCCGCAAAGTCTCGCTAAGACTTTTTGGATGGCCCCCTCATAGCGCAAGTTTGCAACTTGTGCTCTCTAAAGTCCCGTCTTTCCAACGGATCAATGAACACTCTGTTATCCATCGCCCTGTTTTCCTCTCTAATCATAATATTTAGCCTTAAACCAGGAAATTGAAAATGTGGATTATTTTGTAACTTTGAATCATGAAGATAATTCAAGAACATATTAGCGAACTTAAAAAGCTATGTGAGCGATATCATGTAGCCGAATTATATGTGTTCGGTTCAATTGTGTCGGAAAGATTTACAAGTGAAAGTGATATTGACTTTTTAGTAAAGTTTTCCGGTGTTGAGCCATTGGATTATTTTGATAATTATATGGACTTTAAATCTGATTTAGGAACACTATTTTCCCGGGAAATTGACCTGGTTGAAATGCAAGCAATAAGAAACCCGATTTTAAAGAAGTCGATTGATAGGGATAAAATCAATTTATATGGACGAGAGGATACTAAAGTGGCTGTTTGATATAAAAATAGCGATAGACGAAATAGAAACATACTTTATAGAAATTCCAAAGGATTTTAAGCGCTATTCTTCTAATATTATATTGAAACGTGCAGTTGAGCGTGATTTAGGGATAATAGGAGAAGCTGTCAACCGGATTTTAAAGCAAGATGAAAACTTTCCAATTGAAAATGCTAAAAAGATAGTTGGATTAAGAAATCAAATAATTCATGCATATGATAACATTTCGGATGAAAATATCTGGGCAATAATTCAAAAGCATGTTCCTTTATTAAAAATTGAAGTTGAAAAACTGATAAATAAGGAAACTTAAGCACTACTTACGATATGTAAATTTTAAAGTAGGTGTGGTAGTGTCCCCCATAGCGCAAGTTTGTAACTTGTGCTCTCTATAGCCCTGTTTCCTTAAGCCAACACATAAAATAACTACCAGTTGAAAGATAATTACAGGAAAAATCTTGACAAATCAATCATCCTTCGTCCTCGTCATCTCGAAAAGCTGTGAGGCCTGCTCTCCCAGGAATCCGGAGAATAATTTCCGTTTGCCGTTTTCTTCAATATAGCCGCGTTCCGCCAGTTCGTAATAGGCGTATGTCCATAGCATTGTTTCGGCGTCTCCTTTTTCGTTGATCACTTCTACCTTTTCTTTTACTGCCTGTGTGGACGATTGCCGGAGAATACTGTCCTTTTGCCCTTCGATGCTATCTTTCATCGGAACACTGGCAGCAATTAATCCGTCACAGGTTGACGGCAGGTCGGGCCATTCTTTCACATCCTGGTAATTAATAAAGGCTGTGAAGTGATTGACCGAATTCCCGTGTAACAATGTCCAGGCGGCATATTGCGACAGGTCATTCAGTTTCAGAACGGTTTCTTTCAAAGGGGCCTTCCATGGACGGACAAAGAAATCGGCAAGCTCTTTCACCAGGATTTCCGCATCATTTTCAGTAAGACTTCCTTCTTTATCCAGTTGTGCCAACAATTCCTTTACTGAAGCTGAAAGAA
>CAVUCX010000093.1:0-5165 GCA_963739955.1 uncultured Bacteroidota bacterium | reverse complement strand
GCCCTCCTTGGGGCACTGGAGAATAAAATGATAATTCTGATTATAAATCGCAATTAGTCCATCTATAACTTTATCAAATTCAATTTTACCAGATCGAAATAAAAGACTTAATAATCAAATAAGTAAATGGCGGAAATTTTTCTTAGATATTATTACCATATCCGCGCTATATTTTTAAGGTGCAGGATAATAAGGACAGATTGCTGTTTGCTACTAATTTGCCTTTAATTTATATTAAAAATAAAAATGAATTTAAATTAGTTAATTGATAGTACACGCTGATGTTTAAAATAAATTTTCTTGTATTAGTCATATTATTTATGATTAACGCAAGCGCACAAAAAGGGAAAGTGTATCTTGTTCCTGGTTCCGATACATCGATTAATCCTTATTTTTTAAATCAATATGATAACATGCTTTGGGCAGCTAAATTATATGCAGATCCAAGTATGTACGGGCATACTGTTATGGATTCCTCTTTTCGTAATAAATACCGTGACAGCTACGGAAGTCCCTTGAAGATGACCTGGTGGATGATGGGGGGTAATGTTTTTACTCTTTCCCGGAACTGCAATGTGCCGGTAAGAACCAATTATACTTTATATTTAATGAAAAAATATTTTTTTAAGGAAATAGAGCAATTTAGCGATCACTTTTCTCTTCATTATCATAACTATATATGGTCAGATCCAAATGGTGATGGTGTTTATCACTGGAACCAGGGAATGGATTTTCTACTAAGCAAAGATGATTATGAACAGACGTTATGCAAATACCTAATCGAGAATGATGTTTTTCCAGTTTCTTTTCGCAGCGGCTGGCACTTTATGGATAATGCCTGGCAGAGCTATCAAGAAAAATTCATTCCATTTGATATGTCAAATGCTTACCCGGCTAATGGTGGAAGTTTAGTTGAACCAAGTTGGTGGATTGACTGGTCACAGTCACCTTCCGCATTTGTACCCTATCACCCTAACGCCGATAATTATCAAATTGAAGGTAAACTAAAACAGTGGAGGCTTCGTTCACTTTATTTTCAAGATGAAGCTTTGATAAGGAAAAATCTTGAAATAATGTTTAAAGAAGCTGCAGCCGGAAAAAACCAAATGGTATGTGTATGGGGACACCTAGCTGAAAATGGTTTTTTGGATGGTGTTTCCAACCTGGATGCAATTGCTCACCAGTTTTCCACACAGTATGGTGTCGAATTTAAGTACTGTACAGATACTGAAGCTATGCGATTGTGGATCAACCTGGCGGACACCGTAGCGCCTGTGCTTAATGTAAATGAAATTACGGAAGGTGACAAAATACGCTTTGCCATAAAAACGGACGGACCCATTTTTCAGGCAGATGAACCCTTTATTGCTATAAAAACAATATATGAAAAATACGAACGTCTTTCATGTTCACTTAAAGGTGAAAATTATTGGGTTACTAATGATGCTGTTCCCAAAAGTATTCTGGCCAAAGTAGCTGTTGCTGTTTGCGACAGTGTTGGAAATCAGACAAAGAAACATATTAATTACGTACCGGATGATATATTTGTTGATGACCAGCAACGTGAATTTCAGGAAATATCTGGTAATTGGCAGGATTATACGAATGGTGAACTATGGGATCTAAAAGCAAGGATAGTGCATGGAATTGGAGCAGTTGCCATTACTCCCTACATTGAAGAAAGTCGTGCATATAGAATATCATTCCATGGGCCTGGAAGTAATTCTAATTCTGTACGATGCATCATTCGCCATGCCTCAAAAACGGATACGCTTTTATTTAGCACTACTCTTTTAGGCTCGGATCATTGGCAGCAAATTGGTATTTATTATCTGGAAAAAGGAACGGGAAATACTCTTACAATTGAAAATTTAAATTCAGAAAAAGATCTTGGGCTGGATGTATTTCGTTTTACACCACTAATTCCTAAAAAGTATATTATTATTGATCGTGATTCATTAAACTTTGGCTCGGTTTCTATCCGGAATACTGCTATCCAATATATCACTATCATTAATATGGGGAGTGAAACTTTGAATATTTCCTCCATTACAAAATCAGGAAACAATATAAAAGTTGGGGCAGATTTCCCAATGGCACTCACCTCCATGGAAAAGCGGAAAATCCCCATTATGTTTTTTACGCAGGAACTCGGTGAATACAATGATACACTCACCATCCAATCGAATGATCTTCTTAATCCGGTAATACATATACCGGTACATTTAAATGCATTACCCTATTTCAAATTAGTAGATAATGATGATCCAACCGGATATAAAGAATTCGGCAATCAGTGGTTTACAAGCGGGGCGACGGCTTATGGCCCAAGCAGCAGATGTTCATGGATCCAGGGAAACGGACTTCAAGCAGATTTTACAATGACGTTAAAATACGATGCAATTTATGACGTTCAATATATTGTGCCTAAAACTGCAAACGCGCATGATCATGCCGACTATATTATTTTTGTTGATGGGAAACCAATTGATACGGTTGTTGTAAATCAGAATATAGGAAGCGGACAATTTGTTTCTATCGGTAAATATTATCTGCCAAAGGATGTACCAATTATACTTCGAATACAGGATAACGGAGGAAATACAAATCCCGGCTCTAATATTGTATTGAGGGCGGATGCTGTAAGATTTGTCCGTATCGAAAGTACTGTTGGAGTGAAAGAGGATCCTGGCGTACCCGGTGAATTCAAAGTTCTTCAAAATTACCCAAATCCGTTTAATCCTATTACGCATATCCGGTATAGTTTGCCTAGCCATGCGGATGTCAGACTAATAATCTATGACATTACCGGACGAATAATAAAAGAATATAATTACCGGTCGCAAAAATCCGGCATGCACGAAATTGTCTGGGATGGAACCAACCTACTGGAACAGAAAGTATCTTCAGGGATATATTTCTATCAGTTGCATGCAGGAGATTTTATCTGGACAAGAAAGATGGTGTATATGAGGTAATTCAAAAGATTGAATAAAAACGGACTTAAAATGTCTATTAATTCAACAGAAATTTAGAAACTTTTTAATTGAAGCTTTCATCTGCTGCATTCCTTAATCTAGTGAATATATAACCAAGATAAGCAAACCAAACCGACCAGCCTGCATGAAAGACTCTCTGTTTTAAACCGGGATAATTGCTTAATATTTCTGGCATAAATGCCGAGAAACCAATTGACATTATTAATAAGCTTATTAAAGACATAATAATATTCAGAGGTATTTTATTTTTCCATAAAATTAAACTCATTAAGGGAGAAAAAATCAGAAGGATGGAAGGCATTCCCATGATTAAATGTAATTTTAACGGCAAAGGAAATATTGCCGCCCCGGCTATTGATACCGAAAATGACAAAATTACTACTATAGGAACTGCACTTATTTTTGATATCTTGCAAGTTTTTCTTAATTCAATAACAAACAATACGCTAAGCGCCGAACATATAACTAAACCGGTAGTAAAAAAAAATTGTGACTTTGTACCTATTTCACCTAACTCACTAACCATCCTTGTAAAGTGATTATAATTATTTTGCATAAAGCCGCAAATAAATGTTGTCACCCAAAAAACTATAGGTATACTTATTCCTATATAAAATATTTTCTTTCGTTTCATATTTTTTGGATATTTAACCGGACATACATTGCTAACTCGTTACTTACCGGATTGTCTTTCTAAAAGCTGCTTCTTCATGAATAAAATTTATGATTATAATTTCATTTAGTATTATTTTAAAAGTAACATTTTCTTAGTCAAAGAAAAATTATTAGTTTTAATGTTATAAAAATATATTCCGCTTGTATATTCCTTTCCGTTAAATTCAACTTGATGTGTACCGCCATTCTGATAACAACTTAATAATGTCTTTACTTTTTCCCCAAGCGAATTATATAAATCAATACTAACTTCACCACTCTTTAAAATCATATAATTTATTGTTGTGCCGGGATTAAATGGATTTGGATAATTCTGTTCTAATTTAAACTCATTAGATTTCATAAATGAAACTTTTACGTTTTTTGAGTTCAACATCAAAATCGTAGTTGTTAACTTCTATTGCTGGTTCCCGACTTAACTTAGCATTTGAACCAACTGTATATGAAGTTTTATATCAGAATACAGCCAGCGCTCCTTTGCGTGGCGTCCGCTTGATTGGATTGTCATACCGTATTATGCCACTTTGTAATAAACTTCTGATGTAATTCTCTCAAATAGGAATCATCCCCGTTGAAAATGCTGCTTAGTAAATTATGTAAAATTGTATTACTTGCTAAAACGACCTCCCAATCAATATTATTTAGGTACTCTTCATCTACATCTGGATTGGTTGGTAATTCAACTTCTCTTAGCCACCATTTACTTAATTTACTCTCTAATTTTATTACAGCATTTAAATTTTCTAAACTAACCAATTTACCTTGACCACTTAAAAATTTTGGTAATTCGTGAGCAATTTGATTTCTATGTTTCCTAATAAGCGCTATATCCATTAAATCATTGTCATCTAAAGCTGACATATTTTTAAACCACAAACAACAAGCGTGAAATTCATCTTTAGGATATAAATCCAGAACTTTCTTTTTGTAATCTTTATTAGGTGTACCTACTAATTCTTCAGTCTCTTCATTTAATTCCCATTTATCAGTAAAAAAATCTCTTAACTTTTCTTTCGTGCTATTTTTAAATATTTCATAAGAAGTTAAATATATAGAGGCCTGAGTTAAAGTAAGTTTTAATTTATCTGGATTTAAAAATTCATCCCAACTATTAAAAGCTTTTTCACTCATTTGATCTTATACGGTATAATTATACGAATTTTGCATGCATTACTTATTAAAGGAACGTAGATATGCATGCAGCTGCACCCATTAGAGACGAACAGGTATCTATGTTCCAATTCCTCATTAAATCTTTCAGAATAAAACTTTATTTGAAATATCCTCCGCATATCAATCATCCGGAATAATCTTTTCTTTTCGATTTATTCTTATAGTGACCTAACCCTTAATTATAGTTCCCACTCATCATTAAGCAGTCGTTTAATAAAAACTTTTATAACTTAAATAATTTTTATATAAAATACAGAAAATATTTTAGATATTAATTATTTAATTACTCTCCTGGCCTTCTGACTTCAGTCTATTATG
>CAVUCX010000092.1:0-13153 GCA_963739955.1 uncultured Bacteroidota bacterium | reverse complement strand
TAGTTCTCTTGAATACCGGTCTTCCTGACACACAATCGACTTGTACCGGTTTTAAAACAAATGGCCAGCTATCCGATCAATGAAATCGGAGCGATCGATATCGTTATAGAATATCTTTTCCCCCTCGATCCCCCGTCCGATGACATGGTGCAAAATACCGGGCGCATCTAATCTGGCTAACCTTGGCATGGCCAATAATTGTCATAAATCGGTTGCCAAATAAATCACTTTCTGCACGAACGTCCCCCTTGTCCACGCTTAATATTTGAGATGCGTCCCTTATGTTGTCTTACGGAATGACTGCACTCGCAAGTCGAATTTTAAAGTCGCTTGGACCAAGTTGACAACAATGAAACAACCTCCCTTTGGCCCCCTTGTGAACATCTCCATCGAATGGATATGACATGGCCCGATTATCACAAGCCATGTCGCGAGTTTGCCGCAAGTTTCCCTCTGCTACTCGTCGGCATGGTGTTTCAGCCAACGCTGGCCTTTATCGGTCATCTTATCTAAATATTTTCCGATAAACGCTTCAGCGAATACAAGCCATCCAGGCCTTTGATGGGTTTTGGTTTTTTTTCGTGCTTTGAATTGAATAGATTCTTAAAGCGTTGGTAATTGGCTGCCACAAATTCCTTTGATCCGATAATGCCTGAATCCGTGAAATAGCGCGTCCGGTATCTGAATCGATCGCTTTTGCTGAGTTCAAAGCCTCTGCGGCGCTCCTTTTCAAGGACCTTGACCTTGATGGCCTTGGTGTTTCCCTTCTCGGGCTGATTTAAAGATCCCGCTTCATAGACATATCGTCGATATCTGCGGATGCGCTCTTTTTTGCTTTGGACGTTGAATTCCTTTAATCCGAAGTCAGTGGACAGAAAGTCGTCCTGGTTATTGGTCTGGACATGGTAGCCCAGTGAATTCCAGCGGTATTGTTCCGGTCGCTCCACCAGGCCGGCACGCAAAGGATTTAGGTCGATATAGGCCAGGCAGTTGATCAAAGTTTCGCCGTTTTCAACAATTACGCTCTTAAAGCGGTCGCCCCAAAAGTATCCCCGCCGGTGATGACGCCGGTTGTAAAATCGCGCAAAGCCAACCTTGATTTCGCGCATAAATTCGGAGAGGCTCGTTAATTTCTGCCGCAAGTTGGGAATCAGGCCATCGGCATAAATACGCTCATCACCATAAAAATCTACATAGCGTTTTAGAATTTCCTCGTCTGTAAACTCGTATTCGGGAAATACTCGCACTAGGATATGGAAGTGGTTTCCCATAATAGAAAATCCTAAGATTTCAACTAAATATAACGCAGAGTACCGCCGGATCAGATCCAGCATAAAGTCCTTTTCCACATCGCCCAATGGGAATCCGTCCAGGGCAGTCCTGGACATTACATGGTATACGGCGCTTTGATCATCGATTATCATTCTCTGGGTTCTTGGCATAAACAGCTCCTTTTCCATTCATTGTGACTTCCATTGCACAGGAATTGATATGTGTCAAGCATAAAGTACCTGTCCCCTATTTTTTTTAAACAATCGGTAAACAAAGTAGAATACTGGAAGAAAAATGCCAATACTATTTTGCACGGATTAGTATCAATCATAGCTCCTTTGTGTATCAAATGCGCTTCCGGGTTGAAACTGACCCCACCCTGCTTTTCCAATAATTTTCCCATTTTCCATTACCACTTGGCCTCGTACGATTGTATACACAGGCATCCCGGTCACCTCCATTCCTTCCCAGGAGGTATGACCGACTTTCGAAAACATGTTTTTTTCAGTGAGCACAGTCTTTCGGTTCATGTCAACAATGGTAAAATCCGCATCTGAACCAACTTGTATAACACCCTTTTTCGGATATATACCGAAAATTTTTGCAGGATTTTCCGAACAAAACCATGCAAGCTCTTCAAGTCCAAAGAAGCCTCGGTTGACTTGGGTTAGCATCAATGGAATAAATTCCTGGGCACCTGTAATCCCTAAAGGAACCGAAAAATTATCCTCCCACCCTGGGCTAACATCCTCTTTAGTATGAGGAGCATGTTCAAGAACAAGCACATCCGCCAGACCATTTTGAATGCTTTTTAAGGCTTCTTCAGGGCTATGTGCCCACAAATAGGCGAATGGTCCAACTTTCTCAGCTTGTTGGCGGGTCATTAGAATTGAGGATGTTTCAAGTTCTCCGTAGACCTCCTGTCCTAATTCCTCTTTGGCGTGCCTTATCATTTCATATGCACCGACAGGCATAACGCCAAGATGAAGGACGTAAAGTCTTACACCAGCTATTCTTGCGTAGTAAAGAGAAGATGCCAATCCAGCAACCATTCCATGACCATACATGTATCCTTTTTGATAGGCTTCCATATATGCGCGATTATTTGTATGCCCTTTATCGATAAAATCGCGGTAGGTCATACGCTTGCACCACTCAGGGTCATCATGGTGTACAGAACAGACCAGGCCAGTTTTAGCGACGGCCTCATATATTTGGTAAAGTAATCCGTGATCGATGACTCCCAATTCGGATATATAGGGATAGACCTCTTTTATATGTCGTGTATTGAAAACCTTTATTCCAATAGCACCTGCTTTTGCCAATTTTTCAACCTCATCTGGGATTAGTCCTCCACCATAGATACTATAATCTATAAAAGAAGTTCCAGATATTGTATTCAATTTATGTTGAAAATACTCATATGTTGTCGGGTGGGGTTCATTGTTTGTCATATCGACACAAAAAGTAATGCCACCAGCCGCGGCTGCTTTGCTGCCAGAATTAAAATTTTCTTTTTCAGTGTGCCCAGGCTCTCTAAAGTGGCAATGGCAGTGCTAAAGACCTGGTAAAACGCATAGCCCGTGGGCATTAATGTCAAAATCTGCTTCCGGAAGATTTGCGCGGTCGCCTATTGCCAAAATTTTTCCATCTTTGACAGCAATATCAGCTTTGTAGCTTCCACTGGGTGAGTAAATTGTACCACCTATTATTCTCATCTCTTCTGGTTGCATAATATCATTCTCCTTTAACAGTTTTATGACTAATAATCAAAATGCATTTATAAACCCTTTTGAATTTTATCCACCAGACATCACTGGCATAACAATTATTTGACTACCATCATCAACGAGACTATCTAAGTTGCCTATTTTCCCATCTATCAGTATAATGACATCTTCTTCTTCTAGAGGAAATTCGATTGCCTTTCTTATTGGCATTTTGTCTTCTAACTTTAAAAATATTGTGCGATACCCTACTTTATCTTCAAGATAGCCAATATATTCTATTTTCGCCATTTAATAATACTGACCTTTCGAATAATTTTGGATCTTGTCCACATTACTCTCTTTCGATGGTGCTTGAACTCTTTGGCCTGTGAACGAACGAAAACTGTAAATATTGTCGCCTTGAGATTTTACAAACGTAGAGCCTTTACCAAAACGGCATTAAAAGCTCATTTGATTTGGATTCCATAATACACTTGAGCGAAACCGTGACTGTATTAAAAATCATGCTATTACATTATCTTAACCGGCAGGCCCGAAAAGAAAAACAACAAGATCAAAGTTTTAAAGCGTAACGTTATGGCTACTTGTCAGGTTAGTACCCCTTTAAAATGTTAAGCAATTCAGATAAGATGTACATCTGAGTTCGTTTTGGTATAAACGCCTAATCTACAACGCCGTATAGCGACATTAAATAATATTCTCTACGCCTATAAGAGAAGTGTTTCAACCATCTCGAAAATGCTTATAAAATTAAAAAGGAATCAAATATTTATTACAATTTTTTTGTAGGGGGAAAATTAATGTTTAGTCGTTTTAAAGTTCTCATTTTAGGCTTCCATTCATATTCCAACCACGAAAATCGTAGTATTCTTTAATCATTTTTTCTATTGGAGGAAGATTTCCAGCAGCTGGTGTTTCCGTTTTAGGCTCTTTTAAAATTCGTTCTGGCAATTTATCATCCATTTTTGTTATTCCCAGCTGGTTATTTATAATTCTTTTTGTATTAAATATTCTCTCGCCAGTTTCTATCAATTTGTTATTGTCAAATTCCAAGTCTGTGACAAAATTTAGCCAATTAACTAAATCTGCAATTTTGATTCCTCCGAAAAGAGAAAATTTGCATATCGTAGCTGAATCATAGATACACATTAAATCTTGAAGCTTAGCAACAAGTTCAGCTTTTCCTTCTTTAGAGAATCTATCTGGTATTTGATTGATTCCAATGTCAGGCATTGTGACAGTTCTTTCAAACACATTAGAATAGGCCTGAAGATGGCATGCTCCACGGCTATTGGTGGCATAGGCAAGCCCAACACTATTATAGCCTCTAGGATCATGGGCCGCAAAACTCAATCCTTTGCAATGAATCGCATACTTTTTTGATTTAGGGCCGATTTCTTCTGAAGCTTTTATTAGTCCCCTAGAAAGCGTCTTCCCGAATCCCTGCTTAAAGACGATTTGATCTACGACATTTAACATCGATTCAGCATCGCCCCAATTAAGTTTTAAACTATCGATATCATTTCTATTTAGTAAGTTATTCTCATAACATTCCATAGAAAATGCTATAACTGCTCCTGTTTCTATAGTATCGATTCCATATCGATTACATTTTTCGTTCAATGCTTGTATTTCCACAATATTATCTAACAAGCAATTCGATCCTAACATCGCTAGCGTTTCATATTCAGGCCCTCCTTGCTCAATAGATGCATATTTACCATTTTTTACATGAACTGTCCTTCCGCATCCTATAATACAGTTAGCGCAGTGGTATTTTTTGGAAAAAATCATTTTTTCCATAGCTTCCCAACCAGTTTTTCGGGCTCCTGCTTCCCATCTGCTTTTACTCCAATTTTTAATTGGATAAGAGCCTAATTTCTCCTGGTTAACAACAAGCCATGGTGTTCCGGTTATACTCATACTCTTAGAATTTTCTTTATATCTCATTAATTTATTTTTAACGAACCCATTGAGTCCGGATTTATCGAAGATATTTATGGGTCCACTGCCTTTAACTGATACTGCTTTCAACATTTTAGATCCGGCTATTGCACCCAAACCACATCTTGCTGCTACTCTTGAATGTTTGCCATCTGAAACTATACTAGCAAATTTTACTAAATTTTCCCCTGCTTGCCCAATACATACTACTGATGCTTTTGGATGCGTTTCCTTCTGAATCAAATCATTAGTTACAAAAGTGTCCTTTCCCCATAAATGTGATGCGTTTCGTATTTCAACATTCTGATCGAAAATCCATATATAGACTGGTTTTTCCGCATTGCCCTCGATTATAATTCCATCATAACCAGCCATTTTTAATTCTCTTCCGAATGTGCCACCAGCATTTGCTTCGCCCCATATTCCTGTTAATGGTGAAATGCCAGAAACAGTAAACCTACTAGACGACAAAGGAGTAGTACCTGTTATTGGTCCAGCAAAAACAGTTAAAATGCTATTTTCATGAAAAATTTTTTCTTTATATCTCTCTTCGTTTAAAAGTATATATGAAGCAAGTCCGCTACCGCCAAGGTATTCTTTTGTAATTTTACTATCGATTATTTCTTTCTTACATCGATGATTTGAAAGGTTAACTCGCAAAACTTTTTGAAGATATTCTCTATTCATGATAATTTACCATTTAAACGATTTATTTTTCTTAGTACTAACAAATTCCCAGATAGGCATCGATAATTTTGGGATTATGTAGTAGATCTGTGCTATTTCCAGAAAAAAATATTTTTCCATTTTCTATAACAAAACCAAAATCGGCAACAGAAAATGCAGTATGCAGATCTTGATCTACAAGTATAATAGCCATCTCTGTTTTTTTATGAAGCTCATTAATTTTTTCTACTAATGTTTCAACGAGTACAGGCGCGAGCCCTAAAGACAATTCATCTATCAATAAGAGATGTGGATTAGACATTAATCCTCTACCAATAGAACACATTTGTTGTTGGCCACCGCTCATTGTGCCAGCAAGTGAATTTTGCATATTGCTTAATTCCGGGAAAATTTCAAGTACCATTTCCATTTGCTTTTTAATATAGTCTTTGTCCTTAATATTGTAAGCCCCTAAAAACAAATTTTCTCTTACGGTCATACCACTGAATAACTTGTAGCCCTCTGGAACCAGACTTATCCCTTTCGAAACTATTTCCTGGCTTTGCTTATGCGCTATATTTTCGCCCTTAAAAAAAATGCTTCCTGAAAAAGGTTTTATTAATCCAGCTATCGTTTTTAATAGTGTTGATTTCCCACCGCCATTAGATCCGACTAAAGCAATTTTCTGTTTATGATCTACATCTATATTAATATCCCACAAAACTTTAATATTGCCATATCCAGAATTCAAATTCTTAACGTTTAATAACATTTTTTTCCCTGACATAATTGACATATTTTTAATCTAATGTATTAATTCCTCAAAATAATCTTTATAATAAGGATCACTCGCATTTTCGGTTAATTAACATTTTCATTATTATTTTATCTCCTGGCAATATTTGGCCCCTAAATATGCATTTATTACTTTTTGGTTTGACAAGATCTCTTTAGGTTTACCCTCCGCAATCAAACTTCCAGATTGCAATACCATTATTCTATCAGATATACCCATAACTGCCTTCATGACATGCTCTACCATTAAAATAGTAACGCCTTTTTGATTTATTTTATTGACTAATTTCATTGCATCATCAATTTCCTTTAAATTTAAACCTGCCATTACTTCGTCTAAAAGTAGCAAATCGGGTTCACCTGATAATGCTTTCGCTAATTCTAATCTTTTTACATCAGCACCTGTCAGGTCTTCAGCTAATGACTCTGATCTTTCATGTAATCCCACTATTTCTATTAGTTCAGAAGCCTTAATTTTAGATTCCCTGATTGAATATTTGTTTTTTCCAAATAGATAACCTGCAGTAACATTTTCTAATACTTTCATTCCGTTAAAGGGTAAAGCAGTCTGATATGTCCTAGAAATACCCAACTTACAAATCTTGTTTGGAGCCAATCCGGTAATAAAATGGTCCTTTAGTTTAATATTACCTTTATCTGGTTTAATACTACCAGAAATGATATTAATTAAAGTCGATTTTCCAGATCCATTTGGACCTATTAAACCAAGAATCTCTCCGGTTTTTACTAGAAAACTAATTTGGTCGTTAGCTTTCAGCCCACCAAAACTTTTAGAGATATTTTTAGCTTCAAGTATAGTTTTCAAACCTTACCCTCCTTAACATTTTCTAGTAAGGCAGTTAAACTAAATCTCTTTTTATAAAACCAGGTAAGTCCCTTTGGCATAAATATTATAACAACGACAATAATAGACCCTAAGACTGCTAAATGGAATAATAGAAAATTACTCCACACTAGTTCGGAAATGCTTTCTATGAAAAAGGCTCCTATTATAGGTCCAAATATTGTTCCCGCGCCGCCGATCAGAGTCATTATTATAAATTTAACGGATATAACAATGTCGAAAACGCTATTAGGGTCGATATATGTCATCCAGAAAGCGAAAATTCCTCCGGTTAGTCCTGTAAAAAATGCACTTATACTCCATATTAGCATTTTAAAATTAGCAGTATTAATACCAATTGACTTTGCACCCTCCTCGCTCGCTTGAATTGCTCTTAATGCATACCCTAATTTGCTCTTAACGATGATTATTGTCACAGTAATTGTAATTAACAGCATTAGAAGCATAAGATAATAAAAGAAATTATAAACAGCGTTTATGCTCTCCAAATACAATTGTGGAAGACTTAGTCCGCTGCCTCCACCGGTTAAACCCATGTTTGTTACAATTTGCTTAACTCCTTCAGATATACCCATAGTGGCAACTGCGAAGTAATGACCTTTCATTTTTAATATCGGATGTCCTATAACAATAGGAAATAAAAAACAAAGTATGCCTCCGATTAAAAAACTTAAAAAAAAGTTAAACCCTGCATTCATCAGTATTCCTGTTGTATATGCTCCAATACCGAAAAATACTACATTTCCGAAAGGCACTAAGCCTGTAAAACCCATAATCATATTTGTTGCTTCAGCTAGAACTGCATACATAAGAATATGGGTAAACAATCTTGTAATATATCCTGTTGTTATTAGTGGTAAGCCCAATAGTATTAAAAAAATAATAGCACCAAAAATGTATTTAAATTTTACAGATGATACCATTTATTTTCCCCATTTTTATACGTTTTAAAAAGAATAATGTATGGATAGCTATTGAAATATCACCCTAATCCACCGCATAGCCTTGCAGCAATCTTTTTTTTAGGTATTTGTACACAACATGGCACCTGCTTATCAACTTAAAAAGACTTTACTTTTCCAATCCATCATAACGTTTTCCAATATCAGTGCGCTTCCACGTTTCTTTTTGATTGAGTGATGTTATATAGTTTTTGACGAAGCGGCTAAGCCTTTTCAAGTTTTAAGATTAATTGCTGATGTTTACTTTTTGATTTACTTTTTGAATATACAAATTAGTAAATTAATTTAGGTCAAAAATTTCTTGCCAAACAACCCATTTGGTTTAATGGTAAGTAGCAATATTAATAGAATAAAGCCTACTGCCATTTGATAGCCTGGTCCAATTGTAAGCACTGTAAATGACTCCAGTAATCCGAGAAGTATTCCTCCAAGAATAGCTCCATAAATACTACCTAAACCCGCTAAGACAACTATAATAAAAGACCAATTCAAATAGGGCATACCGAGAAACGGAGAGAAACTATAGATAGTTGAAATTAATACTCCAGCAGCACCTGCCATAGCAGCAGAAATACCAAATGTAATTGCATATATGCGGGAAATATTGATTCCAACTATTTGTGCTCCTTCATAATTAAAAGTTACCGCACGGATAGCCATACCGGTTTTACTTTTTTTTAGAAATAAATTAAGCATGAAACAGAAAAGGAGAGCAAACATGAACACAATTATCCTTGACATTGGTATTTGGATCCCAGCTATGGATAATCCGGCTCCTGAATAAGAAGTATTTATAGTCCTCCAATCTCCTGTCCACAATACTATCATTATATTTTCAAAAATACGCGCTAAACCGAATGTTAGTATTAAAGTCATAAAAACTCCAGCTTTCACAACATAATTCAAGAGGTATTTTTGAATTATATAACCTAGAAAAAAAAGTATCGTAATAGCTACTGGAAGGGAAATTAAGGGATCGATATTCCAAATTGTGAAAAGCCAGAAAGCTGTATAGGCTCCAAGTAAGACGAGAATTCCATGTGTAAGATTGATTATATTCGCTACCCCCCACACTAGCGAAAATCCCACAGCTACTAAACCATAAACACCACCAACAAGGATTCCGTTTACAATCGTTTGAAGTATAAGCATATTATGTACCATAAATTTAGAGAACTCGGTGCTATCCTGTATACACCGAGTTCTGTCAATTTTTGTAAGTTTTTAGTAGCGCAATTAAAATTAATTAACGTTTATCCCAATGAACCAGTGGATAAATAAATTTTGCGTTAGCTGCAGATTCTGGAAAGACAATTTTTTGAGTTCCATTTTGAACCTGGATAACCGCGTTGGTGGCCAAAATATTTTTACCTTTTTCATCAAATTTAATTGGACCGACAATTGAATCCTTGATGTCTATGGAGTGTAAAGCCTCTCGAATTTTATTCTGCTCTAGTGAATTGGCTTTTTGAATGACTTCATGCAATAGCAATCCAGCTGCGGTCCCCCATGCTTGAAGGTGAATAGGGTATTTCCCATACTTTTCTTTTATCATTGCAGCATATTTTTGTGCTGATCCAAAAGTGGGGTCTTTATACTGAAGGTCTCTATGCCAATATGCAACAGCCAGGGCTCCTTCAGCTGCCTTTCCTAATGTTTGTGCGAATTCAGGGAGTTGTGGTCCTAAGGAATATGCAAGAGCTTTCGGTATCCAGCGCAGATCAATTAATTGCCTATTAATCATCACTGAATGTTCATAATAGCCAACTTCAAATAACAAATCTGGATTTTTATCTTTGATTACTGATAACATCGAAGATGCGTCACTCATTTCTTCAGGAAATTTTTCATCGTAAACGATATCCAAACCTTTTTTTTCGGCATATTTTTTAAGTCCTTTTGCCAAAGTAATAGGATATATGCTGTTTGTTGCTATTATGGCAAGCGTTTTAGGTTGAGGGGATTGTTTTAGACATAGATCAACCATTGGAACCATGTCAACACTTGCAAGAGGAAGTAAACCGAAAACATATCTATAACCCATTTCATAAATTTTATCTGAATTTGCCAGTGGAAGGATAGTAACTACGCGGTACCTCTCAGAAATTGCACTTGTAGCAATTGCGATACCACTTGAATAAGGCCCAAAAATAAAATTAACTTTATCTTCAGTGATTAATTTTTCAGTAAGTTTTGCCGATCGCTGAGGGTTGCTTTCATCGTCGTAATATATAATTTCAACTTTGCAATTTTTACCATCGACAGTTATTCCATTGTTTTTGTTTACATAATCGGCCCAAAAATCATATCCTTCTTTCAAACCTTTACCTTCCCGAGCTAATTTTCCAGTAAGAGATACAGCTGCCCCAATTTTAATTTCTTCGGAAGCGAAACAAATACTTGATGAAAGAGCGAAAAATACCATAATTGATGTTAAAACTGCAAATTTCTTTTTCATCGTATTCTCCTCCTTTTTTAATTACTCTATGCTAAGGTTTTTAAGAATGTCTTCATCTACATTAATCCCAAGTCCAGGCTTATCGTTTAAAAAAAGCAAACCGTTTTCTATTTTAATTGGTTCAATCAAAAAATCACTTTCATACAACAAAGGGCCTACTAAATATGACGGATATAAATTATCCTGTATTATTGAAGCAATATGAGCTCCAGCCATTGTTGAAATGCTTAATTCATTCAAACTGCCAATAAATACCCTTAAGCCTAATGCCTCAGCAATTTCGACCTCCTTTTTAGCAGTATAAATACCTCCTGCTTTTAGAACATAAATGTTAGCTATATCTATTGACCCATCCAATACAGCCTGAACTATATCTTCAGGTGTAAATACACTCTCATCAAGCGCTAAAGGCAATATAGTTGACTC
Source organism: uncultured Bacteroidota bacterium (assembly GCA_963739955.1). GTDB lineage: Bacteria > Bacteroidota > Ignavibacteria > Ignavibacteriales > Ignavibacteriaceae > FEN-1297. Next base: position 2,035 of record CAVUCX010000092.1, on the reverse strand, counting down.
TCTAATGAGTTTAAGTTCTCGTCGTTGAGTGATAGGAATAGGCTGCTCTATAAATAAAATTCCTAAATTTTCCAAATCAGGCAGTATTTTTTTTACGTCTTTATAATTCCACCTTTGATTAGCTTCAACGTAGATTTTTACATTATTATTAATTGAGTCTTTTATTGTTTTAATTCTCTGAAGATCTTGATCTAAACTTTCTCTCCCGCAATAAATCTTTAATGTTTTAAACCCTGCTTTTACATGAAAAATTGCCTCCTCGGCCATCTCATCTGGTTCACCGTAACTTATTGATTGGCATACTGGTATTTTTCTTCTCCTTGCACCTCCGAGCAAAGTATAAACTGGGACTTTTAAGAACTTTCCTATAATATCCCAGAGTGCAATTTCTACCGCGGCCTTAGCAAACGGATTGCCAGCTATTGAATTGTTTATTGAATCGATCATAGGAAGAAGATCAATTGGATTCTTTCCTTTAATTAGTGGAGCTATGAAATTCTCTATTACATGCCTTGCCGAGCTTTGAGTTTCTCCAGAAAAAAAATGGGCGAAAGTAGCCTCTCCGTATCCGTAAATTCCTTGATCCGTAGTGATTTTTACTATTGTACTATTTGATTTATTACGGATCATTTTCGCTATCTTTAATGGCTTTTTTAATTTACAGTTTAAATTTGTAACTTTAATGTCAGTAATTTTCATTATCTCCACTTCTCTTTCGTTAAAATCTTGCAGCCCTTCAGTTCTATGATGTGCCCGCATATCGAAAACCGGACAATCATTGGCGACAAACAAGCAATGCTGCCGCTTTCTACCGGTGCCTCTCGCACCGGGCCTCTGCGTTCAACCGCGATGATCACTCACTGTTTTAAATCGTTTATGGATCCTCCCGTCCTAATTGCGTGCCTTGGCACACCGCCATACTTTTCGTTCAGTTCCACAATGGCGTTAAGCACGAGATAAACCTCCGAGCCCATAGCCATCATCTGCCGGATTGCATGACCGAGCTTCCAGGCGCTTTTTAAGGAAAAACCGATCAATTTTCCCAAATACACCGACGAGATGCTTTTACTGAAATGGCTCATAAGGTACATAGCCAGCGTCCACTTCCATAGAGGCAATTTCATGGTGTTCATAGGCGTCTTGGCGGTGATGGTAAGTTGGCGCTTGCACAGGCTGCATTCAAAAAGCACGCGGCAAACGCTGGTACCCGATAGCAGATAGGATTTTAAGCAATGGCAGTGTGAACAGCTCCGACCGCGTTTGCACAAAATCGGTTCAAAAAACAGAAGGCAGGCATAATCGTCGGAAGATTGCTTTCGCAGCTGGTCGATATGCATCTCGTTGCCTCCTTAAGTTTTAAAGGCGATCATATCATGCACTTGTGACAGATTCAGTTACCGATGCCTTAATCTTGTTTATAAATTTTTTTATATGCCGCTTCAGACATTTTAGTGGGTATCCCAGACATTTTGTGGTTTTCTTTGAAATGCCCCTATCACTAAAGATGGGGGATGATTTCAATCATCCCATAGATAGCAACAAGCCGGAATCATTGGAGATGTCAGGGCGGCGAAGCCGTTCATCTTGACCCTTGACATCTTTAATGATGAAGGCTATCGGCCTAACAAACTGAAATTCCATTATTTTTTGCATGTATTTGCAATATGATTGTTTTAAACACAAGATATTTTATGTACCCATTAAAAGCCCGGAAGACCCTTTCATACACCGATAACAAAAAAAAATATTTAAATAAAGTGAAAATTATTGTAATTTAATTTTAAAAATTTTGTATTATTAAATATGCTGATTATACCGCATTTAGGGGAGGAGTTCGATACCCTCCCAAAGAAGCCGAAATGCAAAGGTTATGCAACCAATTATCATGATATCTAAATTGGTTTAACCTTTCAGCCGGGCTTCTATACCCATTTATTTTTTTAATTGTTCCTTACATTTCGTGTTTTGAAAAAATATTTTTGCAATTATTGAGAAAAAGTCTATATAAAATCAATCAGATATATTTGAATTGCGT
>CAVUCX010000091.1:0-17194 GCA_963739955.1 uncultured Bacteroidota bacterium | reverse complement strand
TGCCGGTCATAGAATCCAAGGTTCTGGCGAATTCGCGGGCATTTAAGTTAATAACCTGGCTGCCCCTTTAAAATGATCCAGTTCCTCTATTACCGTCAGCGGTATAATTACATCATGCTCCTCAAATTGATTTATGCATGAAGCATCGTGCAAAATTACGTTTGTGTCTAGAATAAATGTTTTGGTCTGTTTTGAAGATCTGGCGGATGGGGATTGTTTTTTGGTTTTCATTCAGCATTGCTCGTTTGTTGTTTTAAATATGTATAAAAAAAAATAAGATGACAATATCTCCACCGGAAAGAAATATTAAGAATTTGTTAACATTACCGTCTTACAAACAAAAAAATTGAAATTGCCAAAATGTATTTTTATTAAACTAATTCAATATTTATTAATTTCTAAAAAAAACATAAACCGGAGTGAAGATAATCACTAAATTTTTCATATATCAAATTGAATCTAAAATCTCTTTGGTTTATATTTGTTAAACTTTTAGAATAGCGCGTGAACAAAGGATTTAATATAATAAATAACCCGTCAATTGATTTAATACTAATAGAGATTTTATTTTTAAAATAGTCCCGATTTTCGTCGGGACTATTTTTTTGTCCATGCATAAAACAACAAAAAGACGTTAAAGAAATGAATAACAAAAATCAAACTGCAAAGCTTGTACTTGAAGACGGTTCGGAATTTACCGGCACAAGTTTCGGGTATGAGGGGAACACAAACGGCGAGGTGGTCTTTAATACCGGAATGGTCGGCTACCCTGAAACAATGACCGATCCGTCATACAGGGGGCAGATACTTGTATTTACTTTTCCGTTAATCGGAAATTACGGTGTACCGGGGGATGAAAGAGAAAACGGACTTTATAAATATTTCGAGTCCGAAGAAATACACTGCAGAGCGTTGATAATTTCTGATTATTCCGATGAATATTCCCACTGGAATGCCAAACGCTCGCTTTCCGATTGGATGAAAGGACAAAAAGTCCCAGGTATTTACGGCATCGATACAAGAATGCTGACGCGTAAGCTGAGAGAAAAAGGCACAATGCTCGGCAAAATAATAATCAATCAGCAAGACGACCCGGGATTTGAAGATATAAATAAGCTTGATCTTGTCGGACAGGTAAGCATAAAGGCTCCGGTTGAATATAAAAGGAACAGTAAAAAGATTGTTCTAGTTGACTGCGGTACTAAGAATAATATAATACAGGCATTCATGAAAAGGGACATTACAGTGCTCCGCGTTCCTTATGATTATGATTTCTCAAAAGAAAAAGCCGACGGCGTTCTGATTTCCAATGGACCGGGTGATCCTAAAATATGCCATGCTACAATCGAGAATACACGCAAGGCTATGCAGATAGGCATCCCGATGCTCGGTGTTTGTCTCGGTAGTCAGATTATGGCTCTCGCCGCAGGGGCGGATACTTATAAATTAAAATACGGTCACAGAAGTCATAACCAGCCATGCAACGAAATGGGAACAAAAAGATGCTATATAACTTCGCAGAATCACGGATTTGCGGTCGACGCCGAAACTCTTCCCGAGGACTGGCGTGAGTGGTTTGTAAACGACAACGACGGAACAAACGAGGGAATTATTCACATATCCAAACCGTTATTCGCTGCGCAGTTTCATCCTGAAGCTTCACCGGGACCGGACGACACAGAATTTATTTTTGACATGTTTTTGAGGGCATTGAAATGATAAAAAGAGGCAAACCAAAAAAAGTTTTAATATTAGGCTCGGGCGCGCTGCAAATAGGACAGGCAGGCGAATTCGATTACTCCGGAAGCCAGGCAATCAAAGCGCTGAAAGAAGACGGAATTACTTCAGTTCTTATAAATCCCAACATCGCTACTATACAAACTTCTGAAAACTTCGCGGATAAAGTTTACTTTATGCCGATAAGAGCAGAGTTTGTTGAACGGATAATCGAAAAAGAAGAACCCGACAGTATACTCCTGCAGTTCGGCGGACAAACGGCATTGAATGTCGGCGTGGAGCTTTACGAAAAAGGAATTCTCGAAAAATATAAAGTAAAAGTTCTCGGAACGCCTGTCGAAGCAATTCAGGATACCGAAGACAGACTCCTGTTCGCGAACAAAGTTACCGAAATAGGTCTGAAGGTAGCCTTAAGCAGCACGGCAAATAATGTTAACGAGGCAATATCCGCGGCGGAGAAAATCGGCTTCCCGGTAATGGTTCGCATTGCCTATGCGCTGGGCGGACTGGGATCCGGCATAGTCTACAATAAAGAGGAGCTCATCGAGAAAGCCCGGAGAGCATTTACTTTTACCGGACAGATTTTAATAGAGGAATCGCTTAAAGGATGGAAAGAAGTCGAGTATGAAATTGTAAGAGATAAATTTAATAACTGCATAACCATCTGCTCGATGGAGAATATAGATCCGATGGGTATTCATACGGGCGACAGTATTGTTATTGCACCGGTGCAGACATTATCGGCTCACGAAAATTTTAAATTAAGATCGATCGGAATTAAGCTTATAAGACATCTCGGTGTTGTCGGCGAGTGCAATATCCAATATGCTCTCGATCCGAATTCGGATGATTACAGGATCATCGAAGTAAACGCAAGACTCAGCCGCAGTTCGGCGCTTGCTTCGAAGGCAACAGGTTATCCGCTTGCGTTCATTGCTACCAAACTAGCACTTGGCTATGCGCTTAATGAAGTCGTAAATATAATCACTCAGGAAACATCGGCATGTTTTGAGCCCGCGCTCGATTATGTCGCTCTTAAATTCCCCAGGTGGGATCTTCAAAAATTCAGGCAGGTCAGCACACAACTCGGCACCGAAATGAAATCGGTGGGTGAGGTGATGTCGCTTGGAAGAAGTTTTGAAGAAGTGCTGCAAAAAGCGATTAGAATGCTCGACATCGGAATGAAAGGATTTATCGGAAATGATTTACCGTTCGAAGATCTGGATAAAGAATTAACCGAGCCCACAGATAAACGTATGTACGCGATCGCTCAAGCTTTGCATGTTGGATACTCCGTTGATAAAGTTCACGAGCTTACGAAAATTACCAAATGGTTCATCTATAAGATGAAGAACATAATTGAGACCGAAAAGAAGCTGCTGGGAAAAAAGCTGAACCAGATTGATTTTGATCTGATGCGGGAGGCTAAGAAGAACGGTTTCTCTGATATACAGATCGGACAGGCCGTGGAGGCTACCGAATTTGAAGTAAGAAACTACCGTAAAAGTCTCAATGTAATTCCTGTGGTAAAACAGATCGATACGCTCGCTGCCGAATATCCGGCACAGACAAATTATCTTTATCTTACATATCACGGCAACGAAGACGACATTGAACTGGGACAGGATAATCAGGTTGTTGTATTGGGCAGCGGCGCCTATAGAATCGGTTCATCTGTGGAATTCGACTGGTGCTGCGTTAACGCCGTTATGTCGCTGAATAAACTTGAATACAACACCATAATGATCAACTGCAACCCGGAAACCGTAAGCACCGATTACGATATATGTGATAAACTGTATTTCGAGCAGCTTACTTTCGAACGGGTACTGGATATATATGATAAGGAAACCCCTGACGGAGTAATAATATCAATGGGCGGGCAGATACCGAATAACCTCGCGGTTAAGCTGCATAACGCGGGTGTTAAAATTGTAGGCACTTCCCCGGCCCAGATAGATAACGCGGAGAACAGGCATAAGTTTTCCCAGATACTCGACAGACTTGAAGTCGATCAGCCGGAATGGAAGGAACTAACGAGCTTAAGCGAAGCGAAAGAATTTGCCGAGAAGGTAGGGTACCCGGTTTTGATAAGGCCCAGTTATGTGCTGAGCGGCGCCGCGATGAGCATTGTAATTTCGGATGATGAGCTTGAAGAATATCTTAAGAAGGCTTCGGAAATAAGCAGGGATCATCCGGTTGTTATCAGCAAGTTTATTACCGACGCTAGAGAAATTGAAGTTGACGCCGTTGGCGATAACGGAAATTTATTCTGCTACGCGATCTCTGAACATGTTGAAAATGCCGGTGTTCATTCAGGTGATGCTACCATAGTACTTCCGCCGCAGAGAACATATCTGGAAACAATGAGACGCGTTAAAATGGTTACGCGGCAGATTGCCCGCGAACTGAAAATAACCGGTCCGTTTAATATCCAGTTCATAGCGAAAGATAATGAAGTAAAAGTAATCGAGTGCAACCTGAGAGCATCAAGAAGCTTTCCGTTTGTTTCAAAAGTATTGAAGATAAATTTTATCGAAATCGCCACAAAGTTGATGATGGGCGAGAAAGTGCCGAGAATCGATAAGTCGTCCTTCGACGTCGATTATGTCGGTGTGAAAGCGCCACAGTTTTCTTTTACAAGATTAAAAGGTTCCGATCCGGTGCTTGGGGTTGAAATGGCTTCCACGGGAGAAGTTGCCTGTCTGGGCGATGATTTTAACGAAGCATTTTTGAAGAGTTTCCTTTCCACCGGATACAGGATTCCTAAGAAAGCCGTAATGCTTTCTACCGGAACTCTGAAGGATAAAGCCGACCTTCTTGTTGAGACTAAAAATCTGTATGATACGGGATTGAAATTTTATGCTACGAACGGCACTGCAAAGTTCTTAAGAGAACACGGAATGGAAGCTGAAGTGTTGAACTGGCCTCTTGAAAAAGAAGAACCGAACGTAATTACTTATCTGAACGAAGGCAAGATCGACCTGGTAATAAATATACCGAAGAATGAAGAAAAGTATGAGCTGGATAACGATTACCTGATAAGGAGAAAAGCCGTCGATATGAACGTTAACCTTATTACAAATGTTCAGGTGGCAAAAAGATTTATTAAGTCTATCGAACGCTATAAAGAAAAAGACCTGACCATCAAAAGCTGGGACGAATTCAGCTAACTATTAACAATAATCTGATGATATAAATATGGCCTTATTCTTCGCTGTTTTCTTTTCGATTTACGCCGCTATAAATTATTATATTTTTATCAGGGGCTGGCAGGCTCTTGCCGGATATTCGCATCTCAGAATAATTTACTCTTTTTTATTTATAATTCTTTTTGCGTCGTATATAATTGCGAAAATTTTCGTAAAATCTCTGCCGGCATTCCTGTATGATATACTGATGTGGTTCGGTTCTTTCTGGTTCGCGTTTATGATTTATTTTTTGCTCGCTGTTATATGTATAGACCTTGTAAGATTTGTACTGAATCACCTGAATTTAATCCCGGCTTCTATAAAGCAGCATTATACGCTTGCAAAACAAATACTGGGAGTAATAGTATTATTGGTAGTCGGCTTTACTGTTTTATTCGGGTATTTGAATACAACTCATCTGAAAGTAAAAGAACTGAACTTAAAACTTCATAAAGGTAAATCTCATCTGTCGGCCTTAAACGCGGTGATGATCTCCGATGTTCACCTTTCGCCTATGGATAACGAACAGTTTCTTTCTAAGATCGTTAATAAGATAAATACTTTAAACCCCGATATAATATTTATTCCGGGAGATCTTTTCGACGATCACGCAAGCGTCCTTAACGAGCGCAATATCGGCAAGGCATTGTTCAATTTGAAACCCAAATTTGGAGTCTATGCTTCCACCGGGAATCATGAATTCATTAACGGCATAGACAGCGCAATTGCGTACATGACAAACCACGGACTTAAAGTAATACGCGACAGTTCGGTACTGATCGACGACTCCTTTTATATAGTGGGCCGGGACGACAGAAGTAAAAAACAATTTACCGGAACTGACAGAAAGAGTCTCGAAGAAATTTTAACCGGACTTGATAAAGACTACCCTGCCATTCTGATGGATCATACCCCGTTCGGCCTCGGCGAGGCGGAAAAAAACAATATTGATCTGCAGCTTTCAGGCCACACGCATCACGGTCAAATGTTCCCGGCAAATCTTATTACAAAGATGATTTACGAAATGAGCTGGGGTTATCTTAGAAAAGGAATGACCCAATATTATGTTTCATGCGGTGTCGGAACATGGGGCCCGAGAGTAAGAATAGGAAGCAGCTCCGAGATCGTTAATCTGAAAATTCGGTTTGTTGATTGATTTAAGATTATCACTTCCAGTTTAGTTCGGTTTTACTTTCAACCTTTTTACCGGAATTTTTATCCGTTATACTTATGGCTAATTCATAAAGTCCGGGAGGATACTTGTTCATATCCAGTTGAAAATACATTCGGGGATTTTTTTCTTTTGTTTTGTAATCGGTGCTGATAACTATCCGGTTTTCTTTTCTTCCCAGTCCTACAATATTTGCGACGGAATTAAATACATCGGCAAGTTCGGAATGAGTTTCTTTTCTTGTTAAAATTAAACTCTGCTCAAAATCGCAATAACTGTTTTCATCAAGTACTAAATTATAAATTTCGTAATACACAAAAAGAGGCAGGTCGGCGTAGAAAGTATTTGTCGGATTCGGATATATTGATATATCTCCCCTTTTTACGGGAGCCGGCAGCGAATCGCCTTCAGAAATATTATAAGCAAGTATCAAATCGCTTAAATCAACCCGGTCTGTTTTAAATTTCCTTACATCAAAAATCCTATGGCTGGATGATACTCCTTTATCTTTTTTCCGGATAATCTCAAAAGCAAACTCGCCGGAATCCGGCCAAAGCGTCATCATCTTGCTGTCGGTATATAAATCATTTTCACCCGGAACGCTTAAAACATTTGCCGTATCGTAAGAAGTTATGGTCCCTTTTTCTTTATGTACGGGATTAAGGTTCAGGTCGAAAAAGAATAAGCCCCATTCATAAGGAAAACCGACTGGATCATTTAGGCTGTCGCGTGCTTTAATTCCGTAATCAACATAAACGTCGGTGAAATTATAATTGCCTTTTTGATCGTTTTTAAATTGAGCAATCTGCAGAGGTATTTTAAAAACAGGGCCGTCGAACTTCGGTTTATAGGATGAGAACTGCGCTTTCCTTATATAATTCACATACAAATTGGTTTCGCCGGGAAACTGCGACATATATCTCTTCCCCTCGTCTGGTTCGCTGAATACAAAATTACCCGACATAAATTGGTCGGTAAAGCCGAGGACAAAATTATCGTAAAACCAAACATCGGTTTTCATGCTTATAACTCCGCCTTCGTCGCCGCTCATCTGGGGCCTGAATCTGATTCTTTTTTGGGGACGGCCGTATCTCAAAATCATCTCCCCGCGATCGGTCTTCCATCCCGGCTCATTTTTGTATTTTACACCGAATCTTAAATTTGCGTACGCTACTCTCGAGTAATGCTCCAGCAAACGTTCATTATAATCGGTTAAATATAAAGGATCGCTGTATTTCCAGAAATAGTCTATAATTTGTTTTATCTGGCTTTTGGAATAGTCTTTAAATTTTTGACCGAAGACCGGCTCAAGAAGTTCTTTAACCGAATTATAAACAAAGTCCTGCCTTTCACTGTCGCTCATTAAAACCAGAGCATCCTGAAATTGATGAAAAGATTCCTCGACATGGGACGATTCATAATACAGAAGTCCCAGATACAAATGAGCATCAACATCATCTTTATTCAGTTTATTCAAACGGACCAAATAAGGCAGACCATTTTCCGGTTTGCCGGCATCCTCATAAAGAAAACCTAAATGCAGATAGGCTTTCCTGTTTAGAGAATCGCTTTTAATTGCTTTACTTAAAAGATAACGTGACTTATAAAAATACTTATCGGCAAACTTTTCATGACTGAGTTCAATATCGTCTTTATCTTTAGTAAAAGAATTATGGTATTCATCAAAATCCTCTTCGTTGATTTGACCGAGCCTGCAGAGAGCTTTGGAGTTATTGCTGTCTATGGCAATTATTTCTTCATAATATCTTGCGGCAAGGTGAGAGCTTATTTTTTCGGCCAAATCCGCCATTATGAATTTATATTTGATATTTAGAGGCTCGCGCAGAATAGCTTTTTCAATATAATCTCTTGCAATTCTGCGGGAATAGACTGTGTTTTTTTTATAATAAATTTTTGCAAGTTCGTAGTACGAACGCGCATTCGAATAATTTCTTGCAGATTTCTTAAAATATATTTCCGCACTGTCTATTTTGTTTTTGTAAAGCGCATTCATTCCTCCCAGGTAATAATTATCCGACTTTTTTGTGCTAGTCTGGCATAATATATTTATCTGAAAAACTGCAATTACAAAAAATAATTTGAAGTAAAAAAAACGCGGCATTTCGAAACTCAAATCTTATGCTGAAAGAATTTACGAAAAAGAAATGAATTTTTAATCAGATATTTTAGACAGGAATTAAGAACGGAAAAATGAAGTTTTTAATTAAGCTGAGGTTTTATTTTGCTTCGCACAAAAGCTGCGCCGGCAACGGGTATATCCATTACTTTTTTCGAAAAAATGCCGAGACTTTTTTGACATTGTTCGCAAAGATAAACGTATCGAACGCCTATTACCGAGTCCAGTTTGAAGACCCATGCATTATCAATTTTTTTTGAGCAGTGCGGACAAACGGCATGTATTTTTTCTCTCCCGATCTCTGTTTTCATATATTCCCTCAATCTCCCTTTTAGACTTAGAAAAAAGGAGAATGTTACTAATTTTATTTAAAAAAGTTTTTAGGGACGCTTTAATGTAAGGAAAAATCCGCCGAATATAAAGATACAAAATTTTTAGAATTGACTATTTTAAGGTCTTCATAAAAGGAATTAAAGAGTTAATACTAATTTACAAGTTATATTTTTTCTGCGGCGTTTTTACCGAAAAACCTCTTTAAATCGCACGGCAGACATGAAGTTACACTGAAATAATTCAGATTATCCATTCTAACAGACAACATCTTACCTGCAAATTGTCCCAGGAAAAACGAACCTACAAGAACCGGATAAGTTAAAAACGCAAACCCTATTCCGGACAAAAATCTAAGCGCAATTACAAACGGTACCGGAATATGTATTGATAAAATCCATCCCGTTGAAAATTTCTTTACATTCGCCCGCCAGTAACCGAACGGCAAATTCAATACTAATACAACTATTGCTACCAACCAGAGTTTCATACTTCTATATTTTATTTTTTATACGGCATCGAACATAGACTTTAAATTTTTAATAATCAATTAATATTGATCCTCTCAAAATATATTGCGGGAAATATTACTAAAATACTATATTGCACAGCTTTAATTTAGGATGTATGATGAAAATAAATAAAGTATGTGTCTATTGCGCTTCGAGCGACCTTTCCGATATAAGCTACCTTAATGCGGCCCGAAAACTCGGTGAGATTCTCGCGGAGGAATCAGTAAGTATCGTTTACGGCGGCGGATCAGCCGGATCGATGGGCCGGCTTGCCGACGGTGCTTTGGAAAAAGGCGGAAATGTTGTAGGAATCATTCCCCGGTTTATGTTCGATCTTGAATGGGGGCACGAAGGTCTTTCCGAATTAAGAATAGTCGAGACAATGAATGAACGAAAAGAACAGATGATAAAGGATACCGACGCCGCAATTGTTTTACCAGGCGGCTCCGGCACTTTTGAAGAATTATTCGATACTATTACAATGAAGAGATTAGGTCAATATCTGAACCCGATTATTTTGGTGAATATCAACCGTTTTTTCGACCCTTGCATTCAGCTTTTAGAAAAATCAATCGAAGAAAAATTTATGGACGAACGAAGCCGGGATATGTGGAGTGTGGTGGAACAGCCCCATGATGTTATAAGTGCCATAAAAAATTCTCCGCGATGGTCTCAGGACTCGGTTAATTTTGCCACTCTAAGAAAAATTAAATAAAAAAGATTTGATAAAGTGCGGTATAATAAAAAAAGGCTATCATAAAAATTATTTATCAAATTTAAATTCATCGTTATTCAGTCCTTACCTAACCGTATTTCATGATAAATAACTTTTAGACAGCCTTTTTAAAATGATTCTGTTTTTTATCCTGTTCAAATAATTTCACTGCATGCTTATTCATACCTAGTTAAAATACATTCTCCAGAATCATTTGAATATTTTTTTATCTCGAACATCCTTTAAATAATTATCGAATTCGTAGGATTAGACAGCAACAACTGTTCAATGGTTTCGTAGAAATTCCGGAAATTATTATTCTTGTGATAAGTACAACAGGAGGGGATTTACGGCTTTATATTAAAATTTTTAAAACGGTTATCGGTTAGCTGTCAATAAACCTTCTGTGATAGTTAATTTGTCCCAAATGATAATTTAAATGTGCAACCAGATGTATCATAAACGATCCGGAGCTCATCTCCCGTTTAAATATTTCGTGCGGGAAATTACCCTCCAAATCCTTTTCATTTAAGTTTTTTAAAGTTCCCGTGACTATTGCAACCGTTTCCTCAAGCCCTTTTACAATTTCTTCTCTTGGAACGCCTTTCCCGCTGAATTCGACTTCTCTGTTTCTTTCATAATCAATGTTTCCTAAAACCGAGCCGATAAAATATTTAAGGTTTCCGATCAAATGCATACACAAATTTCCTGCCGAATTTTTTATATCCCCTTTGATCAGCCAGATGTTTTCTTCCTTTGTATAGGAGTTTATTTCGCTAATGACTTTATGAATATCCCTATCGAATATTTCGACTAAATAATCTTTTAACATTTTATTCTCCTCGGAATTTCAAGTAATAATTAAAGTAAAAATTTTTAACTCAGGGATGCCCTGTCAATGAGAATTTAGCTTTAGTTTGATAGATATTTCAAACATATTTTAACTTAGAATTATTAAGGTCAAATATCAATTCATTAATTCAGCTTCCTTGCTATCACAACAACTTTTTTTATACTTTCAAGAACTGCCGAATTTTCTGTAAACGCTTCAAGGAGTATTATATAAATTCCGATTCTGAGAGGATTTTTATTATCGTCCAATCCGTCAAATACAACCGAGCCTTCCTGCCCGCTTTGCAAGCAATCTTCAATTGTTCTTACTTTATAACCGCGACTGTTGAAAATTCTTATCCTTACTCCTGCTGTCATACTCTTTAGTGAAAATTTAATAAGAGTAAAATCCTCATACCCGTCATTATCCGGAGAAAAGGGATTAGGTGAAACTGATAAATTCGAACCGCTGCTTTTGTTCTCCGTAAAGATGCTGTTCTTTCTTCCAGGAGTTCCTCCTTTTGAATCTACCGAACTGCTCCAGTTTGATGCCATATTACCTTCAAGAGCCGGATTAATTTTTTCAAGCGAAATATTTTTTGTCGAGTTAAAATTTTTATTACCCCAGACCGGACGGTAATAAACCGAATCGATCGGGTTGCCGAAAGCGTCTTTAATAATTACTGCTTCGCCGTTGTTTGATAAGCTTAAATACCGGGAACCTATTATTTTCACATTCGTATTCCGTTTAAGATCATAATTAAAAAACAACGAAGAATCCGAAGCGAGCACATAAAAAGAATCTGGAGCTAGAAATAAATTATCACCGTAAATAAAACCGCCGTTTCCGGTCAAACCGCATACAGACCACCCGGCAAGATTAATTTGTTTGTCGGATATATTTATAAGCTCAATATAATCGCTGTTACCTTCGACAGGGTCATACATGATTTCATTAATGACCGTACTTTTTTTATTATATAAAATTAAGTTTAAAATCGAGTTCCGGCACCCCGGAGTTCCATTTAAAGCCGAGACCGAAGTTTTCCAGTTTATACTGTCGTTTGAATTAGCTTCCGCCGAAAGTCTTTCGATAGATCTCCCGTTCGCTCCGCCCCAGCTGCTAAAGTAAAGAACGCTGTCAACTGCTTTTCCCCATGCATCATAAATAACTGCGCCATCTCCGGAATTGCCCAAAGTTCCGAAATTGACTATTTTTATTTTCGAAGAGCACTCAGGATAGATTTTACTTAACGTTCCATCCTTGGTCAGAACAACATAGTCATCGGGAGCAATGATCAACGCAGTATCCGAGAGAGCAATTTTTTTTATCCCGGGGAGAACTTCCGAAATACTCCAGTTCTTTTAAATTAACAGAATCCGTTTCACTTGAATTATAAAGTTCGATCCATTCCGGCTCTCCGCTTTGCGGGGCGTACATTATTTCGTTTATTTTAATAATACCTTTTGGATACCCCATCTTTAATACGGCTGACAAATAATTGTTTGAAGTATCCGAATCCTGCAAATAAATTATTTTGCACTGCAAGTATATTTCATCTTTTAAATCCCGCAGAGGCATGGGACAACTAATTATTAGCGAATCACCCGGATAAATTTTCTCACCTTCCTTATCTCCGAGGAAAGTATCTATATTTGCCGCACCAGCAACTCTGATGTAAAAATTCACCTTATAATTTTCTGCTTCGCTTTCCCCGGCGTTAAAAATTTTTGCGAAGACAAAAACATTATCGCCTGCAACCGGATACTGCGGTTTCGTATAAATATTACCTAAAAGCAGATCAAACTTTTTTGCGGAAATACTATTTACTCTTCCCGGCGAACTTTGTTCAATGTCTTTGGACGATCCCCAGTTGTCCGTCAGTAAAGAAGATCCTTTCAACGACTGCCGCTCAAGAGAATAACCTTTGCTTAATTTATAATTTTTGCATATATAAAACATAGAATCGATTGTGCTTCCCGGTCCGTCTTTCAGTACAATGCCGTCTTCGTCGTTGTTTAACAAAGGAATATTCAATATGTAAACAGAACAGGGGATGGTTTTATGGCAGCTATATATCGATGAGTCGGCTGCCAAAATTAAAAACTCGCCGCTGCGAATAATGGGTTCGCCTTGTAATTTAACTGTATAAGGTTTCGTTAAAATATCATTCACCGACCAACCGCTTAAATCGATATCTTTATCCGTTGTATTGAATATTTCAATCCATTCGGGCTCGCCGCCGGAAGGATTTAACATTACTTCATTTATTAGAATTGAGGAAGCATTATAGCCGGGACTTATGACAGTTGAAAAATAATTATTCAGAGTATCCTGGTCATTTAAGAAATTTGCTTTTACCGTAATGCTTTTTTTACAATCAATATTTTTGATTAAATAATTAAGCGCAACTATAATAGAGTCTTTTGATTGAACGGAATATTTCCCGGGAATAAAAACATGTTTTTCAAAAATAGAATCATGATTTGAATCCTCAAATATCTCTATTTCAAAATCGGCGGGGTTCTTACCGACATTTTTAATTAAGGCTGAGATCGCAACATCCTCACCTATTATTGGCATCTCAGGATTTATTAAAATTTTACTTACCGCAATATCATTTTCTTTCTTTGAAATAGAATTTATTTTTCCAGGAGTGGAGTTGTTTAGCGATAGACTGGTTCCCCACGCGGCCGGATCATTAGAATTCAGATAATACTCCTTCCTTTCCAACGACTTCCCGCTTCCGCCTCCCCATGCCGGCATATACAAGACACTATCGATTATTGTACCGATTGAATCTTTCAAAACAACAGCATCTCCGGAATTGTTTAACGACGGCAGGTTTTTACACAGCAGAAAATTATTTATCTCCTTTTTCATCTGAACGGCAGTATCTTTAGCAGCAATAAGATAACTATCACCCTCTAAAATTAAATCGTAATTGACCAGCCGGATAACAGTTGAATTATCGGCAACGGTCCAATTCTTTAAGTTTACTTTCCTGCCGGAAGCGTTGAATAATTCTACCCACTCCGATTCTCCCCCGTCCGGAGCATACATAATTTCGTTGATTACAATATCGTTATATTTGTTTTCTTCCCGATATACATTAAACAGCGATGAAAGACTGTCGTTACGGGTATTTTCATCCGGCTCAAAATCAATAATTGCAAATATCCGATGAATGCCGACTAATGAAGGTATAAAATTAGTAACAACCGTAGCGGTATCTTCCGGCACTAACACGGCAAGTTGCCTGTCGTATAATAATTGAACCGGAATATTTAATGAGCCGTCTTTTATTTGGTCATACACCTTAAGTCCGAACTCGCCGCTATTTAATAATCCCTGGTTCCCTATAATTATCTCAATTTTCGCGGAATTACCCATCAATACTTTCGACGGTATAATTTTTACTGATTTTACTTCAAGATCATAATTACACGGTGTAACCGAATTTCTGAAGCCCGGCGTACCGAATATATAAATACTGTTGTTCCAGTTTTCAGGTGTGTTTTCGCTTTCCGGTATTATCTTTTCGTCGGAAATATTTTCCCGATTATCGGCAGAGTAAATACACGAATCGATAATTATGCCGCTTTTATCGGAAAGATTAACTGCTCTGCTCGTTGAATTTGCCATACCCGAGGTGCCGAAAGCGTTATCAGATATCTTTAATATTAACGACGAACCAGGAATCAAATTATTGTAAATGCCTCCTGCAAAATCGTAATCGCCTTCGAAAACTACCGCAAAACATTTGGGCGGCAGCATGGTCCCGTACCCCGCGTCAGTTATTAAATCAGGTTTTGAAGTATAATATTTAATCTGAAAGCCGGCGAGATCCATGCTTTCAGTTTCACTTGAATTAAATATTTCAATAAATTCATTATTTCCTGTTTCCGCATAAAACATTATTTCCGTTATGTGCAGCGAATAATTATTCTGCGGGAAAATGGGTTGATAAAATAAAATTGTTAATGATAACAATAAAAAAATCGCGGCTTTATTCATATTTTATAACTCCCCTGTTTTAAATATGTAAAGTTTTCTATTGATGTTTAAAGATGAATAGAATATTGATCCGTAAAGAAGAATATACTTATTAAAGTCATTGTGGTTATTCTATGAATGAATTACCGGAAAGATTGATTCCCTTTAGGGGATAATATAATAAAATATTTTTAGAATGGCTTTAGAAATAGTTCTCGCCGCTATTCTGCCCCTATTGCCTTCGGCCATTTCCGTATTCAGGTATGACCGGTGAAGTTCAACCTACCTAATGATAAAATTCCGGAAGTGTGTACTTGACGACGAAATTTCAGATTATTATTAATCTACGAATTTCATTTTATGATTTTACTCCGGCGGCTATAATCTCAAATAATCTGTCTGGTATAATTCTTAAAAATTTTGCTCCCAAAACGGTAGGTAAAGGAAACTGAATAATTCTTTTTTCTTTTTTTATTCCGCTCAATATTATTCGCGCGGCTTTATCGGCAGACATCAGAAACGGCATTTTGAATTTATTCTTATCCGTCATCGGTGTCTTAACAAATCCGGGTTTAACTGTTAATACCTTTATGCCGTATTTTTTCAATTCAACCCGGAAGCTTTCCAGCATCCTGGTAGCGGCTGCTTTACTTGCGCAATATATGCCGCTTTGCGGAAAGCCTCTGCCGTCGGCAAGACTAGAAACTCCTACTATTATCCCCGATTTCCTTTCCAGGAAATCAGGCAGAAGCGCTTCCATACAATAAGAAATTCCCAGGATATTCACATTAAATATTTTTTCGGTAAGCTCTGAATTAAAATTTTCTATTTTATCTCTTCCGCTTACGCCGGAATTCAATATCGCGATATTAATTAACCCGAATCTATCTTTAACTTTAGCGACGGCTTGTTTTACATCTTCTTTATTGCTGACATCGCATTTTACCGTTAAGATATTACTTCCGGTATTTTTTAACCCGGATGCCATACTGTCAAGAATTTCCAGTCGCCTTGAAAGAATTGCCAGATTGCATTTTTCCCGGGCGATTACTTTTGTCAGTTCATAGCCTATACCGCTAGAAGCACCGGTTAATAAAATTGTCTTTCCTGTTATTTCCATGTTCTTGAATATCTTCATTATAATTTATTAATTTGCATAACTTTATTAAAAGTAAATATACTTAAAAAGAATAATCGGGGTGTGCAAAACAATAAAAATTTAAACTTGAAAAAAGCGGAAATCCTGATAAGTATGATTTTAAATGAATTATTTGTTAAAATTTAAATAAAAACTTTTTAACGGTGTATTTAAACTTTTCTATTTAATAACAAATTGTTATCTTTCAGCAAAAATTATTCCAATGTTTATAAGTAACATAATACCGGTAGAAGAAGTTCTTGTAAGAAAAGAAATACAGGAAACGCATTTTGCATGTGATTTAAACAAATGCAAAGGTGCTTGCTGTACTCTGGAAAGCGAATACGGAGCTCCCCTTCTTGAAGAAGAAGTATCGGAAATTGAAAAAATATTGGAAATTGTTGCGGAATATATCCCTGCCGCGCACAGGGAAAGAATTGAAGAAGACGGTTTTTACGAGGTTAAAGACGGTGAATTAATGACAAATAGCGTCGATAATAAGGCATGCGTTTTTGTTTATTTCGACAATGGCATAGCAAAATGCTCAATAGAACGCGCTTTTTTTGACGGTAAAGTAAATTTCCGTAAGCCCATTTCCTGTCATTTATTCCCGATCAGACTCTCCAAGTTCGGCGGTGATGTTTTAAGATACGAAAAATTTTCCGAATGTGATCCGGCTTTGGAAAACGGGGCAAAAAACAACATTAATATGGTTGATTTTTGTAAAGATTCTCTAGTTAGGCTATACGGGGAAAAATGGTTTGAAAAATTAAAAGAAATTATTGGTTGATAATATGTTAACATTAAGTCAAAAACTTTCTCAGCAGCAAAAGCTATCTCC
Source organism: uncultured Bacteroidota bacterium (assembly GCA_963739955.1). Classification (GTDB taxonomy): domain Bacteria; phylum Bacteroidota; class Ignavibacteria; order Ignavibacteriales; family Ignavibacteriaceae; genus FEN-1297. The sequence continues at coordinate 594 of CAVUCX010000091.1, read as the reverse complement.
CCAGCAGATACAATATCAGAAGCTACTTCAATTGAACACTATGGCTCTTGAGCAGAGAATAAAAACGGAGCTGGAAATAAATCCGATTCTGGAAGAAGTAATGGAAGAGGAAATTGATCTTTCCCAGGAGACGGTAGATAAAGATGATAAATCTGATGAAGCCGAAGAGGATTATGCCGATAAAGATAACGAGGAATTCGAAGTTGAAGACTTTATGAACGACTATGACGACGGCGAGGCGGATAGATCGAACAGAAGTAAAGACGACGAAATTTATCAGCCGCTGGCTCCGGCAAGGGAAAGTCTCAGCGAACATCTGCGGGATCAATTAAATCTCCTTAACCTCGAAGAAAACATTCATATGCTCGGAGAGGAAATCATCGGCAATCTTGACGCGGACGGATATTTGAAAAGCAGCCTGTCTGATATCAGACAAGAATTAGAAATGTTCCAGCATATAGAAATCTCAGAAGAAGAAGCTGAAGCTTTACTGAAGAAAATTCAGGTATTCGATCCGATAGGAATAGCTTCCCGAGATCTTCGTGAATGCCTGCTGGTTCAGCTTCGCAGCCTGCCGCATGATCCTTATTACGG
>CAVUCX010000090.1:0-33316 GCA_963739955.1 uncultured Bacteroidota bacterium | reverse complement strand
CAAACGCGGAAAGTTCCGCAAAAGACGGCGTGGTTTCGGATTGCACAAACTTGGGCGCAATGGCTCAGCAATATTACAAGAAACCCACTTCGATGGGCGGCGGCGGCAACTCCTTTACACCACCTTCAGGAGAAAGTACGTTAATCCCGACATCATTACAAACTACTGCGAATGGAACTTATGCAGATGCACCTAGTGGGCAAAGTGATGTAATAACAGGAACACCTTTGACAGCATCCGGGTATACGTGGACTGTTACTACAACAGTAACTCCAACTTCAATTACATCGGTTATTAGCAACTAGTTAGTTAAAGTAACTTCAAAAAAAATACATTTTAATTAACATTTATTTGAAATCGGCTGATAAAATTGAAACCTTTATTAGCCGATTGCATTTATAAGTCAATTATATATTTAATATAACAGTTTTAGACTAGGCCAATTATGTTTCTCCTCGGAATCATATCATTACTTCAAATAATTATTCTTCCGGGATTTTTATTAATTAAGTATTTAAAGATAAAAACCGAAAGCAGAATCCAGTTTTTACTTTATTCCTTTGGCTTAAGTCTTTATTCAAATTTTTTAGTCGTATGTACTCTGACTTATTTAAAACTTTATACATCAACAAATATTTACGTTTTATTTATTATTGAAATAATTCTAGCTCTATATTTAATTCTTCGTAGCAAGTTAAAAATATCATCGCAAAAAAGTATACGGGATTACTATCTAATTTATGTCAACTATTTCCGAGAATTGAAATTACTTAATAAAATCACTTTCATTATTTCCTCATTAACTATCCTATTTTTTATTTCATTAATTTTTGCAAACGTAGGAACAATATTTTATTTTAATGACGGCATCTCCAGAAACATATGGATTGTTTCTTGGGCTTCAAATAAATTTCCTCTGTCCACCGGTCATTACCCTCAACTCTTAATGACGAACATGTCGTTGAGTTACGTTTTTATGCATAGTACAGCACTAGAATTTTTCCCAAAGGCTTTCATGCCGTTATTTTTAATCGGGATATTATTAATATTTTTTGATTTATCAATTAAAAGTAAAAACATCTTCCATTTAATTGGACTTATTGTATATGGATTAATAATATTCATTTTTTATTCATTATTATTTAGCAGCGATTTTAATACTGACATCCCTACATCATTCTTTGGATTTTTAACATTTTACGTAATAATAAGAGATTATAAAATTGGATTTAATGTTCAGACAATTCTGCTAACGATAGTATTTGCGTCGTCTGCTGCCAACACCAAACTTGCTGGCTTGTATATTTTTACAATGTCAATGATTTGGGTTGCCTATGCTTTATATAACAATAGAAAATCCTTACCAAAAAACAAATTATTGCAAACTGCGTTCTGGATTCTAATTATAATGTTTGGTAATATGTTTTGGTATCTGATTAAGCCGGTAGGGATGTATAAGGGATTAAATGCATGGATTTCAATGCTAAATCCAAGTTATTATGAGAGATTTATAAATGCCGTACAAATGCTATTTTCAAGTTTTGGTTTTTTATTGAGCCTTTATTTATTAGCCACTATAATATTTTCTTTGTTTGAGAAAAAAGTAAAATATCTTACTCTGCTAATGATATTACCTCCTTTGTTTTTGTGGATCTTCTTTTATAGCTATGATTTTAGAAACTTAAGTTTTGTTATTCCATTTATTGTATATGCTTCGTCATTTGGTCTATGTTATTTTTATAAAAATAATCCTTGGATCCAAAGAATTGTTACAGGATAAACGATAAAGATTTATCGGTCAAAAAACATTTTCGAGGAATAAACTCGTAATCAAATTATCATTTACCTTGTTTTATCCATATTTTTGTACTAACATTACCGATGTATTTTTTAATTTACTTTTAAGTCTTTCAGTATCTATTTAAATGAATTTTATTTCCAGTCATATAGAATTATATATACAATTAATATAGGCTATTATACTCATGTTAAATACTTTGTTGATACAATAAGAATTCTATCATTATTATTGATTTTTATTTTTATTGTAAAAAAGACGAAAATAAAATTATTACCGATTTTTAGTTTTATAATTTTAACACTTACTGTTTTAAATTTTACAGTGTTAAAAAGAGACTATTTATTACAGAGACAAAATGCTGAATTAAATATGGTCGAGGCCGATAACCTACATTATCATTTATATTCTTATATCGCAAACTCACAGAACGATTCTCAAATAATTACTAATTATTCCCCCATTTGCAAATTGATTCCGCCGGAAGGCATCCAATTTAAATATCTGTCAATTAACGCTAAGCTATTGTTATTTATGAAGCAAGAAACTTCAAAAGTCCTTTATTTATTAGTTGAAAAAGACAAACTGAATAACAACATCGCACAATATATTGACAAAGCGATAAAAGATAAAGATTATCTACAAAGTTTTGATGACGGAAGATTTATATTATTGAAAGTTGCTTCAAGGAACATTTAAAAAGTAAAATAATATTCGATAATAGAATTGTAGTAAGGCAATAAGATTTCACCCTAATTAGAGGATCTCATTTGAAAGATTATTATGATTGAATTTAAATTTACAGCCCAAAAAGTAAACGGACAAACATTGACGGGCTCTCTTTCTGCCGAATCATCAAAAGACGCAAAGAAAAAGATTCATCGTATTGCCGATAAAAATCGGTTGAAAATCAAATCGATGCAGAAAAAATCCGTTTACCTTTATCGGGTACGCAAAGGAAAAGATAAACCGATAACCGGTGAACAAAAAGCATATTCCAAACAAGAAGTACAAGATGCTCTATCCAGATTAGGTTTTAAAGTCTTATCCGTTAATAAGAAATTATTAGATTTTAATATGGCTCCTCCGAGCGCAGAGATCGTTACTTTTGTAAAGATCAGCGCCGAACTTCTTGAGCAGAAACTTCCTTATAGTGAAATACTTACTCTCTTAATAAACGATACACAGAATAAAAAATTAAAAGAAACTTTAAAAGAAATTAATAACGAACTTAAAAAAGGCGCGGACAGTGAGACAACCTTCTTAAAATATCAAACGGTATTCGGAAAATTTACCGCATATATGCTCGGTCTTGCATCAAAAAGCGGTAATATGTCCGAGATATATAGAGCCACCGCAAAATTCCTGGAAAGAAACCAGGAATTTAAAAAGAATATGCGAAGCGCATTAATTACTCCTATTGTAACATTATTTGTTTTATTTCTTGCTGTTTTGTTCTATGTAGGTTATATTTTCCCCGAGACTGCAAAACTATTTGTCAGATTTAAAATTCCGCTGCCCCCAATGACTGCTTTTACGCTAAAGATCAGCGATTTCTTAATGGGAAACGGAGCTCTTGTTACGCTTTTAATTGTAGTTCCGCCTATTATATTTTGGCGTTTTGCGAAGTCGAAAAAGGGGGCATATCTTTTAGATAAGTATTTAATAAAATTACCTGTAATCGGAACTTTGATTCATAAAACAGTCATCGAAGTATATTGCAGAGTATTTTATACTCTTTATAGCGGATCGGCTGAAAGTATCGAACCAATCAGGATTGCCGCCGAAGCAACAGGAAACCAGTATTTTGAAGAAAGAATAAAAAACGTAGCTATTCCATTAATGGTTAAAAAAGGAACCGGAATTACTGATGCATTTGAACTGAGCGGTGTTTTTACAGATACTGCCATCGCCCGTTTTCATTCCGGTGAAGAAACAGGTACAATTAAAAATACAGCTCTTCAATTAGCTAATTATTATGAAAGTGAAACGGTCTATAAATTAAAAAATTTCATAGAGATGGTGCAGTTGTTTATTGCGATGGTTATCATGGTAGTAATGATATTATTGACTCTCGTTTCGGCAGAGACTGCGACTATCCACCCCAAGGCACCGGGTATTTCCGGCAACACGACTAAAATAGAGAGAACTGTGGCATGATCGATACTAATCTTGAAATGACCGATAAAATCGGTTACCTGCTGTTTAAGAAAGGTATTATCGATGCCGCGATGCTTGAGAAAGCTTTAAATGCTAAAGCAAACGATAAAAGCAAAATAAAAAGAAACCTTGCCCAGATATTAGTCCAGGACTTTAATTACGATCACGATACTATTTTTAGAGAAGTTGCCATTCTGTACGCATTCAGAGAAATCGAAATAAAACTCGATGAAATTGCTCCCGAAAGACTAGAAACTATTAAACAGATGATCAATAATGCGGACGAACAGCTTAAAATCCAGATGCTTGAGCATAAAGTTATTCCTTTTATGTATGACGAAAGAATTAAAGATAAACTAATTGTTGCCGCAATAGATCCAACGGACAGAAATATTCCTAAAATTGCTTTCGGTCTCAACGCAAAAAAATATGAAGTTATTTATATAAAGAAAAAAGATTACGAAAAATTAATCGGCAATATACTTCCTCCTGAAAATGTTTATCTTAAAATGATGGAAGAAGCCGATGCTGAAATTCAGATTGAAAAAGATGAAAATTCTCTGGACGAAGAAGCGCTTGACGCTGAAATAAATAAAAGCGCATTGATAAATTTAGTTGAAGGCGCTCTAGTGGAAGGCGTAAGCAAAGGAGCCAGCGATATCCATTTTGTTCCCAAGTCCGGAAACCGGACGGAAATTGTTATTAGGGTTGACGGAAATCTTCAATCATGGCATGTGCAGGAAAATACGCTTCCGGAAGCCGTGGTTGCCGTTGTTAAAGACCGGTCTAAAGGAATGGACAGGTTCGAGAGAGAAAGAGCGCAAGACGGATTTATACAAAGAGAAATAGACCACCATGTCATTCGTTTCCGAGTATCCGTTCTGCCGATGGTGGGCACCGAATTAAAAAATAAATTTGAAAGTGTTGTAATAAGAATCCTCGATGACAGAAAAGTAATTAAGGATCTTGAAAAATTAGGACTGGCCGGGTATTCGAGACAGGCTTTTACAAAAGCCATTAACCAGCCGCAAGGTATGGTTATATTAACCGGTCCTACCGGAAGCGGTAAAAGTACAACCCTTGTTGCCGCTTTCTATCAAGTTATAGATTCTACGGTAAACGTATTAACTGTTGAAGATCCGGTTGAATACGTAATTGAAGGAGCCCGGCAGTTTAAGATCGGCTATAAGATGAATTTCGAACAGGCAATCCGTTCTATATTGCGTCATGACCCCGATATCGTTCTTGTCGGTGAAATGCGCGATAGGGAAACAGCCGAAATTGCTATCAAACTTGCTAATACCGGTCACCTTACTTTTTCTACTCTTCATACTAACGATGCTCCCAGCGCGGTTGCGCGTCTCTATAAAATGGGTATAGAACCTTTTTTAATTGCTTATGCGATTAATATAATAGTTGCCCAGCGGCTTGTTAGACGACTTTGCCCGGAATGTAAAAAAAGAGTAGTGAGTTTTGATGAACCTTTGATGAAAGCTGCCGGCCTGGATATTGATGAATGGAAAACTTATACTATTTACGAAGCAAAGGGATGCGATAAATGTAACGGCAGCGGTTACAAGGGACGTCTGGCAATACATGAGGCTTTGTATTTTACCAAAGAACTGAGACAGATTATTGTTAGATCAGGAATAGAAGTAGATGAGGAAAAAATCAGGCTTCAAGCAAGAAAAGACGGCACTCTTAAATCTGAGAGAAGCAGGCCTGGAGAAAGTAAAACTCGGACTTACTTCTATTGAAGAAGTACTCGCATCCACATCGGATGAATAATATGAATTAAAAGGAAAATAAAATTTTCCCTTTTTGAAAAATTTTATTTCATAAACATTAAATTTAAGTTAAATTGTTTTAATTTTTATAGCTATTAATTACGGCTATTGAAAAATAGGAGAAACAGTGTCCTTCAACGAAGCAAAAGAAATTCTCACTTCTTTTACGGAAAAAATACCCGAATATCTTAACGGACCGGATAGGATGGTTTTCCTGCTTGAAAACATCGAACAATTAAACGGTGAGCAAAGATTACTTTTAAAAAGTACTTTCAATAGGTTCCTGACAAACATGATTGAAAGAGAAGCTTCGGATATTGAAGTAGGCGGACACGGCAACGAGAATTTTATATGGATGAGAATTTACGGTAAAAAAGAAAGAGTTAAAGATCTTCCTCAATTAAACAACGAAGAATCCGCAACTCTAATTGCCAACCTGCTGAATGGTAATCAGAGAAAATATCTAACCGTATCTAAAAATTTGGATTTTAGCTATTCTTTTTATTACGAAAGAAAGAAGATTGATTTAAGATTCAGAGCGGACGCGTATTTTGATCTTGATACCATCTCTTTAAATATGAGAGCTATTAACCCGGCAATCAGACCTTTAGCCAGCCTGGGCTTTCATCCCAACATAGTTAAAACAATGAGCCATATGTATATAAAGTTCGGATTAACTCTTGTTACCGGAATAACGGGCTCAGGGAAATCAACTACTCTTGATGCCGTTATAGATGAACATAATAAGATCGATCCGGCACACATAGTAATAATTGCGGCACCAATCGAATATGTACATAGATCCAATGTTTCCATTATTAAACATCGAGAAGTAGGGCGCGACGTACTTTCATTTAAAGAAGGTGTTATCCAGTCGCTACGCCAGGATCCCGATATCATAGTTATCGGAGAAATGAGAGACCCGGATACGATAATGGCCGCTCTAGAGGTAACAGATACCGGACACAAGGTATTTTCTACCTTGCACACTTCTTCCGCCGTCGAATCAATTGACAGAATTATAGCGGAAATTCATCCGACCGAACAGGAACGTGTTAGAAATCGTCTGGCGGATGTACTGGTGGCTATTGTTTCTCAAAAATTAGTGCCGACTTTAAATGGAAAACGGGCTATTAGCAAAAGAAGTTTTAGTTGTTACCCCCAGTGTTAAAGCTGCTATTAAAAATAATAATACCAGTGAAATCTATATGATGATAAATCAAGGTTCCGCTCAGGGTATGCTTACGATGGAACAAGATTTGAAGCGTTTATATTTAAATAAACAAATTAGCTTGGAAACAGCAATAGCTTATGCTAATAATAAGACAAGAATTCAGCAAATTTTAACGGCGGTTTAATGAAACCAGTTATAGGTGTATATTGTGAAGGAAATGAGACTAAATTAGTTGTAGTCTCAAAAGAAAAAGATAAGATCAAGGTACAGAAGGCCTCAATGTTTGATGTTGTTCAAGCCAGCCTTGATTTGGAAGATTCACTCACCGGACTTCAGCTTGAAGGTGATGATGCTTCTATAGAAGGTATTTCTTCAATACCCAATACGGCCGACAGCAAAATGGCTAAATCGAGTATTTCTCAAATGAGTGCTACCGTAAGGCCGTACAATCCAAAGAATTGCTCCTTTATACCGACATTAACCGAACCTTCTATTTATTATCATATTTTCGAAGGCTCGAAAGCGGAAAAAACTTCACAACTCACGCAGGATATTATCAACGATATTCAGGCTTCCAAAAACGTAGCAATTGATAAAGAGAACCTTGGCTACATAGAGCTTGCCGATAAATCATTGCTTGCTGTTTTTCTGAGCGGCGAAGTAAATTGTTTGAAAGTTATAAAATCACTTGCGCAAAATGACGGAAAACGTTATTACAAAATTCCAAGTGTGAAAAGTGCGGAAATTTCACTTGCTTATTATGTGGCTAAGAGGAAAAAATTCTTCCCCGACGATCAATCTTTGATTGTATATATAGGTAAAGAATACAGCAAGTTAATATTCCTTCAGGGAAGAAAACTTAAACATATAGGATCGACATTAGACATTGGTATATTAAACCTTCATACTTATGACGTTTATTTTTCCAAAATTCTACTGGAAATGGAAAACGGAGGAATATCTTCACTGGACAACATAATAGTATGCGGCGAAGATGATTCCGAAAATTTGATTCTTTCGTTTTACGGTACCTTCCCCGAAGCAAATGTATCTAAACTTGAATTTGAAGAACTCGATTTAGTTTCCCTTGATGCCGAAACAAGAGAAAAATTTTCTTCATTTGCCGTGCCTATAGCTTCAGCAATTGATTATCTTGATGAAGAAGATAAAATTCATGAAGGTATAAACCTTTTACCCAAATACGTAAAAGAAGATCAAAAAGTTTTCCAGTTTGCCTGGCACGGATTTGCTGTTCTTCCTCTTCTTTTTATTGCTACTTTTTATATTACAATGAAGGTCCTGGTCAACAATAAAGAAATCAGACAATTAGACGAACAAATTTCGCAAAAAACGTTGCTGATGAAACAAAACCAGGTTATTCTTAATCAGATTTCCGACCTTAATAAAAAAATCAGCGGTTTTTCACGGACCCAGGCAATCCTAGACTCTGCTTCTATAGGAACTGGTGTTTGGTCAAAAGCAATATCAAATATAACCGGCTTTATCGGAAACAAAAAAGACATCTGGTTAACTAAGGCAAATAAAGCCAACGGTTCAACTCTGGATTTGGAGGGCTATTCACTATCAAAAAATACTCTGACAGAGTTTGCCTATTACCTGAAATATGCGGAGTTGAAAAGTGTTTCTTATGAAGCAATCCGGGATAAGGATGCTTATAAATTTGTAATAGTATTTAATATAGCTAACTTTCAAAAAGATTTAGAATGAACAGAAAATTAAAAAACACGCTTGTCCTTGTAGGGCTGCTGATACTTATTCTTGGCGTCGGCGGAGCTTATACTTTTATTCTTCAACGAGGAAAAATAAATAACGCAAAGCAGAAAATTAAGGAACTGGATAAAACTCACTATAACACCGGTGCTTTGAAATCTCAATACAATGATTTACTTAAGAAATCCGGCGTATTGGATTCGGTACTTTCTTCCCGGAAATTTAATATACCGCAAAACTTATCGTCAATAAACTTTTTTAATTTCGTAAATAAAGTCAGCGGAAATTTTTCGCCTAAAACACAGACCGATGTTGAGTTTGAAGGGCAGAAAAAGGATAAGACTTTCTTTTATTTTACGTATAAATTAAAAGGATCGGGTGATTTTAACGATCTTTACAGTTTGATTTATGCTGTCGAACAAAGCAAAGAACTAAAAAAGATTTCTAATATTTCGATTACTAATATGATAACATCCGATAAAGAAGGTCTTCCCAATTTTCTTGTAACTTATAATATGGATGTTAATGTGTACTTTTCATCCGATAATAGATTCTCAACAGCTAATTTTGTCGAAAATAATTTAAATACTTCACCCATATATGATGCATTTTACCCGTTAATAAGAAGTCAGATACCGCCTAATATAGATAACCTTTTAGATGTTCAGGGCGCCAGGCTTTTAGCCTTAATTCCGGAAGGCGCGTTCATTTCCGACAGCAAGGGTAATACATTTCTATTATGGGAAGGTCAAAAAGTTTACCTGGGCTACCTAACAAAAATCGATTATGATCATAATACCGTAAGCTTTATTTTGAATAAAGGCGGCATAATCGATAAGGTAGATCTATCATTACAAAAAGACGGTACGAGTAAGAACAAACAATAACGAGAGCTCTTTATGAAAAAACTAAGTTTACTTATAGCCATTTTAATAATCTTTTCAGTTCAGGGATTTTCTCAGAACTATTTGGAAAAGTCGCTTCAGACATACCAGAATCCCGAGGAATTGGTAACACTATCGCCTACAATTTCATTTAACCAGGCCATTGCCCTGCTTAATAAGGTTACCCAGAAAATTGAAGGTAAAAGTATAATCTCAACTGTTAGTATAGACAGCGCGATCGGAGTGCAGATTCAAAATATGAACTATATGAAAGCGCTGACGCTGCTGGTTAAGATGGAAGGTTTGTACTATGAAGAGTCTCCGGATAATATAGTTATAAAAAGGAGCAACGTTCCCCAAATTAAAAGGACTGCAGATAATTACGTTCCTGTCGATGCCAGAGAAGTCCGGATCTCAGCCGTTTTCTTCGAAGAAGATGTAGATAAAGCAAGACAGCGCGGAATGGATTGGCAGACCGCATTTTCTAAGAATGGTCTGGATGTAGGCGGAAAAATCGGAACTCCGAATACATCAGCAGCCGGATTAAATGCAGGCAGCGGCTCAAGCTCATCAAGTTCTTCCTCCGGTTCTAATGTAGAAACCCCTGAGTTTGCGCTGAATGCGTCTTCTAGTTTTAATATCGGACAATTTTTTGGAAAGGCAACAGCCATATTCAAATATTTCGAAACCTTAAACTTAGGCGAGATTATCTCCAGTCCGAATATTACGGTTCTCGACGGTACTAAAGCCAGACTTCAGGACGGTCAGGATCTGGCTATTAAGCAAAAAGATTTTTCAGGCAATATTATAGAGAATTTTTATTCAATCGGATCTATCGTTAACGTTACACCGCATATTATTACCGAAGACGGCATTAAGTATATTCTTTTGGATATTGATGTTCAAAGAAGTTCTTATGTACCTGATCCAAACAATACTATTATCAATAAAACATCTGCTACTACACGTGTAGTAATGCTTAACGGAGAAGAAACCGTTATCGGCGGTATGTTCATCAATCAAACCACTCAAATAAGAAAAGGCGTTCCCTTCCTTAAAGATTTGCCGTGGTGGGTTTTCGGTTTACGCTATATTTTCGGCAGCACTCAAAATGAAGTTATCAAAAAAGAATTGGTAATTCTTAATAAAAGCGAATTGTAGTCCCTTCATTAAAAGAACGACTTGCTGAAGAAAGCACTCAAAAAAATGTACTTAAGGAAGAATTAAAGCATCAAAGAGATCAAATGCAAAACTATCAGCAAAATCAATCAAAAAGCGATGACAAATAAGGTAAGGTATGGAATCAATTTTAATTGTAGACGACGATATTAACCTCTGTAAAGTTCTCAAAGAAGAATTGTCCGAGGTCGGTTATGAGGTTGACTTTGTTAATAATGGATTGGCAACTTTTAACCATTTGCAGCAGAATCATGTTGATCTGCTTCTCCTCGACTTAAAAATGCCGGGCATGGACGGGTTTGACGTATTAAAAGAACTCAAGTCGAAGATTATTTCTGTTAAGGTTATTGTCCTGACCGCTTATGCGGATGTTAAAAGCGCTATTGATTCCGCCAAACTTGGTGCAAGCGATTTTATAAGCAAACCATATGACTTCGATGAACTTTTAATTACGATAAGAAAAGTTTTACAACGGGATCCTTAATTAAATAATGAAAATTAGCTATCGCATTCTGATAATCAATTTCGTGATTGTTGTTTTGGTTTTAGGTAGTTCGGCCGTTGCTTTTTACTCAATAATGTACAAAGTCCTTTCGTCTCAACAGTCCAAATATTTAACCAACTCCGCAAATATCTTTATTTACACTTACAGGGGACTTGTCCAGGATTGCGAAGATCAATTTAATATTATAGCTAATGGCGAGCCCGGAAATATATTCAAAAAAATTCCCGACGAAAATAAATCTTTGGATTTTATCTTTGAAGTTGATAATATCAATTCGTCAAAGATTATTAACAAAGTATTTGATGAAAATGTTAAAGACCGGGATAAATGCGCCAGCTTAAAAGAATTTCTCAGCTATAATCCTTGTTCGATAATCAAGGAATTCCGGACAAAAAACGATCGAATAATTTATTTCGGCCGAGTCATCACTCCCGACTTCCTGGATAATTTATCAAAGAAAATAAACGCCGATATCGCAATAATCAGGAATAATACTCCCGCGATAATATCTAACGAATCCATAAACAATCAATATTCATATTTAATTAGTAAAGCCTCCGACGTTTTATCCGGAAAAAATAATTTCGATATTTATTCCGGAAATTCCTCTTCCTCGGATATTCTGGCCACAATTTACAAACCCGGCAGCGAATTTACTCAAAGTGAAAATTTACAGTTCTTAATTTTTACTTCACTGAATGAAGCAAATGACTTAATAAGCAGTTTAAAATACTTTCTAATTATTATCGGATTTGCCGGAGTAATGATTTCGTTAATTCTGACTGTTTTGTTTACCGATAAAATCAGGAAACAAATAAGCCGGTTAAGCGAGGCTACGAAATTTACTAAAGACGGCAATTTCATGAATAAAATCGAAGTTAAGAGCAAGGACGAACTCGGTCAGTTAGGTAATGCTTTTAATAAGATGCTCGATGAACTTCAGAGGAATGAAAGGTCAAAGAACGAATACTCGGAGTTTATAACTTTGTTGAATCAAAGCCCTACTTTAAAAGAAATTTCAGAAGCTTCGCTACAAAAGATTATATCAGCATGCGGGTTTACCGTCGGCGCATTATACGTTATCGAAAGCGGTAATATAATGCTGCAGGTGTCGTACGGTTTAGAAAAAACAGAGTCCGGGAGAATCAACTCTCAATTGTTTGATACGGTTATTAAAAACCAGGAAATACTGGAATTGTTTTCCGATGATAAACTGCCCGTTGTTTCTGCCGGTTCTATTTTAATTGCAATTAAATATTTATTAATCGTTCCTATAATTTATAGTAACAAAGTTATTGCAATACTGGAACTTGGTTCATTCAATAAACCTTCAAAGGAAGCAAAAGAATATCTCGATAAAATAAAGTATCAACTTGCAATCGGGCTGACAAATGCTTCGGCGGTAGTTCAGCTTGAAAATTTGATTACCGAGCTTAAAACACTAAACGAGGATTACCAAAGACAAAATATTCAGATCAAAAAACAAAACGAATCGCTCGTAGAGCTCCATCAAAAGCTAAAAGAAAAAGCAGATGAACTTGAAATTCAAAAAAGGAAAGCGGAAGAAGCGACTAAATTAAAATCCCAGTTTCTCGCAAGTATGTCACATGAACTCAGAACGCCGATGAATTCAATCCTTGGATTAACCGAGCTTATTATAGATGATAAAAATCTTGCGGAAAAAAACAAAGAGAGAATGGATGTGGTTCTTAGAAGCGGAAGACGGCTGATGAACCTGATAAACGATATTCTCGATCTGTCAAAGATTGAAGCCGGAAAAATGGAAGTCCGCAATGAAGAAGTTCTAATAGAAGAATTATTGAAAGAAGTAGAAAATTATATCACTCCGCTGGTTGAGAAAAAAGAACTTTCTTTTAAGATTGTAAGGAAATTCAATACAAGATCCATAATAAATTCGGATAGGAATAAGATTACTCAGGTTCTATTAAACCTACTGGATAACGCCGTAAAATTTACGAACTTCGGATTTGTTGAAATGCATATATCTTCGGAGAATAATTTTATTTTATTCGATATCATAGATTCCGGTATAGGTATGTCTAAAGAGGATATGGAAATTATTTTTGAGGAGTTTCGCCAGATCGACGGCACTTCCACGCGCAAATACAACGGCACCGGTCTCGGCCTTGCAATTTGTAAAAGAATTGCCGGACTATTAAACGGTGATTTATCCGTAAAAAGCGAGGCGGGGCACGGTTCAATCTTTACTTTTTCCATTCCATTCAATCTAATTTCTTTTGATGATAGTGATTATCAAAATGTTCCCGAAGAATCCAATGAAATTGAGACTTTAAATTCCGGAACAGAGGGAAAAGATTTAATCCTTATAATTGATGCAAATCCTGATGTAAGATATACAATCGGTAAATTTTTAACCTCAAAGGGATACGCAGTCGAATTTGCTGCCGGTGCAAACGAGGGTCTGGAAAAAGCCAGAAAGATTAGGCCGTTCGCAATTATTTTCGATATTAAGATGCATGATTTAAACGGGTGGAAACTGCTAAGGAAATTTAAAGAAGATGATGAGATTAATGAAATCCCGCTGATACCCGTTTTTATTATTAAGGATAAAAACATGGGCTTCGGTTTAAGCGCTTATGAATATCTTATAAAGCCTGTAACACATGTAAAATTTGAAAAGTATTTTAAAACGTCTGGAAACAAAGGGAAATAAGAAAATACAAAAGATCTTATTGGCGGATAAGGACGAAGCAGAGTTCGAAAAATTAATCGAAATATCGTCAAGCAAAAATATAAGAATTGAATACATAAAAGACGGCGAATTGGCATACGGTAAAATTATTGAGAGCCAGCCTGAGCTAATAATTATTGACTTAATTATGCAGGGAGTTAATGGTATCTTGCTTGGCGAATAAACTTCAATCTAATGTTGAGACTAAACATATACCGGTTGTGTTAAGCCTTCCCGAAGAATTTTCGGATGAGCAAATGGAGGCTCTTAATGAAACAATTGAAAACATAACACAAAAATCAGGTAGTCATTCACTTGATATTTTAAAAATAATATGGGATAGAGTTAAACTTCAAGAAATTGAAAATTTAGAGGACGGTGAACTCACTAAAATTTATCGCAATCCGGAACTTGAACTGCCTTTCGCAGATGAGGTTAAAACATATCAGGGAAATGTTTTGATAGTGGACGATGATCCCGATTCACTTTTTACATTAAGTGAAATAGTTCAGACATGTGATTGTAAAACAATTACCGCAAGAAACGGAATAGAATGTCTTCGCGCATTGGAGTATAAAATCCCTGATCTTATTTTACTTGATATTATGATGCCAGAAATGGATGGTTTTCAAACAATTTCCAGAATAAAACAAAATGCTCAATGGTCGCATATTCCTATATTTGCAATAACAGCTAAAGCAATGCTGGAGGATAAAAAAGTTATTTTAAAACACGGATTTGATGATTATATTTCCAAACCGGTAAATTCCGGTGTTTTAGCCTTTAAAATTGAGAAAACTTTTACTAAACTAAAAACAATTTAATATGAAAAAAATTTTAGTTATTGATGATCTTCCTGAAAATGTATTCTTAATTCAGGACCGCCTGGAACAGGAAGGTTATACTGTTTTAACCGCATATGACGGCAAAACAGGTATGGAAAAAGCGTTTGCGGAACTGCCCGATTTAGTTTTGCTTGACGTAATGATGCCAGATATGAGCGGAATTGATGTGTGCCGCACGCTTGTAAAGGACATCAGAACATCAAAGATTCCTATTATACTCGTAACCGCAAAAAGCGGAGCGGCTGATACTAAGGAAGGACTTGAAGCAGGGGCATTCGACTATATAAAAAAACCTTTTAACAGAATTGAACTCCTTGCGCGGGTTAACTCTGCTTTAAAATTATCTGACTCTCAGAAAATGTTTGTTGAAGCCGAGAAAGTCAATACTTTTGCCGCTACTGTAGTCACAACGAATCACAGAATAAAACAGCCGTTAACTTTGATGAGTCTTTCAGCGGCTGCTATTAAGAGAGAGTTGAGAAAAGACGAAGTGTCCAAAGACGCCATTTTAAAAAGACTTGAATATATAGAGTCGGCCATTAAAGAAATTACCGATGTGTTAAATCAATTAAACGCGATAAAAAAACCTGTATTTTCGGAATACTTTAAGAATATTAAAATGGTTGATTTTAACGACAGGGAGGAACATTAATCAGATAAGTTTCTGAATTGTATCCAGCATTGTTTCAAATTCATAAGGCTTGGAAACAACGGCGTCTATACCTTTACTGCGGTATACCTCTTCGTTATTCAGTGAGAGACTGCCGGAGGATAAGATAATTGGTATGTTAAAACTCAATTCCCTAATTTTCTTAATGCATTCAAGTCCGTCCATCTCAGGCATATTATAATCGATAATTGCCAGGTTTACCTTTATTTCTTCTGTTAATACTTTTAAAGCCTCTACCCCGGAAATTACTTTTATAACATTGAAACCGTATGATTCCAGCAATTCAGCAAGTAAATCTCTGAGCATAACTTCATCATCAGCTAGAAGAATGATTTTTTCGGCCGTGCTTTTTTTAATGACCTTAGTGGGTTCATAAGCGGGAATGAAGACGTCAAAAGAAGTACCGGAGTTTGATTTACTTGATACTTCTATCTGTCCTCCGTGAGCTTTAATTATCCCGTATGAAACATAAAGCCCCAGCCCTGAGCCTGACCCGGTCGCTCTGTCCTTTGTGGAAAAATAAGGATCAAAAATTTTATTTATGTTTTCTTCATCAATGCCGGTGCCGTTATCTTTAACGGAGAACCATACAAAATTTCCCTCATCCAGAAGCGGATGGTTTACGATACTCTGATGATCAATGGTAACATTATTTACGGTTAAGGTCAATTCGCCTTTTTCATTCATTGCTTCTTTGGCATTAACGCAGAGATTAAGCAACACCTGATAAATTTCAGTACTATTGCCCAGAATGTCATATAGATTTTCATCAACTTCACTTTTGAACACAATCTTAGCAGGGAAAGTCTGGTTAATTACCTTAGAAATTTCTGTCAAAAGTAAATTCGGTTTTATAAGTTCTTTTCTTTTTGGAGTTGGCTTGCCGAACGATAATAGACCTTTGGTTAAATCCTTAGCCCTTATAGAACAATTTTCAATGTTATCCAGCAAACGGTAAATATCTTCCCTTTCAGGTACTCTCTTTTTGAGTAAATTCAAGCTGCCGAAAATGCTGGAAAGTAAATTACTGAAGTCATGTGCCATCCCGCTGCTAAGCTTACCTATAGTTTCAAGTTTTTGAGCTTGAAGAAGTCGGTTTTCAAGCGCATCATTTAACTCACGAGTTCTGATACTGCTTATAGCAAATGAAAGAAGCGTTGTAATCTGCTCAACTTTTTCAATATCACTTGCGAAATATTCACCGCTTTCTTTTGCGACAATTATTATTCCCCGCAGTTTGTCCTCAAAAAAACACGGAGATATAACAGCGGCACCGACCTCAAATTCTTTTAATAAATTATAACCTATGTTGCTGGGAGAGTTCCGGACTAAAAGAGATGATCTATTAATATAAAACCATTTATTAATAAATGACAAACTCATTGTAATGTTTTTTTGAATATCATCTTTTTTGGAGATCATTAATTTCGGGTCATTAAAAATATACTCGTGTTTGCGGTTCTCTCCGTATATTACCGCAATACCGAATGAACTGCCGCTAAGCTGGGTACATCGACGAAGAATGTCATTTGCCAGATTGTTAAGGGAATTCTCTTTGAGTAAAAGCGCCAGAATTTCACGTTGTTCGGATTGAAAGTTGGAGGTTTGAAATTCACCCGGCTTATCTTTTTTTGTATTTATGGTTTGATCTATTTCTACGAAATATCCGTGTTTAACTTTTCCTTTTTTAACCGGCCTGATTATCAGGTTCTTTGGCTGCTTTGATGCCGTAAAAGATAGTGTCCGTTCTTTTTCGGGAATATTTTTTTGTAATGCGGGAAGATTTATCAGCTTATATAAAAAAATTCCCTTGATTCTATTTGCACCTAAAATATTTTTAAATCCTTTGCTAAACGATATAACTTTTAGGTTGTTATCGGTAATTGCAAAGGCATAAAGCTCTGAATTTAAAAGCTTCTTCGAGAGCATATTTATTATTCATCAGCTATATAATTATTCCTGTTTAATAGTATATTTTTTAATTTTGGTATAGAGAGTCTTCTGACTAATGCCGAGCTGACTAGCTGTTTGAGCTCTGTCCCATTTATTAATTCTCAAAGCTTTTGCAATATGTCTTTTTTCAATTTCTTCCATGCTCACTACTATTTCCGGTTCATCATCATCATCTTTAATTAAGAAAGGTCTTCTTAGGCTGATATTGGGAAGATTGAGATCTACCGGTTCAATATATTCATTTTCGGCAAAAATCAGGGCCCTCTCTATAATATGTTCCAATTCACGAATATTTCCGGGAAAATCATAATCCAGCAAAGCCTGCTCGGTCGGCGGTGAAAGTCTTTTCGGCGCCCTTATAGGCGATTTAGTTTCCAAAAAATGATTAGCCAGCAGCAAAATATCTTCTTTTCTTTTTCTCAAAGGCGGAATCGTCAGGGTAATTACATTCAATCTGAAAAGCAAATCCCTTCGGAAATTTTTATTTTCGGCTTCTTCCAGCAGGTTACGGTTTGTTGCTCCGACAACCCTAACATTGGAAGTTAAACTGGTAATTCCTCCTATTCTCCTGTACTCGCCGTTTTCAAGGAATCTTAATAATTTAGGCTGAAGTGCCAGGCTGAGCTCTCCGATTTCATCAAGGAATAAAGTACCTCCGTGAGCAATTTCCACAAGCCCTTGCTTGGTGTTTTTCGCATCCGTGAACGCGCCTTTTTCGTGACCGAACAGCTCACTTTCAATCAGTTGGTCGGGAAGAGATGCACAATTTATAACCACAAACGGCATTTCGTTCCTGGAAGAATGTTTGTGAATATATTCGGCCATCAGTTCTTTGCCCGTGCCGGTTTCACCTTCGATCAAAATATTGGAATCGGACATCGCGGCTTTATTGGCAAGGCTTATTACGCGCTGCAGTTCGATACTGTTTCCGATAATTCTCGTAGAAATTTTCTTGTCAATCTGATCAGCAATTATACTGGTTTTTACCAGCAGTTCTTTATGCTCAAGGGCCCTGTTAATAACAAGTAGTAATTCATCAAAATTATAAGGTTTTGTTATGAAATCGTAAGCTCCGAGTTTAATGCACTGAATTGCGCTTCTGACTTCGGATTGGGCGGTTAATATTACAACTTGTATCGAGGAGTTATAATCCTTCACAAACTTCAGCACATCTTCGCCTTGAACATTCTGCATATTTAGATCCAGCAAAATCAGATCATAATTTTTCCTCTTAACGGCATCAATTGCAAAGCTTCCGTCATACACAGTGTCTACCGAATACCCTTCTTCGAGCAGCTGCTCTTTTAGCAGGTAGCAGAGCGTTTCATCGTCATCGCAGACTAAAATTTTCGAATTTTTTAGCATAAAGCTTAAATTTTATTATTAGGAAATAAATTTATATTTGGAATAAATTATGCAAATTTCTATATTTGTAATCCTTGTAAAAAAGGGCGCGTAGCTCAGGGGTAGAGCATCTGCCTTTTAAGCAGAGGGTCGGTGGTTCGAGCCCACCCGCGCTCACAAAACCCGGGAAAATCACTTTCCGGGTTTTTTTTTGCATTATTTATAATATTCCCGCAAATTTTTTACAATTAAAAATTTCTAATCAAAATATTGAGTTTTTCGCCCTTATTATTTTATAAAAAGGCAATCAACTATTACTTTTTCCAAATAATTGCAGATACTTAAATACGCTTTTAATCATCATTAAAATTAAAAGCATACTACCCCAAGTTATTGAATAGCTTAAAGTATAATATGTTAACAAATAATTATAATATATTATTTAAACAACAGCAAGTATAATGTAAAATTGGGAAAATCCGTCCTTTTTCAATATTTCATGCGCCAGGAGTTTGTAATTTATGATTATATTATTAAAGTAAAAAACAAAGAATCTACGTCCAATATACTTACTTTAGCTGCGGAATCAATTAACTATCCCCAAGAGTAAATTTACAGACATTTGAAATAAATCATTTCATATTTTCACTTTATTCTTTCTTATTTAATATTTATCTTAATAGCAAAAGTAAGATAAATAAACGGACGACAATTTTGTTGTAATAAACGATGGGCGAGGTTATATTTTGGACAATAATCCGTATAGCTATTGTAATTCCAATTTTATGGTGGGCTGAAGGATATTTTCATACTCAATTTTGGTGGACAATAGGTTTACTTGTTTTATATGGAATCATAATTCAACCGGCAATTATTCACTACAGGTTGTTTAAAACTAGAAATAAGGATATAATAGAATCTACTCTGTGCTCAACTTGTAAACATTTTGATCCCTCTGCGGTGTTATGTATGCTGCACGATAAACATCCAACTAAGGAATTCCTGCCTTGCGAAGGCGTTGATTGGGAACCCAAATCTTTGGATATTGACAGTGAGGACATATACAGAAGCTGATGATATTAAATATTACTCGCAAAACAATATCTTCCGAAAATCCGGTTGAGTTTATAATTAACTTTAATTAAATCATTATAAGGATGGACATGGCATTAAATAATAACCAAGTGGTAACTATTAACTTTACTTTGAAAGACGAAGAAGGAAATATTATAGAGGAAACCTCAAAAGAACAGCCGTTTTCTTTTATCAGCGGAAATCAGCAGATTCTTCCTGAGCTTGAGAAAAATGTTTCCGAAATGATCATCGGCAGTAAAAGGACAGTAGTTCTGGAACCGGAAAACGCGTACGGAATTTACAACGATACCTCGATCCAAACCGTAAGCCGTTCGGATTTTCCCGATGACGCAAAACTTGAAGTTGGAATGGGATTCGTGGCAGATACACCGGACGGCAGACAAATGCCGTTTGTTATTAAAAATATTGATGACGAAAATATAACCGTGGATTTTAATCATCCGCTTGCCGGACATACTCTTACTTTTGATGTTGAATTGTTAGAGCTTAGAGAAGCTTCTCCAGAAGAACTCGCTCACGGACACGTACACGGTGCCGGCGGACATCATCACTAACAATCCGGCCTGGCCGCTATTAACTTTTTAGAATTAATTAAAAGCATTCTGTATATTATTTAATTACTGACGCTGTTTGGAATTATAAACCCGACAGCGTTTTTTTTATCATTACTTTTTAGTCAGCTCCTAAATAAATTTCAAAGTATCCGCTTAAAAATTTTTGATTCGATATTTATCGAAACACATTGACTAAACCGAAGAAATTCCATATTTTTGATTCGATATTTATCGAATTAATTTTGGAAAAATATGTATATAATTGACAGTTTAAGAGTTATGAAGGCGCTGGCAGATTCTTCCCGTCTATCTATAATGCAGTCTATTATAGAAAAACCGCAATATGTTGAGGAACTGTCCCAAAGATTCAATTTAGCCGCTTCAACTGTTTCCTTTCATTTGAAAAAACTGGAGGAAGCAAAATTAATACACAAAAGAAAAGAGCAGTATTACGTAGTTTTTCATCCCAATCTAAATGTTTTTGATAAATCGCTAAAAGAATTGATTACGTTTGAAAACAAAGAAAAACAAACACAGGAAGACAGAATAAGTCAATACAAGACTAAAGTGATAAATATATATTTTAAAGAAGGGAAACTAATTAAATTACCTTCACAGCATAAGAAACGCTGGATAATACTTGAAAAAATTGCTCTGGAACTTGAAGATGACAAAGTGTATACGGAAAAAGAGATCAATAATAAAATCTCCGAATCCTTCGATGATTACTGTACAATCAGAAGATATCTTATTGACGAGAGAATTTTAAACAGACATAAAGGCGAGTACTGGAAAAATCCGGAAAGTTTAATTTCATCCGGTTATAAGCAAACCGATGAAAAGATAAAAGGATTGGAAAAAAGTTTTTTGGAAAGCGTAAAAAAATTATAACATACCGAATAAAATACAGGTTTTTAGATCATGAAAAGCAAAAGCGAACTGAAGAAGGAATATAAGGAAAGAAAGATCCCGATGGGGATTTTTCAAATTAAAAACTTATCTAACGGAAAATTATTTATCGGAGCCAGCGCAAATCTGGATAGTGTATTTAACAGGGCAAAGTTTGAACTTAATTACGGAAGTTATAAAAATATCGAAATGCAGAATGACTGGAATATCTTAGGCGCAGAACAATTTTCTTTCGAGATTTTGGATTATCTCGAACCAAAAGAAGGTGAGATGATAAATTACGGCGAGGAGCTTGAATTACTTGAACAAATGTGGCTGGAAAAAATTGAACCATATGGAAAAAAGGGCTATAATAAGATTAATTCGAAATAAAAATTAATTCCACGACTTGAAGATAAGCAGAAAAGCTTTATATAAAATTAAAATCATTAAATTACTTTCGATTAAAATTTTTATTAATAAGAGCGGATTTAATTTTCTTTTTGTACAAATAAAAACATCATTCCAGTCCGGACTGAATTTATTTTTAAATTTAAATAAGCCGTAATAATTGTAAGCAAATCTTGTCTTTCGTCCGATAAGATTGATCCAGTATTCTTTTGAAAATAGACTGCTGTCGTAAATTATATACGGTACTTCGCCAAGGCTCCATAGTTTGAAACCTTCGTCCCCGAGTTTTTTAAATGTGTTATAAATTAAGGCTTCCATAACGCCGTTAGGGGCATCTTTTCTTCTTAGAAGAAGATCTGTTTTAATAATACTCTCATTAACCGCGGAAAGCATCAAAGCACCCAGCCAAAGCCCGTTGAAATCTTCAAAAACGAAAAGCCTGTTTAAGCAGGTTAATTTATCGTTGAAAAAATGTTTAATTTGAGGTTCGTTAGCATGTCTGCAGACTGTCTTAAATTCTTCCAGGCGGGCAGCAATTTTATTGTCGGGTAAATATTCTACCGGGTTGCCGGTCCGTAAACCTGATCTTATAGATTCTTTAAGTCTGGAATTATCGAAGTGTTCTTTATTCAAATCCAGAATTGCTTCTTTACCTACGCGTATGGTTTCAAATCTTTTCCGGGATAATATTCCCGCAGTCTGTTTGTTCGAACAACTAATAAAAACGTGTTTCTTTGCAGAGATAATTTTATCCAAATTTTCCTGAGATAAAAAAGAATTGTCATAATGAGGATTGTTGATCCATATTATGTCATGTTTTTTTTGAAAAATTTTTAACGGCTTATCGGAACAATGCCGTACTCCGGTTTGAACAGAAAAAAGACTGCCGCTTCCTCCGCCGGGGAATGCAATAAAGTTATTCTCAAGATGTCTTTTAATTATATTGCCGAACAATCCGCATACTTTCAGTTTGAAATGAACTTTTTAAATTTATTTATTATCAACCATAAATTTCTTGAGTTCCCTCACCTCGTTTAATAAAAGCCTATTTACACATTTAACGTTTTGTAGTTAATTTATTGAGTAGTTTGAGACATTTACACTTTAATTTATCTTTGAGAATTAAAAATAATATTTTAATTTTTTCGCTTGATCATTTTTAGGTATTTACTTTTAAATAAAGCCCGGTTAAATGGATTGAAAGAAAAAACAAGGTTCCTTTTTGTTGATCTGCTCAGGGGTTGGGCGTTGCTGATAATGATTGAAGTACACGTCTTTAATACAATGCTTCACCCGGCATTAAAGACAACCGATTGGTTCAGCGGATTGAATTTTATAAACGGTCTAGTAGCACCTTCATTTTTATTTATTTCAGGTTTTGCATTTATGCTCTCCTCTCAGTCGGTGAGCCTGGAAATGCGGAAATTCAAATATCCTTTCTGGAAAAAACTCGGACGAATTGCACTAATATTTTTAACAGGTTACTCTCTTCATCTCCCTATTCTTTCTCTAAGAAGAATTATAAATTTTTACAACCCCGGTACGATACTTCGAATTTATAATGTCGATATACTTCAATGTATTGCGGCCGGATTGCTTATTTTATTCATTGCCCGAATATTAATTAAACGGGACAGCCTATTTTTTATTTTCACCGTTGTACTTTTATTGATTACGGTTTTTGCAGCTCCCATTGTATGGGAAACCGACTTCGGGAAAATTTTACCAGTACCGCTTGCAGCTTATTTTAACGATAAATACGGTTCTCTTTTTCCTTTATTTCCGTGGCTCGGCTTTTTATTGGCCGGTGCAATTTCCTGCGATTTATTTCTGCGAATGCATAAGAAAAATGCCGATGATAAATATTTCCTTACCTTGTTTATAATAGGCTTATTATTTATTCTGGTAAGTTATTTCCTGCCTGTTTTATTCCGGGGTCATCATATAGGAAGAATACATCCTCAGCCCTTGTTCTTCATTGAACGATTAGGATACGTAATCTTATTATTAACGGCATGTAGGTATTATATACAGCGAAGAAATATTACCCAGTCTTTCGTACTGGATGTCGGCAGGGAATCGTTACTTATTTACTGGCTCCACTTACAAATACTGTACAGGAAGTTCTACGACAATAACAGTCTTGTAGATTTATGGGGTCGACACCTAGGGCTTTTAGAATGCATAATATTTACTTTGATTCTTGCGGCGCTAATGATAGTGGTGGCAAAATACTGGGGCGGACTAAAGAATAATTACCGTCCACTTATTTCAAAGCTCACATTCATTTTTGTTTCTTTACTTGTTGTAATATTTTTAATCGGATTTTAGTTTGAATTTTTCCCCGGTTTAATCATTCTGTTTTTGTAATTTATTAGTATCCTATCGTACTCGATAGACATAAGAGGTGATGAGATCAGAAAATCGGCAGACGCGCGGTTATTGGCAATAGGAATGTTGTATACAATAGCTATTCGAAGTAAAGCTTTTACATCGGGATCATGAGGCATAGGCTCTAACGGATCCCAAAAGAATATTAGAAAATCGATTTCGCCTTCTGCTATTTTAGCCCCGACCTGCTGATCACCTCCCAAAGGACCACTCTTAAATCTGAAAATATCCAGTTTAAGTTCTTCCGATAATATTGTTCCGGTTGTACCGGTGGCAAATAAATCATGCTTTGAAAGCATATCACGGTTATATTTTGCCCACTCCACTAGATCGGTCTTTCTGTTGTCATGAGCTATTAAAGCGATCTTTTTCTTTTTATCCATTACGGCAATTGACTTTTTCATTTTATCCTCTTTTACGGTTAAACATAAATAGCAAAATTAAAAATAATTATGCTGGGAAATATAATATTAAAGTAAAATTTTATCGTATTAAATATGTTTTCTTGAATTTTATAGCTTATAGCGGTTTGCTTTGGGAACCGCTTTTTTATTTATTCTTCTCATGGTCTTAATTGCGCCCACCAGGTTAATTTCTTTCATTAGAATACATTATAATCCGGTATTAATCCTAAGTGTTATAGATTACTTGAATTTATAAGAAATTATTTTATTATATATTTGATGCAATTAGGATAAAAGAAATGTCACAAATAACAGCAATAGGCGAAATATTGTTCGATATTTACCCGCAAAGCAAAAACTTAGGCGGAGCGCCCTTTAATTTTATATACCATATTATCAAATTAAGCGGCAGCGGAAATTTTATAAGCGCCGTCGGTAAAGACGATTTAGGCGCTGAGATATTAGAATTTATGGATGAGAACGAAATAGATACAAAGTATGTACAGTTAGATGAACAACATCCCACCGGAATAGCCGACGCCAATCTCGACGAAAAAAAGGTACCTCATTGGAAAATTGAAACTCGCACTTCGTACGATTTTATTAATACAACTCCGGTTCTGCAAGAATTGATTGACAGCAAAACGGATTGTTTGTATTTCGGTACTTTGGCAAGACGGTCGGATGTAAGCAGACAAACAATACAATCTTTTTTCAATAAAAATAATATCAAATATTTTTGCGATCTGAATATCCGTCAGAATTTCTATTCAAAAGAAATAATAGATAATTCGCTGAAAGCGGCGGATGTTTTAAAATTAAATATTGATGAATTGAAGCTAATCAACGATATTGAATTAAATCAGCCGTTTGACATCATTAATTTGTCCAAATTTATCTCAGGAAACTATAATATAGAATTAATATGCATTACGCTCGGAGATAAAGGTTCCTATCTTATCAGGGGCGACGATGTGGATCATCAAAAACTGCAATCTGAAAATGTTGTTGATACGGTAGGAGCGGGCGACGCCTTTGCTTCTGTTCTTTGTCTGGGATATCTTAAGGGTTGGGAAATTTCAAAAACAAACAAACTGGCATCCGAATTCGCAGCTGAGATTGTAAAGATAGAAGGGGCGCTACCGAAATCAAATTTATTTTATGAAAATTTTAAAAGCAGGATACAATAATGATAAACGATAATGCGGATAAAAATAAATTATATATCCAGCTTTATAGCGTCCATGGACTGATAAGAGGTCATGATCTTGAGCTTGGACGTGATGCAGATACGGGTGGACAGACCAAATATGTACTTGAACTTGCTCAAAATCTCAGCAAAGACCCGAGAGTAGAGAAAATAGAACTTGTCACAAGATTAATCAAAGACAAAGCAGTATCAGATGAATATTCCCAGCATATTGAAAAGATTAACGACAAGCTAAGCATTGTCAGAATCAGATGCGGCGGCGGAAAATATATACGTAAAGAATTATTATGGAATCATCTTGAAGAATTTGTGGATAAAAGTATTAAGTATATCAAAATTCAGGGCAGGCTGCCGGATGTAATCCACAGTCATTATGCCGATGCGGGTTACGTATGCAGTGAGCTTACTAAATTTTTCGGTATCCCGTTTATCCATACCGGGCATTCTCTAGGGCGGGATAAACTCAGAAAGCTTTTAAATGAAGAGATTCCGCTGGAAGATATTGAAAAAAGATATAAAATAAGTCACCGGATTGATGTTGAAGAAAACGTAATACATTTTTCTGATTTAATAATAACAAGTACCCGGCAGGAAATTCAGAATCAATACGGCGATTATTCAAACATAAATAAGGACAAATTCAGAGTGGTACCCCCGGGAGTAGACCTCGAACGGTTTTATCCTTATAACACAAAAGAGAAAATTCAAGATGATGTTATTGTAACCAAAGGAATAATAACGGAAAAATTGATGCGTTTTTTTATGGACTTTAATAAGCCGTTGATATTAACGCTTTGCAGGCCCGATAAAAGAAAAAACATTTCAGGTTTAATTACGGCATACGGAGAAAACAAGGAACTACAACGAAAAGCCAACCTGGCAATTTTCGCGGGCATTAGAAGCGATATACAAACCATGCCTGATAACGAACGCGAGGTTCTAACCGAGATACTCCTTCTGATGGATAAGTACAATTTATACGGAAAAATGGCCGTGCCCAAAAGGCACGACACCAAGCATGAAGTGCCGGAACTTTTCCGGATTGCGGCTGGGTCAGGCGGTGTTTTTGTAAATGCGGCATTAACAGAGCCTTTCGGACTAACACTAATTGAGGCTGCAGCCTCCGGAATTCCGGTTGTTGCAACGGATGACGGCGGGCCCAGAGACATAATTCAAAATTGCAAGAACGGTATTCTGGTGGACGTGTCCGATCCATCCAACATTGCCGAAGCTCTTAATAAAATACTGGATAATAAAGACGTCTGGGAAAAATATTCTGCCGACGGAATTGTGAATGTAAGAAAATATTACACGTGGGAAGCTCATAAAAATAAATATCTCGATGAGATTAAATCTTTACTTAATATGCAGCTAAATAAAGCGGATACTTTTGCTACCGTCGGTAAAAAACTTCTTGATATGGAAAAACTTATCGTGTCGGATATTGATCATACCCTGCTAGGCGATGATGATGCCGCCCGGGAATTCAGCGGATTATTAAAAAATCTGCATAATAAAATCGGGTTCGCTGTGGCAACCGGCCGAACGGTTAAGTCGGCTTTTGATGTGCTGAAGGAAAACAATGTTCCGCTGCCGGATGTAATTATTTCATCGGTGGGATCCGAGATATATTATAATTATAAAGGCGAGCTGATTTATTCACAGGGATGGGATTCTCATATCTCATACATGTGGAAAAGGGAAAGAATCGTAAAGCTGCTAAGTGAATTTGATTTTCTTGAATATCAGGAAGAAGAAACACAAAGGAAATTCAAAGTCAGTTTTTACATGGATGAAGACGAAAACAACCTGGAAAAAATCCGTGAGGTATTACTAAAGAACAAGTTAAAGTTCAGTCTTATTTTCAGTCACGGAAATTTTTTGGACATACTTCCTTACAGGGCTTCAAAAGGAAAAGCAATCAGATATCTCTCGTACCGGTGGAACATTCCGTATGAGAATATTCTGGTTGCAGGCGATTCCGGCAACGACGAAGAAATGCTTAAAGGCGATCTTTTGGGCGTAGTTGTGGCTAATTACAGTCATGAGCTTGATTCGCTGAAAGGAAGCAAACGAATTTATTTTTCAAAGAGATCGTATGCGGGGGGTATAATGGACGGGATAGAATATTACAATTTTTTGAGCAATGCAAAGGAGGCAGAAGTTGAGTAAGGAATTAAGAATACTTTTTGAGGAAAACAAAAAAGATTTTTTTAGATACCTGAACAGGGTATCGCAGCATGGAAGTAAATTGATGGTAAAAGGTAATCTTCTGGATATTCTTGAGGAGTTTAAGAGAGAAGACGAAAAAGTAAATCACATTGAAATCGAAGAAATCATTAGGAAGATAAATGAATCGGTTTGTCTGGGAAATTCTATTTTTTTTGAAATGAGAGAAAATATTGCTTCTCCCAGATTTTACCTCTTCAATATAGAAGAGTCTTTTTATGAGAGGATTTCCGCACATGAGTTTTTAAAAGCAAAGGAACGATATGTTAATCCGGAAACAAATAACAATGTTCTTACACTTAATTTCAGTACTTTCTACGATAAATTTCCCAGCGTGAGAGATTACAGAAGCATTGGAAAAGGAGTGGAATATTTAAACCGGTACCTCTCTAGCAATATGTTTACTCAGCCCGAAAAATTAAGGAAAGCACTGTTTGATTTTTTATTCGTTCACAAATACAAAGCGCAGCAGTTAATAGTTAACGGCAGAATAAATAGTCCCGAGCAATTATCCCTGAGCATAGAAAAAGCTTTAAGCTTTTTAAGAAAAAAAAACGAAGATGAACCGCTTATGAATTTTAATAATGAATTACAGCAATACGGTTTTGAACCTGGTCTTGGAAATACCGCCGGGAAAATAGTTGAAAATCTCGAAATTCTTGACGGTCTTCTGCAATCTCCGGATCATCAGGCACTTGACCGAATTTCTTTCAAGGATTCCGATGATTTTTAATATTGCCATAATTTCCCCGCACGGATATTTCGGGCAGGAAGGCGTGCTAGGCATGCCCGATACCGGCGGCCAGGTAGTTTATATACTTGACCAGGTGAAAGCTCTTGAAAAAAAATTAATAAAATCGCTAAAAGACTCCGGTCTTACAGCAAAACCGAAGATTATCATTCTTACAAGATTAATTCCTAACGCCGCAAAAACAAGATCCAACCAGCGCTTGGAGAAAGTACACGAGACAAAAAATACCTGGATACTGAGAGTGCCTTTCAGAACTCATAATAAAAAAGTAACCGACAACTGGATTTCGCGATTTGAGATCTGGCCGTATCTTGATAATTTTGCCGAAGACTCTTATAAAGAATTGTTCGCGGAATTCGGGGAGAGACCCGATTTTATTATCGGCAACTATTCCGACGGAAATATGGTAGCCTTTATACTTTCGCAGCAGATTCGGCGTAACTCAATGCAACATCGCGCACGCGCTGGAAAAAAGTAAATATCTTTACAGCGCGCTTTACTGGAAAAACCTCGAGCAGTATTATAATTTTTCCATTCAGTTTACCGCCGATCTTAATTGCAATGAACTCCGCTAACTTTATAGTTACTTCTACGTATCAGGAAATCGTCGGAACCGATGAGAGCATCGGGCAATATGAGTCGTACGAAAACTTTACCATGCCCGATTTATACCGGGTGGAAGGAGGAATAAACCTTTATCATCCTAAATTCAATATTGTTCCTCCCGGGGTAAATACGAAAATTTATTTCCCGTATACCAAGGAAGCGGACAGAATAGATGAAATAAGAGAAGATCTGAACAAACTTTTATTCCAGAACACGGAAGATCCCGAAGTGTTCGGCAGACTTGAAAACCCGGATCTGACGCCCATTTTCTCGCTTGCGCGATTGGATAAAATTAAAAACCTCACAGGACTTGTTAATTGGTACGGTGAAAATAAAGAACTGCAGGAAGTTGCAAACCTGATAATAGTTGCAGGAAAGGTGGACGCTAATCAGTCAAGCGACGGCGAAGAAAAAGAACAGATCGAATGGATGCATCATTTAATTGATGAATTCAAACTATATAATAAAATAAGATGGATCGGCAAGCTATTCCATAAAGGGCAGACAGGCGAAGTGTACCGGGTTATTGCCGACAGAAAGGGTATTTTCGTTCAGCCGGCATTATTTGAAGGATTCGGATTAACAGTACTGGAGGCAATGAGATCCGGTCTGCCGTCATTCGCAACTCAATACGGCGGACCGCTTGAAATTATTCTGGATCAGGTATCTGGCTTTCATATAGATCCGATTAACGGGAAAGAATCTTCGGAAAAAATACTCGACTTCATTAAAAAAGTTAAAGAAGATCCCAAGGTTTGGGACCGAATCTCGAAGAAAGCAATAGAAAGAGTGGATTCAGCATTTAACTGGGAATTATATGCGAACAAACTCTTATCACTTGCAAAGATTTACGGTTTCTGGAAATTTACAACTAACATCGAAATGGAAGAAATGAACGCTTATCTCGACGTATTATATCATCTGTTATATATTCCGCGGGCAAAGAAAATGCTGGAAGATCATAACAAGCGATAATTTCTTATTGAGCCGTTTCTCCGGATGCCGAATTAGAATCGGAATTATCTTTGCTGACAAAAAGCGTTTGAGTCGGATAAGCAAATTCAATATTCCGTTTTTCAAACTCACGGTAAATCTTAAGGTTTATACTCTGCTGCCTGTCCATGAACTCATTATAATCCGGGCTTCCGACATAATAGACAAATTCAAAATTCAAACTGAAATCGCCGAAAGTAGCAAAATTCCCGCGGTCGAATTGTACATTCTTTTCATCCTCAATAATTTTCTTGACTATTTTCGGTATTTCCTCAAGCTGATCTGCTTTGGTCTGATAAATTACTCCAAGGCGGAATACCACTCTTCTTCTTTCCATCTTTCTGTAATTATGTATTCTGGAATCAGTCAGATCTTTATTGGAAAAAACAAGTTGTTCACCCCCAAGCGCGCGTATCCTGGTGGTTTTTATACCGACATATTCAACCGCTCCCATTTTATCGCCGACTATTATAAAATCTCCGATTTCAAACGGCTTGTCGAAAAAAATCACGAAATAGCTGAACAGATCTCCCAGTACTGCCTGGGCTGCCAAAGCTATTGCAATACCGCCGATCCCCAGACCGGCAATTACCGAGGAAACATTTACTCCCAGATTATCCAACAGAAAGACAAAACCAAGTATCCAGATCATTATACTAAGTAAAGTAGTTATGCCGCGTATTTCCTTCTGCCTAATCTCACTATTACTTTTCCTTTTCAAATATATATTTAAACTGTACTTCACAGTCGAAACAATTAGTTTAAGCGAAAAGAATGTAACCAGGATTATAGAAATAATTTCAATTACCTTTTCAGCTTTGGGGGCTATAGATAATGTATTCAAAGCCAGATAGAAACTGCCGAAATATAGAAGCGGAATTACTGTGTTTTCTATTCCTTGAATTAAAAAATCGTCTACTGTTGTTTTGGTTCTCTCGGCCCATGCTTTAAGCCTGCTCATTAAGTATCTTTTTAAAAATGAAAACCGTTATTAAGCATATTAAAAAAATTCCAAGAGCCGTCAGATACAGCATAACGCTGTTGCCGAAATAACTTTGATTTAAAAAAGTTTTGCATAAACCGGTTAACTCCTTGGATAATTAAGTTGATAGGAAGATAAAAATTTCTATAAGAAAAACAATTTTGATCGTAAAATATGACGGCTTTCACATCACATAATTTGCTATAACTGCCATGAAACCTTTTGAAAATAATTTATAACTAACTTAACAAATTTAAATGGAGTATTTTTTTATAATTTCCCCGGAGATCCTGACAGGCCTTCCGCTTTTTAGCTGAGATCATCGTATAAAGCAAATACCCTTCGGCGGCAATTTTTTCATTGATTCTTGATTAGAATCCTGAAATTGATTTTTACCTGTGCGCCGTTAACACTATCCAGCCTGGTACGCACCAAAATCTTGTCCCCCATTTTTAACGGATCTTTTAAATTCGATGTATGAAGCGCTTACCACCCAATGTGTAGCCGAGATTGTGAAATTCTTCCATCGACATTTTATAGTCGCGCGTTCATTTGTTCATATCGCGCGGCAAGCACATAATCAAAATACCTGGAGTTGTGAACATGATTGTTCATGTCGATATCGTCGGGGCGTACGGAGATTTCCGATTCGAATTCTGTATACATAACAATAATAAGGTTAAAAGTAATAGAAAGTTAAAATAACAACTGATAATTTATAAAATTACGAAGGAAATTAAAATCGGTACTACTGTATAATGTATTTTAATAAGGCTGGTGACATCGATTGGAAACAGAAAGCCCCTGCCGTTATTATTCCGGCAGGGGAACAAACAAAGGAGAAAGTAATGAAATTTTCTTCCCGGAAAAACTAAAATTTTACAGCTTATTCTTGTTTATGTATACTGCTTTTTTCGTACCATGATACAATTTCAAAAGCATTCGTCTGCGGATAAGCAGGCGGAGAAATATTCTTTAATCTGTAATCGTACATATAATGTTTTCTGAATCCGCTAGTGATATTTCCTGTATACGAACTATATTGTCCCACAGGTCCTCTGGCATACTGGGAAATTCCCCCGAGCAGATTAATAGCGCCGCTGACTGGTCTTGAATTGTAATCTTCCGCTGTAAGTCCGCCGTTCTGACAGTACATAGCGGCATCAATATTTATGTTATTATTATTTGCGGTATTCTTTGTAATTACAATATTATTTTCCGCAACTAAGCCCAGCAGATCGGTAGAGGTGGGGTTTGTTGACGGATCAGTTTTATATACAATATCATTGTCTAAATATATACTGCCCCCAACGTTCTGGGTTGATGTAGTTGTGTATGTTCCCCACCAAGAATGATGTACCGTTGTAGTGGTTATAGTACTTTGAGAAGCAGCGACCGTATATTGCCCCTGCACGGTACCCTGAACCCTTACGGTCGCCCCGTTTGCAAAAAGTACTCCGTTCGGAGCCAGACTTGTTCCCAGCACGGTGGTCGGGGTAGCTCCATAAGCAAATCTATATTTAATACTGTCGTTTACAAATTGCAGGTAAACCGTGTCATGTCCGGTAAAAGTATAACCGTCGCCGCTGGCTTCGGTCCTTACGCTGGAGACTCCCCCGGTATCCATCGGAGTGTTTTTGTTAGGTGTATATGTTCCGACAATAACCGGGCCTCCGCTGATAGTATCAATCCCCTTAAGGGTTGAAACATTATCCCAGAATTGTGGTTTTCCGTCTACGTGCATCTTGTCTTGTGTATGGAAGGGTCCCCACACCGTATCCTGTGTAATCCAGTTAATTTGGCTACCGCCGGACGTCATTTCCTTTACCGAATAATATGCGAACTCGGCAAAGTTGCCGTGACGTAAAGTGATATGGACAGTTGCCGTATCCTTATAATATACGCCCACGGATGTTATAACTTTATAGGTGGGGAGACTATCGTTAGGCTGAACTGTGACATTTAATTTACCGCCTTGATAATTTAAATTACTGAACCCGGCATTCCAACTGGTATCGCGGAAAAAAGTATTTATTGCAATATTTGCGCCGCTGTTGGC
>CAVUCX010000089.1:0-35820 GCA_963739955.1 uncultured Bacteroidota bacterium | reverse complement strand
AAAACTTTTCACTGGGCTGGAGCGTCGATTGGTTTCATAAAAGTTATGTCGACGAAAACCTGGTTGCCGAGTTTAACGATTTTTACGGCACCAATAGTACATTAAACGAATTAAGAGCGAAAACAAATGTTCATGCCATTCCGATTATGGGCAACGCTACAGTAAGCTGGCCGGTTGCCAGAAGAATGCAGGCATATGTTACAGGAGGTGCCGGCCTGGAAATCCTGCTTATTTATTACAGAAATTATGACAATCCAAACAGTGATGAATTTAAAGGTGCTTACGATTTTGTGTGGAAGTTGGGCGGGGGAATAGCCTATGAAATCGGCGCGCGTTCGGATGCTCTTTTGGAACTGGGTTACAGTAGCTCTCAACCCGGATGGCGATACGAAGTAAAAGATTCAAATACTGGCACAAAGGTATTCGAAAGACAATTTGATATGAGCGGCATTTTACTGCGCGTCGGTTTCAGATTTTATTTTTAAATACTTACAAACAATAAAACGATTATTCAAACGCTTACTTTCCGCCGGAAGAAAAGCGTTAATCCTATGCGATGTTGCTTCAAGTTTAATCGCTTCCTTTTAGTTTTTTTATATACTGTTCAATCTCAAGCAAATAAGAATTCCGGTTGACCAGTTTTTTTATCTTTTCTATATTTTCTCTGGCTGCGTCCTGGCCACGTTTAATTATTTCTTCCACTTTTTCAAAATCAGCCCATGAAAGTTTTTTTACTTTAGGGCTAAGCACAAGATCGGCTTCTTTTAATCTTATAAGGGAAAGATGATAAGAGCTTATATCTTCTATTCTGTATAGTATATCGAGAATATTCTTTGTTTTCCTGACAATGTTTATACTTTTAATTACATCAACCGCAAGTACTCTGTCGGCACCAATTTCTCTCACTTTTCCCACAGGTACGCTTTCCGAAGCGCTGCCGTCAACCAGAAGATAATCGTTTAATTTAACAGGTGGATAAATACCCGGGATAGCTGAACTGGCTCTGATTGCTTCCCTCAGACTTCCTTTTGTAAAATTAATTTCTCTTCCGGTAATCAGATCTGTCGCAATTGCAGAGAATTTAATATTTAAATTTTCTATCTGAACATCAGGGATCATCTGATATATTTCGCGGGTTATTTCTTCATCGAAATATGAAAGTTGGCGAAGCGCCTTAAGCGCATTGAACCTTCCTTCAATGTAACCGAAAAATTGTTCGAAATAATTTTTATCGAGAGCTTTGCTGCTGTCTTTTAGACTGTCCATCCCTAATTTTTCAAAGCGCGGATCTTTAATAGCCTTATATATAAATTCTTCTACCTGCTGCGCATTGCCGAAGTATGAATAAAGCCCTCCGACTATCGCTCCCATACTGCAACCTGTAATAGCGCTGATTTTAATTCCCTCTTCGTCAAGTACTTTAAGTACGCCTATGTGAGCCAATCCTCTTGCTCCCCCTCCGCCTAACGCCAATCCAAGGCTTGACATATTCGTTCCCGCTTCATGTTTTTGAAAATATTTTTAATAAACAAACTTAATAAAAATGGTGTGATTATTTATATTTTTTAAATTGTTACAATGTACCGCTTACATATTCTCAATAGACGTCAGTCTCTAATTCAATTTATTTTCCCGTTTAAGGACAAATACTGCCTTTCAAAACATTGTAATTAATATCGCGGTTATGATAAAGTATATTCGTTATGCAAATTAATAACCGGGGATAAAAATGAAAATTCAATATTTACTTTTAATTATAGTATTGTTAACGGCAGAGATAATGCCTCAATCGCACCATTTAGCCAGTGCATTCAATAACGGCAAAGTAAAAGGAGTAATTGTGGATGCAGATGAAGGCAGTCCCTTGCCTTCCGCAAATATAACTTTGCATTATCAGAACGATTCATCTTTAGTAAACGGTATATCAAGCGGTTCCGACGGAGAATTTTTAATGAACAATTTATCCGAAGGAAAATATTATTTGAAGATAAGCTACGTCGGATATGCTAACAAATTCGTACCGAATATAACCGTTTCCCAAGAACATAGTCTGTACAATGCCGGTACGATCAAAATGGGTAAAAACACGGTTGAACTTCAGGAAGCTCGTGTATTGGGAGAAAAAGCCAGCGAAGAACTGCGGCTTGATAAAAAAGTAATTAACGTTAGTCAGAACATAAACTCTTCGGGAGGTACGGCCCTTGACGTATTGCAGGATCAGCCTTCGATAAGAGTGGATCCCGACGGAACGGTTTATCTGCGCGGAAGTTCTGATTTTAAATTACTCATTAACGGCAAACCTAGCGTTCTGCAGGGATCCGATGGATTAAAACAAATCAGCGCAAACATGATCGATAATATCGAAATTATTACTAATCCTTCCGCAAAATACGACGCAGAAGGATCTGCCGGAATCATTAATATAAATCTGAAAAAACAAAAAGAATATACTTTAAGCGGTATTGTCAATTTAAATAGCGGAACTAGAGACAAATATAGCGGTGATGCTTCTGTAAATTATAATGTAAACGGATTGAACTTAACCGGCGGACTTGATTACAGGGACAATGCCTATTTCAACAATCAGGGAGTTGACCGCTCTTTGATCTATGATCCAAGTTCTTCTTATAATTCAACGAAGCTTTTTATTCGCGATAAAAGACAACAATACAGCGGAAGAGCCGGTGCAGACTATATGATTGATAAGAGCAATTCGGTATCGCTTTCATTAAGCGGGGGATCTGTTGACGTTTTAACCACAATTAATTCGGAAGTTAAAGACTTCAACGCCAACAATCTAAACTATGTTTTCAGTGAAAATATTTACGAGACTCCCGTTAAATATTTTAATTCTGCTTTTAATTACGATCATAAATTCGTCCCCGACGTAAACAGCATTGCCTTTGAAGCTACTTATACTAACGTTTCACTCCCGAATACAAGAAACTCGAGCGAGTATCAAACCGATAATTCGTATACTGCTAGAAATTATGATCCGGCAAAAATACTTTTTAATAATAAAGCAGACAGAAGCGAAGGCCGGGTAAAAACAAACTATACTCAGAAATTCGGCGACGAAAGCTCACTAGATTTTGGACTTCAATCCAATTTTTCATACAGAAATTTTAATATAGA
Source organism: uncultured Bacteroidota bacterium (assembly GCA_963739955.1). Classification (GTDB taxonomy): domain Bacteria; phylum Bacteroidota; class Ignavibacteria; order Ignavibacteriales; family Ignavibacteriaceae; genus FEN-1297. Next base: position 32,685 of record CAVUCX010000089.1, on the reverse strand, counting down.
AAATCAAATATTTGACTGGACGGCCGGCAATTATTCTACCGATTACAGCCTTACAAATAAATTTAATTTCAGAAATAACGTGTATGCCGTATATACAACATACACCGATAAGCTGCTTGATTTTAATTTCATGCTGGGTCTAAGAGCGGAATATACCGACAGGCTGCTCGAACAGAAGACAATGGACAATAATTTTAAATTCGCTAAAACCGACTTTTTCCCTTCTCTAAATTTATCAAGAAAAATAGGAGATCATCAATTACAATTCAGCTACAGCAGAAGAATAAACAGACCTAATGAAAATCTTTTAAATCCGTTTCCTTTCTATTCCGATTCCTATTTAACAAGCGCCGGTAATCCTCATCTTCTTCCGGAGTATATAAATTCATTTGAACTCAATTATCAAAAAATGTTAGGCGAAGTTTTCTTTTCCGTACAGACCTATTACCGGAATTCAAATAATTCCGTTCAGCAAACTTTCTCACTTGAACCGAACGGAAAGATGCTTACTACATTCGAGAATTTTGCCAAAACAAATACATACGGCTCTGAGATTTCTTCAAGCTTTAAAATTTTCGAAATGTTTAAACTCGACCCGGCGGTTAATCTTTACGGAACAAGTTTAAAAGGTAATATTGTCGGCATGAATATTAATAAAGATGCATTCAACTGGACGGCAAGATTAAATACTACATTATCGTTCGATTCCGATACTCATCTGCAGGTCAGCGGAAATTATTTCGGAAAGATAAACGAACCACAGCTTGAAATTAAACCTTTCTTTATGCTTACGGCATCGATTAAGAAAGAGCTTTTCGAAAAGAAATTATCGCTTACTCTTCAGGCCAGAAATATATTGAATACCTCGAATCTGGACATTATCAGTAACGGCAATAACTTCAACAGCACTATCTTTGTCCACAATGAAGTTCCGGTAGTAAGTTTAATTATCGGTTACAATTTTAATAATTTTAAAAGAACAAACAGGCCTTCGGATAATATTGACATAAAATCGGGTTTATAATTTTTTCATTAAAATTCCCGTTATGCACGCAAAGTTATAAAATTAATTTTGCCGCGAATTACATAAAATGAAATAATAAGTATTTATTTTGTTCATGAAGTTCGCGGCAAAATACTCTAAACAAAGCTGTATAAATAATTATATTAATAAATAGAAAGCAAGTCCGGAATGAACGAAAAAGAACTTGAAAAACTAAGATATCCGATTGGAAAATTCAAAACCGAGGACAATATTACTACGAAAATGATAAAAGAATTTATCCTTGAAATTGAAAAAGCTCCCGACGAACTGAAGAGAGCAGTCAATGTTTTATCCGAAACACAATTGAACACGCCTTACCGTTCCGGTGGGTGGACAGTTAAACAAGTTGTTCATCATCTAGCCGACAGTCATATGAACAGCTACATCAGGTTCAAACTCGCATTAACCGAAAAATCGCCTCAAATAAAACCTTACGACGAAGCCGAATGGGCAAAGCTGAAAGATTCCGAAGAAACCCCGGTACAAGTATCGGTCGACTTATTTGCCGCCCTCCATAAAAGGTGGATAATCTTGCTGAATAATTTATCAAGCAATGATTTGAAGAAAACTTTTTTTCATCCGGAAAGAGGACTTGTTCGGCTTGATAAAACAATAGCACTATATGCCTGGCACGGGAAACACCATATCGCTCATATAAATTCTCTAAGAAAAAGAATGGGCTGGTAAATTTTACCGGACGTTTCTTATAACGAGCCATTTAAAAATATTAAATAACTGTCCGTAAATAAAGATTTCTATTTTTATATATTTTGCACAATTCTTGTAGATTTAAAAATTTTTCATTTTTTCTTTTGAAATATTTTGAAAAGCCTTATCTTAAGCGCGACATTCATAATCAATAATATTTAATGAGATAATTTTACAGGATAATATGCGCCGTACTTTAAAACAATTAAAGCGGATTGTCATCGCAATCCTAGGATTCACTATTATTGTCATCGGAATTTTTCTCATTGTTACGCCGGGCCCTGCAGTGTTGGTTATACCTGCGGGTTTAGGAGTACTGGGCACAGAATTTATATGGGCCCAGAAGCTAAACAAAAAAATCAAAACCAAACTTTTCAAACGCGCGAAGACTAATCGAGATCTCTCATCTTAAAAAATTAAAACCCTTTTATTTATTTCAGTCTTTGTGATTTAATATCTCCTTAATTGCAATTCATTTTCAAAAAAATTAGCTTCAAAGTTGAAATATTTGTTAATATAATTAATTCTAAATTATGAGATCCATACCTGAATTTTTATCAACTAATACATCAAAAACATTTATTATTTTATTAACTATTGCATTTATTTACGGATGCGGAAAAACCGCCAACAAGCAATATGGAACGCCGAGGTACATCACTTCAATAAAGGAGTGGCATGAGCAGCGCATTGAAAACTTAAAGAAACCTAACGGCTGGTTAAATCTGGTAGGATTATATTGGTTAAAAGAGGGCGAGAACAAAATAGGCAGCGGCGAAGACAATAGTATTGTATTTCCCAAAGGGAGCGCCCCAGACTATATAGGAACCATTATTGTTAAAGACAGTGTTGTAACATTCCATTCCGCAAATAATATTGATGTTACATATAAAGGTAAACCGGTCAGAGAAATCAAATTAAAAAGCGATATGACCGATAGCCCCACGATTCTTGCCCTGGGTTCGCTTCGCTGGTTTCTTATACAAAGAGAAAACAAATTGGGAATCAGGCTCAGAGATTTAAATGCCCCGCTCGTTAAAAATTTTTCCAATATAAAAACTTTTCCGATCAATGAAAAGTGGCAACTAACGGCAAAATATGTTCCGTACAAACCTTTTAAAATTATAACTGTCCCCAGTATAATAGGTACGGTGGAAAAAGATACCGTCAAAGGCTCGCTGGTATTTAAAGTAAATGGAACTGATTACAAGCTTGATCCGATTGCGGAAGGGAACGAGTTTTTTATTATATTTGCCGACCAAACCAGCGGCGAAGACACTTACGGTGCGGGAAGATTTTTATATACGGATAAACCTGATTCTTCCGGAAATGTTGTGCTGGATTTTAACAAGGCATATAATCCTCCTTGCGCGTTTACACCGTTTGCAACTTGTCCGCTGCCGCCGAAACAAAATTACCTGCGGTTAAAAATAACTGCGGGAGAAAAAAATTACGGTAAAGGTCATCATGCTTAGTTTTAATTAAAGCCGGGCGACTTTAATTTATTTTTAAATCTTAAGGAGTAAAAAGAATGGGTAAGTTTTCAGAACAATATTATGAATATATAGAACTGACTGAAACTAATTTAAGAGATATGAAGGATGATTTCGCCGATACTCCCTATGCCCCGGGCAAGTGGCTGAGGAAAGAAGTACTCGGACATTTAATAGACTCGGCGGTTAACAATCATGTAAGATTTGTAAATGCTCAATTTACAAGTGAACTGGTATTTCAAACATACGATCAAAACCTATGGGTAGGAGTGCAGAATTATAAAGAAGAAATGTGGCAGGACTTAATTACTCTCTGGTCAAATTATAATAAGCATCTTATCCACTTGATAGATGCCATTCCGGAAGAGATATTAACAGAACCCAGAGAAGTGCATAACTTGAACGAAATATGTTTTGAGAAACCCATGCCTGATGAACCGGTAACACTAGAGTATTTAATTAGTGATTATTTTGAGCATATGCAGCATCACTTAATACAAATATTTACTTAATTCAATTCACAAATAAAAAAGAAAAAATCCGTACAATTCATGAACCTAAAACATGGAGAAAGGCAAATATAATTTTCGATTCAATTTGCCCGGGATTAAATAGTTCTAACATTAATTGTAACTGAAGATGATGATGAGCACGAGTTGGCCTTCGGGAATTAAAGTTGCGGAAGTAAGAATAGTGCGGCCCACCGACAAGCTTGAAGAAATCAAAAAGTTATACGGAGAAGGGCTCGGACTTCCGGTTGTCGGTTCATTTAAAGAACATGATGGGTATACCGGTATAATGTTTGGATTACCGGAAAGTGATTATCATCTTGAATTTACCTCTCATTTGAACGGATCGCCGTGCCCGGCTCCAACAAAAGATAATCTGCTGATATTTTATTTGCCCGAGAACAATGATATCAAAAAAATAAAAGCTAAATTATCCACTCTGGGTTTTAATCCGGTGCCTCCGGAAAATCCGTACTGGAAAGAAAAAGGAATAACCGTTGAAGATCCCGACGGCTGGAGAATTGTTTTAATGAATACAAAAGGTATTTAAATCTTTGCTTTTAATTCTTCCGGCACTTTAATCAATTAAACACCCTCCGATATTTTCCTGAAGTGAAAACCATATACGGCAAATGTCATGGCAACCGGAAATTTTTTCGGATATTTAATTAGGCTTACTGCAAAAAGTTTCCAGAAATATCTTTTCCCCTTTTCTCTAATTCCGAGTTTCCACAAAAGTTTGAAGAATGCGCCTACCTCATTGAGAGTAGGTACTGCCGATTTCCAAGCAGGAAGCTGGTATTCCTTCAAGAATTTTTTTGTGCGTTCGTAATAAGCTTTCTGCGAATATATGGTATGCAGTATTTTACTGTAGCCACCTATCAGATCGCTGTAGCGCATCTTCGGAATAAAATTTATAGATCCGTCCATGTTATCGCCGCTGAATGTCTCCAACAGACGGTTCTCCGATTTTAGTCTTTTAAATAGTTTTGTGCCGGTTGGCGCGTTAAGCAGTCCAACCATTGCCGAAACTATTCCGCTCTTTTGAATAAAGCGGATCTGTTCTTCGAATATTTGCGGTTGGTCGTTATCGAATCCCACGATAAATCCTCCTGACACGATTAAGCCATTCTGCTGAAGTTTAACTACCGAGTTAACAAGATCGCGTCTCAGGTTTTGATTCTTTCCGCATTCTGTTAAACTTTCCGCGCTCGGGGATTCTATACCTACAAAAATACTATTGATTCCTGCTTCGACGAGAAGATTTATAAGTTCATCGTCATCCGCCAGATTTATTGAAACCTCGGTTATAAAAAAGAAGGGATATTTTCTGTCCTTCGACCATGATATTAATGCGGGAAGTATTTCGTCTTTTAATTTTCTTTTATTGCCGATAAAATTATCGTCAACTATAGAAACACCGCCACGCCAGCCGAGATTATAAAGTATATTCAGTTCGTAGATAAATTGATCTCTACTTTTTGTTCTCGGGCGCCTGCCGTTAAGCATAGTTATACTGCAGAATTCGCAATCGTAAGGACAGCCCCTTGAGTACTGTATACTCATGGAAGCATATTTTTTCATGTCCAGCAATTCCCACATCGGGACCGGAGCGAGCGAAATATCCGGGAATTCGTCGGTCAAATAAACATGTTTTGGATTACCTTTTTCAAGATCTTTCAGAAATAAGGGAAAAGTAATTTCTGCTTCGTTCAACACAAAATGATCTATGCCCAAAAAATCTTTGTACTGAGTTGTACTTAACGGTCCGCCGGCAACAATTTTAACTCCAAACTTATTGCATCTTCTGATAACTTCCTTAAAAGATTTTATCTGAATATTCATTCCGCTTAAAAAAACATAATCGGCCCATTGAATATCAACATCCTCAAGAGCGCTGACATTCATGTCGATTAATTTTTTTTCCCATTCATGAGGAATCATTGTGGCAACGGTCAATAATCCGAGCGGAGGTTCCGCTGATTTTTTCGAAACAAAATTAAGAGCGTCTTTAAAGCTCCAGAATGTGGAGGGTATTTCAGGATAGACTAAAAGTATTTTCATTTCTGTCCCCGTATTTTTTTCATATTTAACTCCGATAAAACCGATGTTTTAATCGGGTAAAAGTTACACTATCCGCCGGTTAATATTAACAATTGGTTTGTAAAAGAAATGTAAAAGTTGGATTTATTTGGACTTTACGTTTTAATGTTTAATATTTCCGTACAATTATTTCGTGATGATTCCGCGAAGTAATTAATAATAAGGGAAAGAGGATGAAAAAAAGACATACCATAATTTATCATATCTCCGTGTTTGTAATTGCTCAGCTTTTCTGGTTGATGCTTTTGGGATTGTGGATTTACTGGTATGTATCCAATTATATAATATTCCAGCAAGTAGGAAATAAACTTTCGCCGCAGATAGTATACGACGGAACTAACGTAGTGGCTCTTGTCGGCGGTATCATTTTACTGGTCGCTATTTCTTTTTCAATGTCTCTTATCTTCAGGCACCTTAACGTACAATTAAAGCTGACAAATCTTTACGACAATTTTATCGCCAGCATAACACATGAACTGAAATCTCCCCTTTCATCAATACAGTTGTATCTGGAGACATTGAATTCAAGGAATGTATCTCAGGCTAAGCAGAAAGAATTTATAGGGCTTATGCTAAAGGACGCAGTGCGACTGAAAAATCAAATAAATTCAATTCTTGAAATTTCCGCCCTTGAACAGAAAAAACCTTCGCACAATTACCTTGTTTATAATGCAGGGGTAATATTGAAATCGGTCATAAACGAGGCTGCAGATCAATTCAACCTGCCCGAAAACTCCGTTATTATAACCGGAAACGCGGATTGCGATTTTTCTATAGATAAAAACTCAATAAAAATTGTGTTCGATAATCTTATCGATAATGCAATTAAATATTCAATATCCGGCCTGAAGCTGTTAATAAGTTTGGAATGCAACGGAAAAAAAATAATCGTCAACTTTAAGGATAACGGAATCGGCATTCCGGTCACCGAACAGAAAAAAATATTCAATAAATTTTACAGGATTTACGGCAATAATATTCCGAATGTTAAAGGGACCGGACTTGGATTATATCGCGTAAGGGAAATTATCAAAAATCATTCAGGCAGAATCATCGCGCAAAGTGAAGGTATAAACAAGGGAACAACATTCCGGATCGAGTTGCCGGTTTACAAAGAATCAAGAAATTATTTTATTAAAAAGGCCTTTAATGCAGAGGAGAAAAATGAAGTCCATCAATAATAAACAAAATATTCTTCTTGTTGAAGACGAGGAAACCCTTGCCATAGGCCTTGAATATAATTTGAAAGAAGAGGGATATAACGTGGTATGGGCCAAAGACGGAAAACAAGCACTGGAATTTTTCGATGTCGGCAACTACGACATGATTTTACTTGATATAATGCTGCCGTATTTCAACGGATTTGAAATAGCCGAAAAGATAAGGAAAACTTTTCCGCAAATGCCGATTTTAATGTTAACTGCCAGAACAAAAGCGGAAGATAAAGTAAAAGGGCTGGAACTCGGCGCCGACGATTATATGACCAAACCGTTTCATTTGCAGGAACTTTTACTTAGAATCAAGGGAATGCTGAAACGAAAAAACTGGTACAGCACCGCAGCTGCGGATGTACCGGTTTTTAAATTCGGAGGCTATGAAATTAATTTTGAGAATTTCAAATGCCGTAAGGGGAAAATCGAATTTCAGCTTACGGCATACGAAGCAATGGTCTTAAAATATTTAATCGATAACAAAGAGAAAGTTATATCAAGAAAAGAACTGCTTGAAAAAGTCTGGCATCTGAATCCTGGGATTGAAACCAGAACCGTCGATAATTTTATAGTAAGATTAAGAAAATATTTCGAGAACGATCCGTCTAATCCGGAACATATATTAAGCATTCGCGGAGCTGGTTACATGTTCTCGGAATAAGTTTCTTTTATCAAATTTGTATATTTATCTTAAGGGCACTTCTAAAAACTTCAATATTCTCTGCGAACATTGCGTATTCTTTGCGTTCTTTGCGTTGAATTTTTATAAAAAATAGTTTTTAGAAGTGCCCTTAATATTCGCTACCGGATTAATATTATTTTCTTATTATAAACGGATTATCATCGGTTATCTCTTTTCCGAAATTCTTTTTGTATAACTCTCTATATTTTTGAAAAACATTTTCAGGCATCTTCTTTCCATTTAAAATCATTTCATGCCCGTTTAATGTTAAATCAAAATCTTCGTCTTCATTTTTTATATAACCGTCTTTTTCTAACTGCAGCCTGAGATCAGTAACAAACGACTTTAACTTCTTCATCTTGCTTTTTAGTCCATGCATATCAATTTTAAAATCTCTCATTTTTTCGTCGAGAATTTTCATCTTTTTCTCAAAATCAGGCATATTTAATTTAAAATCCTTCATGGCCAAAGCATTGTTTTTTAGTTCAGCGGAAAGCTTTTTCATTTCATGCTTAAATTTTTCGCCGTCAAAAAAATCATGGTCTTTAATTATTCCCGTCATATTACAGTCGAACATGCCGGAATCGATATTTACATTTATCCGCATGTGACTCAATTTATCGCAAAGCATATTCATTTCATGCTCAAACTTTTCATTGTCGAACCACGAGGAGTCCGGATCGAATTTTAATTTTTCCAGCTTCTTTCCCAGCATTTTCATTTGGTGGTTGAATTTTTTCTCGTCGAAATATTTATGGCGACCGTGAGAAAAACCATACGGTAAAAATTGCTCTCCTCCGTCATCACTGATCACATCAATATTTGTATAGACGATATCGTTGTATTTCTCCAGTTGATCTTCCGGAATTTTAGAGTCGTTACGGTAAAGCGATATGAGTTTATTATCCTTAAAAACTGCTTTCCATAAATTATCCTCGCCGTCTTTTTCTTCATGGAAGATGAATACTTTCTCCCCCTTTTTTACCGAATCGTCGGATACAGAAGCTGAACCAAGTTCAGCGCTTCCAGACGCGCCGCAACCTGCCGAAGTTATCGAGATTAACATTAAGGTAATAAAAATAAATGTGTTTATAACTAACGAAGTATATATAGCTGACGGAATTTTATTTTTCCAGGTAGTAACATAAGGCTTCATTTTAACCTCCCGAAACATTATAAAAAGATTGATTTCAAAGGTTAGGACGTCAAAGATGTACAATGGTTGGCTATAAAACCTTGATATTACATGAAGGGTTAATTTGCAATGCTGAATGGACGAAGTACCTGGTCTTAAAGAAGCTTCTATTTAAAATCTTTGAAAATCACTTGAGCATATTTTCAAACACTTTTTCGAATTTGTCCACTTTGGGTGCTATGATAAAAGCACAATATCCCTGATTGGGATTTTTTTCAAAATAGTCTTGATGGTATTCTTCGGCTTTGTAGAATTTTTTGAAAGGCGATATTTCAGTTATGATTTTATCCTTCCAAGCCCCGGATTTATTCAACTCCTCTTTGTAGCGTTCCGATTTTTGTTTTTGTTCATCATCATGATAAAATATTACCGAACGGTATTGAGTTCCTACATCGTTTCCCTGCCTGTTTAAACTTGTCGGATCATGCGTCCTCCAAAATACTTTAAGTAATTCATCGAAGGAGATTTCTGTAGGATTGTAAATAATCTGACAAACCTCAGCATGCTCTGTTAATCCTGTACATACTGCCTCATACGTGGGCTCCGGTACCGTGCCGCCAGAATAACCGGAGATAACTTCTTTTACTCCTTTTATTCTATTAAAAACAGCTTCTGTGCACCAGAAACATCCTGAGCCGAATGTCGCGGTAGATAATTTCATGTTGTCTTCCAAAAGAATAATCCGGAATTGTTATTCAATAAATTTTTCATGAAACTAATTATAAAAGTCGGCAATAACAATTTCTTTACTCACACATATGTTTCAACTCAACAGGTCATTCGTAATTTTTAACCTTATTCCATATTTCGTTAATCGGGTATTTCATTCCTTTACAAATAAATACGGGCAAATTTGTTTCATATGGCATAGCATATTTACTTTGAATAATTGCCGCGGTTTTCACTGTGTCGCATGATTTTAAATGATCTTCAAGTTTGCCGCCGATAATTATTATTAAAGGATCTTTTAAAGAATGATTATAACCCCACAGCCAGTAGTTGTTATGTCCTGAAATTACTTCGGGAAGAGGAAAATCTTTCCTATAATATTCCAATGATCCGGCTTCTCCGTAGTTCGAAGCAAACACTACGGCTTTTGCCCTGTCTTGAGGCGTAAGCGAAGTGTAAACCCCGGAAACCGTTGCAGCCATATTCTTCCATCCGAACATATCCGCATAGAACTGAGGGAGTTCGGATAATTTCTTATTCTCGCTTGAAGACGGTTTGATTCCCAATTTTTCGGAATAACTTATAAATGCTTTTACCGGTAAAACAGGAAGAGCCAGCGGAATAAAGAAAATCCCGGTTATTCCTATAACAACGGGAAGAGTAAATTTCAACCACGTAAGCGATTTGTTCTTCACCCATTTTTCCCATATTATACCGCCGCCGGCAAACAGCATCGGCACTTCCGGGTCAAGGTATTCTGATTTGCTATGGCCATTAATAATAAGTACAAGGAAAGAAACAATGAAGATGATTCCCAATAATCGATATTTTTTCCCTTCCTTATCAAAGATAAGGTAATATAAACCGGCAAGCCAGATAAAAATATTAAGCGGATTTAGAGTTAAAATAAAACCTGATATAAAAGTTAATGCGTTAAGCGATGAATATTTTTCGGAGGTAGCGTTTCTAATAAATTCAAGATGAGCCCAATTGTGGGTCATATTCCAGAAGATAAAAGGACTAAAAATTATCAGCGCAATTGCACCTGCAATGTACGGCCATTTGGTTTTTAAGTATACTCGTTCCCTCGTAAGAACCAGACCCGCAGCCGTACCGAAACCCAGCCAAAGGAATCCTACTTTATTCAGTAATCCTATGCCAAATACTATCCCGAGCCAAATCCAAAGAGTATTTCTTTTTTCATTAATTATTTTAATCAGCAGCAAAGCAGTTACAGCGGAAAGAAGCCAATCGAAAGTATTCATTGAAAATATTAGATTAACCCCGAGAAACACCGGCGCCGCAACCAAAGCCAAACACGCTGTTACTATTGCAGTATTACCGCCATTCATCTTTCTGACAATCAATCCAGTAACATAAACGGTGATTGCGGAAACGACTGCAGGAACAAACCTTATTGCGAATAATGATTCACCGAAGAAAAACCGCCATACTGCAAGAATATAAATGGAAAACGGCGGCTGATCCACATACCCGGCGGCAAGTCTTTTACTGCAGGCAATGTAGTAATATTCATCTCGGAAAATTCCGTAATTTGCAAAAGCGTTTGAATATAAATGAAGAAACAGATCGATCAGAGCAAATAATATAATTATTTTTGTGCCCGGATTGATATAATTTTTGGGGGAATCTTCCTGCATCTATTCTCCTAAATATTAAATTATTTGAAGTTTAAGTTCGAAGAATATTTAAAATGGAATTGTGATCATTAAAAATGAAGAATAAATTATTGAATGACAATATAAATATTGCGTTATGTAGACAGATATGTACCTTTCAGACATGATTCAGAAATTGAAAGCAGGAAGGATATGTCATAGCATATTAGTACAGTTCAAGGCAATGAATTATGATTTACATATTTTCCATAAATTTAATTTTTAAGCAGCTTAAAAGCATGGGTCCAGTTATTATTTTTAAATCCGTAATTTATCCAAATCATTGCAAGTGCTTCAAGCCAATAAGATTGTGAAATATCGCCCATATCAATAATGCTTTTCCAGCCTAAATTTTCCGCCAATGAGGTAATTTCCTTTTTCGCTTTTTCGTCATTGCCCGCGATGAACATATCCGGATCACCGTTCTCTCGCTTAGGACTAATCATTATATATGCGCTTACGGTATTAAAAGCTTTGACTACTTTTGAATCGGCAAGCATTTTTTGAATCTGTTCGCCGCCGGAATTTCCCGGTAAGACGCCTATTCTCGGAGCTGGACCCTGTGAAAAATCGAGAGGATTCGTAACATCTATTAAAGTCTTACCGCTGAAATTTTCTTTCCCCGCCATATTTATCGCACTAAACGTGCCTTCCCAATTTGTAGCTAATACCAGTAATTCGCCAAACTTGGCCGCATCCGCAAATGTTCCGGCAGAACTTTTGGGCCCGGCTTGTATAACCCAATCTTTTAACTTTGTTGTATCTCTTGTGCCAATTTTAACATCATGACCGATCCTTATTAAACCAAGCCCAAGTTGCTGCCCAACAGTTCCCGACCCAAGGATTCCCACTTTCATTTTATACCCCGCTAATTATTTATATTTATATTATTTTAATGAATGTTCCGCAAACATTTTGAGAGTTCAGATTAAATGAAAATAAAAACTGAATAAGTTATTATCAATAAAAAATTTCGGAAGCGTTCAAATTTAAAGTGTAATAGTGAGTGGAGTCGAACTATGATATTATTTTACTTTTTTCACTTGACTTTATCAGGCTGTATGTAAATCCGCATAATCTAATCGGCAAAACTATAGAGGTTCTAACTATAAAGAATATTTTTCGGTGGAATATCTGAAAGATAGAATCCAAAAATCGTTCAATACATGTTTCAGAGTTAACGGAAAACTTGTTGCATGAGGATTGCCCCATGATGACGGTGCTCTCGGCTCTCTCCATGTACTTGATGAATACCGAAAGAAGGGATACAGAAGAGAAATTGTCATCTCTTTGATTAAACAGTGCTTGAATAATAAAAAAATTCCCTACCCGCAAGTTGAAGAAAAAATATTCATGCCTTTCGATTACTAAAGAATCTTGGTTTTATTGCAGACAGAAGGGTAACATGGATCAAACTAAAATGACCCTTAATATATTAATGGCTGCCCCAAGAAAATTAGCTGCACGGACAGCCCTTATATTATTTTAACATCGAATTTTTTTATAATCATACCCAATCATTTGAATAAACCGCGAATAATTTAATCGCCTTTTGATATTCCGCTACCGCCGCTGAAATCCGTTGAGCCTAGTTCAACTTTTCCTAAATAATAAATATGGGAACCGCCGCTTAGGTCTGCATCAAGTTTTCCGTTCATTTTAATTGTTGCCTTACTTCCTCCCGATAACTCAATGCTTGCATCGGTCACTTCAAAATCTTTTAAATTACATTTGCTCCCGCCGGAACCATCTATCTTCAATTTACTGCCTTTACCGTTTAGATTTATTCTACTGCCACCCGATACTTCAACGGAGGTTTTTCCGCAGTTTATTGTTCCCTCCATGTATGCTCCGCCGTTAAGTTCGGCTGTAAAATTCTTTACTCCAGCATCCATTTTAACATTGCCCCTGGCCCCTCCGCTAAGTTCTATTCCCGTTAACAACGGCATTTTAATTTCAAATTTTACCGTGTGATGATGCTTGAAACTAAAGAATGAACTGCTTTTAAAACCAATCTGCAGTTTATCCCCCTTTTTTTCAACTTTAAGATCATCAAGATCATCCTGATCGCCGGTTGCTTCTATACTGTACGTATCCGATTGAGTAACGGTAATATGCATTCCGGCCCCGATATCTATTGCGTTAAAATTTTTGAAACTAAAAGATCGTGTATTATCACCGGCATATGTATTACCCGCTTGCACAACGCAAAATAGAAGCGTCAGTGCGAAAAGTACTGTTAATGAAGCTTTCATATTTACCTCAATTTGCTTTTTGTTTTATTTTTTTGACTAAAGAAGTTGATTATCTGTTACAAAGGCTGTTATATTTTTTATATTTGACTTCCAATAAGCAAAATTGGTTGTGAAATAGCCATCTTTTTATCAATAAAAGTATCCGGCTATCATATAACCGGCCCGGGTATTTCCAAATATCAATTATCTTGTTACTTGAGTAGGTTAAAATTAAAATACGAGGGAAATTTTTAAAATGTTTTAAGGTTGGATAAAATGAAAAGCCGTCTTAAATAACGACAAAATATAAGACGGCTATATTAATTCAATATAATTAAAGAAAAGTATTTAATTCATTCTGTATCCGTCCGAATCTATTTTAAATTGAGCCGTAGCCGCCTGAAGTTCATTTGCCATGGAAGAAAGTCCCGTTGCAACATTACCCACTTCTTTGGCCTGAACTTTAGCCTTTATTGTCTTTTCCGAAATTTCATTTATAGTAGTCGCGTTAAATTCACTAATAGCGGCTACATTATTTATCATTTCTACTGTGTGGGTAACACTTGCACTCAACTGTTCCGTGGCACTCATATTTTGCTCAATAACGCTTGTTATTTTTCCGATTGATTCCAAAAGACCGGACATAATATTGGTAACAGTATTATTGGCATCTGCCATAGTATTTATTTGCTGATTTACATTCTGCGAAGTATTAAACAATTTATCAATTGCTTCTCCGGATTGATTCGCAATGTTGGTACCTTCTTTCACCTTATCAACTATTAATTTAATAGCTTCACCAGCATCGGACATGTCCTTTTGAACTTTTATAATTAAGCTTGAAGTTTGTTTGGTAGCCGCGGCAGATCTTTCAGCAAGATTTCTTACTTCATCCGCTACAACAGCGAAACCCCTTCCGTGCTCTCCGGCCCTGGCTGCTTCGATGGCGGCATTAAGAGCAAGAAGATTTGTCTGTTCCGCAATTTCTTCTATGGTTTCTATTATCTCTTCTATTTGTTCAGACTGTTTGGCCATTCGTTCTATCTTTGAAGCAAATTGATTTACTGTTTCTTCAATAACTTTCATCTGCTCTAAATTTTTCATAACGGTTTTCGCACCGTTTTGAGCAACTACGATAGCCTCGCCGGAAGCTTTTACAACCGTGTTAACGTTTGAGTTTGCAGAATCTACTGCTTTAGAAATTTCCGCAGCCGATATCGAAACTCTTTCCGCGGCTTTTTTCTGTTCATGCGAATCTTTTGCAATCTGTTCTATTGACACGGCAATTTGAGTCATGTTCGTATTAGCTGTATTAACAGAAGTTGCTTCCTCATTTAAACTTTGAACCATTTGCTGAACTGCTTCAGCGTTATAATTAGAAGTGTCCGCAGATTGCTGGGCTGCCGAAGAAAGACCCTGACTTAAATCTAGTAGTTTATTTGCCCTTTCAATAAAGGTTGTGAACAATCCGCGCAGGCTCATCGGCTCGCTATTAAACGAAGCTACCGCGACCTTCTTATCAACCGCTTTATTAATTATCGGGACAAGATTTTTATCAAATATACCGGTACTCACACCGTCGTAATTTTTTTGTATACACTCTTCGAGAGCGGGTCCGTATACATCTGCTGATACAACAATCTTGCCTTCTTCGTGCGAACCTTTCGGGATTATCCAGTCTACAACTGCGTTAAATTGTCTTAACTCATTCGAAGCGGCATCAACACCTTTTTTGAAATCCAGCCAGAATGTATCTCCTTCTCTTCCAAGAACTGCTATTCTTATGGGCCGGTCTGATTTTCTTAACGGTTTTGGCCTCCTGGAAGCAACTTGCCCGGATTCAATAATACCGCGAGCAGGATCCCAGAAATGTGTGTAGTTATCTCTAGTAATAAGATCCAAATTAGTCAGCATTCTCGGCTGAACCGGGATCCAGTTATTAACAGCATGGTTGAATAGATGAATGATAGGATCGTGCCCCTGTGCGTAAACGTCCTGTCCAAGAGTAGCTGTTATAACTCCGTCTTTTACATATTCCATAGTTTCGTTACCCAGATCGTGGCAGATAACCTTCACTTTTCCGCTTTTATGAAGTTCTTTGACTGCTTTAGCAGATGATGCGCCGCCGTAAGTTACATATATACCGCTTAGATCAGCGTGCTTTATTAATAGATCTTTGGTTTTCAAATAAGTGGTTTCATTATTAAGATTTGTCTCTACAGTATCGATAACCATAACTGCGGGATATTTTTCTTTTAAAATATTTTGAAACCCTTTTCTCCTTAGCTCATGGCCAATTATATTAAAGCTTTCCATTACAATTGCAACTTTGCCTTTTCCGTTTAATGCTTTTCCCATAGCATCGCCGCAGGCGCGTCCTTCCAAATATGAATCGGCCCCTACATATAAAAGTCTTTGGCATGGATTATCCGTAGCCGAATTAAATTCTTTACTGGCTTCTTTTAAATTTTCTATAATTTGGTTCAATCCTCTGGTCATCTCTCCGATTCTGCCGTTAGCAGAACTTTGAATAGAGTTTGCTTCGAGTTTGATACCGGTTGTTAAATTTCCGTGAGCCATTTCGGTTAAAGCGCGAGAAATGGAGGAAAAATCTTTATCCACCATTACGCGAAATCTTTTTGACAACATTGAAAGAGGTTTATAAAAACTTATTTGGAGAAATAGCAGAAGAAAGAAAACCATCACTAAAGAACCTAGCAAACCTATTAGAATAAGATTTTTACCCAGATAAAATGAATGTATATCAGCAGAGCCGGCGGAAGCTCCTAGGGAGAAATATCCGATAATCTCAGTAACGATAAATGCTATCGTTATTATAAATACCAAATGGATAAAATATTTTTTTACTATCGAGAACATAAAAAGCCTCGTTTAATAGTAACAGAAAAATATAAAAATCACTAAGCGCGGGAGCAGTCATTTTTCATGTTATCTTATAAATGTAATCAAAGGTCATGTAGCCGTATAGTGGAAATCAACAAAGATCATAACCCCTGAATTGAAAAATAAATAGCTCTAGAATAACTTATGCGCATAGATATTTTCGAAATTATTTTGTATTTGTTTAGTAAAAGGGGATTCAACCGATTAGTCGGGAATGTATTTTAACTGGTTTTTAGCTAATTTGGAAGGTATTTCGATAATGAATTTAGCTCCTTTGCCACTCTGACTGGTGCAGTCGATCTTGCCGTCTAAAGCATCAATGTATTTTTTTACAATGTATAATCCTAAGCCGGTTGAACTTTCTTTGCCGGTCGGTTTGGCAGAAAGCTTGCCGAAACGGGAGAACAAAATTGATTTATCTTCTTCGGTAAACCCAGGCCCTTCATCCTGAACCTCAATTATTACTTTACCAGGATTTTCTGAAATCCTTACCCAGACATTTTTATAGGGCTGAGAAAATTTGAGGGCATTTGATACCAGATTATCGATTATGCGAGTAATTAAACTGCCGTCGGCATTAACGAATATTTGAGGGGAGCTGCTTTCAAGGTGAAGGCTAATTGATTTCTTTTCAGCCGTAAAAAGATACTGTTTAAATATAGAATTTGTTATTTGAGAAATATCAATTTTCTCATAATTAACTTTAAAGGCAACCATATCTATAGCTGTGGAAGTTATCAGATTATCTATAATTTTAAACATCTGTTGAGAGATTTCTCTGATATGTCTTCCGATCTGTCCAATTTCCCGGTCAGGCATTCCAGGTTCTTCTTCAATTATTGAGCCCAGATTAAAAATATTATTCAACGGATTTTTTAAATCATGCGATGCAATGCCGAGAAATTCATCCTTTAACTGATTTGCTTCCTTTAGCTGGTTGTTTTTTTCGGCCAGTATCTGTAGGGCCTCTTTTAGCTTTGATAGAATGATGACATAAAGCGAAAAGATACCGCACACTATTAGTCCCTCCCATGCATAAAGTAAAAGATGAGAGTAAGTTGTTCCGGAAATATAATCGAAGTAAATTTTGAAAGCCGCAGAAATTAGAGAGATAAGAAGTCCCCATAATAAGCCCGCGTTCCATGTGGTAATTGTAATCGGGATCATGTATAGTATACGAACGCTGATTTCTCTGCCGTTTGAATAATCAAGAAATGCAATTGATGCGACTAAAATTATCGAAATCACCAGCGCCCTGCTTTTTGACAAGCCGGAAATTTTCTTTACTATGTCCATATCGAAAAATATATAGAAACATAATAAATTTCTTCATTGCTTTAAATGCGTGTGATTGGAAATAATTGTACATGTTTTGCGCAGCCGGAGAGATAGTTTCGTGTAAACCTTTTAAAAATATTTAGCAATAGCTTTCGCCAATCCGTCCTCATTATTTGAAAGGGTAACATAATCAGCTGCTTTTTGAATAATTTTCGGAGCGTTTCCCATAGCTATACCCAAACCTGCTTCTTTAAGCATATCCAGATCATTATAATTATCGCCTGCCGCAACAGCCTCGGATTCTTTCATTTTAAAATAATCCAGCATAAACTTTACAGCTGTAGCTTTGGAAACAATGTTAGGGGTTATTTCAATAAAGGTAGATTTTGATCTGTATAAATTTAGAACACCCGGATAGGTGATAAAAAGCCAATTATGCAATTTTTCGATTTCAGGCGCGTCTCCCATGCACATTACTTTATGCGCACCTACATTTTTTTCCTCCCAATCCTTAATCACCTCTTCATGCCCGACCACCGAAGGCGATACTTGTGTACTTGTTACTTCACGATTAGCCCAGTAATCCATGCCTTCAACAAACCAGTTGTTATTATAATACAGACTGACATGGAACTCGCAGCAGCGTTTATATTCAATTATACTTTTCACTATCTGAGGAGTGATAGTAGTAGTGAATAAAATATCCGACTCATCATTTAACGATGCATTTTTTAATATCAGCGCTCCGTTGTATGGGACAATTGGATAATTAAGTTCCAGTTCATCTTGCAGGTGTTTCATCGCTTTGGGCATTCTGGATGAAATAAGTATTACGGGAATTCCTTTTTCATTACTCAGTCTGGCGATTTCTTTTTTCGTGGCCGGGGAAATTAGCCTTTCCTTATTTAACAGAGTGCCGTCGATATCTGTGAATAAAATTTTATACAATGCGCTCGCTCCTTAACATAGAGGTAAAAAAAGAAACACCCGAAAATTACTTTTGATAATCAATCATTTTTATTACATCTTTTTTTGCCTCGGCTCCCGACCATTTTTCGCAAAGGTATAAACCAAGGTCTATTGATGATGAAACAGCGCCGGATGTTATTGTATCGGCATCATCGACAATTCTTTCATGAACAACTTCTTTGCAGTACTGCTTCAAAGAATCGTATTCCTGGAAATTTGTTGTTGCCTTTTTATCTTTCAAAAATCCGGCTGCGCCCAGCAGAAGACTACCGGTGCAAACCGAAATTTTGTAATTCGCCGTTGAAGCAGATCTCAGCCATTCCAGAAATTCCTCATCGTTCTGTAAACTCCGTGTACCCTTACCACCGGGTAAAATAACCGCGTCGTATTTCCCTAAGTTGTTGCGTACCTTATCGGGGATAATTTTAAATCCGTGATTATCGCGAACCATATCGGTGTAAGCGCATATATCCCATCTTAGATCGGTCTTGTATTTTAATGTTTTTAATCGCGTAATTGTATCGTAAATACCCACAAAATCAAGGAGAGTCATATCATTAAATACTATGAATGCTACTTTCATTTTATACCTTAAATTTTACCTAATTTGTTAATTCGTCCGAAACATCTTTCAGTTCAACCTCGAACAGCTCAATAACTTCCTTTGCGAAGGTAAGTAAAAATTCAAATATTTTTTCAGGAGTTTCGAAGTTATTTTGAATGACAAGTTTCATTACATCTTTCTGCTGAACAAATTTAACAGAGTTTTTATATTTATCCACGATAAATCGCATCAATTCCAGAAACTTAAATTTGTAATATTCTTCTTTTCCCCCGCGAGGCAAAATTATGCTGATATTTTTGCGCTGAATAATAATTCTTTCGAAAAGAGCGTATGAGGAATAAAATTTTAACGTTGCCGAATCTATCAGCCTGTTTACCAGTACCGGCAGCGCTCCGAACCGGTCAAGCATTTCTTCTTTCAGCTCCGGTATTTCCGAAATGTTTTTAATCGAATACAATGCGGTATAAAAATTAAGCCGGTCTGTTTGTTCCGGCATATAAGTAACCGGAATTCCGATCTCGAAAAATGTATCAATAGTCGGTTCAGTTCTTTCCTCATGCTTGGGAAGATCTTTGAAAAGATCTTTAAATTCCTCATACTTCAATTCTTCAACCGCTTCGTTGATAAGCTTTACGTATAAATCAAAACCAACATCGTTTATAAACCCGGTTTGTTCGGTTCCAAGCAGATTGCCGGCTCCTCGTATTTCCAGATCACGCATAGATAAATTAAAACCCGCGCCTACGTCCGTAAACTCTTCAATTGCCTGCAGCCTTCTTAACGCTTTTTTACTAATCCCTTCCATCGACGGTACAATAAAATATGAATAAGCCTGTCTGTTGGATCTTCCGACCCTGCCTCTTAACTGGTGAAGTTCTGCCAGCCCGAATCTGTCGGCCCTATTAACTATTATCGTATTGACGTTCGGTATATCAATACCGGACTCAATTATTTTCGTCGATATCAGAACATCGTAATCGCGATTTAAAAAGCCGTGAATAACTTTTTCCAGTTCGGTGGGTTTCATTTGTCCGTGAGCAACCGCAATTTTAATATCAGGAACGTAGCGGCGAATATATCCGGCAAGTTTATCGATAGAATGAACCCTGTCGTGAACAACGTAAACCTGTCCGTTTCTTCTCAATTCGTTTAAAATCCATTCTTTAATTTTAAAAATATCGAATGTGGAAACGTGAGTATAAATCGGCTGCCTGTTCGGCGGAGGTGTTGCTATGATTGAAAGATCCCTTGCGCCGAGCAAGGAAAGATTTAATGTTCTGGGAATTGGAGTTGCGGTGAGTGTAAGCGTATCGACATTTAATTTCAATGAACGGAGTTTTTCTTTAGCCATAACGCCGAACCTGTGCTCTTCATCTATAATGAGCAGACCCAGATCTTTAAACTTGACATCTTTTGAAACAAGCCTGTGTGTACCTATTACCACATCAACCTGGCCCTGACCCAGGTTTTCAAGTATTTCTCCCTGTTGTTTTTTTGTTTGAAATCTTGACAGTGCTGCTACCCTGACTGGAAATTGAGTCAGTCTGTCTTTAAAAGTATTAAAGTGCTGTTCAGCTAAAATGGTAGTAGGCACCAGAACCGCAACCTGTTTCCCGTCTTGAACGGCTTTAAAAGCCGCTCTTACGGCAACTTCTGTTTTACCGAAACCCACGTCGCCGCATACGAGCCTGTCCATTGGATTCAACGCTTCCATATCGCTTTTAACTTCCTTTATCACTTTATCTTGGTCCGGAGTATCCTCATAGAAAAAAGACGCTTCCAGTTCTTTCTGCCATATCGTATCTTCACTGAATTTAAAACCTTGAGCAGCTTTCCTTTTTGCATACAGTTCGATAAGTTCTTTCGCGGCCTCTTTTATTTTTCTTTTTGTTTTATGCTTGGTGTTGTTCCACTCGGCAGTACCGAGAGTAGAAAGTGACGGAGTAAGATTTTCGTTCGATGAATATCTTTTAACAAGGGTCAGGTAATTTAAATTGACATAAACCACCCCGCCTTCGTTATAAATAATTTTCATCGATTCTTGATTTACTTCACCTATCTTTATGGTTTCAAGTCCTACGTACTTCCCAATTCCGAAATTTTCATGAACGACATAATCGCCTTTTTTTACGGAAGCGAACGATTTTGATTTCGATTTTGTATACTTCGTCTTCGAGATTATTTTTGTACGGTAAGGTTTGTTAAAAATCTGGTAATCGCTGAGTATCAGCAGTTTTGATGATTTATCTATAAAGCCTTTCTTAATTGCCAGCGTTTCAATCTTCACTTTGCCCGCTTCCAGAAGTTCGGCCAACTCTTCTTTATATTCGGATAAAAGATCTCTTAACCTGGAAGATTGAAGTTCATTTTCGGATGTTATAAATACATCATAATTTTGTGCGGAATATTCTTTAAGTACGTTGAAAAGTATTTCATAGTTCGAATTAATTGCCGGCGACTCTGTTATATTTAGATCGATTCTTTTATCGCCGCTTGATATTTCCTTTTCAATTATCCAGCGGACATTATTTATGGAAACGTAATCGAAGCCTGTCTGTTGAATGCTTTCGATTTTCTCAACTGTGCTTTCACCATTTAATTCAGGAAGATCAGGGAAATCAGTATTCTCGTTTTCCAGCCGGTCTCCAGGTTCATCCTCAGATTCCTTAACTTCTTCCTCAAAAAGATTAAACTTTTCCGTTTTAAGATTCTTCAGATTGTAGAAGGAAGCAATAATTAGAGGATCATTCAAATACGAAAAAATATCAGTCATATTTTTAGTCGACGAATTTTCTCCGCTTCCCATCGGAGCAGCGAGAGTAACAGTATCTATAACTTCCACGGAGCGCTGGCTTTCCTGATCAAAATACCTGATTGATTCCAGAAAGTCGCCGTCAAACTCTAAACGGACAGGGTTCTTCTCGCTGAATGACCAAAAATCTATAATAGCTCCTCTTTGCGAGAAATAGCCAGGAGCTTCAACGAACCGGTCTCTCTGATAATTCAGAAGATTAAGGTATTCAATTAAATCGTCATATTTTAAATTTCCCCCGACTTGTATTTTCGTTGTATTGTGTTCTATTCGATCCTTTGGAGGGAGCTGGCAGTTAAGAATTTCATAACTTGAAAGGAAGATGAATTTATCTTTGCCGGCAATCTCCGTCAATTTTTCCTGAAGCGAATCACTACGGTATTCTTTCAATGCGATAACATATTTGGAAACTCCGAGAATATCCAGTTCTACATTCATTTCCGCAACCGATTGAACATCCGGAAGAAGCACAACGATATTTTTTTCTTTGCCGGAAAGATATTTAAGAAAAAAACTTTTTGAAGCGCCGAAAAGCTGAGTGACTTGAATTATCTTTTCCGATAGGATCAGCCGATGTAATTTTTCGAAGGCCTCAATATTTCGAACCTGGTCCCCTATAGTCTCTTTGTATAAATTCTCTGGCATTTTAGCTTCTTAATATTTTTCGCACAACAATAATGGCCTAGGGCAATTTTTAATACACACAATCGTGCGATATAAGATTTATCCTCAATTGTAATCCGCAAAGATAATTAATTATAATCGAATTTGAACTGATTTAAATGACAAGACAAATTTATTATTTCAGGTTTTATAATTGCGGGAAAAATTAAAAAGAATTTAGTAGGAATTAAAATCTTACCGAAACACCGATTGTATTTGGTAAATAGAATAGAGAAAAGTTAGGGTTCGAAAATGTGCTTCTTTTAGTATCATGACTAACGAAATCCCCCACAAAATATCCGATCGCTCCACCTGCAACCACATCCGAAAACCAGTGAGCATTATGATATATTCTTGAATAAGCTACTAGTGAAGCCGCGGTATAGCTTAATATTTTCAAATATATGTTGTCAGTGTTATTCGCAAGAACCGTAGATACGGCAAAAGCTACAGTTGAGTGGCCTGACGGAAAAGAAGTTGTTGCCGCATGTACATTAAACGGCCGCAGCATTGAATGAGCTTCACCTGTATATGGTCTGCTCCTGCCGACAACCGTCTTTAATACGGTTGTTATGAGACCCGCATAACCAACCGCTTCAATAGTTTGAAGCCCGAGCCTGCGAACTTCACCGTTTTGAAAAATTACTCCGTAGCCGTAGAGACCAGCAATACCGATTAATGTATATCCGCTTCCGTAGACTTTATCAATGGAAAATAATTTATCGGTGAAATTATTTCTTGCATGACCGGCTAGATCTTTTAAATTATAATCAAGCGAGTAAGCTCCGGCAATAGCCGCAACGCTTGCAGCTAATTTGATTTGGGTTGGTCCGCTGAATTCAGTGAAGCTGTTGAATAAATCGCCGCCTGTATACACAAATCGAACAATATCATTTTCGACCGATTTAACTACCTGCGCTTTTCCGGCAGCGTCGAATAGTGTAAGCGAAAAAACAAGAATTAGAAAAAGATTCTTCAATACAGTGTATAAGTAATTGGAATGGCTGTTAAATTATTTTTTAAAATCTATTGCGCTTCGTACAAATCCGGAAGAAGATTCCAGTCGTTTCTCCGCTTCTTCTTTTGTTACATTTGCCTTAATCATAATCAAAGCTGTTTTAACATGACCACCGGATTTTCTTAAGAACTCATCCGCTTCTTTATATGATACATTCGTTATTGTCATGATTATTCTTTTGGCACGTTCTATCAGCTTTTTATTTGTAAGCTGAAGGTCGATCATCATATTTTCATAAACCTTACCGAGCTTAATCATTGCGGCGGTAGTAAGCATATTAAGAACAAGTTTCTGCGCTGTACCGCTTTTCATCCGCGTTGAACCCATTATTACTTCAGGTCCTACATACGGACAAATTGATATGTCAACTTCTTTAAATTTGAATTCACTTCTCGGATTGCAAGTAAGGAATAATGTTTTAGCTCCGAGTTCTTTTGCTTTTTTAATTGCGCCGATTACATAGGGTGTTCTTTTACTAGCGGCAATTCCGCACACAACATCATCCGAGTTTACAAAAGCGGAAGTCACATCATTCGCGCCGTTTTCTTCGAGATCTTCTGCACCTTCCTGCGCAACAAACATTGCATTTTTTCCGCCGGCAATATATCCCTTAATTAATTCCGGCGCTGTGCCGAAGGTCGGAGGGCATTCAGCCGCATCAATAATTCCGAGTCTGCCGCTTGTACCGGCGCCGAAGTAAAGCAGTCTGCCCCCGTTTTTCAAGGCATTCACAATTACTTCAACAGCTTTTTCAATATATGGCAGTTCAATTTCTATCGCGTAAGGTACTGTTTTATCCTCATCATTAATTATACGTAAAATCTCTTTCGTATCAGCCAAGTCAATATGAATCGATTTAGGATTGCGCTGTTCCGTACTCAGCCTGCTAATCTCATCGAATAAATTTTCATCAGACGGAGCGTTCATTTATGAAGCTCCAGCACGATAAGCTTTTTGCCTTTTTTGTTACGGACATTGGAAGGTTTATAATTAAGTTCATAGACTGTAGACTTTTTTATGTAGGCTTTATATTTCAATTCCGCTTTCTGAAACTCTTCGGTCAAATCGCCTCCTTTGATTACCGCCAGATAGGCTTTTTCTTTAATCAACGGCAATGCATATCTGAATAAAATAATCATCGGTACGGTTGCTCTGCTTACAATTAAGTCGAAAGCATCAGTATACTGAAGTATAAACTCAGGGCTTTCAACTCTATCGTTTACAGCAATAACATTACCCAGCTTAAGTTTATCTATGAATTCTTTTACAGCATCAATTTTTTTTCCGGTTGAATCGGCAAGAACACCTTTCATTTCCGAGCGTAAAATAGCAAGCGGAATCCCTGGGAATCCTCCTCCTGTGCCGATATCTAAAAAGCTGGAACATTTTTCCGGAAGGTACTTAGTAATGTAAGACGAAATAAAAATATGGTTTTCAATTATTGAATTAACATCTTTGCGCGAGATCAGATTTACTTTTTCATTTTTTTCCGCCACAAGTTCGGCGAAATAAGCAAGGCGTTCAACCTTCATTCCGTCAGGATTAAATCCGTTTTCCCAAAAGAACGCTTGTAGTTCTTTGAAGTACTGTTCCTGCACATCAACCATAAATAACCCCTCATTTTAGTTTTTCAAATATACCAATAAAATAGAAATATCTGAAGGTGTAACCCCCGAGATCCTTGATGCCTGCCCGATTGAGCGAGGCTTGAATTTATTAAGCTTTTCCCTTCCTTCCGTTGATAAAGCTTTTAATGCAGAATAGTTTAACGTTAAAGGAATTTTTGTTGATTCATATTTTTCCAATCTATCTACATTTTCATATTGTCTTTTTATATAACCTTCGTATTTAAGTTCAATTTCAACTTGTTCAAGCGCCAGATCATTTTCAAGAAGGTTTTTAACTTCCAAGTTGTTCTCATGACCATTAAGAGAAATCAACTCTTTCAAACCAAGCTCAGGCCGCTTACATAGTTTTGATATTGTTTCAGCAGATTCAATTTCGGGAAGATTTTTGGATTTTAAGAATGGATTTACATCCCGTCCGTGAAGCTTTAGAATATTAAACAGTTCAACTCCGCGATTAATTAATTCTGTTTTCTCGATAACCTTATTAAACACCGTATCTTTAACCAGTCCAAATTTATGACCGAGTCCTGTTAACCTTCTATCCGCGTTATCCTGCCGGAGAAGCAATCGATGTTCGGCTCTGGAAGTAAACATTCTATACGGTTCTTCTGTTGATTTAGTTACCAGATCATCAATCAGAACCCCTATGTATGCTTCACTTCTTTTCAATACAAACTCCGGTTTCCCTTGTATCTTTGCCGCGGCATTAATTCCGGCAACCAAACCCTGTGCGGCAGCTTCCTCGTAACCGGATGTGCCGTTAATCTGTCCCGCAAAATACAATCCTTCTACCAGCTTAGTTTCCAGTGTCAGATCTACTTGATGAGGAGGAAAGAAATCATATTCAACCGCATAGCCCGGACGAACCATTTCGACTTGCTCGAGACCTTTTATCTTATGTAGAGCCTCATATTGTATGTCGGCAGGAAGAGAAGAGGAAAATCCGTTTAGGTAAATAAGGTCGCTATCCAATCCTTCCGGTTCAAGGAAAAGCTGATGCTTATTTTTATCAGCAAATCTAACTATCTTGTCTTCAATGGATGGACAATATCTCGGACCGACACCTTTAATTCTACCTGTAAATAAAGGCGAGTCACCAAAACCTTTTTCAAGAATATGGTGAACTTCCTCATTTGTGTAGGTAATATAGCAGCTTAGTTGAGGAAGATACGGAAATTCGCTTAAGTCCGTCTGATGCGAAAATGGCTGAGGTTTTTCATCACCTGGTTGTTCTTCGAGAACATCCCAATTTATAGTATCTTTTCTGAGTCGTGGCGGAGTACCTGTTTTTAATCTACCATATTCAAACCCCAATCCCGCTAATGATTCGGTTATTCCCAGTGCGGGTTTTTCACCATACCTTCCGCCGACAACAGAGTTTAATCCCGTATGCATTAATCCGTTTAGAAAAGTTCCGGAAGATAAAATCAGTGCCGAGCATAGTATCTCTTCTCCATCGGCAGTTTTTATTCCCTTTACTTTTTTATTTTCCTCAAGTACCTCAACCGCAGAAGCTTCAACAATCTCAAGATTAGATGTTGATGAGACAACCAAATATGCCTCTTCTGAGTAAAGCTTTCTATCCGACTGACACCTGGGCGACCAAACAGCCGGACCTTTTGACCGGTTAAGCATCCTAAACTGAATCCCTGTATGGTCGGCAATCTTGCCCATCATGCCGCCGAGCGCATCAATTTCCCGTACTAAATGCCCTTTTGCTGTTCCACCTATAGCCGGATTACATGACATTCTACCCATGGCATATCTGTCCATAGTTACCAACCCAACCAAACAACCCATATTAGCACCCGCACATGCAGCCTCTACACCTGCATGACCTCCGCCCACCACAATAATATCAAAATACTTCATTCAACAACCCAACGTTTCATGTGAAACAATATTCTTTTCCCAAAATATTTAATAACAATTTTCCTTTACTATATATTCAAACAGTAAAGCTATATAGTAGCATAAATAGATCAATCCAGTCATTCCAATTTCATTATTTTCCGACACGTAAGCCCTACTGCTTTGTTCACTCTTTTTCACGGTGCACATCCATGCTTCGCAAACTCTTCGAGTCCACTCAGTGTGATATTATGTGACCCCACAAGTAAAAATAGTTTAGATTTCCTGTTTCACGTGAAACTAATTAAGAGCCCAATGCAATAACTTAAACTTATCTACCTACCATCGATAAACAATCCCCATAACCAGTCCAAAAGTTCCACGTGGAACAAAACTATTTCCCTATACAAAATTTTGTAAAAATGTTATTCAATATATCGTCACTGGTTACCTCACCGATTATCTCGGCAAGTTTACCTTCCGCATTCCGTAAATCGACAGCTATGAATTCGCCGCTGAATTTATTATCTATTGATTCTTTTGCATTAAGCAATGCTTCTTTAGATTTTTTCAGACAATTATAATGTCTTACATTTGAAACAATAGACGATTTCTCACTATAATTACTTAGGCCCAGAGCAGTATCTTTAAGCTTTTTAAAAAGAAGTTCAATACCTTCTCCGGTTTTTGCAGAGATCAGAACATCGGCCTCAATATCCCTACTCTGCACCATATCTATTTTATTTACAACTGTTATTACTTTTTCTTTTACTGTCAGGGTGTATAGTTCTTCTCTTAATTCCTCAGAAATTCCAGTATCTACATCATTAATAAAGATAACGGCATCAGCATTTTTTACCGCGGCACGACTTCTTAAAATTCCTTCGCTTTCTATTTCATCATTAGACAATCTTATTCCTGCAGTATCATATAACCGGAATAGTACACCTTCAATCGATACCTCTTCCCTAATTATATCACGAGTTGTTCCGGGAATATGACTTACAATCGCGCGGGATTCCTTGAGCAGATAGTTCAATAAAGATGATTTTCCTACATTAGGTTTTCCTACAAGAGTTACATTTACACCATCTCTTATTACCCTTCCAAACGAATAAGTCTTTAATAATGCATCTATCTCATCGATAATATTATTGATTCGGTTTAACAATTCACTGTGTCCGATAAACTCGAGATCCTCCTCCGCAAAGTCAAGCTCCAGCTCAACGAACGACGAAGCATTTAACAATAATGCTCTTAAATCATTTACTTTTGCGGATAGAAGTCCGTCAAGTTGATTTCTCGCACCTCTTAATGAAGCTTCGGTACTAGAGTTTATTACATCTACAACTGCCTCAGCTTGGGTTAAATCTATTCTTCCATTTAAAAATGCTCTCTTAGTAAATTCACCGGGTTCAGCCATTCTGATGTTTTTATCAATCAGAATTTCAATGATCCTTTTTACTATAAACGGACTGCCGTGAGTACTTATTTCAATACTATCCTCGCCGGTATATGAGTTAGGATTTCGAAAAGCAGATATCAGCACATCATCGACTAATAAACCGTTTTCGTCGATTATTTTACCGTAATGAATTGTATGAGAAGATGCGTCAGCAATTTTACTTTTGCCCTTAAATATGGAATCTATAGCATCGAACGAATCAGGTCCGCTTATCCTGATGACGGAAATTGCGCCAATTCCGGAAGGAGTTGCCAGGGCGACTATTGTATCTTCAAAAAGATCTACATCTCTTTTAATTTGCGCCATAAACTTTTTATTAAAGTGTGTAAACTTAATTAATTATCATTCCATTCTCAATCCATTTAAATCACTCTATTTAAAACTACAATTAAAAATCACAAGTAAAAATCCAACTTTCCGAAGACTAATTTCTAACTATTGCACTAATTGACATAGTATTTGTCATTTTTTTAACCATACCTTCTATATCGTCAATTTGTCTGCCATATTGACGCATGATCTTTAGTACCCTCGGATGGCCATAACTCTTTGTTTTATATAGCGTTAATATCTGTCACACCGATACGGCATGCGAGTTGATATGGTAAGTAATGAAAAAAATGACAAAAAATCTTTCTAGGCTATATTGTTTATTTAAATAATTGGTTAATTGAAGGAGGAAAATAAAATGACACTTACAAAATGGAACCCAACAAGAGAATTATTAAATGTTGAGCGTGAATTCAATAGGTTATTTAATTCGCTCGGCGATAGATTCGGATTAGCAGAATCCAGTTCGGAAGAAGAATATGAGAACGCGGTTTGGATGCCGTTGACGGATATTTCGGAAAATAAAGACAGCTATACTTTACGCCTTGATCTGCCCGGTGTTAAAAAAGAAGATGTTAAAATTTCTTTTACAGACGGACAACTAGTTATAAGCGGAGAAAGAAAACAGGAGAAAGAAACTTCCGAATCAAAATACCATCGGGTAGAAAGAGCATACGGCAAATATTTTAGATCGTTTACACTGCCGACAAAAATAAGGGAGGATAAAATTGAAGCTGAATTCTCCGACGGTCAGTTAATTATTACTGTTCCGAAAGCTGAAGAAGCTAAACCAAAAGAAATTCCTATTAAAATAAAATAATTATTCTTTATCTGTAAATTTGTTTTTGAAAAGGGTAGCTTAAATAGTTACCCTTTTCGTTTAATTTTTTGAGGGTGATATATTAAAACAGTGCAAATGAAAAAAGGTTATATTAATGGAATTTAAAGATTATTATCAAACACTGGGCGTTGAAAAAAACGCAACTACCGAAGAGATTAAAAAAGCTTACCGGCAACTGGCAAAGAAATATCATCCCGATAAAAATCCGGGCAACAAACAGGCTGAGGAAAAATTTAAAGAGGTTACCGAAGCTAACGAAGTACTAAGTAATCCGGATAAAAGAAAAAAATATGATCAGCTTGGTGCTAACTGGAAGAATTATCAGACTGCAGGGAATGCAAATGCTAACGACTGGTTCAGGCAATATTCATCCGGCAAACAAGGCGGCGGAAATTTTAACTTCTCGGGAGATCTAGGCGATCTGTTCGGGAATATGGGCGGCTTTTCAGATTTTTTCGAAAGCTTTTTCGGCGGCCGATCAAGACAGGGTGGCGGAAGCATTTTTGACAGAGCTCAAAAAGGCAGCGACTATGAGGCTAAAATTAATTTGACACTTGAAGAGGCATATATCGGAACCGAAAGACAAATAAATGTTGACGGTCGAAAGTTGAAGATAAAAATTGAACCAGGCACAAAAGAAGGTCTGAGGTTGAGATTAAAAAGTCAGGGCGCTACCGGAAAACACGGCGGAGAAAGCGGAGACTTGTATCTTAGTGTTCATATTTTAGACCATCCCTTCTTTGAGGTAAAAGAGGATGATCTTTATTATAATCTGGATCTTGATCTTTATACAGCCATACTCGGCGGTAAGGTCGAAATAAAAACACTCGACGGAAAGAAAGTAAAACTTACAATACCCCCGGAAACAGATAACGGGAAACTGTTGAAGCTGAGAAATTTAGGTTTCCCAATTAAACACAATACCTCAAAAAAAGGAGATCTTTTAATTAGAGTTTTGGTTCAAATACCGAAGAAGTTAAATTCCGAAGAGAAAAAACTATTCGAAAAATTAGCTGCGATAAGAAATAAATAAATTTTAAATACGATCAATATTAAATATTATTCAAAATATGGAGAATGTTTTATGAGCACCGAACAAACAACGACAAAGAAATATAAATTCAAAGCGGAGGTTAAACAATTACTCGATATACTTGTTCATTCATTATATACGAGTCGTGAAATATTTTTAAGAGAATTAATTTCCAACGCTTCTGATGCCCTGGATAAAATAAGATTTGAATCCACAAAGGGATCGGCAATTATCGATGCGGATCTGCCTGCGGAAATAAAAATAGATTTCGATGAGAAGAAAAAATTGATCACCGTTACCGACACCGGAATCGGGATGACACAGGATGAATTGATAAAAAATATAGGAACGATTGCTAAATCAGGCTCGGCGGAATTTTTAAAACAGCTCACGGAGAATAAATCGGATGCGAACAACATAATCGGCAAATTCGGCGTCGGATTCTATTCGGTATTTATGGTAGCCGATGAAGTCGTAATAAAAACAAAATCATATTTGAAAGACGAACCAGCTGTGGAATGGAAATCCGATGGTTTAGGTGATTTCAAATCTGGTTTTCTTTTTATTACGACTTCATCGGCTACCATAAATACCGAATAGAATCCGACGCCGAATTTGCCGATTATGTTGTTCGCATCCGATTTATTCTCCGTGAGCTGTTTTAAAGATTCCGCCGACCTGATTTAGCAATCGTTCCTATATTTTTTATCAATTCATCCTGTGTCATCCCGATTCCGGTGTCAGTAACGGTGATCAATTTTTTCTTCTCATCGAAATCTATTTTTATTTCCGCAGGCAGATCCGCATCGATAATTGCCGATCCCTTTGTAGATTCAAATCTTATTTTATCCAGGGCATCAGAAGCGTTGGAAATTAATTCTCTTAAAAATATTTCACGACTCGTATATAATGAATGAACAAGTATATCGAGTAATTGTTTAACCTCCGCTTTGAATTTATATTTCTTTGTCGTTGTTTGTTGGTGCTCATAAAACATTCTCCAGTATTTTGAATAATATTAATATTGATTGTATTTAAAATTTATTTATTTCTTATCGCAGCTAATTTTTCGAATAGTTTTTTCTCTTCGGAATTTAACTTCTTCGGTATTTGAACCAAAACTCTAATTAAAAGATCTCCTTTTTTTGAGGTATTGTGTTTAATTGGGAAACCTAAATTTCTCACTTCAACAACTTTGCAACCGCTATCCCTTTCCGGGGGTATTGTAAGTTTTACTTTCTTTCCGTCGAGTGTTTTTATTTCAAGCCTTACCACCGAGTATGGACATGTATAAAGATCAAGATCCAGATTATAATAAAGATCATCCTCTTTTACCTCAAAGAAGGGATGGTCTGAATCTGAACACCCAGTACAGAGTCTCAGCTTTCTCCGCCGTGTTTTCGGGTGGCTCCATGACTTTTTAATCTCAACCTCAGACCTTCTTTTGTGCCCTGGTTCAATTTTTATCTTCAACTTTCGACCAGTTCAACATTTATTTGTCTTTAGTTTCGATATATGCCTCTTTATGTTTCAAATTAATTTTAGCCTCATAGTCGCTGCCTTTTTGAGCTCTGTCAAAAATGCTTCCGCCACCCTGTCTTAATAGGCCACCCAAAAAGCTTTCGAAAAAATCTGAAAAGCAGCCCTGCCCAAAGACAGATCCACCTCGGACCACCACAATCAGCCAGCAGCAGCGGCGGCGGCGGGCGCGGGCGCGGGGGGGGAGAGAGAGAGAGAGAGAGAGAGAGAGAGAGAGAGAGAGAGAGAGAGAGAGAGAGAGAGAGAGAGAGAGAGAGAGAG
>CAVUCX010000088.1:0-7884 GCA_963739955.1 uncultured Bacteroidota bacterium | reverse complement strand
ATTTTTATTTTTACATCTACTGATTAGCGTATTGCTCGAAATACAATATTTGTCCCGGCGGTTTATTCTGAAGTATTGCAGACCCAGGGAAATTACCTTCTCTGAACTCGGCGCTCCATTCGAGAAATTTATTAAACATAAAAGTCAAACCGAAAGCAATTGTAACGATCTGATAAAATATAGAAAGCCTTCTGCTTCCTCTTTTAATTGCGGTTATAGATAACGCCATTGTCAAACTGCTGGTAAGTAGAATAACCGTATTCATAGTTCCGAAGAAAGTATTCATTTCTTTGGAAGCAATGCTGAAGTCATGCTGGTGCATAAACCTGTATACGGAATACATCAAGAACAGGCCTCCAAACAACAATAGTTCTGAAAAAAGGAACAGCCACATTCCCATCCTGCTTTTTATGTCATCGCGGTGTTCCCGTACCTCAACATGTTCTATTGCACTCAATTTACCTCCTCTTCAATAGTAGCTAGTTCGTTTTGTTTGTATTGATAAGGGTAGTCCTCCACATCAGGAATTTCTTCAAAATTCTCAAAAGTAGGCGGTGTCTCAACCTGCCATTCCAGGGTTTCTCCTCCCCAAATGTTTCTTTCGGTTACTATCTTTCCGCTCACTAACGATTTCAATAAATTTCCCAGCATAAGTACAAGACCGATAATAAGCACCCAAGAGCCAACTGTCGCAATATCATGATATAACTGAAACTGAGGAAGATAATGATAAGATCTTCTCGGCATTCCCATCCATCCTAAAATAAAGAACGGAAAGTAAAGCACGTTAAAACCCACGAATATAATCCAGAACGCTACCCTGGCAACTTTTTTATTATACATTCTGCCGAACATTTTCGGGAGCCAGTAATGAAGCGCAGCGAAAAGCCCCATACCGGTACCGCCGAAAATCACATAATGTATATGACCAACGATGAAGTAAGTATCGGTTAAATATATGTCCACGTTCAACGCGCCTTGTATAATACCGGTAAGTCCTCCTATAGAAAATAGGAATATGAAAGCGAGCGCATAAAGTAAAGGTGCTTCCAGTTCGATTGAGCCCTTATACAGAGTTGCGGTCCAGTTAAAAACTTTTATGGCACTCGGTATAGCAACTATAAAAGTAAGGAGCGAGAAGACAAATTCAGCGGTATCGCTCATACCGGTGGCAAACATATGATGCGCCCACACAAGCGAGCCGAATAACGCAATACCCAAACTTGAATAAGCTATAAATTTATACCCAAAAATAGTTCTATGAGAAAAAACAGGAATGATTTCCGAAATAACACCCATTGCCGGTACGATTATAATATAGACCGCCGGATGCGAATACATCCAAAACATATGCTGAAACAGCAACGGATCGCCTCCTAAGGTGGGATCAAAAATTCCTACATGAAATACTCTTTCTACAATTACCATAAGCAATGTTATACCAACGATCGGGGTAACAATTACCTGAATCCACGAAGTAGCGTACAATGACCACGCGAATAAGGGCATTTTAAACCATCCCATTCCGGGAGCTCTCATACGATGAATAGTGGTAAGAAAATTTAATCCGGTAAGTATAGAAGAAAAACCGAGGATGAAAACCGCACTTAGCGTAAATATCATGTTAGTACCGGTTCTTACGCTGTAAGGCACATAGAATGTCCAACCGGTATCTGCAGCTCCGCCTGGAAGAATTAAAGAAAGAAGTATCAATATACCGCCGGTAATGTAAAGATACCATGATAAAAGATTCAACCGCGGAAAGGCTACATCCTTTGCCCCCAGCATAATCGGTAGAAAGAAATTTCCGAACACCGCAGGGATAACAGGTATTACAACAATGAATATCATGATTACACCATGAAGTGTAAAGAATTCGTTGTAAGCCTGGGGACCGACTATTGTTCCCTGTGGAGTCAATAATTCAAGTCTGATTAGGAAACCCAAAGTAACACCTACCGCAAAGAAACTGATTATTCCAATCAGATAAAGTATTCCGATTCTTTTATGGTCGGTTGAAAGGAGCCACCCAAGGATTCCTTTGTGTTTCCCTTCGTATTCAAGATAGCTGGGCTCTTGTCCGTTATGGTCTATTGCCAAAGTATCGCTTGCCATAAATTTTAACCTCTGTTTCTATTCGCTGTCGAAGGATTTGCTTTTTTAATTATTATTAAAACCGACGAAACCGTAATTACCCCGACGAAAAAAATAATACCGAAAATAAGTATATCTTTACCTTTAGGTCTGAAAGTAAAACATGTTTGTAAAACCTTAGTAATGGTAGCCATCACTTTGCCCTGAGATGTTTCGGTTACAGCCATTTGAAAGTCAGCCGGTAGAATCGAAAAATCTCCTCGCTTAGAATATCCCGGATGAAGATACCTGCATATTTTCCCGTTCTTATCAACGAAAATAAGCACGCCTTTATGCAGATATGTGTTCTGTTGTCTGACGAAGTTAAAACCGGCCGCATTAGATAATTTATCTATACTAACACTGTCTCCGGTTAAAAATCTCCAGGCATTTGCCGGTAAACTTTTATTAATTACAAGATAAATAGTATTTTTCTTCTGCTTTGCTATAGCAGGTGTTTCAGAAGGATCGATGCTCACACTTAAAACATCGTAATCCCTACCGGCAACCAGATCCGATTTTGCAACAATATCTGCTAATTCGACCATCAACGGAGTACAAATACCGGTACATCGGTAATAACAGAAATCAATTACAGTCGGTTTATTAATAATATCTTTCAATAATACTTTCTTTCCGCCGGCATCGGTAAAGCTGAGGTTCAGAGGGATTTTTTCCCCTAAATGCTCAACCACATCTGCCTGGTGAAGAGTTTCACCCGCAAAAACATTTATGTTACCAAGCAGTAAGAAAGTAAAAACAAACAAACATATTTTTTTCATCTCAGCCCCTAGTTAAAATCACTCATCGGCCCGGAATATGCACAACGAAATCATCGCATTAATACTCTTTACCAACGATTACTTACAATATTCTTATTATTCTAATAATGAATTGAAAAAAGGTTAAAATAACTTCCGCTTAAGATTAACCAATTTTCTTTAATTTGTTTTTGGGTTTTCTCACAATGAACAAAAATACCAGAATCACCGCCACTATTATTGTAATACCGGACACTTTAAAAACATCGAATACATATGCCTGATTCTTAGGTTCATATTTGAAACAATACTTAAGAGCATTGTCAACAACCGGGATTGCCTCACCCTT
The DNA here is from genome assembly GCA_963739955.1 of uncultured Bacteroidota bacterium. Taxonomy (GTDB): domain Bacteria; phylum Bacteroidota; class Ignavibacteria; order Ignavibacteriales; family Ignavibacteriaceae; genus FEN-1297. The sequence goes on along the minus strand of CAVUCX010000088.1, from coordinate 4,641 downwards.
TGATGCCTCAATCAGAGCCATTTTAAAATCGAAAGGTAAGATTCTGAAATCGCCGCGATAATTAAAATCAGGACGTAGGTACCTGCATATCTTCCCGTCCTTCGAAACGAAAATTAAAGACCCGGTATGAATGTACCCGCTGCCCTGTCTCTCGAAATGAAACCCGGCTGCGTCAGTTACCCTTTTAATATTTAAACTATCCCCGGTTAAAAACTTCCAACTGCTTTCCGGTATTCTGTTGTTCAACAATGCAACTATTTGTAGTTTTTTCTCAGCGGCATCTTTGGGCATTTCATCCGGATTAAAACTTATAGTAATAAGGTTATAATCTTTACCGGGAGTCATATCCACCTTGTTAACAACGTCTGCTATTTCAGTCATTAAAGGAGTACAAATACCGGTGCATTTATAATACGCGAAATCAATTACCGTAGGTTTGGTAATTAAATCCTTAAGCAATACTTTCTTACCGTTAGAATCCAGGAATTCCGCATTCAAAGGTATAAAACTGCCCAGTTTTTGATCGATACCAACTTTATCTTCCAGGCCGGTAGCAAATGAATTTGAGAAATTCATACAAAAAACAAATACGAATATTGTGATGAATATTCTTTTCATCTTATAATACTTTGTTCATATATGTATAAAAAGAGTCCCACTCAGAGTTTGATAGATCGTGTACGCTATCGTTAAATCCGGCTTGATTTAATTCGTCAACAATTAAATCTACAAATGCTTGTTCATTATTTTTCCATTCGTTCGTTGAACTCAGCATGGTTAGCGCTTTAACCTTATCATCCGTTACCTTATTGAAAATCGCAGCGCCGTTTTCGTTTTCATCGCCGCTGATTTGTTTCAATGCATCCATAACTTTCTGATACTTCGGCTGAGCGTCTTTGCTTACAAGTATCATCGCGTCCTTTATTGGTATTTGACCGGGACTTTTTTGAGCTTCAGATAAATGAAATGTCTGTGATAAATCTTCAAGATCTTCTTTCGTATCTTTCGGAGGATCGGGAACGAATGTAGATCTTATATATTGCGCGAGAGCAAATTTCTGTTTCGGAGTAAAGGTATCGAAAGCAACCATAGCGCTTCCCTGTATACCTTCGGATAAGGTTTTAAATATTCCTGAAATCTTCGGTCCGTTAATCCAGTTATCCTTGCTTGTAAAATTTCTGGGCTTCGGGTTTAGCGCTGAGGCTGCTACGCCGTCGCCTTTACCGTTTGCGCCATGACATGAAACGCAGTTGGTGCTAAAGATACTTTTTCCCATTGCTACCATTGAGTCGCTGCTTTGACTTAGTTCCATTACATCGGCTTTGGGAACAGACTTAGGCATTTCCACCTGAAAATCGGCCGGCATTTGTGCCAGACTATCTTGAGGTATAGGAACCAATGTTTGTTTTTGAATATCGTTTACTTTGGCCAGATAAAACAGCCCTATAGCCGTGCCGATGATTAAGACATACGGATATATTAAAGCCAAAATCTTGACAGGATTTTTCTTGAGATCAGCAAGAATATTTTTTTTATCTTTATCCATATTATTCATATAAATCCTTCAATATCCTTTTTTATTAAAGGTGAAAATCCAAACCTCTTTTCAGTTTAGGGTCGCCAACCGGTATTATATTATTTCTATTCGCCAGGTAATTGAACACCACTATAACCAGACCGATAATTCCTATCGGGAATGTAAAGTCGATCCAGCTGAAATGATATACTAGTCCGTTGTTTACCATACCCGGCATTACCATCCAATATATATCAAGAAATAATGAAAGTAATATCCATACCGCGGCAAACTTCAATATTTTGAAATTTGTTTTCGAACTTCTCGGAAGAAGAATTAAAAACGGTACTATGAAATGCGAGATAACCAAAATGAGAGAAACAGTCTTCCAGCCGCCATCCCACCGGTGAATGTAATAAATTATTTCTTCGGGCAAATTTCCGTACCATTGCAGCATATACTGAGAAAAAGCGATGTAAGCCCAAAAGACAGTAAACGCGAACATTAATGTTCCCAGGCTGTAGAAATGATCTCTTGTTATTTTTGGGGAAAGATATCCTTTCTGATACAGCATTACAGAAGCAAGAGTAAGCAATGCAAGCGATCCCCAGACAGCATCGGCAAAATAATAAACTCCGAATATCGTAGAGAACCAATGAGGCGCCATACTCATAAGCCAGTCAAACGATAAGATAGATACGGTAAAAGAGAATAATACTATAAAGCCAGCCGAAATTTTTATATTTCTAACTGTTAAAACCTGTTCCCGTGATTTATCTTGTTTTCTTGAATTGCCTATTATTACAAAATAAAACACAGTCCAAATAATAAAAATTAATATATCCCGCAGGATAAAAAAGTTTGTGTTCAAATATGAAGATCTGGCTTTCAGCACCGCGTCTTTTGCGACTACCGCAGGGTTGGTCCAAGAAAAAAGGTCGTGCATTCCGAAAAACAACGGAATGACCAATATGATAAATAAAGGTACCGTTGCCGCAAAGAACTCTGCTATTCTTCTGAATGGAACACTCCAGACCGCGTTAGCGGCATATTCCAGAGATACAAGAAATAAGGATCCTATACCCAAACAAACCAGGTACATGAACGAAGTAAGATATCCGTAGGCAGACCTTACCGGATCAACGAAATAACTTATCGCACCTAATACCAACCCGATAACCAGCAGAATAACTCCTATATTACCGAGGTTTTTAGGGAGTTCTTTTTTAATGTAGCCTGTCTGTTCGACAGAAGTGCCGGATTCAATTTGGGACATTTTTATCAGACTCCTTATTAATCTCTTTTATTTCCGTAAAATCAGTCGGCTTTGGGTTTTGTGCTCTTTGAAGAACACGGATATAATTAATTATCGCCCATCTCTCGTTCCGGGTTATTTGATATGCATAAGACGGCATTACATTTTGTCCGTTCGTAATAATATTATATATTTTTCCGTCACTGAAACCGATAACCCTTGCAGAGTGCAACGTCGGTCCAGAAGGAAATTGTCCCATCAATCTGCTGTTGCCGTCTGCGTGGTAACCATGACACGGGCTGCAGAACGTTAAAAATTTCTTTTGCCCCAATTCAAGGTTTTTCATAGTCGGCAGAAGCGGGTTAGAGAGAACCTCCTTCGGTTCTGCCTGTCCCTTAAAAGGATACGGTATATATCCTCTCGCAACAGTTCCTTCGACCGGTGTTCTCATTTCTCTTTTGTTATAAAAGAAATTGCTTTCTGCCTGAGCGGATCCTTTATTTTGATGAAGCATAAAATCAAACGGGGGCAAGTACATTAACTTATTTAAAGTGATGAATGTGCCGCCGGCGGTTAATATTGCCACTATACCTAAAAACACGATAAACTTCGGTTCGAATATTTTAAAAGTTTCCTTCTCCGGTTCGTAAATCACTTCGGTGAAAATTGCGCCCATGTTTTTTAAATATTCTCTCATCCTTTCGGTATCTTCAAATTTAGGATCCGCGGCTTCAATGACAATACCGTATTTATCGGAAGATACGTTTCTCATATATTCGGTATCGTGCAGAGGATGCGAATTAAAAGGAAGATTAAATACTATTGCAATCATTCCTATTACCGTTGAAAGTACACCGAGAAGCACTGTAAATTCAAAAGTAATTGGAACGAAGGCCGGCAGCGCAAAATAAGGTTTACCGCCAATTATAAGCGGATAGCTTATGGCAAGAGTCCACCACATAAACGAAAGTATAAACGTTGCCGCGGCGAATCCGAAGAAAAGCGTTACATAACCCATTTTAGATGACTTCAGCCCCATCGCATCGTCCATTCCGTGCAGCGGGTAAGGCGTGTTTACATCGTAAAATTTGAAACCGTCGTTTTTAACTTTTCCGACGGCACTAATAATTTTATCCGGGTTATCAAACAGTGCGCCTACTGCATAAACTTTATTTTGAATATCACTCATGTTCAACTCCGTGGTGTGTCGGCTGTGCACCCTGAGTAATTCCTTTGATTTCCGAAATAGAAATTACCGGCAGCGTTCTTGCGAATAATAAAATCAATGTGAAGAATAATCCGAAACTTCCGAATAAGATACCTAGATCTACAAGAGTCGGCGTGAAATAATGCCAGCTAGAGGGCAGGAAGTCGCGGCTTAATGAAGAAGCAATAATTACAAATCTCTCAAACCACATTCCGACATTTACCAGAATAACTATTATTAATGTAACTGGGATGGATCTTCTGATCTTTTTAAACCAGAACAACTGCGGGAAGAAAACGTTACAGCTAACCATAATCCAGTATCCCCAGCCGTAAGGCCCGAATGCTCTGTTAAGAGTTACAAAAAGTTCAAAAGGAGTTCCGCTGTACCAGGCCATAAACCACTCGATTAGATAAGAATATCCTACCATCGAGCCGGTAAGAAGTATAATTTTGTTCATCTTCTCCAGGGTGATCCAGTGTAATTATATGCTCCATATCGAAAATCTTCCTTACGAAGATTAGTACGGTGCTTACCATCGCAAAGCCGGAGAAGATTGCGCCGGCAACGAAATACGGCGGGAATATAGTTGAGTGCCAGCCCGGGAGAATCGCCACGGCAAAGTCCCAGCTTACAACGGTATGAACCGAAAGTACCAGCGGC
>CAVUCX010000087.1:0-10693 GCA_963739955.1 uncultured Bacteroidota bacterium | reverse complement strand
CCTTAATACCGGCGAACCGAAATTCCGTATTCTAGTATAAGCAAGAACTTCAGGAAAATCACGCATAATTGCGGAACCCATCGGGGCCGGACTCATTGCCATATTTATTTCGTTATTATTTATTCTCCCTTTTAAATGTACCCGGTAAATTTAGTCCGCATTTTTGTTGATTGATCGTAACTTAATTCATTATTTACATATAGGGTTATTACAACTGCGCATGCAATACCCACAGCCAATCCTACAATATTGATAAAAGAAAATGCTTTATATTTTGTTATATTTCTCAGCGCAATTTTAAAATGATTAATAAACATTAACGATACTCCGACAAATTGAAAAGAGTTTAATATGGGATTTTAATTTTTTGCTTGTTATAAATAAACCTTCAATATATTTATATTAACCTTTATTTATTTGTACGAATCTGACATTAAAAGGTACTTATCAAATGAACAATATATATACCAACTTAGCCAATTGCTGTTCATCATTTTTATTTATTGATGGTTTGATAAAATATGATGATAAAAGGAATAATCCATGCTTATGTTGATAAAGTAAGTTCAAATTGTGAGATTATTAATTAAAATAAAAAAGATCATTGTACGTCAGCGGACACAACTGTTCGTAAGCGGACAATATTTTATAAAAGAATAGTAATTATTTCGATTTTGTGTGCGCCAATGTGAACTTATGATCTTCTAATCGTCGTTAAAAAGATGATAAACTTCCGCAGTATTCCGGAGACTTTTTTGTTTTCGTTTGAATATCCGGTAAAATTACAAGTAAGTACCCATGCATATCCGTAACGCTGTATTTCGAAACTTAGTAATTTATAACTCGCGAAACTAAATGTTCCGTTAAATGATGAAAGATGTTTACTAAATTCTTTTATACCGGTAATACGTTTTTTAAGACTGTAATCAAGGTTATTTATATCATCTGAGGCAATATCAATAAATCCGAAAGGGTCTCCTTTTTTCCGGCGTTCGAGTACAGCCTTTTCATTATTAATAATTTTTTCTTCAGCACTCTGTGCCTTTACTGTAACAAGGGGAAATAGACAAACTGCAGAAAAGATCACGAAACAATATATTGCTGAAATTAACTGATGATATAATTTTTTCTTCTATTTATTTAAAATAACCTTAATCATTTTTCTAAATAAGTAGTGCGGTTTTTAATTTAACGTATATACTCAGGATTGATGCAATCATTTCTTCGCCAAAAGCATTCGGTTGAGAAAATACTCTTCTCAAAAGAGTCCTTAGAAATAGGCTAAGCATTCATACCACAAACTCTCAATCCCGTAAAACGATATTCCGTCATTCATATCTGAGTGACTCAACAGGGTTTGCGGTTGCAGCTTTTATAGCATGGAAACTCACTGTTGTTAAAGCTATTATCAAAGCTATTCCGCCGGCTAAAGCAAAAATCCACCAGCCAATTTCTATTCTATATGCAAAGTTCTGCAGCCATTTGCTCATTACAAAATAAGCTGCCGGGAAAGCAATAATATTCGCGATAAGAACCCATTGCAAAAATTCTTTTGATAGCATAACAGCGATACCGGAAACCGAAGCGCCCAAAGTTTTTCGTATACCGATTTCTTTTGTACGTTGTTGACTTATAAGCATTGATAATCCAAATAAACCAAGACTCGAAATCAGGAGAATGAGTATTGTTGAATAAAATACAATTTCTTTTATAGCTTCCGTGGATTTTTCTTCTTCAAATGAATAATCGCTTAGAAATTTACTTTGCAGAGGATAATCGGGGCTAAATAGATTACAGATGTTTTGAATATATTGTTTTGTTTCTGCTATTACAGACAGGTCCTTTATGTTTGGATTAATCTTAGCAAAAAGATATTTATTACCATCGGGATTTAGTCTTATCGCGAGAGGTTCAGGTACAGTATTTAATAATTTATTATAATGAAAATCTTTGATAGTGCCTATCAAATTAAGGTTTGCTCCCTGGAAATAAAATGGTTTACCGATAGGTGCTTTCACCCCTAATGTTTTAATTGCAGCTTCATTTACAATGATAGAACCCTTTGCATCTCCCGGATAATCTTTCGAATAAAATCGCCCGCCCGATATCTTGAGTCCAAAGGTTTTAAGATAATCATAACCAACATCTGTTATAAAAATTTTACGGGAGATGTTATCGTTTTTTCCCCAATTTGTATAAGAATCCGTGACGATTGCACCAGGTAAATCGGAAGCAGACGTTACATTTATAATATTCGGATTGTTTAAAAGCTTGGTCTTAACAAGATCGTACTTTTCGCGAATATTTCCTTTCAGATCTACATAAACTATATTGTGTTGATTAAATCCCAGATTAAAATTATTTACAAAATCGATCTGCCTGCTCATTACAAAAGCACAGACAACAAAAGCAATAGAAAGTGAAAATTGTAATACAATTAATGCTTTGCGCATCATTGATTTACTTTTTCCGGAAGATTTTTTCCTGAATATTTCAACAGGTTTTAACATTGGTAAATAAATTGAGGGATAAATTCCGGCAATGATTCCTGTAATTATGATTAGCCCTATAAAACCAAATATAAAAGTAGGATTCTTATATGGAATTGATAACGATTTGCCAGTAAGATTATTTAATAAAGATAGGAATTGTTGATTAAACAATAATGATATTATAGCAGAAATAATTACAAGCAAGTTAGTTTCAATTAAGAACTGTTTTGAAAGTTGAAATTTTCCTGCTCCTATGACTTTACGGATACCAATCTCTTTTCTCCGCATACCGGATTGCGCAGTTGCCAGATTAATGAAATTGATGCAGGCAAGAATCAATATGAAGAATGCTATAAGTGCAAGGATAGTAATTTTTGTAATACCATCCGTAGTGCGCAAATAAGCATTTTTAAACGGCAGCAAACAAATAGAGAATGATATATTATTGCCGTTAAAAAAAATGTTTTTTTCGATTTTGCTGCTCAAATATTTATACGAAGCATTCTTTTTAAGCATTACAAAAGTTGAATAGCTGCAAGGGAAGAACGGGCTGCCTTTGATTTCATATCCCAGGTCTTTCAAGAAATAAAACGGTACAACGAAATCAAATTTGGGGAAAGAATTACGAGGCAAATCCTTCATCACCCCGGTTACCAGCATATCATATTTATTATTAATCTGTACAACCTTGCCCACAGGGTTTTCTTCACCAAAATATTTTTTTGCCGTAGATTTTGTAAGTACTATTGAATGAGGTTCTCTGAGTACATTTGATACATTTCCTTCTAAAAGAGGATAAGTAAAAATCTGAAAAATTGAAGGGTCGGCCGCAATTCCATTTGGTTCAATAATCATTTTAGCATTTGCTTTAACTACAACTTCGCCAAGGTTGCCGGTCCTAACAGCATTGGTAACATCCGGATATCCATTTTGCAAAATGCCGGAAATTGACGGAGCTACATTTGTCTGGTAACCTACCTTGCCATTCTGCACCCATTTCATATTCACCTGGTAAATATTATTAATGTTTTTATGATATTGATCAATACCCAATTCATTCAATACATAAATCAAAATTACCGTTGAACAACCGATTCCTATTGCCAATCCGATTATGTTTATTAATGAATAAACTTTATTTTTAATAATATTTCTGATCGCAATTTTTAAATAATTCTTTAACACAATTCCCCCTTTAGTGCTAAGCGCATAGAGCAAAGCGCATAGTGTTTATTACTCATATTTCAGACTTTCAATCATGCTTTCCATAATTCGGAAGTTCATTTTTCAAGCTTGACTCCTTTTAGATCATCCAACCTGGCAACTATACCCCAACCATAAAAAAAGTTGTCTACACCTAACATTAAAATATTATCACCTTTTTTCAACGGAATTTTAAACGATGTGTTTTCAATAGAGCATCTTCCGTCTGGTCGTTTAGCCATCGGAGTGTTAAACAGATTCTTATCAACATAAAGAGAACTGCCGTTGATAAAAACACACACTTCATCACTGAAACCAAAATGAAGTATCTTTTTTTGAGCTTTCTCAGAATTAATATTCGTTTTCAACCATACTAATCTTTTCCCAACTGTGTTTCCATATTTCCTTGTAAGATTAATTAATCCACGGCGCTCGGCGAAAATGTTTTCCCATCCGGTTTCAGTGTTGGGAATATTTTCGTAACTCAAATCAATATTTTGTGCAGTTGTTACGGGTTGACTAACCAGCCACTTCCGTATGTAATTAGGATCTGAAGCAGTTGGATCAATACCCGCTTCGGGTGAAAGTCCGTCTACAAAATTTGGCATAATTTTCAGATTCGATATAATTACCTGCCCATCAAAAGCCAGGGTGCCGCTACCAACATTGCCTTCCAGCATCGGCACTTCAAGCGCGGGATATTTTAAATCATTTACGAAAGCGCGCAATTGTTTTCCGGAGATAACCAACTTAACATGGTTCCAAACACCTTTTTTGAAATCGGCATTTGTCTGAAAATGTGGAAGCATATCCCACAGATCTACACCATCAATTTCGGGTGCATACTGAATGGCATCCTCTGCTTTGGGATTGCCTGCCTTGCGTGTCCGGAAATAGAAACACTCACTTTCCTTTGAATTTTTCCATCTAAAATAAATTGACGTAAACTGCGGATCCAAAGGTTCCATATCATATTCAATTGTACCGTTTGTGAAATTAAAATTTTTCAGTACTACAATGTCTTCGCTTGACAACAACTTCATAGCAGATCGGGATTTATATTTTATAAATTCAACTGTACGTGGTTTGAACTCCCAGTTGTCAGCTTTCAGTGGTATGATAGTAGTTTTATAGTTACGTATCGGAGACGTTGGTTGATCTTTTGTTTCTTGAGCAAAGATACTTGTGCTCAAAAGAAAAAGGCAGAAAATAGTGATGGTCCCAAATAGTTCATTCATAGTTGTATCTTCCATCTTTTTGTTATACTGAGTTTTAATTATTATTCGTTTCTTAAACTTTGTACGGGATTAATTGAAGCCGCTCGTATAGCCTGAAGTCCTACGGTAATCCATGCTATTACTATTGCAATTAATGCAGCACCAATAAAATACCATATTTGCAAATCGATTCGATAGGCAAAGCTTTCCAACCAATTTTTTGTAATATAGTAACTCAAAGGTATTGCAAGAATGATTGATGCAAAAACCAATTTTGTGAAATCACTAGATAATAAGTAGATTATATCAATATGACTAGAACCTAAAACTTTGCGAATACCAATCTCTTTTTGTCTTTTTAGCGCAGTAAATGCCGCCAGGCCAAACAAACCCAGACACGAAATTATAATAGCCATTCCTGCAAAGTATTTGGATAGGCTTCCTGTCTGGATTTCCGAATTATAGAGCGCCTGGTAATCCTGATCCATAAAAGTAAATTCAAAAGGTTGATCGTTATTAAATTTCTTATATATTTCTCCGAGTTGTTCTATAGTTGTTTTTTCCGTACCGGATTTGACTTTAACCATGACATCAGGAGTATATTGCCTAAACCGGAGAATCATTGGTTCGATTTTCTCATGCAGCGATCCATAATTAAAATCCTTAACTACGCCAATAATATTCATGTCAAAACGTATACGTTTATTGATCGGATTTTTTAATCCCATCATTTTAACCGCTGCTTCGTTTATGATAATGTTTGACTCATCATTACCAAAGTCTCTTGAGAAAGAGCGCCCCTCGACAATTTGCAAACCAAGTGTTTTAACGAAATCATAACCTACAAACGGAGCTTTAAACAGATAAGCCTTTTCCGATTCTTTCCCGGTCCACGAACATCCGGTTTGCCCAATAAAATCTTTAAGAATACTGCCGGACATGTTTGTTACATTCATAACGCCCGGAATACTTTTTATTTCCGAGACAAAGGAATCATAACTATTATTATCTTGATTGGGAGAAGCAGGGGCTTGTTTCCATTGGAAACACAAAATATTATTACGGCTGTATCCAAGATTTTTGGTTTGTGTAAATTCAACTTGTTTAGCAATAACAATTACGCTGACTATGAAGATAATCGATAAAGCAAATTGGAATACAACCAATCCTTTTCGTACCCATATTTCACCAAAGGAGGTGTTAAGTTTTCCTTTTAGCATCTTTACCGGGTTAAGTCTTGAAAGGTAGAATGCAGGATAACTACCTGAAACAAGTCCCGTTAAAATTGTAATTCCAAGAACTACTAAAATAAATGTCGGAGTAAATCTTATGGAAATCGTCTTTCCTGTTAGCGAATTGAATTGCGGAAGTAACAATTCAATTAAACCAATAGCTATTAAAAGAGAAATAAAAGTTATGAACAATGATTCCAGGATGTATTGTGCTATAAGCGATTTTCTATTTGCACCGATTGTCTTTTTAACGCCAATTTCTTTGAGTCGTGTCGATGCTTTTGCCGTAGATAAATTCATAAAGTTGATGCATGCTATAAGTAAAATAAATACAGCGACAATTGAGAACAGTTTTACATATTCTATTCTACCGCCTGTAACAGCACCGTTTTCATAATGTCCGTATAAATATTTATTAGAGAATTTCTGCAAAAACAGGGTAACGTTTTTATTACCATTATCTTTCGATTTTAGGTAATCTTTTATTTTTGCAGCGAACCGATCAACGTTTGTACCTTTCTTTAGTATTAAACATGTTTCGGCATAAAAGCCCCCCCATTGTTTTGCAAAAGAATCGTTTGCAAATATATTTTCAATACTGAATACTACATCAAATTGATATGTGGAATTGGAAGGAGGGTTTTTGAATATACCTGAAATTTGGAATGTACCCTGGAAAAACGGGTGATCCCATTTTATTGTTTTACCTACAATATTATCCGTGGTATTGAATATTTTTTTTGCAAATGCTTCTGATATAACTATGTTGTTTTTGTTTTTCAAAACCGAATTTACTTCGCCCCTGATTAGATGATATGAAAAGACATGGAAAAAGTCCTCGCTTGCAAACATACCCTTTGCTTTTAAGTGGTTTATTCCATTTGTAAGCATACCCTCTTTAGCATAAAACAAGAATGCATTTGTGGCTGTGGAATATTCAACCTCGGGAAACTCGTTCTTCATTGCATCCGCCATTATGGCAGGAGTAATTTTTACGGTATTAATTCCTTCAGATGATTTAAAATTAGCCATTACCTGGTAAAGCCTGCTGTCTTTTTCATTAAATTTGTCGACATGCAGTTCATCGCTTACCCATAAATAGATCAATAAAGCACAGGCAAGACCGGTTGATAATCCGATTAGGTTGATAAAAAATGTGCCTTTGTATCTCTTAAAATTTCTGAAAATAACAAGAATATTATGTTTAAGCATAAGTGTATCTCCCAGTAATTGCGAAATTATCTATATCTAAAAATTTCAACTTGCACGCTTACTCTAAAAGCCATTTTAATACATCATGCATAAATTCTGCGCATTGAAAGTCATTTTCTCCCTTCCAGCTTGTCATGTATAACGATGTCATTCCGTCGCCCATCACTATAATTCTGCCGCCGTTTTTTAGAACCTTGTATACGCCGAAGGGATATTGACCGTTTTTATTAAAACAGAAAGGTGTACCGCCTTTTATAACTCTTCCCCCGTAATACGTAATCTTTAAAGGCTTCTTTGTAATAAGTCCGACTTTAGTAATTCCGCCTAAAATTGTATCGGCACTCTGTTCCCCGAACTGTATCCCGAAAGATTTGATAATATCATTTACGTTTGCATCTTTCAAAGTTGACCAATGATCTTCATCCATTACAAGAAATAACGAACCGCCATGATTTAAATAATTTTCTATTGCATTAACTTCATTAGAGGTATACTTGGAAGAAGGTATATGAATAAACAGCAGATTACAGTTAGATAAGTTTTCCGGTGTGATTTTATTTTTCAGATATACCAATTCCGCGTTAACTGATGACGCCGTTTTTAAGAATTCATCCGTCATATATTTTACTCTGTTTATATAATTATCGTCCATCTCTTTTATATTTGAAGGATCATTCCAGAATCTTTGGCCATGTGCCAAATCCATACAAATTTTCTTCTTTGGAGAAGTCTGTGAAAACGCATTTGCGAAAGTTAACAATGTTAGAAAAACAGCTGTAAGATATTTATAACTCACCATGTCTCTCCTTTAAGCATATTTGTTAAAGCTATATTGACAAAGAATGTGCCTAATTGAAAAGATCAAAATGGTTCAGATAACAGATTTTTCCATTCATTAATTGTCCGATTGCGGACAACATTGAACGTTACCGGACAATTATTTTTCAATTTCCACATTTGCAAATGCCCCTTCTTAATACTCTAAAGATTTTACTCAAAAAAGTAGTGAGCTATGCATTTCACTATTATTCATATCGAATTGCTTTTACCGGATTTGCAGTTGCTGCTTTTATATAAGGGATCATGATAACGGAGCATAGTAAAAAGATTATACCAGAACAGATTTCAACGAATACCCAAATATTTAAAGGTATCTTATATGCATAATGTTGAAAAATACTGTTTAACATAAAATAAGCCAGAGTACTCGCAACAATTGAAGAGATAAGGAATATTACAACCGCATCTTTTAAATAATTAAATGATATATTCCAGATACCGGCTCCAAGTACTTTTCTTATTCCGATTTCTTTTGTTTTTTGTTCTGCAAGAAAGATTGTTAAGGCCAAAAGACCTATACATGAAATCAAAATACCAAGACTAGAAATTATTAGTGCACTTCTGAATACACCCAAATCATATTTTGCCGCATTATCCAGATAATTATTCAATACTATCATATTCACATGCTGATCGGGCAATAATTTTTCAACTATTCTTCGCACATTTTGAATTAACGAATAATCAATTCTATCCAGCTTTATAAATAAATATTTAATCCTTTGGGGATTTAGAATAATCGCAAGCGGAGACATATCTTTTTTTAGCGATCTGAAATTAAAATTTTTTACAACTCCCGCAATCTGATACGGCTTGCCCTGAATATAAATAATTGAACCGACCGGATTTTTTATCTCCAGCATGGATGCTGCTTTTTCATTAATAACTATATCGTTTTCTCTTTCCCGGTTTTTCTTGTAGAAATATTTTCCATCTGTTATAGAAAGATTAAATAAATCAGTATAGTTCTTATCTGCATAAGTATAATATATAAGCGAATTTTTTAGGGAACCCCTCAATCCCCAGTTCGTTGCGGAATTATTTATGGAGGTAGGAATATCCGAGGAACGGCAGATTCCGGAAACCCCGGTAATACCGGCTAAATTATTTTTGATTACTTCATATTTACTGCCCGGCGGAATATTAAAGAAAACAACGTTTTCTTTATTTATACCTTGTTGACCGGTGTGCATGTAATAGAATTGTTTAAATAGAAATGTAATGCAGAGTACGAAAAATAACGACGGAATTAATTGAACCAGCAACCATGTCTTTCTTAGTTTTGTTCTTGATTTACCTTTGTTTATTCCATGAAAGGCCTTTAACGGATTTTGCAATGAAGATAAATAAGCCGGATAAAATCCCGCAAGAATTCCAATAAATGTAGTTATTAACAATAAACCTAAAAGAAATTTATAATCAAAAAACGACATGCTTAAATTAATACGCAAATATTCTTGCAGCATCGGCCGGACTACTTCCAGCATTATAAAAGCAACAAACAAAGCTATAAAAGATATTAATATCGTTTCGGTTAAATACTGCTTAACCAACTGGCTTCTGCTTGCTCCGATAATTTTACGGAGACCGATTTCTTTCATTCTGCGTGACAATTGTGCGGTAGTTAAACTAATAAAATTAAAACAGGATATCATTAAAAGTACTACCGATAATATTACAATTATATAAAAAACTTCCCCGAATTTGTTTTGAGCAAACGGAGTAAGATATGATTCTACATGAACACCGATTTTTTCTGATGGGAGGGTAAAGTCGCTTTCTATTCTCTCATTCAACAAATGTATATTTGTCTTATCGCTTATTAAAAAATATGTTCTGAATTCATTGTCCGTATAACTGAAAATATTTTTCCCCGTTTTCTGCAGAAATTCAAACGGGAATAGATAATCAAAATTGTTTCGGAAATCAATTTGAATATCTTTAACAACACCGGTTATTCTAAACCGGTATTTATTATTAACGAGCAAAATGTTACCAACCGGATTTTGATCTCCGAAATATCTTTTGGAAATTTTATCAGATAATACAACCGAGTTAGGATCTTCCAATGCATAGTTTGAACTTCCGTATTTAAATTTAAAAGTAAATACTTTAAAAATATTTTTGTCGGCACAAGCAAATTTATTTTTATCTAATACTTTTATTTCATTATTATTTTCCGAATTAAATTTAATTCCGGATATATTGGGAATGCCAATACGGACATAATCCAGGATTTCAGGATAATGATCTTTTAAAAATATTGCTTGCGGTGCGAAGGTTTTGTTTGATGTTTTTTCTCCCGACTCAAAATAAAATTTGTTTTCAAGTTTGTAAATATTCTTGTAATGCTTATGTTTTTTAACTGTATTTACGGTTTGAAAAATCATAATATAAGACAGTAGTATCCCGCTTAACCCGACGGCTAGACAAATGACATTAATTATAGAAAGGAACGGACTCCTTCGAAGATTTTTCAATGCCGATTTAATATAAT
>CAVUCX010000086.1:0-40326 GCA_963739955.1 uncultured Bacteroidota bacterium | reverse complement strand
GACGGATCTCTTTTTCTGAACCATCAGTTTGAAGGGAAAGAATTGATCCCGGATTATATCCCGAATACTTTAATTGGTTTGGAGTACCTATGGGGAAATAAGGTTTCGCTGGAAACAATGGAAATTGACTGGGATAGGATGAAGGAAGATTTAGACGATAGCAACACTGATAATATAGCTCAAAGCGAAACGCACTTCCGCAAAGTTCTATATACTGTTGAGAACAAAAAAATTGAAAAAGAAGTAATTAATTAAAACGGATTTTTATGTCGAACAAAAACATAAAATCAAACGATATAATAAATTTGCTCGACCGCAAGTTAAAACGTTACGAAGAAGGTTCTATAATTCCTTTTAATGAATTTCTATCCAAATCGCGGGAACAGCCCTTACTGTATTACAGGAATGTCTTTCAACTTTTCAGCGACATGATTTACAGATACCTGGTTGTTGAAGACGAATATAAAGACGATCCCGAAAATATCAGCTACAAAACAATAAATTGCGATAATTTGCTTGTCGAAAATACGGATACACCGTTCTTTGCCGATCTTCCTCTTGCTAATAGGCTGCTCAGGCTGGCCGATTCATTTCGCGAAGGTACCCAGCAGAATAAAGTCTATGTATTTATCGGTCCACCAGGCAGCGGTAAAAGTACATTCTTAAATAATCTTCTCCGGCGTTTTGAAGAATATACGCATATTCACGAAGGTTTGAGTTATGAAGTTTTGTGGAAACTTGATAATGATAAAATCGGCCTTAATGTTTCGCCTCTTGTAAAAGAAGCACTTGAAGAATATTATTCTCATCAGAAGAAACTTATACATTCGCAAAATATCAATTCCGATATCCTGGAAGTTCCGTGCCCGAGTCACGATCATCCGATTCTAATTATTCCGCGAGAATACCGCGCTGAGATAATAGATAAACTCATCACCAGCGAAGATGCCAGACTGAAGATTTTTCACAAGAAAGAGTATGAGTGGCTTTTTACCGAAAATGCATGCACAATATGTACGTCTCTTTACGAAGCGCTTCTTAACAGGCTTAGAACGCCGGCAGACGTATTCGATATGGTATTCGCAAAAAGATTCGGATTTAACAGAAGATTGGGTTACGGGGTTAGTGTTTTTAACTCGGCAGATAAGGAACCCGAACAAATAACCTATAACAACGACGAGCTTCAGAGACAGTTAAGCTTGAGATTTAAAGACAGCAACCTTATTCAGTATTATTATTCCAGATATGCCAGGACGAATAACGGCGTCTTTGCAATTATGGATGTAAAAGGCGAAAATGAAAAGAGATTTCAAAATTTACACGGTATTATAAGTGAAGGAGTTCATAAAATCGGAGATATCGAAGAAAATGTTAATTCACTTTTCTTTGCAGTAATGAACCCGGAAGATAAGCATAAAATTTCATCACCCGATTCGTTCCGCGACCGTATTATCGAAATAAATGTTAATTATATCTTAAACTTTTCGGAAGAAGTAAAAATATATTATCATTCACTGGGAACTCAGATAAAGAAATATTTTCTGCCTGGGGTGATAGAAAACTTTTCCAAAATAATAATAAGCTCCAGACTGAATGTTGAATCACCTGCAGTGAAAGAATGGATCGAAGATTACGATAAATACTCAGAATACTGTGATGAAAATATGCTTCTTCTTAAACTAAGTATTTATTCCAACAAAATACCCGATTGGCTGGTTGAAGAAGACAGAAAGAAATTTAATAAAGACCTTAGAAGAAAAATTATAAGAGAATCGGATCGCGAAGGAAAATTCGGATTTTCAGGGCGTGAATCAATTTATATATTCAATGAATTTTATAATTCGATTCCCAAAAAATTAAACGGCGAAAATGGTAACGGAACGGAAATCGTACAGATAAATATGGAAGATATCAGGGCATTCTTCAAAAAACACGAACAATACTGTGAACGCATTCCAAAAGGATTTATCGATTCCTTAATTAGGCTTTATAACTATAATATTATGCAGGAAATTAAAGAGTCGCTCTTCCATCAGAATGAAACCAGAATAAGTAAAGATATACAAAATTATCTGTTCGCCTCGAATTACGACCTAGGGGAAAAACAAATTTCTCCGTATACAAAAGAAAACATTGAAGTTACGGAGCAATTCTTTAATTCGATTGAACAATATCTGCTTCCGAATGATGTAACTGAACGCGCGAGATTGAAATTCAGAGAAACTGTCGCGGCTAGGTTTGGAATGAATTTGCAGCAAATGTCCGATGAAGATAAAATTCAGACTTCCGATATTTATAAAGAACTTTACAATACTTACATCAATAATCTGCGGGAGCATATATTCAGGCCTTTCCTGCAGTATTCATCTTTTGAAAATGCTATTAAAGAATACGGGTCGCCGAAATTTGATGTTTACGACGAACGCACTAAGGAAGAAGTCAGTTTTTTAATAAACAACTTAAAAACCAAATTCAAGTATTCCCAGGAAGGCGCAAAACACGTTTGCCTGTATGTTATCAGAAATAAAATTGCAGAAGATTTAGACGGTTGACGTATGATTGCTTAAAAAGCATCCTGATATATATTAAGTTATTCTTGAATAATAATATTTCTAAAAAATTATTCACTGCCTGCCAATTTAATTTACTTTGCTTATTATTTTTACCCTAATTATATCATTCGTCACGGCGCCGTTAAGTTTTTATGAATATTTTTATTAGGCAATTCAAATTGCTTTTATATTTGTTATTTGATAACTTTAGCTAAATAAAAATTGTTGTATTCATTTATCTTGGATTGCCAGCCGGTTATGCATCTCTTCGGTGATACAGAGTCAGGTAAGAACAGGGAAGAAAAAAGAAAAATTAGTTACCCAATATTAATATCCACAACGCGAATTTTTCACTTCCTCACGAATTTTAGCAATCTGTTTCACCCGGAAACATAATATTGCCTTTATATAGTCTGCGTATAAGCAGATAATGGCTCGAGATAAATTTTTCTGACAAAAGAATCTTAAAGGAGAAAGTTAATGGGTTGGTTTAGTCGATTCACTGGTTCTTCAATCGGTAAAAAATTCTTTATGGCACTTACCGGTGTTTTGCTGATGCTTTTCTTAATCCTCCATTTACTGGGAAATCTGACCCTCTTTTTCGGTGAAAAAGCTTTTACCGATTATGCAGGCGGGCTGGAAACTCTCAAGCCGATAGTAAGAGTTATCGAAGTAATTCTTGCATCAATATTTATAATTCATATTTATGACGGTATTAAACTCTGGTTTGAAAATAAAAAAGCGAAACCGAAAAAGTACGCGGTTAACGCTCGAGCAAAAGATAGCAGCATCTTTTCGAGAACTACTATCCAAACCGGGAGTATAATTTTTATCTTTCTTGTTATTCACTTGCAGACATTCTGGTATCCGAATAACTTTGAACAAACAGGGAAATCACTTTATCAAATTGTTACCGGCTGGTTCGCCAACCCGGTGTATTCTATATTTTATGTTTTGGCCATGATACTGCTCGGGTTTCATCTTAATCACGGGTTCCAAAGCGCATTTCAAACCTTCGGCTGGAATCACAAAAAATATTTCCCGGCTATTCAAAAGTTTGGGACGATTTATGCTATTCTGATGGCAGCAGGTTTTGCCTCTTTGCCGCTTTACTTTTTAATTTTCCGCGGAGGTATGTAATGAGTATTTTAGATTCAAAAATACCGGCAGGTCCTATTGAAACAAAATGGACCAACCATAAATTTAATATGAAACTTGTAAATCCCGCCAACAAAAGAAAATATAATATAATTGTTGTCGGTACCGGCTTGGCAGGAGCTTCCGCTGCTGCTACTTTAGGCGAACTCGGCTATAACGTTCAATCATTTTCGTTCCACGATAGCCCGAGAAGAGCTCACAGTATAGCTGCTCAGGGCGGAATAAACGCCGCAAAGAATTATCCAAACGACGGCGACTCCGTATTCAGATTGTTTTATGATACTGTTAAAGGAGGCGACTTCAGAGCGCGCGAAGCAAACGTATACCGTCTCTCTGAAGTAAGCAACAATATCATCGATCAGTGTGTAGCGCAAGGTGTTCCTTTTGCAAGGGAATACGGCGGTCTTCTGGATAACCGTTCTTTCGGCGGTGCTCAGGTTTCAAGAACTTTTTACGCTAGAGGTCAAACGGGTCAGCAACTGCTTCTCGGCGCATATAGCGCATTAAGCAGACAGATAAAGGCAGGTAAAGTTACAATGCATTCCCGGCGCGAGATGCTGGACCTGGTTATAATCGACGGTCAGGCGCGGGGTATTATCGTGAGGAATTTAATTAGCGGGGAAATCGAAAAATATTCCGGAGATGCGGTTGTTCTTGCAACCGGCGGTTATTCAAATGTATTCTTCCTCTCTACCAATGCAATGAACAGCAACGCAACCGCAATCTGGAGAGCGCATAAACGCGGTGCTTATTTTGCTAACCCTTGTTATACACAAATTCACCCGACATGTTTGCCTGTACATGGTGAGAATCAATCCAAACTTACATTGATGAGCGAGAGCTTGAGAAACGACGGCCGTGTCTGGGTCTCCAAAATTAAGGGTGATACCAGAAAAGCCAAAGATATACCCGAAAAAGACAGGGATTATTATCTTGAAAGAAAATATCCTTCTTTCGGTAACCTGACGCCAAGGGATATTGCTTCAAGAAACGCAAAAGAAGTATGCGATGAAGGCCACGGTGTAGGCGGCGGGCATTCTGTTTATCTTGATTTTGCCGATGCTATTAACAGGCTTGGCAAAAAGAATATTGAAGAAAAGTACGGTAACCTTTTTGAAATTTATGAAACTATTACAGGTGAAAATCCTTACCAGGTTCCGATGAAGATATATCCCGCTCCGCATTACACAATGGGCGGGCTTTGGGTAGATTACAATCTTATGAGCAGTATACCGGGATTGTTTGTTCTGGGAGAAGCAAATTTCTCCGATCACGGCGCAAACAGGCTCGGCGCAAGTGCACTAATGCAGGGACTTGCAGATGGATATTTTGTTATTCCGTATACACTCGGTAATTATCTTGCCACAAATAAATTCAAACAGGTTTCAACGGATCAGGAAGAGTTTAAAAAAGAAGAAAAATCGGTAGATGATCTGGTCAAACGCCTTCTTTCCATAAAAGGGAAAAGGACAGTAGATGATTTCCATAAAACTCTTGGACGTATTATGTGGAATAACGTAGGTATGGCCAGAAATGAAAAGGGCTTAAAGGAAGCTATCGGGCAGATTAAGGAATTAAGGGATGAATTCTGGAAAGATGTAAACGTAGTCGGCAACGATAAAAATCTGAACCAGACACTTGAAAGAGCCGGACGTGTTGCGGACTATCTCGAGCTTGGTGAGTTGATGGCTTCGGATGCTCTTAATAGAAACGAATCGTGCGGCGGTCACTTCAGAGAAGAATATCAAACCGAAGAAGGAGAAGCCAAACGTGACGACGAAAATTTCAGATACGCGGCAGCTTGGGAGTTCCAGGAGGTAAGTAAATGGAATCTTCACAAAGAGCCTCTTGAATTTGAATATGTAAAATTATCCCAAAGGAGTTATAAATAATGAGTGGGACAAATAATTCTGCAGAAACTATGAAATTAAAATTAAAAATCTGGCGGCAGGCCGGTCCAAATGCTGTAGGTGCGTTCGTCGATTATCAAGTCTCGGTTTCACCGGATGCTTCTTTCCTGGAAATGCTTGATGAACTGAACAACGAACTGGAAAAAAACAGCCAGGAACCGGTTGTCTTTGAAAGCGACTGCCGGGAAGGTATATGCGGTACCTGCGGATTGGTTATTAACGGTCAGCCGCACGGTCCTGTACCCAGAATCGCAACTTGCCAGTTGCATATGAGAAACTTTAAGGACGGAGATACAATTTACGTTGAACCTTTCAGGGCAAAGGCATTCCCGGTAATTAAAGATCTAGCTGTCGACAGATCGGCCTTCGATAAAATTATTCAAGCGGGCGGGTATATATCGGTTAATACCGGCGGTGTACCGGACGCTAACGAAATTCAGATTTCGAAGGATATTGCTTCGGATGCTTTTGATTCGGCGGCGTGCATAGGTTGCGGCGCTTGTGTGGCGGCATGTAAAAATTCATCGGCAATGTTGTTTGTAGGTGCTAAGGTTTCACAATTTGCTATATTGCCTCAAGGTCAGCCCGAAAGGAACCAGCGAGTGGAATCAATGATAGCCAAAATGGACGAGCTCGGATTCGGCGCATGCTCTAATACATACGCTTGCGAAGCCGAATGTCCGAAAGGAATTTCGGTTAAAAATATTGCCAGGCTGAATCGTGAGTTTCTCATGGCTAAAATGAAATCCAATAACGTTGAAGTTTAAGCCGGTACATAAATTTTAATTTGTTAGGCTAATTCCCGGTATTTTCTGCCGAATAATAGGCGGTTTAATCGGGAATTTTTTATTTTGGTAACAACAAAACGGAGAATTATCTTTTATGTTCGAAAAAGAGATAAAATTTATCGCCGATGTAAATCTTAATAAAATAAAGAACCTCGGTTCTTTTATGACGTTTGAGAAATTTATTAACAGCGATGTCCATCCGGCAATTAAACAGTATATATCAGCCGAGCTCGATTATTTAATCCACGATGATAGGAAAAAACTTCTTGAACAATCCGTTTTCGATTATTCAGGTCCTGAAGTAAGCAAATATTTTAACTCAATAGCACATGAGGTAAAAAAGAATAAAAAGATATCGTTTGAAGATATTAAAAAACTCATTTTGCAGGCTGTGTCTTTTAACGTGAATTATATCGTACGACCAAAATGGTCGCTTTCAAAGCTTGTTTACAACGACGCGGGAGTAAAATCGATTGAGGAAATTAAACTTAATTTGAATTATGTTTATTTCTATGATCATATAAAGAGCATTTTGAATTCTTATCTTGCTAAAAGGAAATTGGTCTCTTTCAGTTCCACTGAGTTTGAGATGATTCTCGACAGAATCGATAAAGAAATATTTGCTGCCGATGAAAAAAAACTTATTGATTTTACTCTACATACAATGGCCGAGTTTTTTAATTTAGGAGCCGCTAACAAGAAACTTATTTCTCCTGTAGGTGTCGAACTTTTCTTAAAGGAAAAAAATCAGATAGATAAAGTAATCAGGTTGAAGAAGTCACATATTGACGGTTCCAAACAATCAGTGGACATTGAAGAGATTAAAAGAATTATTTATTCTACTCAACCGATGGAATATGAAAATACAATTTCGGAAAATAATGAAGAAGTTGTCAATGAAAGAGATACCGAGACGCTAAAGTTCAGGAATATTAAACTTAAGGACGAAGCGGAAGAGGATACGGTTAAGGAAAAGGGAATATCGGACATTATATCTCCAGATGAAATAAAGGAAGATGAAATTATTCCCGGCGAAGAGTTCATCGGCGAACTCGAAGTAATTTCTGAAGAACCGGACAAAAAGCTAGAAGATAATTTGATTAGTCTTGAAGACGAAGAAATTCAGGAAAAAGAAGGGGAAATTCCCGAAACAGAAAACGAATTAGAAGAGAAAGAGCCTGAAAAAGTTGAAGACGATCATCCTGAGGTTCCGGAAATTGAGCAAGTTCAGGGTATTGATGAAGAAACAGTTTCCGATCTTGATGATTCATTCCTGTCTTTTTATGAATCGGAACTTAAAACTCTGGAAAGCGAAATTTCGGAACTTAATTTAGATATAACCGATGAAAGCGATCTATCCGGAAAAGAAGAACTCGAGAATCTTTATGACTTTGAAGAAGATACGTCGGATTTATTAAACGGTTTTGCGGAAGACGAGGACAAAACTCCTGATGCGACGGAATCCGAGACTTCTCAGGTGCAGAAAGAAATTCCGGAAGACGATGAATTAAATATAGAGGAATCCGAGGAATTAACGCGGGAATTTTTAAAAGAAGAAGACCTTGACGTAGAAGACGGAAAATCCGAAATAGAAAGCAAAGAAATTATAAAAGATAAAACGGGCGGAAATAAAAACGTAAGAAAAAAGAAAGATGAAGATATTTTCGATTATCTGAGTAATAAAGATATTGAAAAAATTGTTGCAAACGTATTCAATGACGACAGAGAAGATTTTGCAAATACTATGGAGAAACTGGCCGAATGCAGCACTTATGGGGAAGCAACGGAAATTTTAAAAAGTGTTTTTTTAACCTATCGTGTTAATCCTTATTCCAAAGAAGCCGTTATCCTGACTAATTCTGTTTCCAATTATTTTGAAAAAGGATAAAAATGTTTATTGATTATGTTGAAGTAGAAGTAAAAGCAGGCAGCGGGGGAGACGGCGCCGTAAGTTTCAGAAGGGAAAAATATGTCCCTAAAGGCGGTCCTGCGGGAGGCAACGGAGGTAAGGGAGGAAACATTATTATTGAAGCCCATCATAATCTTAATACTCTGCTGGATTTTAAGTATAAAAGGCATTACACCGCGGATAACGGTCAAGCCGGAGGCAGTTCCTTAAAGGACGGTAAAAGCGGCGATGATATCTTAATTAAGGTACCCGTGGGAACCGTAATTAAAGATCAAGAAAGCGGTGATATCATTGCCGATTTAAAGAAAGATAATCAAAGTATAATTATTGCTAAAGGGGGAAAGGGAGGCAAAGGGAACAGCAATTTTGCAACACCTACAAAGCAAACTCCAAGATATGCCGAACCGGGAAGACCCGGTGAAGAAAAAAAGATATCTCTCGAATTAAAATTAATTGCGGATGTCGGGTTAGTGGGCTTTCCTAATGCCGGAAAGTCAACTTTGATATCGTCCATTTCATCTGCAAAACCAAAAATTGCCGATTATCCCTTTACCACGCTAGAACCGAATCTCGGAATTGTAAAATATAAAGATTATCAAAGTTTTACGGTAGCAGATATACCCGGTATTATTGAGGGAGCGCACGAAGGCAAGGGATTAGGGCATAAATTCTTAAGACATATTGAACGAACGAAAATTCTGCTTTTTCTTATTGACGTAACTTCGGAAAATTATCAAAAAGATTATAATGTTCTTCTTAATGAATTAAAAAGCTATAGTAAGAAACTGGCGGAAAAGAAAAAAATAGTGGCATTATCCAAAATTGACCTGATAGAAAAAACCGAAGTTAAGAAGCTCGAAGGTAAGAAATTAAGGAACTCTGATTCAAAGGTTTTATTATTTTCCGCGGTGGCAGGTATGGGTATTCCTGAATTATTGGATTTTTTATGGACTGAAATTAAAAAAGATAATGTCTAAATTTATATGTATATATTTAACAATTTTTAATTACCCCGTATGATTCGATTTGCTTCTAAATATGAGATTTTAACTAAATAAATTGAGTAGAGTGTCTTATTTTTTTGAAATTTTATGAAATTGTTCCTATATTTACAAGCTAAAAATAATTGGCGGGGTAGCTCAGTAGGTTAGAGCAGTGGAATCATAATCCACGTGTCGGGGGTTCGAATCCCTCCCCCGCTACGAATTTAAGGAGAAAATTATGTTTACTCTATTATTAACTATTTCAGCAATTATATCAGTACTTTTAATGGCCATTGTTTTAATGCAGGCCAGTAAAGGCGACGGTTTATCAGGAACATTCGGCGGCGGTGCCGGAGCAAATATGGGTGCTATGTTCGGAACCAGAAGAACTGCTGATTTTCTCAGTAAAGCTACTTGGTGGTTAGGCGGCGGATTGGCTATTTTAGCAATTTTAATGAATTTATTCTTTCTTCCAGGTGTTAATAACGCTAGTCAGAAGGAAAGTATAATTCAGCAGTCGTCAAATCAGCAAATTCCGCAGACTCCTACTCTTCCTCAGCAGCAGGTTCCTGCTCAACAACAGCAGTCTCAACCCAAAAAGTAATATAAACAGATTTTATTAGAAGAAGCCTCCGGTATTAAAAGTACCGGAGGTTTTTTATTGCCAATTTGATAAGATTTCGACTATCTTATTCTCAACTTCTCTATGGAGTCTGGTACCTCCGGATTTAAACTGGAAAATCATACTAACAATCAGTTCCACTCCGTTTTTGGTTGTTAAGTAACCGGATAAGGAAGAAACTCCGTTAAGGGTGCCGGTCTTTCCGTGGAAGTTATTCTCGGCCGCGCTCCCCATCATTCTGTGCCTTAGTGTACCGTCGATACCAGCGACGCTTAAAGAATTATCAAAATCCTGGAAATGAGAAAGATCAAAATAAACTTTTTCGAGCAGCCCGACTATAGCGCTCACGGTAACATGATCGAACCTTGAAATTCCTGAACCGTCCACAAGAGATGTTCCTTCTGAATATATACCGTTATCCTTTAAAAATTTGATGATGGTTTGAGTCGAATAAAATGAATTTCCCTGTTCACCGGTTGCAACGGCGCCCAGAGTTTTAAAGAGACATTCGGCTAGAAAATTATCGCTGTGTTTATTTATTACCTGTATCAAATCCTTCAATTGAACAAATGAATCTTCCAGAGTAATCGCGCTATCGGGAGTTGTTCCTTTTTTATATTTGCCGGAGACCCTTATTCCGTCGCCGCGTAATTTCTCGGTCAGCAGTTTGGCCGCATAAAGAGGCGGATTATCAATATTGCGGGAATAATAAACTGTTCTATAATATCGTTTTTTACCCCGCCTTATTCTTATTTTTCTCCTTACAAGTTTCCTGTTCCTGTCAATAACCAAAGCGGAGATTGCCGGAAGATGAAGGTTGGCATGCTCGTCATTTATCCAATCCGATCTTGTATACAACTCATCGAAAAAACTATCGTCTCCTATTACATCACCCTTTATTTCTTTTATTCCCATTCTTTTGAGCTTTTTTACCATGTCAGTCAAATCTTCTGAAGTAAACAAGGAATTTCCGTATCCTTTTATATAAAGGTTACCGTTAATTATTCCGCCTTTATATTTTTTATCCGTCGTTAGAATTTTTGTGGAAAGATGGTAATCGCTCCCCATTACAGAAAGAGCAACGGAAGTAGTAAATAACTTTGTATTTGAGGCAGGTATTACGGGCAGTTTGGAATTTAAAGAATAAATTGTATCTCTTGTTAATGGGTTATAAACAAGTATTGCGGTTATCGTACTTCCTGGAAGTCTCTCCAATGCATCGGCGATTCTGTTTTTTATTTCATCTTTTGAGGTAGCGAAGGTTTGAA
Organism: uncultured Bacteroidota bacterium; assembly: GCA_963739955.1. Taxonomy (GTDB): domain Bacteria; phylum Bacteroidota; class Ignavibacteria; order Ignavibacteriales; family Ignavibacteriaceae; genus FEN-1297. The sequence continues at coordinate 29,136 of CAVUCX010000086.1, read as the reverse complement.
TCGATATTAACAGAACAAATAGGAAAAGTTTTTTCAACATACTGGATTAAGCGCTCCTTTTAGTATTTTCGTATCTTAGTGTTTCCGGAAAAATAATTTATTTAGTTGTAGAAAACGAATTTATGATTTTAGTGAGGCAAATATAACGCAAATAAAAATCACTGCAATACTTTTGTAGATAAGCCTCAATGCCATATATTTGTAAAAAAATATTGAGCAAATATAAAATTTTAGGTTTTAAATAAAAGCACTGAAATAAAACTCGGGGAAAATAAAATTTCAAATAACCACAAACTCAAATAGGAACAGTATGGCAAAGAAAAAAATTCTCCAAAAGGCCTATGAAAATATAGATTTCCTTAATTCATCGGATGCAAGAATAATTAGAATGCTTTCCGAATTTCTGGAACCGCAAAAAGAATTTAGGAAACATAAAATTATCGACACAATAGTTTTTTTCGGATCGGCTCGCCTTAGATCCAGAAAGGATACGCAGGCCGAATTAAATAAGTTTAAGACGATAAACCCTCAGACAACTCCGAAACTGGCCGAAGAGCTGAGAAAGGCTCAGCACATGGTTCATATGTCAAAATATTATGAAGATGCCGTTGAGTTATCCAGGAGACTAACTGAGTGGTCGATGAAAAGAGAATCTTCAGCCAACAGATTTATTATTTGTACAGGCGGAGGGCCCGGTATTATGGAAGCCGCAAATAAGGGCGCAAAACTAGCTGGAGGATTATCAATAGGATTAAATATAAGTCTGCCTTACGAGCAATTTGTTAATAAATATGTGCCGAAAGAACTTGCATTTGAGTTCCATTATTTTTTCATGCGTAAATTCTGGTTTGCTTATCTGGCAAAATGTCTTATAGTTTTTCCCGGCGGCTTCGGCACGATGGATGAGTTCTTCGAAATATTAACCTTAATACAAACAGGAAAAATTAAAAAGAAAATGCTTCTTATGGTATATGATGAAAAGTACTGGAAAAACCTGGTAAACTTCGACGGATTAATTGAAAACGGCGTCATTAATAAAAGCGATATGAACTTCCTTAATTTTTGTAATTCCGTTGACGAAGCTTATGAGAGCATTATTCAGCATTTTGATAAGCATTATCCTTCCAAAAATGGTCTTGAACTTTTTGAACCTAAATTGGAACTGAAATAAAAAAAAGCCCCGTTACAAGGGGCTTTTAATTACTCATTACTATCAACTCGGTGAGCGCGTCTGGCCGCTTTCATCTTTTCCATTCTTTTCTTTATGGAAGGTTTAACGAAAAATGTTCTTTTCTTAAATTCTTTAAGAATTCCGGATCTTTCGTATTTCTTCTTAAATCTTCTCAGAGCCTTGTCGATTGATTCGTTTTCTCCGACTGTAATTCCTACCAAATTATTTCACCTCGCTTTATTGGCTTTAAATGGTTAATGATTCTATTAATTTTTTTAAACCTGATTTTTGAAACTCTACCGAAATAGCGCTTTGTCCGCTGGACATTACTTCCTTTGAAACAACTTTACCGAAATCATCCCAGTTTTTATGGTAAATAGATTCCCCGACTGTAAATGATTTCGTAGGCGCATAAACCGTACATTCTTCGTTCTCAATTCCTTCTAACGACGGTTTCGACTCTTTTACGTCTTCCGAGATATCAATTAACATCGTCTGTTTACACTTTTTGCATTTTGCCCATTTTTTTGTCTCTTGATCCGCACCGCTAACATCACCTGTTAGTTCCATTTTTCTAATGGTATTACAATTCGGACAAAAAACTTCTACATTTTTTACTCTAGCCATGACAAACCTTCCTTTACAAATACTCGAATAACAAAATTAATAAAACCAACACGCATAATCAAGATAAATAATAAACCTCATTTAGGAATTTCTTGCGGTGTAATGACTAAAACCGGGCATTTTGCGTATCTTATTACTTTTTCTGCCACACTTCCCAATAATGTATGCAGCAATCCTGTTCTTCCGTGAGTAGCAATCACAATTACATCAATCTTGTTCTTTTGGGAATAATTCACAATTTCCTGATAATCCAGTCCTTTCTTTAAAACAGTTAGCACCTCAATTTCACCGCTTTTTATTTTAGAAGCTGATTTTTCAAGAGAATTATTTGCATCTTCTTCTATGGATTTAATTATTTTTTCCTCTGATAAATCCAGTGAATGGATTGTTAATATTGGAGGTGTTTTTTCAATTACATTAAGTAAATGAATTTTTGCACCGTATTGTTTAGCTAAATCGACGGCATATTGAGAGGCACTCATGGAAAGTTTGCTGAAATCGGTCGGCAAAAGGATATTTTTTATACTAAACATGGTATTTCTCTTTTAAATTTGAAATTATTCGGGTCTTAACATTTTCCGGAACATATATTAATTTGAATCCGGTTCGCATTTCTATTTTCTGTAATTATTTAAATAAGCCGAAATTTTATAATATTAAAATGATTGTCGCTTTTGAAATATTTTAGAATGTAGTTCCGTTTTTCATTTCACCGGTATTTGAGAATAGATTAAATAAAAAACCGTTTATAACAACGTATCTAATTTTACTGTTTCTAACTAAATAAAAGTTTGAAGGCATTCCTGTCTTTAGGAATTCGGCATGCGGTATTTTCTTATTCAGCAAAATATTAATGGGAATATTATAGTTTTCACTTGATATATCCAACCGATTTAATTTTACAAATAAATACCCATGTTTGTAAAGATCCGTATAATCAAGATTTTTGATCTCTCCAACCGAAACAAATTCATCCGGGTAAATTTTGCCAGGCCAAACGGTATAACCTTCGAAATCGTAATCCTCATAACCATGAAACACAGAGAGATCACCTAATTCTTCGATATTCGATTCGTAATATGATTCCTCTGCACCTTTTATAAAAATTTCTTTTCGTGTTATTCCAATATCGAGTTTATATTCTTTATTCTGACTCTTATATTTAATGTTTCTTATTACCAGATCCAGCATATATTTTTCGTTATTGGGTATATCAAAATAGGAATTTAACTCCGCTTTTCGATAGCTTCTTTCAGATATGTTTTTAAAAGCATATAAAAGCGCGATAAAATTTAGTTTCCTTATATACTGCTTATTATTATCATTTATCCAGTTCCCAGATTCGATCAGTATTGTACTTGCACCGAGTTTTTGGAAATTATCGCCGAAAGCTCTCGGTTCAAACTCGTCTGAATATTTCGCGGTATGTCCCGGAACAAATTGCGATAATATTTCGTTGATCATTGAGATCAATTTCATTGCTCTTGTACGCACTCTGTTTATATCTTTTCTGTAATTGTATGCCGGCGCCAGAAAGGATATAGCGGCGGATTTATTTGATAATCCGGCTGTATATATCCGTTCCTGGTCATGCAAATTAAATGCAAAGTCCGGGTTTATTTCCTTGAAAGCATCATATAATATTCTGCTTTCAACAGACTGTTTTCTAAGCAAGTCCCTGTTTATATCTATGTTGAAAGCATTTTCCCTTTGTATTCGTTCAGCACCGTCGGGATTTACCATCGGCATAAAATAAATAGTTAGTTTTTTGAAGAATTTTTTTCGACAGGGATTAAAGTCGTCATTTGCTCCCAAAAAATTTAATACATCAAATATCGCCTTGGTCGCAGTAGATTCATCTCCGTGCATTTGGGACCAGAGAAAAATCTTTGTCGGGCCTTCGCCGCAGGAAATAATGTTTATGGAACGTCCTTCTTCCGACTCGCCGGCTTTATTAACTGAAAAAATATTTTTATCTTGTAAACGCTCAATAAAAGATAAAATTTCGGAATGTTTCACATTTTTTAAATTAAAAGAAGTTTCACGATATCTCACGTAGTCATAATTAAGCTTTTGTGAGAACTCGGTGTCTAAAACCATATTTCATATCCGTAATTTTAAGATAATAATTTTGCCGGAACACGGTTAGATTAATATCTATTATCAAAAAAACATTGCAAATCAAATTTAAATAATAAGATTTTCATTTGCTAAGATATTTATCATTCATGGATACAGCATTCATATTTAAAGAGGTTTTTTATGGCAACAAATAAATTAAAAATCGGCGACGCCTGTCCCGGTTTTAATCTAAAAGCAGCAGATAGTAAAAGATATTCGCTTAATTCTTTCGCCCCTAATAAGATCCTGATTATTATTTTCAGTTGTAATCACTGTCCTTATGTTCAGGCGTATGAAGAAAGAATCATTGCTATACAAAATGATTACAGCTCAAAAGGTATTCGGATTGCCGCGGTAAATTCAAACGATGACTCACAATATGAGGACGATTCGTTCGAAGGCATGATAAAAAGATCGGCATTTAAAAATTTCAATTTCCCTTATTTACGGGATGATGAGCAAACTGTTGCGGAAAGTTTCGGGGCCTCGCATACTCCCGAGATTTTTGTCTTTGATGGAAAAAGAAAGTTAGCATACCACGGTAAAATTGACGATAACTGGAAGGAGCCTGAAAAGGTGAAAAACCGTTATTTGAGGGAAGCTCTCGATGAGATATTAGAAGGGAAAGAAGTATCAGTACCGGAAACATTTTCGATTGGTTGTACAATTAAATGGAAACCTGCGAAATATTCGGACTAGACAGCTATGCCCATCCGCTCTTCAAATTCTTCGATAAGTCTAAGCGGATTAAGCGAAATGGCAAAGCTGTATAACGGATAGAGCCTTGAAAAACTTTTTATGGATTCGGTAATCAAATCTGGGGATACAGCTAACTTATCGGTTAAAGATATTTGTTTCTCAAGAAGAAAATATTTCAAATTGTCCAACTCATCGATATTTTTCGCAGCATTAAAATTTAGAATTTTTAATTCCTGTCCTTTATTTAATTCGCTTAAACGGTATTTACCGTTTATTCCGAATTTTTTACAAGTGGTAACAATTTCTTTTTTAAACCGTTCGTAATTCCTGTTAAAAAATAATTCATCGCCGGAAGAATTATTTATAAATATTCCGTAAGAAATCCCTGATTTATCAAGATAAACGTAGAATTCACTATCCATTTTAAAACGGCCAAAATGTATTAAAAAATACGTTTTGTACGGTACTCCTTTTGAAAAGCGCATATCATTATTTATGCGCATGAGAGTTTTATTAAATTTAGGTTCGGTTCTGATGGAAGGATTAAGGTGATTAAAAAACTGTCCGATAGATTGCACAAATGCTTTTGAAGGGATTACAATATGGTCTTGGTAAATATCCCGGTTTTTTGAAAACCATTCCAGATTATTATACTTTTCCTTTTCAAGCTTTTTAAGAAAGTCAAAGGTTTGTCTGGTAAAACCGTTAAATTTGGGAATTGACTCTTTCAAAACATAGTACCCAGATTTAGAGTTAAATAAAAACCGCCGAGATCCTTTTCGTATCTGCCTGCCAGCAATTCAACACCCCTGCCGTATAAGTGAATGACGTAATATCTTAAATTAATTCCGATTAAATTGTTTCTGTTTAAACCGAAATTCGCGCCTAGACCTATATATCCTCCTATTGTATAGGACGCATGAGCATAACCTAGCGCCTTAAAAAATTCTTTCTTATACGGATCAGATGCAATCATGGCCGGGCCGAACGCAAAATTTAGGTACGGACGAAGGTTGTCGTATATAATATTTTCAAATAATCTGTATTGCATGCCTACAAATAAGGGCAGTATGAAAGCTCTGTTAACTTTGCCGTAAGTATATGTGTTTCCCCAGTAATCAATATAAGTTACCTCTCTCGGATCCTTTGCTTCGGAAATTGATAGATCCAAGGTTCCGGTTAAAACATCATTGAACCTTGCCCTGTAAAAACCACCCAAACCGAAACCGCTATCGTTAAAAATAACGTCTATCCCTAAAGCATGGCTAGGAAATGTTTCCGGCGGTTTAGGAGGGACAAGTTCTCCGATCCCTTGTCCATTTACATTTAGGAAAGGAATTAGTAATATTGCCGTTAAAAGAAACTTAATCATGGTTAGGTTTATTAGATTTAAATTTTTTCTAGCTTAAGATAAAACCAACATTGTAATTTAGCAAGGGAATTATGTTCACAATTCTTGACAAAGCTTCATATTGGGATGACAAATACATAAATAATAAAATAACGTGGGATCTCAAAGGATGCAATCCTGTTTTTGAGGATATAATTAAAAAAACGGAGTTTATTTTTCCCGGTAAAATCTTAATTACCGGATGCGGGAAAGGCTATGATGCTGTTTTGGCAGCAAAGTACGGCTTTGATGTAACGGCTGTCGATTTTTCGGTTCATGCAATCGAATTCGCAGGTGAATTGGCGAAAAAGGAAGGAGTCGAGGTAAAATTTGTTGCGAAGGACATCTTTCTTCTTCAAGAAGAATACTATGAGCAATTTGATTATATATACGAGTATGTAACTTATTGCGCAATAAATCCTGAAAGAAGAAAAGAATATTTGCAGAAACTCAGCAAACTAATTAAGCCGTCGGGAAAATTAATAGCTCATTTGTTTCCAACAGACAATAGAGAAGGCGGTCCTCCTTTCAGTATAAATATAGTTGATTTTTATAAAGCAGCGTCGGAATTCTTTAGTCTTGCGCTTTCGACAAAAAAAATTAATTCCATAAAACCGCGAGCCGGAAGGGAAGCATTACAGATTTATTTGAAAACGGCCGGTCATATTTAATTCAATTTAATTTTTTAAAAAATACGGAATAAAACATGCCCCTTAATCTTGAATTAAAAGTAAAAATAAAATCTTTTGAAAAAACTAAAAAATTACTTAATAATATTAATGCGGACTTTGTTAAAAAATTAAATCAGAAAGACATTTATTATAAAATAAAAGGCGGACTATTAAAATTAAGAATCGAGAACGGCCGCCAAAGCATTATAAAATATTTGCGTGATGAAAAGGGGAAAGATAGATTTTCAAATTATGAATTCCTGAATTTCGATTCCGGGGACGCGGAAAAGTTTTTCAAAAGTGTTTTTAATATTGAAGCAGTTGTCCAAAAGAAAAGACTACTTTACATGTTTGATAATACAAGAATTCATATTGATACCGTAAAAGGTTTGGGTAACTTCCTTGAACTGGAAACATTGGTTTTAAGAGGAAAGAATGACGCAAAAAAAAGATTTGCATACATTAAAAATGTTTTGGAGCTGGAAGAACTGCCGGAATTGAAAAAATCTTACCGCGATTTAATCATTGGTTCAAAGAAATCCTGATGATATTAACAAAAAAAAACATTTTATCGGTTGATCTTGATGATTTAATAAACAAAAAAACCAGAGAGAAAAAACTTAATGAACTACTCAGGATTGTACCGACTAACAGGAAGATTAGATCTCTTAAAAGGGAGATAATTTCTGAAACGCCCGGCCGCGCAATAGACAAGCTGAACCTTGAAACAATAGGCACGTTCTCTACGCGCATACTGCTTACTAATTATCAAACCAGAGTCAGGGTTCTGAGCGAAGCCGCATCAGCAACACTGATGAAGCAAAGTTTTCAGGAAACCGAATTAAAATATTTTTCAGACTACGGTGAAGATATTCCGTTAGGAACCCTGGAGAGAATAAAAAATGTTATATCGGAATATAAGAAACACGGCATTACTCCTGAGTTGTTAAGAAAAGAAGCCGAAAATTTAACCTCGTCCGAAAAAATAAAAGCACTGGACATAGCCGGAATATTCGAGGTATATTTAAAAAAATGCAATTCATTAAATGTTAAAGAAATAGGCGATATTTATTTTTCGGTAAATCAACAGTCGCAAAATGAATTTGAATCGAAATTCAGGAGCCTATTTCCTGAGGTCAATCTGATTGTAATCAGCGGTTTCGACGAATTCACCGAACCGGAGATTGAAATTATAGAGAGGCTTTCAAATATTAGTAATGCCGATCTGTTCGTATCGTTCGACTATTATGCCTATAATCCTCTTTTATTTTCACATCTTGATAAATGTTACGCAAGATTAAGCGAAAAAGGCTTTCGTGAAATAAAGGAAAAATCCGTTTCTAATTCCGAAAAATTTTCAGCATTAATAAGAGAGAATCTTTTAAAGGAAATAAAAAGAAAACGCCGGGGTATGAAGGGCAATTAACGGTAATTTCTGCTTTGAATCGTGAGAGGGAGGTAGAAAATATCGCCAAGGAAATTAAGTATCTGCTTACGGATAAAAATATTAAACCAAATAATATTTGCGTAGTATTTAATTTGATCCAAAATTACTCCGCATTGATCCGCGATATTTTTACTCTTTACGGTCTGCCGTTTAACTTAACCGACAGGTACTCTTTAAAAACTTCCGCGCCGGTAATAGCAGTAATTAATTTCCTTGAGATACTGGAAAATGATTTTTACTACAAGAACATTTTCCGTGCGTTAAGCAGTGGTTATTTGAATTTCGGCGGAATTGAACAATCGACTCTTCTTAAAGCTTCCATTAACCTGAAATTGATATCCGGATATGAAAATTGGCGCGGTTCATTAAGAGACGCTATAAAAAGGAGTGAAAGTACCGACGAAGAATCTTCATCGGTTATTCTTGATAAAGAAATCTACAAAAAGGCTTTAAATGATATTGAAACGTTAGCCGAACATCTGAAGCCCTTTCGCGGGCAGTATACTTTGGCACAGTTCCGAACTAATTTAATCGATCTAATATTTACTATTAATCTCCCCGGAATTCTGATAAATAATAAAAGCACTGCCGTTGAAGAAAATATAAAAGCAGTAAATACTTTTCTTGAAGAGGTGAACGAGGTTTTCGAACTTCTGGAAATGGAATTCGATAAAGAGCAAAAATTCCCGCTGACATTTTTTATGAACAGCTTAAGGACAATAATTTCTTCTTCAAGGTATAATATAAAAGAACGCCCCGGATTCGGAATTCAGGTTACAAATTTAAACGAAATCAGAGGTTTGAAATTCGATTATTTGTTTATATCAGGATTGAGTGACGGAGATCTTCCCACCAGGTATACTCCGGAAATATTTTTCAGCGGTTCGTATGCGAGAAATGAAAGGGTCCATCAAACGGAAGAACGGCATTTGTTCTATCAGTCGTTAAGCTCATGGAATAAACATTTGTATCTGACTTACCCGGTTCAGGAAGAAAGAAAAGAGCTCGTTAAATCAAGTTTTTTAAACGACTTGCAATCGCTGTTTGAGGTAACCTTGAAAAACGGCGACCTTTATCCTGATACTATTTATTCGCGGGAGGATTTTTACATTCATATCGGACGTATAGGAATAGATAAAGCATTTAAACATTACTCGGATTATTTCAAAAATAATGAACTAGATCAAATTGCCGGAACTTTAAAAATTAATGATATCCGTATTAATGACCCGTTCGGCGAATCTGAATTTACCGGATTTATTAAGAATAATCTTTCCGATAAAGCTAATGATAGTCTGTTGGAATATGCCGAAAAAGTTTATTCGGTTACGCAGCTTGAAACATATGCCAAGTGCCCGTTTAAATATTTCGGTGAGAGGGTATTAAGACTAAAACCTTTGTCCGAGCCTTCTGAAGATATAGAAGCACTTGAAATGGGCAGCCTTTTGCATCTGATATTATACAAATTTTATTCGGAAGTTAAAGCAAGGAATATAGTACTTCCGCAAGCTTCATTCGACGAATTAAAGGAATCGGAAGAATTATTATTTAAGATTGCGGAAGAAAGTATTGAAAGTGCCGGATTTAGTTCCCCTCTTAATTTTTTTGAAAAAGAAAAAATATTGGGCATTAACGGACAACGAACAAATTCCATACTTTATAAATTTCTGGATTCCGAAAAAGAAAATAAGGACGGTTTTATCCCGGAATATTTCGAAAAAAGTTTCGGAAATCCTTCGGTAAAGGATAACGAAACTACGGTTATAAAAGCCGGAAGCGCTGAACTTACGGGGAAGATTGACAGAATAGATGTAAAAGAAGATGAAAACAAGTATAAAGTAATTGATTATAAATTAAGCGGGAAAAAGCCTTCTCTAAAGGATATGGGCGAAGGATTGTCACTGCAATTGCCCTTGTACTTATACGCTGCCGGTGAAATATTAAAGAAAAATCTGGAACGTAAACATCTTCCGGCCGGTGCTGAAATTTATTCTTTAAAATATGATAAGGATAATTTCGGAAAAAAAATCGCTACAAACTGGAGCAGAAAGAAAATAAGCAATAAAGAAAAGGAGGATGAAGCAATAAAGGATAATCTTGAACTTATAGACTTATGTCTTGAAAAAATAGAAAAATATGTAAAGGATATCGCCGGCGGAAAATTTAATTTAACTTTATTACCTAATCGCGAAAAGGTTATTTGCGGATATTGCGATTTCAAACCGGTTTGCAGAATTCAGGAAGTAGAATAATAGATATTCGATGAGATGACAGACAAACTCCAACGACGCAATCACATTATAGATATATCTTTAATTGTATTATTATAGAGAAAATATCATCAATTGAATTCGCAATGATATTGCGGGATGAAATATGTTATTGTTAAAAAGTAAAAAAGTATAATGAAAGCAAAGTCTTATTGAGATCCTTGATAAAAAATATTATCTCAATATCGGTATGTATTCTTTATTTTTCCGGTGCTGTTTCCGCTCAAAATAATTATTCCCAATTGTTAAAAAAAGAAAAACAAAGATTTATAAGCAATGATGGAATAAATAAGATCAATTATCCGGGTGATCAGAGTATTAACGTTACTTATTATAAACTGGATTTGAGAATAACATATTCCCCCAATTATCTGTCCGGCATTGTTACTGTAAAAGCGAAAAGCCTTAAAGAAAATCTCTCAACATTTTTCCTGGATCTCAGTAATAATTTAACGGTGGATTCGGTATTATCTGAAAACCAAAAACTCATCTTCAATCATACTGCTTCAAAATTATTTATTACATTAAGTAAAGCGGTAAACTCAGGTCAGCTTATTTCGGTTACGGTATATTACCGCGGTGTACCTGAGGCCAACGGCTTCGGAAGTTTTGTATTCGGAAGTCATGCGAAAAAGCCTGCTATATGGTCGTTAAGCGAGCCGTACGGTGCGAGCGATTGGTGGCCCTGCAAAGATACTCCTGCCGACAAAGCCGATTCTTCTGATGTCTGGGTTACATGCGATACTTCATTAACCGCCGTATCAAACGGTATCTTAATTTCCGAAACAAACAACGGCAACGGAACTCGTACATTTAAATGGAAAAACAGTTATCCGATTGCCCAATATTTAATATCTATTGCGGTTTCAAATTATACCGAGTACACGCTTTATTACAAATATTCGGCAAATGATTCTTTACCGATTCCCAATTATATATATCCCGAGGATTTCGAAAAAAACAAATTTAATCTGGATAAAACTCCCGAGATGATTAAAATATTTTCCGGAAAATACGGAACTTATCCGTTTATCAAAGAGAAATACGGTCAGGCCGAATTCGGTTGGAGCGGTGGTATGGAGCATCAGACAATTACATCACTGGGATCATTCGGTGAAAGCATACAGTCACACGAACTTGCCCACCAATGGTTCGGTGATAAAATAACATGCGCGGACTGGAACGACATTTGGTTAAATGAGGGCTTTGCCAAGTATTCCGAGGCAGTTTATTTTGAAGCTATGTACGGTGAATCCAGTTACAAAAATTATATTTCCACTACAATGAGCGATGCCAAATCGGCTAAAGGCTCCGTATATGTGAACGATATCTCATCTGTCAACAATATATTTGATTATGACAGAACTTACGCCAAAGGCGCAATTGTTCTTTACATGCTCAGAGGAATTGTAGGCGATTCAACTTTCTTTAGAATACTAAGAACTTATCTTAGCGATCCAAAGCTTGCTTATAACGTCGCAACCACTGCAGATTTCGAGGCCGATGCGGAAAAAGTTTACGGCAGTTCATTAAAATATTTTTTCGACGAATGGATATACGGAGAAAATTTCCCTCATTATAATTTTAAATGGTCTTTCAAAAAAAATTCCGGAAATGTTTCAACAATTTTTGCGCATCTTTCGCAGCAAACAAATTTCGATCCGGTCTTTTTTACAATGCCGGTTAAATTAAAGATTATTACTTCAGGGCGTGATACTAGTATTACTGTTTTTAATAATTCTCAATATCAGGATTTTCAAATTAAAATTAACGGAACCCCTAGATACATTTTATTCGATCCCGACAATCAAATTCTGAAGGAAACATCAATTATAGATTCAATTGATCTTACAAAACCGGAAAATTTTTCATTGGAGCAGAATTTCCCAAATCCTTTTAATCCTTCTACTAAAATAGACTATTCAATTCCGGTTCAAACGAGCGGATATATTCCGGTTAAATTGGAAGTTTATGATATTATCGGAAGAAAGGTCGCCACACTGGTAGATGAAAAACAATCCGCCGGAAATTATGAAATAGATTTTCCGTCTCCGGATATGCGGTTAAATTTAGCAAGCGGTATTTACATTTATAAATTAACAGCCGGAAATTATACTTCTTCAAAGAAGATGCTGCTTCTGAAATAGCAATCTGTGTGTCGTTTGTTGTTTGTGGTGTCGTTTGTCGTTTGTGGTGGTGTCGTTTGTCGTATTGGCGGTTGGTTGTTGGTGATAGGGCGCCGGTGTCAATTCAGTTTTACAAAAACTTTGCAGACTCTGATAAAAATATTTTAACTTTTTATTACGTGCCTCATCGCTTTCGCCTATCATTTCAATTAACAGAAGGGTTGAATTTGCAAACAATTAAAAAATAAATCTCATTGGTTTTCTTCAGAGCTTCCGCTAACGGAAAAAATGAGATTAGTAATGGCGATAGTTGTCTGCCTGTTTTAATCTAAATCTTAAGCCGGGATTCAAAAAATATTAAACATAGTGCAATTTGAACATATTATTCAGTGGAAATATTAAGAATAAATATAGTGATCTGCTTTCTTTATATTCCGGGCACGAGATATTCTGACATTATTATTTATTATTTCAAGATAGCTTGCGAATAATCTGTCAAAAATGCTGCTCCATGATTGAACCCGGGCAAAGCTTAAAGCATTCTTCGAAAGTTTCTTTCTAAGTTCGGAATTATCTGCAAGCAGTTCAATATTACCGGCCAAATCGGCGGCATCTCTGGGTTCGGCTATCAGACCGTTGACTCCTTCGTTGATTACGCCATATGCACCGCCTTCTCTGGCGCAGACGGCCGTAATGCCTGAAGCCATAGCCTCAACTGTTACGTTGCCGAAGGTTTCGGTAGTTGACGGGAAAACAAAAATATCGCTTGATGCATAAGCAGTAGATAATTTTTTACCGGATAATTGTCCGAGGAATACAGCTTTGGGCATTAGTCTTTTCAATTCATCTTTTACCGGTCCGTTACCGGCTAACGCAAATACAAGATCATCACGTTTGCTAGTTAAAATTTTATATGTCTTAGCCAGTGTCGCAAGATCTTTTTCCCAGACTAATCTTCCCGTGAATAATAAAACTGTTTTTCCGCCAATGCCTAAGTTTTCTTTCCACATAGGATCTTTAAATGCCGGATTAAATATTTTGGTATCTACGCCGTGTGGTAAATAATCAATTGTCTTAAACCCGTGTTTGGATAATTCCTCCATTATTGGTTTTGAAGGAACGTACACTTTCGCGCATTTGTTGTACAAATTTTTCAGGTAGCTCCAGCCGAAATATTCTAATGCTTTTATGTTGTAATATTTTGCGTAACTGGCAAAATGAGTATGATATGTTGCGACTACAGGAATGCCGTGTTTTTGGCCGTATTTAACACCAGCGTAACCTAACGGGCAGGGGCTGTTAATGTGTATAATATCCGGTTTAAAAAGATTCAGACTTTTTTCAATATGACTCTGAAGAGGTAGAGGAAGTTTATAATCTTTGTATAGAGGGAAGGTAACCGACGGTACCTCGATCATGGAAGTAGTGCGGTCGTTTTCTAACGGAATTATAGGTGAAAAGAAAATATTCCGGATATTCCTTTTATTTAACTCTTCAATCATTTTGTATAAAACACGCGTGACACCGTCATGTCCGGGTTTCATCGATCCCGCGAAATATGCGACCTTCATATCCGATACAGAATTATGATGATTAAGGAAAACTCTTGTTTTCATATTTTCTCCGTGTTTGAATTCAAATCTGTCTGGTTTTGATTTTTAGATGAATAATAGCTTTCGAAGTTCAATTATTTGCTAATTCCGAAATAAATAATTCTTCATCTTTCCGCAATTGTTCCTGTCTTTCGCCGAAATCAAATGTTAGATCGGCGCGAGTCGGATAAAGAGTTTCGGTTTTTATTTTTATTGAATTCTTTTTAACATCAATTATATTAAAACTAATCTGACTTTCATTATCATTCTTTACACTGCCACCGGCATTGGAAAAATGGATACCTTTTCTTTTATACTCTTCCGTAATATGATAGTGTCCGTGCAATACCAGATCAATATCGTATTCTTTAAATACATTAAACAGTCTTTTTTTCTTCCTGAGTTTCATTGTTTGTTTCTCTATATTCTGCCAGAAACTTCCGAATGTACCGTTTGATGTTACTTCCATTTTATTAAAATGATGATGAATTATGACGATTTTATTTTGGACATCACCGGAAATTGTGTTCAGTATTTTAACCGTTTTGTTGAATTGATCCAGATTAACCATTCCGTTGGACGCAAAAGTATTTTTTGCAGCCGAATATTCGTCGTTTGAATTTAAACCTACCAGCAGTATTTCATTGATAACTTTGGCATAAGGGAAAATGCTGTCTTGATCAAATATCTCTGCGCCGTCGAATGTTTCCTTAAAATAAATATAGAATTCTTTTACTTTCTGCATGTAGTCAACGTTCTTACATCTTTCCGGAAAAGAAAAAATATCTTCGGCGGTTTGTACTCCTCCGAAAATATCGTGATTGCCGATTACCAAAGAAAGTTTATCGTGATGAAGAAGATCGAACTCGTCGAAAAGTTTTCTTAAAATTAAAAAATCTTCTCTGCTGGCGTTATCTGTAAGATCACCGCTGATAACAATGTGGTCGATTCCCGATTTTATTGTTTGTTTAAGTAAATACCGAATCTTTTGAAGATTATTTTCTTTGAAAAAAGATGTAAAGTGCAGGTCCGAAATATGAGCGATTCTCATAATTATAATTTTCCCAATATTAATAAATATATTTTACCAAAGTTACATCAATTGTATTACCAAATGATGAATAGAATATGAACAAAAGGTTAAGAAATGCAGAATATTACTGTAATAATTGTTTGTTTTAATTATTATATAATATTTCGGAATTAATAATGGGCGGATATTTTTCGTTGAATTTAATTTGAACCGGCAGGATTACATCCCTTCGACTTAATAATAATATCTATTCTTAAGATGACCCGAACTTTCGAGAATCCTGTATATTTTGGCGGCAATAGCTTCCCCGGTGAATCCCTCATACTCTAAAACATTCGGGAGAAGAGCGGGTTTGAACCATTTATTATCAAGTGAGATCGAATAAACTTTGCAGCGAATATCTTCTTCCAAAGCAATTTCTCCGATAATTGAAAAGAGTCCGCCTGTTTTAAAATGATCTTCAAGCGCAACAACAATAGAAGATTGATTGCAGACTCTTATTATTAAATCTCGGTCTATCGGTTTTAATGTTCTTAAGTTCACAACGCCGACCGAATGACCCTGTGCGCGCAGTTTTTCGGCAGCTTCCAATGACTGCTTTAGAAGTATGCCGTATGTTAGAATGGTAACATCGTCGCCCTGCGATATAACCTCAGCTTTGCCTATACTGAATTCTTTGTTATGATTTACCGAAGCTTTCATATTGTTGTACCGTATATAAAATGGATCCGGACTAAGAAAAACTTCTTTAAGTCCGATCAGCATATCTTCTTCATCGGATGGACAGAAAATATTTACATGCGGTATTCCTCTCATTAGGCCCACATCTTCGATAGATTGATGAGTCGGACCATTTGCTTCGGACAGGAAGCCCGCAACAGCGCCAACAAGCTTAACGGGAAGATTACCTAATCCGACGTCTGTTCTTATGAATTCAAAAGCCCTCATTGTAAGGAATGTAGATAACGCGTGTACAATGGGGATTCTGCCGCGCAATGCAAGTCCTGCCGCCATTCCGATCATAGTCTGTTCAGCGATCCCGACATCTATAAATCGGTCCTTAATTTCGCCTGAAAGTTTTCTGAATGCCGCCCTGTTTTCCGCGGTCATAATGATAAATCTTTTGTCGGTGTCCAATAATTCGTATAATAAACTTTCGTAATTCATTTTTACCTCACCGTTAGAGTTTCTGATTTAATTTGAGTAATTCCTTTGCCATGCAGCTCGCCGAGCAGCATATCAATTTCTTCAGCGGAAAAATTACAGAACCACCTGTCGGCTTTAGCTTCAATACTGGGAAGCCCTTTTCCGCGAATTGTATCCGCAATAACAAGCGACGGTGTATTTTTAACGAAAGGTATTTTACCGAACGTATCACTCAAATCTTCAAAACTATGCCCGTTGCAGACAGCAGTTCCCCAGCCGAAAGCTTCAAATTTCTTCTCCAGAGGTTCGAGAGGTATAAGGTTTTCGGTTTTTACATTTGCCTGGAATTGATTCCTATCGACCACAGCTATCAGATTATCCAGTTTATACGCTGAAGCCGTAAGCGCTGCTTCCCATACAGAACCTTCGTTAAGTTCTCCGTCTCCTAAAATAACGGTTATCTTATTATTTAATTTCTTAAGCTTGCAGTCATAAGCAACTCCGATTGCAACCGAAAGAAGGTGCCCGAGAGAACCTGAATGAAATTCGATCCCGTCAACATTTCTGTTCGGGTGCCAGTAAATAAAATCATCAGTTTGAAGATGTTTTTTAAGTCTGTCTTTCGAAATAATTCCGAGCTCGGCAAAAGTACCATAAAGAGCCGGGACATCGTGTCCTTTTGAAAGAAACAAATAATCTCGTTCAGGATCCGTTAAATTGTTTTTCGAGAGATTTAAAAAATTCGAGTACAGGTAAACAATCAAATCGGTGCATGACAGGGAAGCGCCTATAAAGCAGCCGCCTTCCGTAGCCATTCTGATAATATGCTCTCTTACTCTGAGCGCGGTTTCCTGCATTTCTTCATTCGACTTATGGCTTTTCTCCATATAAAACCTCATTAAATTATTCCGGTTTGTTACGGGAATATTGATTTCAATTCTTGACGATGTAGTCGATACCGGTTCACTCCGTTATATTTGCTGTTGATATCTTTAAGATGAGGCTTCAACTGCAAAAGATAAAGGATGTCGTTTACTCCGAAGTTAGGGTTTGTATTATACAATTCGTCGTAAATGTTCTTTATAAAAAAATAGTCCTCTTCATAATCGATTGAAAAACGGTGAGACATCGAATAATCCTGACCCGTTTCCCAAACAACATTTCCAATCCTGAAATTTTCCGGATTTTCCCAAATATATGGTGTAGTATGTTCTCTTTCAAAGGGAAGTTTAGCACTTTTCCACGCCGATTTCAAGGAGTTCATTTTCATTACCTCAACGTCGTTGCCGTTAGGGTATGTTGCGGGATGAAGGTTGCTGACGAAATCGTAAATATACTGATTATCTACAAAAAATTTAAGCACTTTTGAAATAGCTGACGGATCGATCAGCGGACAATCAGACGGAATTTTTACTATGGCGTCCGCATCGTATTTTAATCCGGCTTTATAATGCCTGTCCAGCAGGTCAGTGGGATGTCCTCTGAAAACGTTTATACCTTCATCCTTGCATAAAGTATAAATTTGGTCGTCTTCCGGATCGGTTGTGGTAGCAACTACGATAGTTCCTGTCAGCTTTGACAGTTTTACTCTTTCAATCAACCGAACGAGCAGCGGTTTACCGGCCAGGGATAAAAAAACTTTATTCGGAAGTTTGGTAGACTTCATTCTCGCTTGAATAACGGTAACAATATTTCCTATTAATCCGTTCATTTATTCTTCAGGGAAAAGGCCAATCCGGTTAGCCCTAAATAGATTCGCTTTCTTTTTTGCGGAAGATTTTCTTTCACAAATATATAAGGATAATATTAAGGATATGTTAAACTACTATTATGAAAGTATTAAGTATAGTGGGCAATAAAAAAGGCCGGTTGAAGAACCGGCCCGTAAAAAAGGAATTTAGAATTGAACTTTCTTCTTGAATTTCTCTGCATATTCCAGTACCAGGGCACTCGCAACGAATATTGATGAGTAGGTACCGATGATGATACCGAAGAATAATGTAAAAGCAAATGCTCTTAACACTTCGCCGCCGAAAATAAGTAACACGGTAACGGAGAGTAATGTAGTGCCGCCGGTTAAGATTGTTCGACTCATGGTTTTATTTACCGCAAGATTTATTACATCGACAAGCGGCATTGTTTTATGGACCTTAAGCATTTCTCGAACTCTATCGAACACAATAACCGTATCGTTAACGGAATATCCGATAAGTGTAAGGAATGCCGCAACAATGGTCAAGTCGATTTCCAGGTTAAGTCCCGGGAATACTCCGTAAAGCGCCGCATACAAGCCCAGCGTTATCAAAGTATCGTGGAACAAAGCAAGTACCGCACCGAGAGCGAATATGAACTTAAAGCGAAATGCCAGGTAAATAAGAATACCGACCAAGGAAAGAAAAATAGCGAGAGTCGCGTCGGTTTTTAATTCCTTTCCGACTTTTGGTCCTACGTGGTCTTCTTTTATAACTTTAAAAGTATTGTCTGGCATTGTCTTTTTAAGATTATCTTTTATCCATTCGGCAATCGAAACACTTACAACCATTTGAGTGTTTGTAGGTTCCTCGGAAACTTTACCGGTTTGGAAACCGGCGGCAAATAATTTATCAACCAGGGCATTTGTTGTATCCGGGTTTGGAAGAGCATAAGTAATAGAACTAGCCGTGGTATCAACTATCTTTGCCGGCAGCCCGGGGTAAATAGACTGAATCGAATTATTGATGTTCGCTACAACTTTTGGGAAAATTGTTTTGGGAAGGTTCTGCAGCTCGGTCCTTACCAGAACGCCGGTTTCACTGCCGAATGTTTTCAACTCTATGTTCCCTAAACCGATTTTTTCAACAAATCCTCTTACCTTTGATACTTCTACCGGTTTCTGAAACTGCAGCACAATTTCGGTACCGCCCTTAAAATCGATACCGAAATGGAAACCTCTAATAACTACGCTGATTAAGCCGATTAAAAATAATGAAGTTGAAAGGACATAAAATAATTTCCTTTTTCCCAACCAATCGACGTTTAAATTTTCAAATAATCGCATTTATAAACTTACTCCTTACAGGATTTTTAATTAACCTAGAGTTATTTTCATTCCTTTGCCGACCATGTAATCAAAAACTACACGGGCAATTACAAGCGCACTGAATAAACTGGCTCCGATACCGATCATAAGAGTTAAAGCAAAACCCTGAACCGGGCCTGAACCGAATTGATAAAGGATTATACCGGTTATGAATGTCGTAATATTGGAGTCAACAATTGCAGAATTAGCTTTGGAAAATCCACTGTCTACTGACGCTTTTATTGTCTTCCCGGTTGCTAATTCTTCCCTGATTCTTTCATATATAAGTACGTTTGCATCAACAGCCATACCTATAGTTAATATGATACCCGCAATTCCGGGCAGAGTAAGAGTAGCGCCGAAACCTGCAAGGATACCCAGAATAAATAAAATCGTAATTATTAGAGACATTGCGGCTATTTCACCGGCTCTTCTATAGTAAAGTATCATGAAGAAACCGACGAGTAAATATCCGAGGACTACGGAAATGAAACCGCTGTTTATAGAGTCCTGTCCAAGCGACGGTCCGACTGTTCTTTCCTCGATTATATCAACCGGGGCGGGCAGAGCGCCGGCTTTTAATATAATGGCAAGAAGCTGGGCTTCCTGTAAATCTTTACTGCCTTCAATCTGAGAACGGCCTCCTGTTATTTTTGTCCTTATTACCGGTGCGGAATAAACCACTCCATCCAGTATAATTGCCATTCTTTTATCAACGTTGGCTCCCGTTATTCTTGCCCATTCAGACGCGCCTTCTGAATTCATTTCCATGCTTACTATGGGAGCGGAAGTTTCGGGACTTATATTAGCCTGAGCATTTGTTATAACGCCGCCGGTAAGTTCGGGAGTTTTATCTACGCAATATAAAACGTATATCCCTTGTCCGTTTTGAAATCCCGCCGGATTTGCTGAAAATACGAACTGGCAGTTATCGGGAATTACTTTTTGTACATCTGGTCTCTGAAGCCAAAGTTTGACTTTATCTCTGTCGTCTGCTTTTACGTAAGCGTCAGCAGTACCGCTTCTCTGGTCGAGAATAGCTACAGAGAAGAAAGGATGTTCTTTTGCAAACTCTTCCGGAGATAATTTCTGGTTTTCAGAAGTATCTTTTTTAGCCGTTTCTTTAACTTTCGATTTCTCGCCTTTCCCGTTTAATGCAGCTTTTTCGACTGCGGCAGAATCTTTTGCGAAATCACCGGCAAGAACTTCATCAATTTTTTTCATAACCGATAATGCATAATTCGGTTCTTTCAGCAGTGAAAATTCAAGCAGAGCAGTTCCCTGCAATAATTGCTTTGCTTCTTCTTCTCTTGCCACACCCGGCAATTCAACAATTATTCTTCTTGTACCCTGACGTTGTATGGTAGGCTCACTAACACCGTACTGGTCTACTCTGTTTCTGATAATTTCGATGGCTCTTGTAACGGCATCGTCAGCATCTTTTTTAAGCTCGCTTATTATTTTGGAATCTTCGTCTCTTATGCTTCCGAAATAACGGCTTAGTCTGATGCCTTTTGCCTGAAGTTTTCTGGCCATAATATCAACTACCGATTCGTCCGATAGGGCGGCTTCTTTTTCGGATGACGCCATAATTTGTTTGAAAGTATCATCCGGTTCTTTTGCCAATTTCTCGAGTAACTTTCCTGTATTTACTTCAAGAACGACACGCATTCCTCCCTGAAGATCAAGACCAAGTTTTAACCTTTTTTGAAAAGATTTGCTTATGTTAGGATCATCAGCTTTTATGCTGTCTTCAACCGTCCTTAACCGATTTTCCAGAACGGTTTTACTGATCTGTGGGTCGGATTGTTTTATTTCCATTGACCTTTGAGCAACAATTTTATCAATATTCTTTTGAAATTGATATGCTTGATAGGTGGGGTAAAGAAAATACAAGCTGAGCCCGATTGCCGCAAGAATTAGAATAATTCTGAATCTGAGTTCTTTCATATTTTATATTTGCTTCTAATTGAATTTGTAAAATTAATTAAAAATCAAAATTACCTTAAACGGTTTAGAAAGTCAATAAAAATAGAAGTACTAATTGACCTTTAACGCATAAGATATTAAGAGGATGACAATCCCAAATGACTGAATTCTGCCCGAAAAAGTTTATTATGATAACTCTATGACCTTTTTTACCAGCTTTTCAAATTTATCTTTTACCATATTCGCTGTTTCGGTAACTTCCCGGTGATTAAGCTTTTTATCCGAAATACCGGCTGCATAATTTGTAATGCATGAAATAGAAGCTGTTTCCATACCTAGATATCCGGAATAAATAGCCTCATGGACGGTAGACATGCCCACAGCGTCGCCGCCGAATTCGGAAATCATCTTTATTTCAGAGGGTGTTTCGTAAGCGGGACCTTTTGTGTACCAGTAAATACCTTCCTTTAATTTTATTCCTTCTTTGGAGGCCGCATTTTTAATTACATCATTGAAATTTTCTGAAGGAAAATCAAAGAAATTCTTTCTGCCTTCTTCGGTTGAAACACCTATAAGGTCGGAAAGTTCTTTTTTTATGAAAATACCGTTAAATGAAGTAGAAAGCATTAAATCGCCCGGATTAAAATTCCTGTTAACACCGCCCGCGGCATTAGTCAAAAGAATTTTCTTTGTCCCTAATTTATTTGCTATAAAAACGGGAAGGACGCACTCGGATATGTGATAACCTTCATAAAAATGAATCCTGCCCTGAAATAAAAGAACGTTTTTTCCCAAATATTCGGCCTGGTGAATTTTGCCTTCATGTCCTGCAATTGTGGATGGGGGATACCCTGGAAGGGAAGAGGTGGAGACGGTTTTTATCACATTTACGTTATTTGTAAAATCTCCGAGGCCGCTTCCCAGAATTATTGCAACATCAGGTTTGAATTGAAAAATTTCAGCAAGCTTTTCTGTGAGTTCTTTATATTTGAAATTTAAATTCATCATAAAAATGTCGACCTGAGATATATGTTCTTAATTAAAACAGAATGCCGGCCAGTGTGGCGGTCATTAATGTTGCAAGCGATCCTCCGATAACAGCTTTAATACCCAGCTTTGCCAAATCGGGTTTTCTTTCCGGCGCCAGAGGGCCGATACCGCCGATCTGAATTGCTATTGAACTGAAATTGGCAAAACCGCATAATGCGTAAGTGGCCATGAGTATGGTTTTATCGCTTGTAATAATTTTACCGGTGATCATTTTTCCTAATTCAAGATAAGCTACAAACTCATTCAGGACAATCTTGGTTCCGATCAGACTGCCGAAGTTCAGAGCGTCATGCCAAGGAACGCCGATGCCGTAAGCCAAAAACTGTAGCACCCATCCTATTACTAACTGAAAATTAAGAGGATGGCCGTAAACTTTTTGCAATGTGGGATTCCATCCGGTTACCGAGCCTAATCCCTGCAGAAGATAATTTACCAGTGCTATCAGTGCTATGAAAGCTATAAGCATGGCGCCGACGTTTAATGCAAGCGTTAAACCTTCGCTTGCGCCGTTTGCCGCGGCTTCAACAACGTTTGCCGCGTTTTTTTCAACTTTTATTTTTACCGTACCTTTGGTTTCAGGCTCGCTTGTTTCCGGATATATTATTTTGGATATCAATAAAGCAGCCGGAGCTGCCATAACGCTTGCGCCTAAAAGCTGGGTAGCGAATAACCGCTGAGCCTGAGCCAGAGGCATATTTAACGATTGCGCGAAAGAGCTTCCAAGAATCTGAATATATGCCGCCATTACTCCGCCGGCAATCGTGGCCATTCCGCCGATCATAATAGTCAGAAGTTCACTGTTGGTCGCTCCTTTTATAAAAGGTTTAATCATTAGAGGTGCTTCGGTTTGGCCGACAAATATATTCGCGGTGCAAGACAGCGATTCGGCACCGCTGGTTCCCATAACTTTGGCCATTACCCATGCCATACCCTGAACAACTATCTGCATAATTCCAAGGTAATATAAAATTGACATCAAACTGGCAAAGAAAATAATCGTAGGCAGTACCTGAAACGCAAAGAATGAGCCCAGGCTGCCGGCGTTACCGGGACTGAGAGACAAATTACCGAAAACGAATTGAGCTCCTTCGGAAGTAAAATTTAAAACCAGTACGAAAAATCCGCTTACCCAATTGAAAAAATCTTTCGGCCAACCTAGCGGCGCAAAATAAGTTTTTAAAACTTCGCCTTTGAGTATGAGTACTGCGAAAACAATCTGAAGTAAAAGTCCGCCGCCGACGAGTCTCCAGTTAATTGCTTTTTTATTATTGGAAAGAAGAAAGGCAATACCGATTAGTAAGCCTAACCCTATAACTCCCCTTAGAATTGAAACGATATCCATGGATGGCCTCTAGTTTTCTTTTGGAATAAAATGACATTTCCGGCACCGGGCTTCGTAAATATCCGCAGCACCAACTACTACTCTTTCTGATGTAAGTGTTTTGCGTTGTGTTTTATCCGCAGGGTTACCGCAGACAACACATATCGCAAGAGTCTTTGTTATATACTCTGCTATAGCCAGAAGCTGAGGCATAGGTTCGAACGGTATGCCCCGGTAATCCTGATCCAGTCCGGCAACAATTACTCTCTTGCCCTGATTGGCGAGTTCGTTGCAGACGTCGACAATATCATTTTTGAAAAACTGAGCCTCGTCAATGCCGATAACTTCGGCATCGTCTGAAAGTTTTATCACTTCATTAATATCGTCAATTAATATCGATGGAAGAGACTGTTCACTGTGTGAAACTATTTCAGTGGAAGAATATCTGTTGTCAATCCGGGGTTTGAATATTTTAACATTCTGCTTCGCAATCTTTGCCCTGCGAAGTCTTCTTATTAATTCTTCCGTTTTGCCGCTGAACATACAGCCGGCGACAACTTCTATCCACCCTGTTTCTTTAGGCATGGAATGGGGAGCGCGTTCAATCATAATTTTTACTTGAAATTATTTTTTGTGAATTGAATTTAAGAAAGAGATTTAAAATCATTTTAAGTCTTTATCTCCGAAAGCAAAAGGCAGAAGTTCAGAAAGCTTAAGAATTTTCAGTTCTTCTTTTTGATTTATCAGTACAACATCTATGTCGCCGCACAGATCCATCATTACCTGTCTGCACGAGCCGCAAGGTGAACAGTAATCGGGTGAGTCACCGGCAATCGCAATTGCTTTGAATTTTCTTTCGCCTTCAGAAAATGCTTTGAATACAGCGGTTCTTTCAGCACAGATAGTAAGACTGTAAGAAGAAATTTCAATATTACCTCCGAGGTAAACTTTTCCGTCCCCGGTTAACAGTGCTGCCCCTACATGAAAATTGGAATAAGGAGGGTGAGAGATCTTTTTAGCTCCTACCGCTTGAAGTGCTAGTTCTTTATAATCCATTTTCCCATTGATGATTTTAGATTGATTTTTTTTGATTGATATTGGCAATTTATAGCCGTCTCAATACTGGAGAATTTTAAAATCCTCAAACAATTAAGCACAAATATACAATCATCAGTTGACAATAATCAATCATCTATTAAAAATAATCGCTCTTTAAATCAACATTCTGCTATCGTCAATAGTCAATAGTCAATAGTAAATCCAAAATCCGGAGGATCACAGAGTTGCACTGAGTGTGCACGGAGTTTCACAGAGAAGAAAATTAAAAAGTCCTATTCGACAATCGTCAATCGCAAATCCAATAGTTACTTCTTTTTTAAAGGAAATAAAAAGTAGGCGTTAAATAATTATTTATGATACCAAAATTATCGTTTGCGGCGCGAACAATAGCATTCTCCAAATGTACTTTTTTCAAGAAGCTGATTATGGAAAGATGAAAATCGCTCCAGACTATACCTTTATCGCCTCCGAACAGTCTTATCACAGAATGTTTTGTGAAAAGCTTTACCGTAAATTTATCTTTAACTAAATCAAACATTTCTTTCATCGAAAGAAGCTGCGCGGCGTCAGGCCTGTTGTATTCGCTTTTTCTGAAATATTTTAAAAATATTTGTTGATCGATTCTCTTTTAAAACTGAAGCCAAAGGCATCCCCCAATGCGGATCAGCAATTAGATTTAATATTGAATGCTTATTCGGAGTGCTGACGTAAACGATTCCTCCGGGTTTCAAAACTATAGAGATGTTATTTATAAGAACGGCAGGTGATTGTACATGCTCGATTACATCCTGAAGAATTATAAGATCGAAGGAACTATTCTTGAACGGCAGCCTGATAGCGTCGCCTAAGATCAGGTCGTAATTTTTATTTTTATCCTTCTGTCTCTGCAACCGCTCCAGACTTATATCCATGCTGATTACATTATTTCCATTCGAAAGTATCGAAGAAGTTCCGCCTTCACCTGAACCGAGATCGAGAATATTTAAATTTTTGCAATCCGTTAAATTATTTATAACGGATTTAACGTATTCGCCCCTGTCTTCGGAGAGTTTACGCGAACGTTTCCATCTCCGGTAATTCGGGTGTGAAGGATCGAGCCAGGCCGGAGTTTTGCGATCCGTCATTGCCATTTATCTTTCCTAAAAGCGGCATTTATGAAGTTAATTATTAAGAATATTTCATATGTTACCTGTAACGCGAAGATCTCCGAAATTTTAAACCGGTATCCGAAAATTCCCTGCAGCTTTGAGCTAATTAAAATGTCGAATATTATCTTAACGGCAAAAGGAATAATGAAAACAGGGTTGAATAAGGAAGCAAGAAGGGCAAATAACAGAAGTATATTTGTTAAGTGCCATGTTCCCAATACAGCCTGCACTCCTGGAAGATAATAAAAGGATGTTTTTGTATGCCGCGATCTCTGCGCAAAATATTCACGAAAGGTATCTTTGGTTTTTGAATAAACCTTGCTGCCTTCCGAATTAAGTATTCCTATTTTCAGTTTATTCTTTACCGCTTCCCTGATCAGCAAATCATCGTCCCCGCTGAGGGTTTCGGTTGTATTCGAATAGCCTTTTATCTTTTCGAACGAATCTCTCCTGAAACCGAAATTTCTTGCGGCGGCTGAATAATATATTCCTTTGCCCGCAAGTCCGAAACTAAGTATTGAGTTCTTGAGATTTTCGAAGCATGAAATTTTATTTACCGGTGAATTAAATTCATAGAACGGCGCAATACCGAAGATCAAATCAAAACCATCCGAGAATTTTTCCGAAGCCTTCATCATCCAGCCGCTTTCAGGTCTGCAGTCGGCATCGGTAATCATAATATATTTATGGGAAGCCTTGCTTATTCCCGCAGCCAGAGTTCCTTTTTTCCCGGGATGAGGTTTGTGGCCGGCTTTATATAATTTTAAATGAGCCGTTCCCGGATGTCAGCTTAGATATAAGCCCATAACTGCCGTCGGTAGAGTTATCGTCAACAAGAATGATCTCAAGTAAATCCGGGGGATAATTAAGTAGCAATAAACTATTTATTAAACCGGTTATATTGTGGGCTTCATTTTTAAGAGCGATTACAAGAGAGATTTTATGAAGAACATGATTTGAATTTTTACTTTGTTTTATATTTATTATCGACCGATAAAAGACAAATGAAAAATATAAAAAGATGAACAGAAGAATTACAGCGAGAGAGTAAAAAATTATTATTACCATAGTTCAGCCGGAATTATCTTTAATTTATTCATACTCATCTGAAATAAGCCAGCCTTCTGCAAGATCGGGGTTAACATCGGAAATGAACCTTGAGGGTTTGGATAGCGTCATCCCGGCTTCCCTGTCGAAAATATTCATAGGATAAGTAATGAAGAGATTCTGCTTCGCTCTTGTGGAAGCTACATACATAAGTCTTCTTTCCTCTTCCAGAGATTCGACACTTTCGGCAGATCGGCTCGAAGGAAAGAATCCTTCGACCGCGTGAATAATAAATACCGAATGCCACTCAAGTCCTTTTGCCGAATGGATAGTAGACAAAGTTACGTACTCGCTTTCTTTATCCTCTTCGCCGATATCGATTACACTGTCTATAATCGGTTCAATAGCCATATCAGCCAGAAGAGAATCCAAAGATTTATAGTTCTCTGTAATATTCATGAAAATATCGAGATCTTTTTTCCTCTTATTAAAATCATCGTATTTATCTTTGAAGAGGGGATAGTAATAATCCATTACAAGCTGCGCTTTTTCCGAAGGAAGATTTTTTTCAGTGTGAAGCTTATACAGCAATTTGAACAAAGCCGCGATTGAATCTTTAAATTTAAAAGAAGTGAGATATTCCGGATCGGCTTTTATAGTAAGTCTCGCGGTCGCCAGTTCATCGAGAATTTTCTGCGCAGTTTTAGGACCGACTCCTTCGTGCAGGAGCAGTACCCTGTACCAGCTTACAACATCTTTCGGGTTAGCGGCAATTCTTAGAAATGCCAGCATATCTTTTATGTGAGCTGTTTCGATAAACTTCATCCCGCCGAATTTCTGAAACGGAATATTTGCTTTACTTAACTCTATTTCAAGATCGAACGAAAAGAAAGACGATCTGAATAAAACGGCTATATCCCTTAGTTGAACTCCTTCTTCCCTTAGATCCAATATTTTCTCAACAATAAATTTTGATTGAAAATTTTCGTTATCCGCCGCAACAATTACCGGAAGCTCGCCGCCGGTTTTATGTGTATAAAGCGATTTCGGATATTTCTCAATAGCTTTTTCTATAATGTTATTCGTAAAATTTAAAATAGGCTGAACGCTGCGGTAGTTTTCTTCAAGTTTAATAATTTTTACGTTCTTAAACAGTTTCGGAAACTCCATTATGTTTCTGAAGTCAGCTCCGCGGAAAGAATAAATAGACTGGTCCCGTGACGCGTGGCGTCGCCGTGATAGGCCTTTGGATGGTAGTTGAATGCCGTGCCCACCGTACCGTCCTCTTTCGGCCAGCTCACCTGGTAGTGCCCCTGATCGATGAGCGAGAGCAGGCACGGTTCGGACCATTCGTGGCCGTCGGGACTCCTTTGGAAATAGATCGCGCGCCCGCCCAGGTAACCCGTCTGGAGAAAGCGAAACCCTTCCCGGCGAGATAAAACGGCTGCGTGTACGAGAAATTGGTTTCGTCACGATCTCAAAATCGTCGATCTTGTAGGGCTACGGCTCGTGAAAATGTACGAAGGCCGCGACTTGCCGTGGGAACTCGCGAAGACCAAGATATACCCCTCGTTGTCGATGGATATGACCGGGTTGTCGTGGGCATCGGTGGTGCTTGTCGAGCAATATGGTCGGTCGCGGCACGGTTCCGGTCTTGTGGTCGAAGTAAGAGACCATTTCGAGCAGCGCGTCCTGCCCCTCCTTAGCAATACTGAACGGCGCCGACAGGAACCATATACAAAACTTCGTGTGGAACCACAGAGATCCGGCCCGGTCCCGCCCGCGGGCCGCGCGCACCACGTGAATACAAGAAAGAAGCGTGCGTCAGGTAATCGTCTTCCGGGATTATTCGCTGACACCGGCCGGGTGACTCGGCCGGCCAAGCTGAAGGGCGAGCTGGGGAAAAATCACGTCGTTGCCGCCGGAGCCTGTCCCGTCGTTACGTAATTGAGAGTACCGGAATGCCGGTAATCCGTTCAATGTCCTCAGTCATGGCCTCGGTCACGAGCGCTGGACAGCAGAACGCTGGACTTACCTGGACGAAGAGCGATATATCCGGATATCGCTCGAGCAGATGCAGTACCTTCAGCACATTCTCCGCCGACTCGCCTTCGTGCTCGAGACGGAGATGAAACATTCCAAGCTGTTTCTCTGCATCACGGTTCACATAGGGGTAGACCGGCCTCATCAGTTAAGCAATACCTGACGAGTCGAGGTACTGGAAGGGGAAG
>CAVUCX010000085.1:0-16627 GCA_963739955.1 uncultured Bacteroidota bacterium | reverse complement strand
TCTGTTTATCCTGTAAAGGGTATGCAGTTAAGATTGGTATTCAGATATAACGCAAATTACTATGCGGATTGGGATCCTTTTTCAAGAACCAGCCCTAATGACAGAGGACAGGTCTGGAAAACACCTTGGTATACAATTTACGACCTGCATTTTAGCTACAAACTTCCAGTTAATTTGTACGGAGTAAACTTTGACTTGTTTGCACATGTATTTAATTTATTAAATACTATCTATATTCAAGATGCTACTGATGATAGCCAATATAATTCTTATAATCCGGTTGGCAGTCAGACTCACTCGGCATCCGATGCGGAAGTATATTTAGGTATGCCCAGAACATTTAATTTGGGTATTTCTCTGTCGTATTAATTAAAAAATTCTTTACTATTCGCAAAAGCCCTTCTTAACGGAGGGCTTTTTTTTTACGCTGCTGAAAGGTTTTAAGTCACAAGTTAATTCAAACAACTTATTTATTACTTAATTTTATTAACTTTAAAGCAAATTTTATAAATAATTCAGCATCATATGAAATTATTCAGCGAGATCAAATCCGTTAAAGCCGGTTTAATTTTTATCCTGATTTTAATTATCGGAATAGGTTTCGCATCCTATCGAAATATCAATGAGGTTTTTGAAACAGCCGAGTGGAGAGCCAACTCTTATAATATTCTTAATACGTTTGAAGATGTAATGGCTCAGATAGCAGGGGCGGAAGAGGGGGAAAGAAGTTATATAATTACCGGTGAAGATTTCTATCTCTCTCCTTACAACAAAGCAACCGAATTCATTGCTCAGGATTTAAGAAATCTGCAGATTTTCCTAAAAAATAACCATATACAATCGAAGAGACTTGACACGCTCAAAACATTAATAGATTTACGTCTTAAAAATCTTCAGACTACAATTGCAATACGTGCCAAGGGTGATTTCAAAGGCGCTGCCGCAAACCTCAAAAAACGAATAAATATGCAATTGACCGATAACATCAGCGTTATGGTCAGTAAAATGGAATCAGAAGAATACAGTTTGCTTCAGCAAAGAGATCAGCTATTAATTACAAATGTTAAAAACACTTTTATAACAATAGTAGTAGGAACACTTGTCAGCTGTATAATTTTTCTTACTGTGTTTTATATCCTGGATAAAGAGATTGGAGAAAGGAAGAAAGTTGAAGGGGCAATAAGGCGGGAGATGGAATTTTCAGACAGGCTTCTGAACAGCAGTATTGACGGAATTGTAGCATTCGACAGTAAGTGCAGGTATACATTATGGAATCCGGGAATGGAAACCATGATGGGTATAAAAAAAGAAGATACAATCGGGAGAAATGCTTTTGAAGTATTATCGTTTCTTAAAGAAATAGGAGAGGACAAATATTATAATGAAACTTTAAAAGGAAATTATGTAATAGCAAAAGACCGGTGGTTTTATATACCGGAAACAGGTAAGGAAGGATACTTCGAAGCTTACTACTCTCCAATATTCGATTCCGGTAAAAAAGTTGTGGGAGGTATTGCAATTATTAGGGATAGTACCCAGCGTAAATACGGTTTGGAAGCCTTGGAAAGAACAAAAGAAGAACTGGAGCGAAGGGTTATAGAAAGAACTGCCGCTCTATCAAAGGTAAACGAAGATCTGAGGAAGGAGATTACCGAAAGAAAAAAAGCCGAAGAGCAAATCAACACTTCTCTGCAGGAAAAACTGGTGCTGCTCAGGGAAATTCACCACAGAGTAAAAAATAACTTGCAGGTAATTTCCAGTTTACTCAATCTGCAATCCGGTTACATAGAAGACAAAAAGTCATTGGAGATTTTTCGTGAAAGCCAGACAAGAGTACGTTCCATGGCATTAATTCACGAAAAATTATATCAATCCAAAGATCTGAATAAAATAGAATTCTCGGAGTACGTAAAATCATTAACAAGAGATTTATTTACTTCTTACAGCGTTGATCAGGAAAGAGTAAAATTATTATATGATATAGACGGAATTTATTTTGAAATCGACACTGCAATTTTATGCGGGCTTATAATAAATGAACTGGTATCAAATTCTCTTAAGCACGCTTTCCCGGGCAGCAAGAGCGGACATATATATATCAATTTAAAAGAAAAAGGAAAAAATATGTATGAACTTTCGCTTAAAGACGACGGAATTGGTTTTCCCGAAGAAATAGATTTCAGAAACACCGACTCACTCGGTCTTCAGCTTGTAACAACATTAACCGATCAGCTAGGAGGAGAGATACAACTTAATAAAAACGGTTTTACCGAATTTATGATTGCTTTTTCGATTTAATTCAGATTAAAGTAAGTAATTATTTGTTTACTTCCTTAACCAGATTGTTCCACCAATCATTCCTTATAATTTCAAATTTAATTTTCTGTCTTGCATCAAGCAGAGGAATGATTTTAGCAAAAAGTTTAGATGAGTTATCTAAGTTGGATTTATCGCCGATGTAATTTTCTACTTCGGTTTTTATTTGATCTGTTTGTTTATCGTTTAAAAGAATTTTCTGTTGCAATCTTGTAACCGCAGCCGTTGCAAGCGTATCATTTTTATTGGATTTACCTGATTGTGCGGAAATAGCTACAGTCATGGCAAAAACTAAAAATAAACTAAGGAATATTGATGAATAATTTTTCATGTTTCAAACCTTTTCGTTTTAGTCTATTTGTTATAATCGAAACTAACCTTATAATGTTTTAATGTCAATGGATT
Source organism: uncultured Bacteroidota bacterium (assembly GCA_963739955.1). Classification (GTDB taxonomy): domain Bacteria; phylum Bacteroidota; class Ignavibacteria; order Ignavibacteriales; family Ignavibacteriaceae; genus FEN-1297. The sequence continues at coordinate 13,906 of CAVUCX010000085.1, read as the reverse complement.
TTTAACGGCGAGAGAATGAAAATTGCTCTCTGGTACATATTTATACAATAAAAATAGGAAAATTTTTTATAAAGTTATTTCCTAATTTCTACATATTTGATTATTTTTAAAGCTTGAATATTGTGAAAAATTTGAACTCCGATTTTAAGAGGGCTGAGGAAGTAATTTTTTCTTTGGCCGAGACGTTAAAGAAAAAAGATTATGCTGTTTCCGATATAATCAAGAAACAGTATAATTTTGAAATTTCAATTACCCGCGGTAAGGATAAACTTAAGCTATTAGTTTATTTCGGAAAAAAAGGAATTAGCACAATACTTCAAGGTAACAAAGAAACAAAGTTGTATGCCGAAATTTACGGTATGGTATACGGCAGCAGCCTTGACCAGAAAAGTTTTTTTGAAATTGAAGAACCTGATAGTTATATCGGGACCGATGAGTCGGGAAAAGGCGATTATTTCGGTCCGCTGGTTATCTCGGGTGTTTATGTCGATCCGGATTCATTACGGAAATTTAAAAAGCTGGGTGTTAAGGATAGTAAGGAATTATCCGATAATGTAATCAGAAAATTCGCCGAGGTAATAAGAAATACTTCGGGCGTGCAATATGAGATCATCAATATTATTCCGTCCAGCTATAATAAATTATATGCTAAAATCGGAAATGTTAACAGGATATTGGGCTGGGGGCATGCAAAGGTTTTAGAAAATCTTTTGGAAAGATGTCCGGCAGTTGAAGCAATAAGCGACAAATTCGGAGACGAAAGCCTGATAAACGACGCGCTGCAATCCAAAGGCAAAAGAATTATTCTGCATCAGTTCACAAAAGCTGAAAGATTTACCGCAGTTGCCGCCGCATCCATACTTGCCAGAGATAAATTTAACAGCTGGTTTGATGACCGGAAAAGGGAAACGAATATTGATTTGCTAAAAGGTGCTTCGGCCGAAGTAGAAAAACTTGCGGCCGGACTGATAGCCCAAAAAGGCAAAGAGTACCTTGCAGACTTGGTGAAATTGCACTTTAAAACAACAACAAAAATAATTAGATCTAATTATTAAGATTTAATCAGAAGGGATGAAAATGGTAGTTAGTTCAAAAGTGAAAAGAATAGGAATATTAACCGGAGGCGGCGATTGTCCCGGTCTTAATGCGGTAATAAGAGGCGTTACAAAGCCAGCACAAGATAACGGGATGTCCGTTCTGGGAATTATTGACGGATTTGAAGGTTTAGTTGAAGGCAGGGCGAGGGAATTGAAAGACGATGACGTATCCGGAATTCTTGCAAGAGGCGGAACCATTCTCGGTTCTTCGAATAAAGGCGATCCGTATCAATATCCGATACTTAAAGACGGTAAAATTGAAATTGTAGACAGATCTCAGGCTGCGATAAAAAATTACAACGCCTGGAATCTTGATGCTTTAATTGCAATAGGCGGCGACGGGACAATGCATATTTGTAAAAAACTTGGCGCTTTGGGAATGAATATGATAGGCGTTCCGAAAACAATTGATAATGATCTTGAAGCCACAGATCTGACTTTCGGTCACGATTCCGCTGTATATGTGGTTGCCGAGGCGCTAGACAGGCTGCATACTACCGCGTCTTCTCACCACCGTGTAATTGTAGTTGAAGTTATGGGCAGATATGCCGGGTGGATAGCATTAAACGGCGGATTAGCCGGCGGTGCCGATATCATACTTATACCGGAGATTCCTTTCTCTTGGGAAAAAGTTTACGATAAAATTTTAAAGCGCGAGCTGCGGGGTAAAAAATTCAGTTTGGTGTGCGTTGCAGAAGGAGCCAAACCTGCAGACGGCGAAATGGTTGTCAAAGGGCAGGATATTAAGAGACACGATCCCGTTCAACTCGGAGGTATCGCAGAACTTGTTGCCAAGAAGATCGAAGAAAATACACAGCGGGAAACAAGAGTAACAGTACTTGGACATCTACAGAGAGGCGGCAGTCCTACGCCGTTTGATAGAATTCTCTCTACGAAATTCGGATATTTTGCGATTGATCTCGCATCGAGGAGAAAATTCGGTAGAATGGTTGCTTTAAAAGGCGATGAAATAAAAAATGTGAAAATAGAAGATGCTATCTCGCATCAGAAACTTGTAAAGCCCGACAATCAGGCTGTACGCACCGCAAAAGCAGTTGGAATTTCGTTCGGCGGATAAAAATAATTTCAAAATGATTATGTAAATATTGATTTTGGATCTCTGAAAATATATATTTCACATCTATTTTTAAGAGAATATTTGAAAAGAACTTGGGGCTCCGGTAAAGCGGGAACAACTCTGTTCAGTCACATAGTGATGACAGTGTCATTGTTAGAACGTCCCAACTATTGGTCGGGAAGGTCTCGAGTTCTTTAAAAATAAAATACGGGGTCGTAGTTCAGTTGGTTAGAACGCCTGCCTGTCACGCAGGAGGTCGCGAGTTCGAGTCTCGTCGGCCCCGCAACGTTAAAGCCTTATAATCCAATAAGTTATAAGGCTTTCTTATTTTAAATAAAATTTGTCTGTAGCAAATTATGTAGCAAAATTAAGTGTTACTTGATAGTAGTGCCTCGCAAGCTTTATACTTACGAAGCAAATGATTATACTAATTTAGTTATTTCATTTTTGAGATGTTTGCCTGATAATTTAGTATAGTAAGTTATAGTTGTTTTAATATTCGAATGTCCAACAAGCATCGATGTTGCACTTATTGAAATTCCGGCTTCTTGACTTCTGGAGATGAAATCTTTTCGAAAGGTAAGTAAATTATAACCTCTTCCTTCCAACTTAATTATTGATAAGTATCTTTGAAAGGCTCTCGCCATGTTTTTTATATGTGAGTACTGAAGAAGGTGACCGGATTTAACTTCGGATATTCTTTTACTTAATGCTTCTTTAAGCATCGGATGAATCGGTCTTACAAACCATTGATCTACTTTTGATGAATTGAATCTGAACTCCATTTTCTGGAGATTTACTTGATCATTAGTAATGTTAATTATATCGCTTGGTCTTAGCCCAGTATACATCAATAAATAAATCATGGTTTGGAAATTACTATTTTTTCTTTTTCAGTGAAAATTTGCTGTCTTTTTACTTTTGGTTTTGTTATTACTGAACATTGGTACTCCTGAAGTATTATTATACGTTGGTTAATTCTTCATAAGTATCTTTCCAAATTAAGAATTATAGGAAAATATTTATATGCTCTTATTAAATTGGGCATTTCATTTTATCCTGGAAATAAAACTCTTCCCTTTTGCTAATTATTTTTCAATAATTTATTTAGATAATTCGTGAATTTCGTTCAAAGAATTTGTAATCCGGTATTTACAAAGAAATATTCTTATTAAGCTGTGAAGATAATTCTTTTTCTTTACTATTTGTTGAATTATTATTATAATACTTTCGTATGTAAATCAATATTCTATTAAATCGGGGAGGAAACTTGCAGATGAAAGTAGAATATGGTAATCTAGAAAAGAATTGAATATTCGAAAAATCACGACCTATTCCATTAAATACTAACCATAATTTATCTTTCACAACCCGGGGAAAAGAATATAATTATATCCCTCTCTTCATTCCTTTTTCTGTCATTGAGTTTACACGTTTCGGTAATAAGACCTTTATATCAAATTAATCATAAACTATTGATCTCTAATTTATGATTAATAAGGATAGGTAATTTTCCAATCACAAAATGGTACCTACGTACCGGAGGAGTATATATTCTAAATTTAATATAGATCGGAATTTCCTTAAACAGATGCTTAAATTAATTTTTATAGTATACGATATCTGTCCTTTAATCTTTACGCTTCGCCGGCCAATAATATAAAAAGTTATATATGAGGCGTAATCTTCTTGCCCATAAGACCGTTAAAATTGATAAATAAAACAGGTTAACAAATGTTTAAACATGAACCCAACCAGCCTTATTACGAAATCCATTTATCCGATATGAACGATAAAGAAATGGACGTATTGTCATTTGAAGGAAAAGAAAAAATTTCCGGCTTATATGAATACAAGGTGAAAATTATCACTAAAGAATTAAGCCTTGATTCGTCGAAAATATTAAATAGGCCTGCCACATTTACTTTCATGCGAGGTGATGAGACGCCGGAAAAAGTACACGGAATTATTTCTAAATTCGAACATCTTGGTAGAGATCGCGATTTCGTTTATTATGAACTTACACTCGTACCAAAGCTGTGGCGATTAAATTTGATATATCAGAACGTCGTCTATCAGAAAATGAATATCAATAAACTTATTTCCGAAGTGCTCTCCGGTGCGGGGATAAGAGGAAGTGACCTTAAAATAAGATTAAAAAACAGCTACCCCGAACACGAGTATATCGTTCAGTACAGGGAAGCGAGTTTTAATTTCCTCAACAGAAAACTGGAGCATCTGGGTATCTTTTACTACTTCGAACATGGCAGCGGTTCAGATGTAGTCGTGTTTACCGATTCCAATGAATATCTGCCTGCCATACACTATTCTGATAGTGTTGAATTTAACGAAAATAAAGCTCACTTCGGCGATACGGAGACTATCATTGATTTTAATTGCAGCGAAAAAGTCGTAACCGGAAAGGTGAAACTTAAAGATTACAATTATATGTTCCCCGAAAAACAATTAATGGCGCAAAGCAATATTGACGGACAGATGCCCGGAGTGTATTATGATTTCGGTGACAATTTTGAAAACGAAAAAGAGGCGGAATTCTTAGCTAAGATTAGAAACCAGGAATTTATCTGTCAAAGTAGAATATTCTCCGGTATAAGCGACAGCAGGTTATTGCGCGCCGGTTTCAAATTTAAACTTAAAGATTATTTCCGGGAAGCCTGGAATACAGAATATATAATCTTAAATTCATCTTTAAAAGGTTTGCAACCGGGGCTATTGAATTATCGATCAAATGAAGACGAAACAACTCGGCATTTTGAATGTCTCTTTACAGCAATTCCTTTCGATATCAATTATTGTCCCGCCCGTGTAACGCCCGTACCGAAGATAAGCGGTATAATGAGCGCCAAAATAGAATCCGGTTCGGGCGACGAATACGCCTTTATCGACGACAACGGAAGATACAAAGCCAAAATGCTTTTCGACCTAGGCTCAAAAACCGATGGCGAGGCTTCCTTGCCTATCCGTTTGGCGCAGAATTACTCCGGGCCGGGTTACGGAATTCATTTTCCAAACCATAAAGGAACGGAGCTTTTATGGGCCTGTATAGACGGAAACGTAGACAGACCGGTAGGATTGGGCACAGTACCCAATCCTTCGCAGGCATCGCCGGTAAATTCCAATAATAAAATGCAGAACGTAATTAGAACGGTGTCGGGAAACGAAATAATACTAGACGATAAAACCGGCGAAACGCAAATCGGTTTTTCGACTGCGGACAGAAATAAAATTATTCTTGACGATAAGGAAGACAAAATTGCCGTAATTACAAAAGATAATTATACGATGACCCTTGACGATAAAAACGAGAACACGAAAATACAGTCGAAAAACGGCCACCTGCTTATTTTGGACGATAAAAACGAAAAAATAGAAGTGCAGAGTAAAAACGGCCACAAGATAAGTATAGAAGACGGCAGCGGCGGCGAAAAAATTACTTTTGAAGACAGCCGCGGAGAAAACACTTTAGTAATTGATATTAGTAACAGCAAAATCATTATTAACACTGATAATGGGAATATAGATTTGCATGCACCCAACGGTAAAATTGATATTAAAGCAACCGAATTGAATATAGAAACAACCGGGGACACAAAACTAAAAGCCGCAAATATAAATTCAGAAGCGCAAACTGATTACAAAGTAAAAGCAAGCAATATAACAGAAGAAGCAACAATGGACTTTAAGCAGAAGGGTATGAATATTAAATCCGAGGCTTCGATGGAATACAAAATAAAAGGACTGAATGTTACTTCAGAAGCAGGCGTTAATCAGCAGGTAAAAGGAACAATGATTACAGTGCAATCTACCGGCCCTAATACCATTAAAGGAATGCCGGTGATGATAAATTAATGTCTTATTGTTTGGTGGAGATTAGAAAATTATTCATTTGTTAATTACGGTTATTCATAATCATTGGGTGTTAGATTGCCGGATTGTTTAATTGTTCTGAAGCATTTATTAAATACAGAATAAAAATGCATTATATAAATCAAGTATCAAGTAACAAGAAATCAGAAACCAACCATGGGTAAACCAGCCGCTCGTTTAGGAGACATGACAATGCACGGCGGAAGCATAGTGCTTGGCTTTCCAATGGTGCTTATTGGCGGAATGCCTGCAGCACGTATTGGCGATATGCACGTCTGTCCGATGTTAACCCCGGGTGTGCCGCCAATTCCTCACGTTGGCGGACCGATTGTTCTAGGCAGTCCGATGGTACTTATTGGCGGAATGCCTGCCGCAAGAATGGGCGATATGCTTGTGTGTGTTGGACCTCCGGATACAATTGCATTAGGCTGCCCAACGGTTTTAATTGGTGAAGGAGGAAGCGGAGCCGCAAGCGGTGGTGGTGCCGGTGCTCCGGCTGTGGCAGCGGCAAAAGCAAGTGCAATAATAGCCACCTCCGGCAATAAAGAATCCACTATGAAAGAAGGACATTGGATCGAATTTGAATTTGTGGACAAAGCAGGCAATCCTGTAAGCGGGGTAAATTATAAGCTTAACGATTCTGAGAATAAAGATTCGAAAGCTGTTTTAAGAACGGACGGCAGAATTAGAAGAGATAATATTAAACAAGGACAGGCTAAAGTGCAGCTTTATAATGTCAGCAATGCAAAATGGTCCAAATATAAAGCCAATGTTGGTGAGAAAGTAAAACTGACTGCAGATGTTGTAGGTTTTGAAGATGGAATTAAAGCTACTATTGAAATTTATAAACGGGATATTAAAGGTGCTGATGCAGTTATTGAAACAATTGAAACTAAAGTAAAAAGTAAAAAAGTTGAAGTTGAGTGGGAATATAAAGTAATTGAAGACGATGATAGTGATTCCAATGGAGAACAGGAAAAAGGAATTTATTCTAATCCGGAATATTACTTCGAAACAATTATTGGAGGAATTAAAACGAGATCGAGTATGCTGGCTTACAAAGATTGGATAGAAATTGAACTCAAAAATATTGATGATAAACCTATAGCTGAAGCTGAATACATAGTTTATCTCGAAACTGGTGAGATTAGAAAAGGGAAATTGGACTCAAATGGGTTTAAGAAAATTGAAAAACTTCCTCCGGTTAAGTGGAAAGTTGAATTTCCAGAATATCCATTATCATTTTATGACCCTAAAGAGTAAAAAAAATGGGAACTCCCAAAAATAAAAAAAAGAAGAAGGTATCTACTGTCCCTATCTACAATGCTATATGTTATGTTTGCAACCCTAATCCTGTCCCGCCTCGTTGCCAAGAAAAACGTTTACATCTTTATTCCGAAGCTTGGTTAGGCTATAATGATTATGCTGAATATTATTATAAATATATTTATAAAAAATCAAATAAAAAGGTCACATCAATCGGAAGTTTTCAAAGTTTTGAGAGCCTACTCCGAGGTATCTATACAGAACTATTAAAAGATGAAAATAAAAATAGGTTGATAGGTGATCTAATTATATTAACGCACGGTATAGAACACTTTGATCAAGCTACTGGGAAAACCGAAACAGTTAAAATTAAATTTCCACTTTTAAGCATGGAAGATTCTTTAGGGAAGAGTAGATCCATTCCTTTTTGGTGGAAGGAAGTACAAGATCAATTTGATGCCGAAGAAATTAATAAATTATTGAATCCCAAGTCTGATTATTATAAATATGTTGATGGAACAGACAAGAAGGATGGACTTATATCTATAATTGCAAAGGGCATTTCCGATCATATGGATGGTGAAACTCATATCTGGTTTGCTGGTTGTAATATCGGTAAAAATCGGACTTTAATGAAAGCAATGAGAAAACTTTTTAAAGATAAACCGGTTATTTATGCTTTTAATAAAAGACATTTCATTAAATATTATTATAGTGGTTCGGAGGAAAATTGTACGAGCAGCGGTGAAACAATGGTAGATAAAGGGAAAAAAAAGGGAATTTCATTGTGGTCTAAAGCAGGTTTGAAGACCATTGAGCATGAACCATAGGAACTAAAATGCATCAAGCTCCCACAGATCAAATAAAAAAAGTAGAACTTCCTTCTTCTATCCAGCAAGTATTATGGACAAGGACGAATGCTGCCGTTGGTGCTAAGGTTGGGTTGGAAATGTTTACTCAGTTTGTAGGCAACAACTCAGAAATAAAAATTGAAATTTCTGATAAGTCTGGTAAAGTATTTGAAACAATAAAAGCGAAAATTTCCGGCAACAAATACTGGAAGCAGATAACCGTACCCGAAAAAGCAAAAGATGAATTGTATGCAGAAGTTAAATTGCCCAAGCATGGACTAAGCAAAAAATCGAATTGTTTGTATGTCTATCCTCCGGTACAAATTAAGAATCTTAAGTGGGATAAAAAAGAAGCACGCCGCGGCGATATATTAAAACTTACCGCAGATGTATTAAATGTATATGAAGGTACAGAAGCCGAAATACAAATATGGGAACACGATGCAGATGAAGCGCACGATTTAATAACCAAGTTTACAATAATCGTTAAAAACAAAAAGATAGAAGCTGAGTGGGAGTATGAATACTACGAAGACACAGACGATATACCCACAGAAGAAGAAACGGAAAAAGGATACAATCCACCGGAATATTTTTTCCGTGTAATTGTTGCTGGTATTTCTGCAGATTCTGGATTGCTGGAGTTTAAGGATTGGATTGAGATTGAGCTGAATGATATTTATGGAAAAGAAATACCGGATTTAGATTATTTAATCAAGCTACCTGACGGTAGTGAAAAAAAGGGTAAGTTAAACTCGAAAGGTTCAACTAAAATAGAAAACGTTCCTCCCGGCGGTTATCAGTTAACATTTCCCAAATTAAAATATATTATATTATCCGAACGGGATTAAAATGTCTAGAAGTTTTTATCAGCAGGTAACAAATGGATAGTACAGCTCAGGGTAAAAGTGGTACAACAAGAAAAATTTCAGGCCTCCTAATACCAGAGATGTACAGTTGTCTTATAATCGAGGATATTACCTTTTCTTTTGACAGAAGTTTTTTCAGACCTGAAAGAGCAGTCATTATTGAGGATGATATTTTGCAGATGCGGTCTGCAAATCCCCCCAGTGCCAAATTGTATATTTATGGACATACAGATAATGTAGGTTCAGATACGTATAATAAAGATCTAAGCGATCGTCGGTCAAGATCTATATCATCGTTTCTATCACATAATTATAAGGATTGGCTAAGTCTTCATCATCATGAAGCATGGGGCAGAATAGAGATTCAACAGGTTGTGCTAGCACTTAACGGTAACGGAGCGGGAGGCAGTCAACCAAAACCAACCCTTCCTATTGAAGCATATATTGGAACCTCTGGATCAAAATATAACAATAAAAACCTGCTGCAGTTATATAAAGATTATATGGAACATCTGATTTCTAAACCCTTAAACCTCAAAACGGATTTTTGTACTCCAAAGGCGTTTAGCGGTTGTAGTGAATTTAATCCTGTTATTCCTGCTTCGACCTCAAAAGATAAGACAACGAGAGATTTGGAAAACGAACCCAACCGCAGAGTCGTGATATTTGTTCTTGAACCGAATGCAGTTATACCATGTGAAATTGGATCTCTGAAGTCATGTTATAAATACCGTTATAAACCTCCGACAAAAGGTTCAAACCTGTTTACATGTGAATTTTATGACCAGGTAATCATTAACGGAAAATGTCCTCAGGAGTTAAAACCAAAACAGCCTCCTCCCGTACCTCCGGAGAAAAAGCCTGATCTTGGAGAAATAGAAGTTTCATTAGGTTTTCCCGCAAGCGATGTCGAGGAATGGATATTAAAAAAACATAAAACTGATCCGGTACTATTTACGAAAATTCTGGAGCCACTTGAGGTTAATAATGACGGCTCCGTAATATGTGTTCTGCCTGAGGAGGTAGCCGATAAGAAAGAAGAGGAATGGGATAAAGGAAATACAAATTATATACCTGAAAAACCGTTCTCTTTGGTAAAAACAAAAGTATATTTTAAACAGAATGAATTCCACTTTAAAGCAGAAGTAGTTATAAGAGAAACAGGAGAGAAACTTTTTGAGGAGGAAGTAAATGCACCACGTTTGATCGGGATTGAGGGATATTGGGAACGAACAGGTAAGAAGGTATGGCGTCATGTACGCGATGGTAAAGCCCCACGTCCCGGTTATGAGACAAAATATATGGGAGGACTGGGTATAGATAATTTCAAAAATGATCTTTATCTGATGCTTTGTACAGAACGAAAGGGTAGGTGGAAAGAATTTAAAAATATTACAGAAAAAGTTAAGGAAATAATGCGCAGGAGAGGTTACAAGGTTAAATAATATACCTTCAATTAAATCAAGACTTTAAATGGATATCCCAGAATACTACCGCCAATTTCAAACGCCGAAAGACCAAAAAGTCTGAAGAAGAGGAGAAAACTGAGAAGCAGCCTCAGGAACAAGTAACACAAAAGACTCAGCCAAAGCAAGAAACTCAAAAAACTTCTCAGACACCTCAGGCAAAGGATAAAACTGTACCCTTCCAGGGAAATGGATTTACTTTAAACCAGATGGATGGCTGGGAGGATAAAACTCTTTACACGCTTTTAGGTCCGGTTACGGATGGCATACAGCATAATGTAATTATTGATGTGGGAAGAGATACACCTTTCGATACTTTAGAAGAATACGCAGACTGGCATATAAAAACTTTTGAGAGTGAACTTAAATCCTGTATGCTATTAAAGCGGGGAGAGATAAAACTAACCAACGGCACAGATGCTTACGAAGCTATATTCTCGTGGTACCCCTCAGATGAAATTAGAATTTACCAGCAGCAGATATTTGTGTTGGTAGAAAAAACTACTTATAAAATGACGGCATCTTATACAAAAAATACCCGTAAAACCATCGGTCCAGCCATTGAGCGAATGATGCTGAGTTTGAACTTTTCTAACAAATAAAATTTTATGGAATCTTTAATAGGTAAGATGATTGATAATTACCGCATACCTAAAGTAGCAGGACTCGGTGGTATGGGTGTTATTTAAAAGCATTAGATACAAGTCTTGAGAAGATAGTTACATTAAAAATGATAGATCCGTTTCTTGCAAAGGATGAAAATATTGTAAGACGATTTAAAACAGAAGCGAAAGCATTAGCCAAATTAGAAAATCCAAATATTGTTATAGTACATGCACTTCGAGATACTGAAGCTGGTTTTTTTATGGTTATGGAGTATGTGGATTCAAAACACTTTTCTGAAATTGGGCCTTTACAATAACAGAAACAATTGCAATAACTAAACAAGTATTAAACGCGATTGGGCATGCGCATAAAGTTGGAGTAATTCATCGTGGCATTAAACCGAGTAATATTCTTTTATGCTACGATGGGAAAATAAAAGTAATGGGTTTTGGGTTTTGGATTAGCAAAGGTTACTTAAGATAAAGGTCCAGCCAGTACCGTTACTCAAGCAAGAGCCGGAACATTATACTACATGCCACCTGAGCAGATAAAGGGCTTTGTATAAGGAAGCCCGGTAATCTTATAAATCCCGCTTACATCTTTAGTCAGAATTTGCATCCAGCTTAAATATAATTGCCCTGCATATTGCGGTCGCGGTTGTCCTTCCATGTTTAGAATTCAAAATATAAAAAGCCGGATAATAAATTTAGTACGGATCGGATTATCAGCACCGTAGATATTTTTTATCTGCTTGCTCTCAACTTTATCTTTATAAAGCAAATCGGATTGCGAAAATTATAATAAAACAAAAAATATTATCGGTTTATTTTATTCACCTGTATATACCCGAAATCGCTTACCGGTAAGGGAAAGGCGAAATGAAAATAATTAAATTTACCTTCGTTTTTTTTATAACTATTCTTTTATCGTTTTATTCCTGCAGCACAATAGAACTGCAGCAGAGGGAAATAACGCAGGACGAAATACTTCGGCTTGAGAATACCGTAAAAGACGATTCTCTAAACCTGGATGCCTTAAAGCAGCTTGCAATTTCGCTTGTAAGAACGCATCAAAACGATAAAGCAAAAAATTATTTATCCGCTGCGCTTAGAAAAATGCCAAACGACGAGGCATTGCTTTTTCATCAGGGACTTAATTGTGAATATTTGAACGACACATTATCCGCGGTCAATTATTATTCAAAATATAAAGATCTGTCGGTATTTTCGGGATACCGCAAATTAATGGAGGGAAGGTACGTCTATTTGCACAGAAGTCTTGTTTATAAAGACATACAAAATATGATAACTAAAGAAAATACACTCAAAATTCCGAATACTAATATAAACACATTGGCGGTTTTTCCTTTGATCTATTACGGTACCGATATAAAGTATAAACCTCTGAGCCGCGGATTAAGCGAAATGCTAAGTATGGATCTGGGGAAAGTGAAGAAGCTAACCGTTTTGGAGAGGATCAGATTAAAAGCAATAATGGATGAATTGAAATTCGGCAGCTCGGAGGCAGTTGATAAATCTACTGCCCCGAGAATGGGAAAATTGTTGCGCGCCGATTTATTATACAGCGGATCATTCAATATTACTGACGATAAGAAATTAAAAATGGAGATTAATTCCTGGGATATCATTAAAAATAGCAGAGGAGACTGGCTTAATAAGACGGGTAATACGGAAGACATTTTTTTAATTGAAAAAGAATTGGTATTTGAAATTATTAATCAGCTCGGTATTCAATTGACAAAAGAAGAAAGAGAAGAAATCCAACTTATTCCTACCCAGAACATAAATGCGTTTTTGGAATATTCAAGAGGCCTGGAAATGCATGACAACGGGAAATACAAAGAGGCATCTCAATTTTTTTCAAGGGCAGCAGAAATAGATCCCGGATTTAAGGAAGCTAGCCTGAAAAACGATGCCTCGATTTCAGCGAGCAGCTGCGCTGTAAGTAACGATGCTTTGCTTGAGAAAACGGTCGAGTTTGTAGATAACACCGGGATTACAGGAAGCAGTGTTCAGGAGGAAGTTATTTTGAACAGACTGGATATGATGGGCACCGATATTCGGTCCACATTTGAGTCGGGACCTGAAAAACGCGAAGCACCTCAGGAAGCCGCGACAGCAAATGAATTACCAATGCCTCCTGCCAGGCCCGAAAGAAAATAATTCAGTCAGTAATTTGAAGATTTTAATAATTAGAGTTTAATATGAAAAAATTATTTAATATAGGACTAATGCTACTATTCCTGTCCGGCTCAATTATTTCTCAAGTAATTAACGGGCAAAATAATAGTGCCGTTTTAAGCATTTTGCCTAATTATCAAATATGGAACGGGATTAGTAATTCGGTTATAAGGCAGTATAGCAACAGAGTTTTCCTGGAATTATTTTGTTAATAGAGACACGAGGCTTACATTACAAAGCGGTTATGCTTCATCAGAGGCTATGCAAAATAAGATCAGCGGATTATCGGATGCACAAGTATCCATAAATTACAAATTGAGAAAGTTAAATACGGCCCTTGATTTCGGTATTAATTTGCCTACCGGGCAGGAAAAAGTAAATTTATCCATTGATCTCAGAACTTACACGTGACAACAGCCCAGCAGGTTTTATGGTTTCGGGTTGCTGCCACGCGATTGCGATTTGATTTGGTTTCACTGTTCCCCAAATTTCACGTGGGTGAGTTTGAGCGCCATCACGGTTTACGGTTCAGGCCCGATCGGTTGTGCTCTTGCAAAGACACGGCCGGACCAACCAGACACACG
>CAVUCX010000084.1:0-83020 GCA_963739955.1 uncultured Bacteroidota bacterium | reverse complement strand
CATCACCCATATCAATTTCATGAATTGCCATCCCCTTGTTGTGTTTGTGTTGTGCTTGACACCAAGGAGAGTTGTGATTGCGTTCATCTCGGAATGTGGAAGACGACAACCAGCTGGCAGTGCCGCAGCCACCGCGGGGTCATCCAGGTTTGATGGCGGCATGCACCACCGGTCGACGGGTGCGGGTTACCTACACCGACGACGTCTGCCTCACGGGTACCTGAGGCAATATCGCAACGAGACGTCCCTGACCTGAACGGTCGGGATTCACGATGGGTACTGTTCAATATCATCTATGACATGTAAAATAGGAATGGATCGATGGGCTGGACGGTGGTCAGATGGAGTGTGGACAGGCGGAGTGGAAACGATATGACGTGCGTGCCACCGCCGTGTCTGGCAGCACAAAGGCCAGCAAGATGGCTGGCTCGGCGGCACATTGTTGTGGCGAACAGAGCCACCAGACTCGTAGAATGAGTAGGGTTAACATAACATATCCAGTGGTACGGCGATTTTTCTTTATTTGCTGTGTCAACTCACTCTTGATTTCTCATAAGGAGTATTTTGAATCTTTCTGTAGTTTGGTTTGGTTTCTTCGCAGCAGCCACAATGCTGGTAGTTGTTCTTGAGAGATCATGGTTGTTCACAATGTGAATATAGTGAAAATTGCCTGAGACACACATTTGGTATACTATCAAAATGTTGCTGTTATCAAAATCATAAGTATTAAATAAATCCTTACCCTTTCATAATCATTCCAATTTGTACTGGTGTCTTGTACTATCAGTAATGGCCACAGTCCTTGGTAAAATAGTTGATTTTTATATCAGCAACTCCATGTTCAAAATACAACTAACTTATACTACCCGGGAAGTGAAATCATTATTGTTCCTTATAGGCGGTGCTGTCATCAGCCACGGCTCAAATGGTGAGTGATCAGTGCCTGATCAAACAACTTTATTGGATTTTGTTATGGTTATTGTCATCAATGATAATTACATAACGCCTTAAGTTTGATGGCTAAATGATTCTGAATTACATCATACATACAGTATCGATGGAAAGCCTGTTGAAATTATTATTGTTACATCATACGGCATGATGCGGGCACAGTTGGGAGTAATGATATCCCTGATGAATCCATCTCCCTGAAAAAATTGACCAACTTGGGCATGAGGATTTCCACTTTGTAATCTTCTTCCTCTCTCTCAGAATTGGATGCATAAGAATAGGTACACATGTTTGATTTTTTTGTTATTATTTTTACTCATGCCGGCAACATCCTGAGATGTATTCCTTTTCTATTATATTTTGATGAATGGATGATGACATTTGCTCTGTGAGATCGATAACCACTGCTCATTAGGAGACGTGACGGCAAACACAGGAGCCTCAGCATTTTGTGAGGAGGATCCCCATTTTCAAGTCCTTTACAACAACCATCTGCAAGTTGTTTTATATATCCAATTTTATCAACTTTTCGGTCATTTTTAAAGCAATTTAGAGCTCAAGCGTCATTCCTGTAAAATTGAAATACCCGGTCATAGCAACTTGTTTGATGAATATTTATCATCTGAAATTTTAATTCAATAAAAATCTTGAAACTTTTAAAAGTTTTTAGACCTCACAAGAGAAATACTCTTCAAAATGCCCTAACCAAATTGATAAAGCTGTATAATAATTTATATATTACTGCTGAAAATATAGGAAAAAAAACATTCCACGATCTGCGAAGGAATATTATTACTCTTGCATCAAATAATATGGCCTGAAGTATACCCATCAAAACCTTCTCCACCAAAATAGTTTACCATAGGCAGTTCATTAAATTAGATCAAACCCCTGGAAAAACGCTGCGACGAAGTTTCATCTAAAATTGTTAAAAGACTGAATAAGACTTTTATTACTCCATTCGACCGGGAGGATATTTTCACTCTTATTAAAAAACTCGATGATATAAGCGATATGCTGCTGGCTGCTTCCAGAAGGGTGGATACTTTTAACATAACACAAAAAATAAAATATACCGATTCGCTTTCCTCAATTGTTCACCAGCAGATTAAGGAACTCGGTAAGGCAATTCACGATTTGAAAACTAAACACATCAACGAATGCAAAGCAGTAAAAGACCTTGAAAGCGAAGCCGATAAAGTTTACCAGCAGGCAATGAAAGAGCTTTTTGAAGAAGAAAAGGACGCGATAAATCTTATAAAGAAAAAAGAAATATTAAACCTGCTTGAAGGGGCATCCGACAAATGTCAATCGGCAGCCAATGTAGTACTTTCCATATTCATCAAAAACAATTAAATATATTATGCAATTTGCCGTTATTATCATTGCGCTTGCTTTAATCTTCGATTTTTATAACGGGATGAACGATGCTGCAAATTCGATCGCGACCATAGTATCAACCCGTGTACTTACGCCTATGCAGGCAGTTGTCTGGGCCGCGGCGTTTAACTTTTTAGCCGCCTTTATATTCGGAGTTAGTGTTGCTACTACGATAGGCAAAGGTATTGTGGATGTTTCTGTTGTGAATAACATTGTAATATTTTCCGGACTTGTGGGTGCGATTATTTTATCGGCGACATGTACTCATTTCGGTTTGCCCATAAGCGTGTCTCATGCTATTATCGGCGGTTTCGGCGGCGCGGCATTGGCTAAGGCAGGCTTTCACGCTCTGGTGCTGTCCGGATTTACAAAGGTAATTATTTTCATCTTTCTCGCGCCTATTCTCGGTTTTATCATTTCGCTATTTTTTTCAATCTGCACTATGTGGTTGGTTAGAAACCGTTCTCCGAGGGGAGTGGATAGATATTTCAGAAAACTGCAGCTTGTCTCCTCCGCTCTTTTCAGTTTAAGTCACGGCTCTAACGATGCTCAAAAAACGATAGGTATCATATCATTAGTTTTATTTACAAACGGTATGCTCGGGAATTCGTTTTATGTACCTTTCTGGGTAATTATTTTAAGTTATACCGTTATTGCCCTTGGTACTATGATCGGAGGGTGGAAAGTTATAAAGACTTTGGGAATGAGAGTAACAAAACTTACTCCGTTCAGCGGTTTCAGCGCGGAAACGTCCGCGGGCATTACAATAATTTTTGCAAGTCTCCTCGGAATACCGGTTAGCACCACACATACCATAACAGGTTCTATTATAGGCGTTGGATCCATGAAAAGCTTTTCCGCGGTAAGATGGGGAGTAGCAAAGAATATTTTATGGGCCTGGGTGTTAACTATTCCTCTTTCGGCAATATTCTCGATGGTAACTTATTATTTAATTGTCGATTTGCTGAAGGTTGTTTAAATCAGCACATTTTAGTGACGGGAACTACCAAAATTCAGCGATCTATTGTTATTGTAGTTAAAAATTTGTACTTCTTCTTGAAGATATTTCATTTAATTTAGTTGCGATAAAATAATTGATTAAAAAGGGTGGTTTGAATGATCGAGACAAAGTATTTTACGCCGAACGAAGCAAAATTAACATTGCCGTTGGTTAAAAAGATCGTCAAGGATATACTTGATACCACTAAGGAAATTCGCCTACTGGTTGATGATCTGGACGGTCAGATCGAAAACGACGATCAGATAAAAAAAATGATTACCGATATAAACGGATTTATGAACGAACTTGAGGAAGTGGGCTGTTTTTATAAGGACTGGAATTTTACTATCGGATTGGTAGATTATCCTTCTTATATAGAAGGAGAAGAGGTATTTTTGTGTTGGCGCAGCGATGAAGAAGATATCAGGTACTATCACTCCGCAAGCGAAGGTTACGCCGGGAGAAAGCTCATTCCACAGGATTATCTCAACAATTAAAACTCCTTTAATCTCCTACCGAAAAACCCGCTGAAGAAACGGCAGTTTCATTTGTACTTGCATCCTTAATTCTGATGATCAGTTTGTATTTACCCTTAGCGTACGTGGAGTCAAGATCAAATTGAATATCTATGGGAATTTCAGAAAATTTTTCTTTTTGAGATTTATCCACTACCTTGCTTATAATAGATTTTATCGTATTGCCTTTCGGAGTAACAAGGTCGATATCATAACTGAGCGTTGCGGAGTACATGCCGTCTTTTTCTTTCTGCGCGAAACCCTTTACGCGCGTGGTTGCGTCTACTTCGGAACTGTCGCCCATCTGGTACGCGAAAGCTTCCGAACTGAATGCTTCAAGTTTTAAATTCTCTTTCTTGGAACATGCGGAAAATAATAATGCGGCAATAAATATAAACGCTGCTGCTTGTTTCATATTAACCTCAAAGTAAACGATTTGAGAAATTCGAAGCGTCCGCAATTTAATACGGACGCTTTTTTAATAATCAGGAGTTCTTCGATTGGAATTCTTTCATAAACTTAACAAGATCCTCCACGCCTTTTTTGGGGAAAGCGTTATAGATCGAAGCTCTTAAACCACCTACCGAGCGATGGCCTTTAACTCCGCTAAATCCTGCCGAGGTTGCCTCTTCGATTAACTTCTTTTCAAGTTCTTCGCTGGTTAATCTGAAAGTAACGTTCATTAAAGAGCGGCTGTCCGGCAATGCATGACCTTTATAGAAGCCGTTGCTCTGATCGATACAAGCATAAAGCATATCCGCTTTTTCTTTGTTCAGTTTATACATTGCATCGAGTCCGCCATTCTTTTTAAGCCATTTGGCTACCAGCCCGATGATATAAATTCCGAATGTAGACGGTGTGTTGTACAAGGATCCGTTGTCTGAATGAATCTTATAATTAAGCATAGTGTGCAGCGAATCGGAACTTCTTTCAAGAAGATCTTTTCTTATAATGACCGTAACAACACCGGAGGGACCCATATTTTTCTGGGCGCCCGCGTAAATCAATCCGTATTTTGTTACGTCGATTTTTTTATGAAGCATGTCCGATGAAGCATCGCATACAAGGGGTACGTTGCCGGTTTCCGGCTCTTTATGCCATTGTGTTCCGTATATTGTATTATTGGAAGTAAAATGAACATATGAAGCGTCCGGATCAAGTTTTAAATCTTCCTGTTTAGGTATCCTGTTGAAAGTTTCGCTTTCGGTTGTAGCGGATATATTAACGGTGCCGACTCTTTTCGCTTCCTTCAAAGCCTTTTTAGACCAGCTTCCGGTAATTATATAATCTGCTTTGTTCTTCGGCGGCATTAAATTTAAACGGAATCATAGAAAATTGAAGACTTGCGCCTCCCTGTAAAAATAAAATATCATAGTCGTCGTTTATATCAAGCAATGATCGAAGATCTGCTTTTGCTTCGGCAATTATTTTATCAAAAGTTTTGGAGCGATGGCTTATCTCAAGAATCGACATTCCCACACCGGGAAGTGTAAATAAATTTTCCTGCGCTTCTTTTAGCACATCTTCCGGAAGTATCGCCGGTCCGGCACTAAAATTATATACTCTTTTCTCCATAACTACCTTTCCTTCTTAATGTAATTTGATTTTTAACTGAGCCATATATGCTAATTATAATTCCAACGGGGAAAAACAAAATAATGTTTATTGTAAATATAGGAATAACCCGGCAGAACTCCGGGGATGTTCCTCACTTGTTTAGTCTTGAATAAATACTAAAGATCAGATCAGATGCACCAGCAAGCCGTCTCTTAACTTCGGTTCGAACCAGGTTGATTTCGGCGGCATTATTTCACCTGCGTCCGAAATATTCATCAGATCGTCAACTGACACCGGAAATAAAGAAAATGCGACTTCGGCATCACCGGAGTCTACAATTTTTTCCAGCTCTTTAGTTCCCCTTATTCCGCCGACAAAGTCAATGCGTTTGTTTGTGCGCGGGTCATCTATTCCCAGTAAAGGATTCAAAAGAAAGTCCTGAAGAATACTTACGTCAAGAGTGTCGGCAACCGATTTAGAAAGACTGTTGCTTGCCGCTATTGAATCCCTGCAGCTCAAACTATACCACTTACCGTCGGTATACATGCAAAATGATTTTCTTTCAGCCGGCTCTTTAATCCCGGTTTCTTCAATGTAGAACTTATCGCTTATCTCGTTTAAAAAATCTTCTTTGGTTAAGTTGTGAAAATCCGTAACTACGCGGTTGTACGGAAGTATCCGAAGCTGGTCTGCCGGAAAGAGCACGGCAATAAAATAATTATATTCTTCGTTGCCTTTGTGATTCGGATTTGCGGAACGCTTTACTTCACGGGCTCTGCCTGCGCTCGCGGCGCGGTGATGTCCGTCAGCAATATAAAGATGATCGGCTTTTGCAATTTCATTAATAATTGTGTCGTTAAATTTCTCATGCAGTATCCAAACCGAATGTTTAATCCCGTCCGGCGAAGTGAAATCGTATAACGGTTCTTCGGAGCTCATTGTTTGGCCGACAACATCATTTACTTTTTTTATTCCTTTATAAGTAAGAAAAACCGGACCGGTCTGCGCCCCGGTTGTTACTATATGGTTTGTGCGGTCGTCTTCTTTTACTTTCCTTGTTTTTTCATGTTTCATTATTACGTTGTTGTCGTAATCGTCAACCGAAAAAGTTGCGGCGATGCCGACCTGCGCCCTGCCGTTCATTTCAAGTCTGTACAGATAAAAACAAGGTTTTTCCTCCGTAATTAAGGGAGCCGTTTTTTTTATTTCGTCTAAGTTCTTCTTTGCTTTTTTATATACTTCCGGAGAGTACGGATCAACGGAATCCGCCAGATCAATTTCCGCACGCGTAATTCTTAAAAAACTAAGCGGATTGTCTTCCGCCAATTCTTTTGCTTCTTTCCGGTTTACTACATCATAAGGAACACTTGCTACAAGGCGGGCATTCTCTTTAGATGGACGTAATGCTCTGAATGGTCTGATTACCGCCATAATAAAAAACTCCTATAAATTTTAATGCTTTAAAATCCGCAAAATTCAGACAAGAATCCATTGATAAAAAAGTATTTGATAAAAAAGTTAAAGATATGCTGCCGATTGTCAATCAATATATTAAAACCGTGATAAGCTTAAAAGAGCTTCAGCGTAATTTTTGAATAAATTCCGGAATTGGTTTGTAACAAAACGTTGAAATTCAAAAGAGTCCGTTATTTAGAAAACAGCACAAACTTTAAGCGTTTAACTTTCAGGTTTTATTACTCTTGAGAGAACATATTTTTCAAACATTTTTTAGCATTAAATCCATTAATTATTTAACTTTATAGAAAATTTATTAGGGGCATTTTTGTTCATTATTTATTCACTAAAGTTTGTAAGTAATGGAGCAAAAATCTGATCTTACTTTTTTTATAAATAATTCTGGTTCTACACTTTGGGATAGTTTTCTAATTACTCTTATAGACTAATATATTTTGATATATTTTTAAGCTGTTTCCGCACTAGTGGTTTTTTCCGTTTATATAAATCCTCTGAAAATATTGATAAAATTTGAATTTGGTCGGGTTGAATTTGGTAAGAAAATTTATGAAATAAGCGAAGAGTTAAGCCAAAATTCTATTTATTTTAAAACAAATCATAAAGTGTGTAAGACATATTATGAAGCTTGCTCAAAACATTTAGAAGACCAAATTGACATAATGGTTTACAAACTCAACAACTTCACTTATGAAGAAGTTAAAGTAATAGATCAGAGATTGATAAAATAATTTCTAAAGTAGAATATGAGGGATTCGGAAACAATTAAAGTGAATAAAAATGAATATGAAAATAAGTTAACCAAATAAGGAATTCAAGGAGTTTAATAGAGATGTGGAATTATATTATAGCAATTCTTATGGGTGCTGCTATTCCATTAATAACAATCTGGCTACAAAGTAGAGAAAAAAGAAAATATTTCGAATTGGAGCGCAAAGAAAAACTGAAGATGGTAGCTATTGAAAATAGATTGAAGGCACATCAACAGGCTCTTAAGTATTGGGATGATCTTCGCTCGGTTATTCACTCTCCAGACAGTGATAAGCGTAAAAGGGAGATTTTAAAAGCATCCCGTGATTTTTGGTATTTAAATTGTTTATATCTAGAAAAACAAACAAGATTTAATTTTCGGAAAGCTTTTTGGATAGTTTCAAATTACAAAATATGGCTTGATTTGTCTCGAGAAATGACGCCGGGGAAAGAACGGGATGAACATAAGAAATTTTACATGGATTGCTGGGATGATTTTCATAAATTATTTGAGATTATTCAAAAAGAAGTTGAGTTGGAACCAATAAAAGCCGAAAAAGATACGACACCGGAAGGCGAATCAATCAAAAAAGAAATTTAAAAGAAATAAAAGCATATTTGTGAAATATAATTAACAACACTTTTGACGTAAACCTAATTGGCAAACTCATGATATTTTATTTCAGTACTCTTATAAAACAGATAGAAGGAGGCTTGATGTGTATGAAGATCGCTAATAAATTTCTACTATAAATGGAAATCAAAACAGTAACGACTGAAATATTTCAAAAAGAATTTGAAACAAGAGGCAGTTTCCCAAGTCTTTTTGATTGCAGCGATGGCTTGCGCTACGTTGTAAAACATTCCCAGCAAAACAGAAATTATAAACACCTAATAAATGAACTGATAACTGCTCAGCTTGCACATGAAGTTTCTATTCCGGTTCCGGCTTTTGCATTGGTTGAGATAAAACAAAATATTTTACCGGACGATTACATATTTTTATCCGGCAAACCTTCAGGTTTAGGATTTGGATCGCAATTTTTACCGGGGAATTTAATAACCGTTACTAATATTGACATGATTATTGCATTTTTAAAAAGCAAAAGTAATGAGATTATTGAAGATTTGATTAAAATTTGTGCTTTTGATATTTGGTTACGGAATACCGATCGCTCTTCTAACAATCCAAATCTTTTATTACAAGAAACCAGAAACATAATTAGATTGTATGCTATTGATCATTCAAGTATATTTTCAGAGTTAAATTACCTTGATTTGTCAAGGGAAATTGACGAAATACCGGCCATTGGTGAAAATTTGGTAGAAAAAGAACTTTTTTCAAACATATATTTTAAGTACGGCTTGTTTTTTGACAAGATAAAAAATGATATATGTAATAAAATCGAAAACGTAAGCGAAGAACATATTCAAGAAATAATAGCTAAAATTCCACTGGAATGGAATTTAAAGTTTCAAGAAAAAGAATCAATTTTTAATTTTATTAACAGAAGAAAAACAAAAGTAAAATATCAATTTAATATTTTATTAAAAGAAATAGGCTTATAAGATGAAAGGATATTTGTCAATAATAAAATATTATCCTGATAACAATCGGGATGAGGGGTTCGGGATTGGCTTAATCTTAATCTCTGAAGAGGGAAAAATTTCCTTAATTAAATTTTCTTCAGAAAGAATTAAAAGAATTAATTCCGCCTATGGAATAAAAAAATCAGCTTTGATTGATCTGGCTGTTGAGAATATTTCACTGAAACGGTTTGATAAGAAAACTCTGGATTATAACTCTGTTTATGAAAATGGTAATATCAGATATTCTGAGCCACAAATAATTGATGCTAATGACCTTTCAAATAAATTTAATGAACTTTATTCAAAGTTCGTTGCAGATTATTATGAAGAAAATTTCCAGACCTCCTCTGTACAAAAGAGAGAAATTTCAGAAAGACTAGGTGGTCAGCTAAGAAAGAAACTGCAATCGAGCGTTACAATAAATGAAAGATTAAATATTGGATATGATTTTAAAGAAAATTCTATTAATAGATTTTTAATTGGCAGCTCAAAAATAGATTATATTGGTGGTAATGGAGCTATTTATGCCGGTGAAATAATAAACTTAGATCTTTCAGAAGAAGCACTTCAAAAAAATTTATTTAAAACCATCACCCTATTTGAAGCTTTTGAAAAATCCTTTCCCAAAAGATTTTCTCCCAACGAATGTAAAATGCTTGTTCTTGAAAGACAAGCTAATGATCCGGATAAAGCAGATTATATGGATAAGCTTAATACATGGAATAAAAAAGCTAATTATGGTTTGGTAGTTAAATCTGACCTAAATGATTTCCAAAAATTAATTGAAAAAGAAGTAGAAGAAAAAAATATCATTCGTTTTGATGAATGGGTTAAAAAGTATAATCTTTTTTAAATCTAATAATTAAAATGTAAACCGTAACCAATATTTTTAGGAAAGGTTAAAGAAAGAAAGCCAAATAGCAAATTATAATACGAGCTCAACAATTTATTTAATTTCTATCCTCTTTGCCTTTTCCATGAGCTCTTTCAACCTCGCAGCCTTTTCTTCCGGGGTCATCCTGTTTATTTTTTCTCTGATAGTGTGTTCAACGGATTGCTCAACAATCTGCTTTTCAACATATCCCCGTTTCTTACCCTTACATTTTAAGACGCCGCAAAGCAGACATAAAGACACCATTTACTTGGCGATACTGGCGATTACTTGGCGATTACCTGGCAATTAACAAAATGACCCTCAGTGAAACTCAATGCTTATTCAGGGTAACTCCGTGATGCAAAAACATAAAACAATCGACACGGAGTTGCGCGGAGGGAAAATAAAGAATAAAATTTAAATTTTATTCTTAACTAGCAGCGCCACATTTTCAATATGATAAGTATGCGGAAACATATCTACCGGCTTTATTTTCTTCAAAACATAACCGGCCTGGGTAAATAATTTTATATCTCTCACCTGGGTTGCCGGATTGCAGCTTACATAAACTATTTTTAGCGGAGATAGTTTTATAACATCATCAACCGTATTCTGATGCATCCCGCTTCTCGGAGGATCTAAAATTATTACTTCCGGCAGCGGAATATTATTTCCTTCGGCTATGTGCAGAAAAGATTTATTTAAATCGGCGGTGAAAAAGTGAACATTGCTGATTTTATTTAAAAGTTTATTCTCTTCTGCATCTTGAACCGCCGACTCAACAGTCTCAAACGCGAATACTTCTTTCGCTCTCCCGGATACAAAAATCGAAATTGTTCCCGCGCCGGAATACAAATCATAAACAGTTTCCCCGCCGCTGAGACCCGCATATTCAAGCGCGGTGTTGTAGAGCTTTTCGGCCTGCAGAGTGTTTGTCTGGAAGAATGAGTTCGCGCTTACACGGAATTTATATTTCCCGATAGAATCGTATATAAAACCGCTGCCGAAATATGTCTTTTCGTAATCACCTACCGCGACAGCGGCTTTTTTCAAATTTATATTATTTATTATTGAAGTTATTTGAGGAACTTCTTTTAATAATGTTCCGGCATACTCTTTCATGAGAATTTCGTTCTCTTCGGAGGTTACCAGATTAACCATCAGGTCATCGGTATGATGAGACTGCTTTATAACCAGGTTTCTTAAATAACCCTCGTGCGTTTTTGTTGAGTATATAGATACATTTCTATCTTTAAAAAATTCTCTTGTGAAGTTTAATATCTTATTGCTTAAAACAGACTGAAGAAAACATTCGTAAATGTCAGCCACCTTATCGTATGATCCTGGAATGTGAAGCCCGAGAGCGAATGAATTGTCAAATTCATTTCCCGATTTAATCTCATCCTCCGTCAACCATCTTTTTTCCATGAAGGAAAATTCCATTTTATTGCGGTAGTAAAAAACTTTCCCGGAACCTAATATCTTTTCAGTTACAAATCCGGATAAACCTCCAAGCTTGTCGAAAATTTCTTCGACCTGCAGTTGTTTGAACATCACCTGCGCTTCGTAATCCATATCCTGCTGCTTGCATCCGCCGCATGTTCCGAAATATTTGCATTGAGCCTCAGTTCTATAGACCGAAGGATTTATAATATTTACAATCTTTGCTTCCGCATAAGATTTTTTTACTTTCTTGATCTGAACAGTTACTTTATCACCCGGGTAAGCGCCGTGAACAAATACCACATATTTAAGCTGGCCGGGTTCATGTTTATTTGATCCGTCGCTTACTTTTTCAATTCTTGCGATACCTTTACCTTCAAAAGCATACTTTTCTATCTCAATATCGATCAAGTCACCTTTTTTCATTCTTTACCTTTCCTTAGAATGAACATTCTGAATCCCATAAATTTATCACCGCCGAGTTTTAAGTAAACATTTGATTCGTGACTGATCTGTTTTAATATTTTTTTATAGTATGATTTTTCACTGTCGGTTAACGAACCAGATCTTTCTTCGAGCAGGCTACGTCCGGTTTTATAAAATTCCGGCAACGTTGATGTCAGATCGAATTCATTATATACTTTGAAGTTTTTGTCACGGTAGTATTTCTCGGCGTTCTCAATGTAAAGAGGCGTGATATTCGAAATTTCCCATACATCTTTGACAAATTCCGGAACATCGGGGAGAAGATTTATATATTCGCCGACGCAAAAATATCCTTCCGGTTTTAAAATACGTTTAACTTCCTTTACTATTTTATTTCTCTTTTTATTTGAAATAGATGCCTGGGCATAAACCAGATCGAAATCCGGCGCAATAAAATCTGTGTTGTCGTATTCCATCATTCTAACTTTAACATCGCTGCTTTTACCCAGATACAGCCGCATTGTCAAAAGTGAATCGTTATCATCAACTATTATATCTACTTTAGCGGCACCGCTTTCCTTTAATTTCATCGCGATGTCTTCACTGCCGCCGCCAATAACCAGGATATTCATGCCGGCTAAGTCAAGATGTCCGGTCAGTAATTCGGCCTGCCGGTCTGTTCCCGGCAGGAATATTTTGCTTGTCATATTTTCTTTCTAAACTAAATTCATAACATGATACAAAGGTATGAAAATTTTTAATTTAAAGGATCGTTAAAAACGAATCCTTTTTGAAGTTAATTGTTAGCGGTGGTCTTTTATTGATTCTTACCTAGAACGCAAACTGTCATCACGGGTTTCATTTTTCTTTTCTCGATTTTAATTTCCGCGAATCCTGCTTTTTCCAGATCATATGCAATTTTATTTGCGGTATTAAACGCGTCGATCTCGTTTGCTCCGGGTTTTCTGGGCTGATAAGCCAGAGCAATTATTCCGCCCTGTTTCATTTTAGCTCTTATATTTTTCAAAACTTCAACCGGGTTAGACCAGAACTGGAATGAATTTACCGAAATTACTTTATCGAGCTTTTTATCAAAGTGCGGAAGATTTGAAACCGAGCCTGCCAGTAATTTTACCGAGCCTCTCATAATTGCTTTTTTATTTCTTTCCAAGGCGTATTGAACCATTAAATTGGAATGATCGATTCCCCAAACAGTTCCATCGTTAATCATTTTGCTCATCCTTTCTATCGCTATTCCCGGTCCGAAGCCTATTTCCAACACTTGATCATCCGGCTGCAACTTAAGCAGAGATATTGCCCAGTAATTTCGTTCAATGTTAGATTTTCTGTATGTCATTATGTACCCGGCAAGGTTACCCAAAACACCGGAGGGATTTCCGAACTGTGCAGAAATATTGTTCCATGTATCCATGTTTTTATCCAGTTTATTAATTTTTAAAAGTATACATATTCAATCATTTAATTTTCTTCGAGCCAAAGTTATAAAATCAATACCGGCGTATAAATATTAAATCGGTAAACGTATATAATTCACCGGTGAATAAAATCTAAACGGAGCACGCAAATAATTATTCATAAAAACCGCGGATAAAACCTTTTCAATTGTGATAAAATTCCGGTTAACACTTACATAATTTTTTTTAATAATTATAAAAAGTTTCCGGAATAAGAATGAAGGGGGGAGGTTTTGCCTTTCTATCTAAGTTCGACTATTTTTATAGCATTAAAAACTAATTCAATCGAGGATATCATGAAGCTGCTCCTGTCTATTGTATTTTTATTACCGGTACTTCTTTTTGCTCAGTCTAAGAAACCTTTAACGGTTGAGGATCTTTGGGCCATGAAAAGGATCGGTTCGTTTAATCTTTCTCCAGACGGCAAGACTATTGTTTTTTCGGTTTCTACCTACAGCATGAATGAGAATAAAGGAAATACCGATATTTACGTTATTAATTCAGACGGCTCGGGATTAAGAGGGTTAAAGACTTCCGAAAAGAGTGAAAGCAGTCCGGTCTTCATGCCCGATGGAAAAAGAATAGCTTACCTTCTCGATGACCAGGTTCATGTATGCAACCTTGACGGAAAGAACGATGTTCAGTTAACCGACCTTTATACCGGGGTTTCCGACTTCAGAATTTCACACGACGGCAAAAAACTGCTTCTGATATCTTCGGTTTATGCGGACTGCGGGACCCAGGCATGCAACAAAAAACGCGACGAAGCTAAGAAAGAGGATAAGGTAAACGTTAGAGTGCTTACTCACTTAATGTTCCGTTCCTGGAATCACTGGCTTAATGATAAGAGAAGTCATATTTTCTTATTCGATTTGCCCTCAAAAAAATATTCCGACCTTACTTATAAAATGCATAACGACGTTCCGCCACTGGATCTGGGAAGCGGCAATGATTTTAATTTTTCACCCAATGATAAAGAAGTCGCTTATACAATGAATCCGAATACCGTTGTTGCCAACAGCACTAATAACGAGATTTACACAGTTGACCTGGCAGGTGTGAAATCAAATGAAAAAGCACCTGCGGAAAAAATATCGGAAAGTAAGGGAGGCGACTGCCAGCCGGTATATTCACCCGACGGAAAATATATCGCATTCAGTTCAATGCTGGTTCCCGGACATGAATCGGCAAAGCATAACTTAGTCCTTTACGATAGAAAGACCGGCAAACTAAAAAACATTACCAAGAATTACGACAGGTCGGTTGATGAAATAGTCTGGTC
Organism: uncultured Bacteroidota bacterium; assembly: GCA_963739955.1. GTDB lineage: Bacteria > Bacteroidota > Ignavibacteria > Ignavibacteriales > Ignavibacteriaceae > FEN-1297. The sequence goes on along the minus strand of CAVUCX010000084.1, from coordinate 68,304 downwards.
GCCGGATTCAAAATACATTTACTTCACCGCTAATAACGAGATTTATAACTCGGTATACAAAATTGATATCGCGACAGGGAAAGTTGATGTTGTTTTAAAAGATCACAGCAATACCAACATTGTTGTTTCACCTGACGGAAAGACAGTTTATTTCAAGCAGCAGCGTTCTACGCTTCCTTATGAAATTTTCGCAATGAACTCCGACGGGAGCAATGTAAGACAATTAACTTATTTGAATAAAGATCTTCTCGCAAAAATTGAAATGATTCCCCTGGAAACTTTCACATGTAAAGGCGCTAAAAGGGATATTCAGTCTATTCTTGTGAAACCTCCGTTCTTCAATCCGAATAAAAAATATCCCCTTATATTTTTAATTCACGGCGGTCCGCAAGGCCACTGGGAAGACGATTTTCATTACAGATGGAATACCGAACTCTTCGCGTCGAAAGGATATGTGGTAATTGCTCCTAATCCTACAGGCAGTACCGGATACGGACAGGAATTTACAAACGAAATTTCCGGTGACTGGGGCGGAGCTCCTTACAAAGATTTAATGGATGTTTACGATTACGCGTTAAAGAATTTTAAATATATCGATAAGAAAAATACTTTTGCCGCGGGCGCATCATACGGCGGTTATATGATCAACTGGATCGAAGGTCATACCGACAGATTTAACGCAATGCTTTCGCATGACGGCGTTTTTAATACCGTTAGCATGTGGGGAACTACCGAAGAATTGTGGTTCCCTGAATGGGAGTTCAAAGGCACTCCCTGGCAGAACAGGAAATTGTATGAAAAATGGAATCCGCAAAAATTCATTCAGAATGCGAAGACTCCTTTGCTTATTGTTGAAGGCGCTCACGATTACAGAGTACCCGAAGATCAGGCTTTCCAGTTGTTTACATCTTTACAGAGGCTCGGGGTGCCCAGCAAGATGCTTTATTTCCCGGATGAATATCATTTTGTTGTCAAACCGCAGGACGCGAAGTTCTGGTGGAATTCAATTTTCGACTGGTTTAACAAATATAAAAAATAAAAACGGAGCCGGCCATGAACGATAACGATAAGGACTTCAACGGGTTGAATGAGTTGGACGAACTCGACTTCGGAGGCGAAACCGAAAAAGAAGTCGATCAGAAAATCAAATATGTTGAAGAAAACTTATGGACTAAATTAGAGCGGGTCGGCAAGAAGATTTCCTTTGCCAAAGATATTATTGCCCTGGTAAGATATATCCGGGATCCGCTTGTATCATGGCATAGGAAAGCTATTGTTGCCGCAGCCCTTATTTATTTTATAAGTCCGGTTGATGCCATACCTGATATAACTCCTTTGATCGGGTATCTTGACGATCTCGGTGTCATTACCGCGCTGCTCAAATATCTCGGGCACGAACTGATTCCGTATTATGATCCTGCTTATCACGCATAACACGGATCTTTATTGACGATTCATACCGGGTTGTTCCTTCAATGTATTTATTATGAAGAACAACCCGTTTCTTTTTTTTATAATTCTAACTAAGTTTTATACAACACATAAGAAAATCAGGAAAACAGTAATGACAAATTTCAAAGTGCTTAAGAGCGATATTTTATTCAAAGGCAAAGTTTTCGATCTTAAGGTTGACGAGATCGAATATGACAGCGGAAATAAAGGCGTAAGAGAAACGGCAGTTCATAACGGCGGCGCGGTTGTTTTACCCGTAATGGATGACGGTAAATTAATTTTAATAAATCAATTCAGATACCCGCTTCAGAAAGTAATAACCGAATTCCCCGCGGGCAAATTAAATCCTGGCGAAGACCCTTACGTATGCGCTACAAGGGAACTGACGGAGGAGACGGGTTACAAGGCCGGCTTTGTTAAAAAGCTCGGCGCTATAAGTACAACTCCAGGTTTCTGTACCGAAATACTTCATATTTATCTGGCGAAAGATTTAACTGCCGGTAATCACGACCGTGAGGAAGGTGAATACGGCATGGAAGTTTTCACACTCGAAAAGAAAGAAATCGAAAAAAGAATTTTGTCCGGGGAAATATTCGATTCGAAAACTATTTGCGGTTTCTTTTTAGCAATCGCTTCGGGATTAATTTAATTATCACCTTAGAAATACATTGCGGTTAATCGCACTAAGGCGGAAATTTAAGTTGATTCAATTATAGTTGTATAACAATTATAAAGGTTGAGAAATGAAAACTATTTTAATCTCAATAGTTGTTTTATTTTTCATTACCATGGTAGGGGTGCTTTTTCTGATCGAAAACTTTATCTTGTCATCTCTTTGAAAGCTTCTTGCTTAACGATTGAGAACCGTTAAGTTATTAAGGGATGATTTATAGTTTTGCGTGTCTATTCTTTTTGAAATTACTTTTAAATTAGAGTAATTTAAACCGACTTAAAAAATTCATTTATATGCTAAAATCACTTCAGGTAAAAGACTACGCGCTCATCGAGGAGATGTTCGTGGAATTCGGTACCGGTCTTAATATAATTACCGGCGAAACCGGAGCGGGCAAATCGATTCTCATCGACGCAATGAGCCTCTTGTTGGGCGAAAGAGCCTCAACCGAGGTCGTCAGGAAGGGCGCGTCAAAGTCAATTGTGGAAGGGATTTTAAATGTCGATGGTAATAAGAAAGTTGAGACTATTTTAAAAGATAACGATATTGATTATAATTCCGAACTTATAATGCGTCGTGAGATTTCGCTGAAAGGTTCCAACCGCTGCTTCGTTAACGACACGCCTGTTCAGCTTACTATGGTAAAAGAAATAGGCAACCTGCTTGTGGATCTGCACGGTCAGCATGAGCATCAATCACTGCTTCGGACGGAGACACATATCGATTTCCTTGACGAATTTGCCGGGCTGGAGAATTTAAGGGACGAATTTACAGAGCTGTACGACAGGATATATGAAAAAATTTCCGAATTAAACTCACTCAGGGAAAAAGAATCAGTCATCAAAGAAAAGAAAGATCTTTACTCGTATCAGATTAAAGAAATTGACTCGGTTTCTCCCGAATCTGGTGAGGAAGAAAGACTGAACGATGAACTTAATCTTCTCGAAAATTCAGAGAAGCTGCTTGAACTGACAAACAAAATTTATTCCTCTCTTTACGATTCGGAAAATTCGGTAAACGATCAGCTTGGTGAAATAAGCTCTCAGGTTGAAGAGCTTTTAAGAATAGATAAAAATTTTACCGAAGTCAGCGGGGAATTGGATGCCGCTCTTGCGCTGTTCAGCGATATTTCAAAATTCTTCAGGGATTATAATTCTAAAATTGATCTCGATCCCGAACATCTTGAAGAATTGCGCGAAAGACTCGGGGCAATAAATCTTCTAAAGAAAAAGTACGGCGGATCCCTCAAAGCCGTGCTTGAATACCGGGAAAAGATCGGCAAAGAACTTGATCTTATCGAAAATTATTCGGGTAATATTTCAAATCTTGAAGAAGAAATAAAACAACTCAGAACCGGCTGCGGTATAACGGCAGATAAACTATCAAAGAAAAGAACGGATGCTTCAAAGAAAGTTCAGAAAGAAGTAAAAGAGGTATTAAGCTATCTCGGCATAGAGAATGCCGTTTTCCAGATAAAAATCAACCGCAGTTCCGCAGATACTAAAAACGACGATTACATTTTAATAAATAATAAACCTTATCGGTTTAATTCAAAAGGCTGTGATGAGGTAGAATTCTACATTTCCACAAATTTAGGCGAAGATACAAAACCGCTCGCAAAAGTCGCTTCCGGCGGCGAGATTTCAAGAGTTATGCTCGCGCTGAAAACCATCCTTGCAAAAAACGATAAACTGCCGCTTTTAATTTTTGACGAAATTGATACCGGGGTAAGCGGAAGGGTAGCGCAGAAAGTCGGCAATTCATTAAAATCCCTCGCAAAATTCCATCAAATAATCGCAATCACTCATCTTCCCCAGATTGCCGGACTAGCGGATATTCATTTTGCTGTTGAGAAAAAACAAAATGAAGACAGGGTAATCAGCTCCATCAGGAAATTAAACGACGACGAAAAAGTTAACGAAGTAGCTAAATTAATGAGCGGGGAAAACATTACCGAAGCAAGCATTAATGGGGCCAGAGAACTAATGGGATTATAATGCAGAAATCTGAATAATTAAATATGATCTGAACCCATCGAAAACAATTTTTCATTTGACTTCTTAGAAAAGAATCGAGAAATTGAAGTACGGATTCTGCAACCATTTAATATTAATCTAAAGGAAAAATCGGATGAAAAAAATCTCGTTAATCCTCTTTTTATTCGTCTTTTTGTGCAAACCCGCTTTTTCACAAGAAGATCAATTTAATCAGTTAAAAGAATCGGATGTTACGCAATTCGCTCAGCCGTTTGTTACCAGTCTCGGTACAGGTTTGAATTCAGGGGGATTTTATACGGCATCAATTCCATCTGTCTGGGGTTTTTCGCTTAGTTTAAGAGGTATGTACATTATGATTCCTCAGGACCAGCTTACTTTCACTCCTACTAATTTGCCCAGCGGATATAACGCTAGCGAACCAACAGCAACATTTTGGGGAGATAAGGGAGCGACATATCCCGGTGCAAACGGGTATATAACATATCCTAACGGGTTTAATCAAAAAAGTGTACCTTTTTTCATACCTCAAATAACAGCAAGTTTCTTAGGTACGGAGGTTTTAATAAGGTATCTGCCTAAAATATCCGTGGGCAACAGGGACCTCAATTATTTCGGTATTGGTTTAAGACACAGCATAAGTCAATATATTCCATTAATTCCGGTTGATGCAGCTGTGCAAATTTTATATAATAAATTAAGTATAAGTGATCTCGCTACCGCTAAAACTCTTGCAATAAACGGTGAGGTAAGTAAAACTTTCGGACTTTTTACTGCATACGGCGGTCTGCAATATGAGAATTCGAGCTTTGATTTATCTTATACTTTAAAAGGGGACCCTAACAGCGGAGACCCGGCTTTAAGGAATAACAAAAATATTTCTGCGAGCATTACCGGTAAAGATCACTTCAGGGTAATTGTAGGCGGTTCGGTACAGCTCGGGTTCTTGGTAATTAATGCAGACTATAATCTAGGAAGCCAGTCGGTTTTGTCCGGCGGTTTGTCGTTTCAATTTTAACGCGGAGGGTATATGAAAAAATATATTTTGGGTACAATATTTACATTATTTGTGTTATCTGTAGTAACTTTCAACGGTTGTATTCTTGATGCTTTTAAAACCATCACTCAGAATGTTCCTCTATCAAAAGAATTTTCAATAAACAGTTCGGCAACCAGTTATAGTCAGTCTGCCGTTGTTAACCTGGATTCGTCTTCCGTATATCAGCGCTATAAAGATAAAATTAATGACATTAAATTTATCCGTGCCGAGTACAGAACTAAAAGCATCAACCAGACAAATTTAAGCGGAAATGTTTCTGTAACAATAAAAAATATGAGTGACCAGGTGTTGTTCCAGGTTAACCTTGGTCAAATTAAGCTGGCGGATTATCAGAACTCTCCGCTGGAACTTAATCTCACTCAAGTGCAAATCTCGCTTTTTAATGAATATTTAGCCTCTCTATCAAGTTCAAACAGGAAGTTTAAAGTTTCTCTTGATATTACAAACATATCGCCGACGCCGTATCAATTTACCGGGGTTGTTGACATGGTTTTTGAATTAAACGCGAATACTTAACAGTACTGTTATCTATTTACAACGATCCCTGTAGTTTGCACTGCAGGGATTTTTTATTTTTACAATATCATCCGATTCAATAATGAAAGAAAGCGCTTTATACATACATATTCCTTTTTGCGATCATAAGTGCATTTACTGCGACTTCTATTCGATTATCACAAAAGATAATATCCCTTCTTTTCTCGACGCGCTAAAAAAAGAACTAAAATATTATTCGGATAAATATTCTAATGAAAGAAAAATTACATCAATCTTTTTCGGCGGAGGCACACCGTCATTAATGGAGCCGGAATATCTCGGGGAAATATTATCTTCGGTATATAAAAATTTTAAAATCTCCGGCGATGTGGAAATAACGATGGAGACAAATCCAGGCACAGTAAATTTGCAAAAGCTTAAAGCTTTTAATTATGCCGGAATTAACCGCATCAGCATCGGCATTCAGTCTTTCAATAACGACGAGCTCAAATTTTTAACAAGAATACACAATAAAGATACCGCCGTAAATACGGTATACGATGCCAGGGATGCGGGGTTCGAAAATATAAGTATTGATCTTATTTTCAATCTTCCTAAACAGACAAAGGAAAAATGGGAAAATAATCTTGAGATATCCTCCGGGCTGCCGGTTACCCATATTTCCGCTTACAGCCTGATTCTTGAGAGGGGAACGATCCTTAACAAAATGGTTCTCGACGGTAAGGTAAATATATTTGACGATGATTACGATGCCGAGCTCTATGAGATGACCATTGATTATTTTACCGGAAAAGGTTTCGATCAATACGAGGTGTCTAATTTTACAAAGCCCGGTTACGAATGCCGTCATAATAATGCTTACTGGAGATACCGCGATTATATCGGTCTCGGTCCGTCCGCGCATTCCTTTGTTAGCGGAAAAAGATGGTGGAATTATTCCAGCCTGAAACATTATATATCCGAAATTGAGAAGAGTTCGGCCGCGGTTGCGAATTCCGAAGCACTTACGGACGGACAAATGTTCGATGAATATGTTATGCTTGCTTTCAGAAGCAAGGGACTTGATTTAAACGACTTCCGGAAAAAATACGGCGAGAGTTGGATAAATGAAAAAAAAGATTATATTCAAAAATTATCGGATAGTAATTTCATCATAAAAGAAGACAATTATTTGCGAATGACAAAAAGCGGGTATGCCGTTTGCGACGAAATTATTAAAAATCTGCTTCAACCATAATTCTCCTCGGGATTAAATGTTTAAAATAAAACTACACTGGCAAATTCTTATCGCCCTTGCCTTCGCCTTTCTGTTTGGAATATTTCTTCCCGGATATGTGGATGATGTTAAATGGATGGGGGATCTATTTCTGCGGGCTTTAAATATGATTATCGTTCCTCTTGTTCTAACCTCGATTGTTTCGGGTGTTGCGAACGTAGGCGATACCGAAAACCTCGGCAAAATGGGACTAAAAACTTTATCATATTATATAACTACAAGCCTAGCAGCTATCTTGATCGGTTTGACATTTGTTAACCTTATTCAACCAGGTGTTGGCGCGGATCTGGGTCTTAAACAAAGTGTTGAACATCTTAGAGCAGCAAATCAAAACCTGGGTAATATTTTGCTGAGGCTTATACCGACAAATATTTTTCAATCCCTGACTTCGGCGGACATGCTCTCAATAATTTTTTTCTCATTCCTCGTCGGTTATTTTATTACCAAAGTCTCCGAACAGCATAAAAAACCTCTCATAAATTTATTCAACGCCGGATTCGAAGTAATGATGAAAATTACCGGACTCGTAATTAAATTTGCGCCTTTGGGTATTTTCGGACTGGTAGCCGGAGTTGTGGCGGAACAGTCGAATCTACTGAGTTTAATTCAAAGTCTGGGAATGTATATGTCTTCGGTTTTACTCGGCTTGATATTTCATGCTTTTATAACATTGCCGTTGATATTAAGATTTATAGGCAAAGCCGATCCATGGAAGCACGCTAAAGCGGTAGCAACCCCGCTGATTACTGCATTTTCAACATCATCGTCATCTGCAACTTTGCCTTTAACTCTAGATGCGATTGAACACGAAGCCGGAGTATCGAACAAAGTAAGCAGTTTTGTCCTTCCATTAGGTGCAACGGTTAACATGGACGGAACAGCATTATATGAATGCGTAGCCGCTATGTTTATAGCACAGGCATACGGAATTAATCTTGATTTTCTCCACCAGTTTGTTGTTGTTTTTACCGCTCTTCTAGCGTCAATAGGAGCCGCAGGCATACCTATGGCCGGTTTTGTAATGCTTTCGGTGGTATTAAAGTCGGTCGGACTTCCGCTGGAAGGCGTCGGATTAATTCTGGCAGTCGACAGGATCCTTGATATGTGCAGAACTACCGTAAACGTATGGAGCGACTCATGCGGAGCGGCGGTTATTGCAAAAACCGAAGGTGAAACGCTTAAAGTTGCGATATCAAAAAAGGGATAAGGTTAATCCTAATCAATTAAAAATTATCTTAGTGTTACTAAGTGTTCTTAGTGCCTAAGTGGTAAAAGAAAAAATTAAATTATGAACACCGGAATCATTCCGACGCGATATTCTTTTCGTAAATTTCCCTGAATTTTTTTATCGCCCCGAATATTGCATTAGCTATGGCCTGTTGTCCGCTTCTGCTGTCGAGATACCGGGCATCGCTTCTATTTGAAAGAAAACCCGATTCCACAAGAACACTCGGCATAGAAGCGCCGACCAGCACATAAAAACCTGCCTGCTTTACTCCTCTCGGGTCAATCTTTGTATCTTTACCGAACTCCTCATTAACCAGATCGGCAAACTTTTCAGAGTAGCGCATATAAGCAGATTGCGCCATACTAACAAGAATAAAATTCTCATCGTTTAATTTCTGGTAACGCTGCGGATTATCTTCATAGCTAATTACGCTGTTTTCTCTCTCGGCAATGGAAATTGCTTCCTTGGTTCTGCCGGGCCGGAGTAAATAAACTTCAGAACCATTTACACTACTGGGCTTTCTCGGAGTTGCGTTGCAGTGGATTGAGATAAACAGATTGCCGTTGGCTTCGTTCGCAATTTGTCCGCGCTTATAAAGTTCGACAAACTTATCCGTCTTTCTGGTATAGACAACTTTAACATCCTTCATCTTGGTCTCAATTTCTTTGCCCAGTTTTAAAGCTATTCCAAGATTTATGTTTTTTTCTTTTACGCCCCCTACTCCGATAGTTCCCGAATCCTTTCCGCCGTGTCCCGCGTCTATAACAATAACATTAAAATCCCACTTTGCTTTTTCTTTTTTCTTAAACGCATTATTCTCAAAAATTTTATTATGAAGCGCGATAAGTATATCGTTGCTGTTGTCTACATTCAGTACTTCGCTTGTTGTATACTCCTTGCTTAAACCGAATTTTATTTCAGTATCTTTTTTCCTGTTCTCGGCTTTGATCCATTTTATTAAACCCTGTCCGCCTGTTTTATCGATAGAAGGTACATCCGAGTGAACATTTCTGAAGATTATTGTAAGTACGCCGTTCTTAAATGAACTGTTATATGAATAAATCCTTTTTTTTGTTTCCACCCTTACCAGCGTGCCGTTTGCTTTTTCGTCAATCGAAAGTCCGCTGATATCATAGTCAGGCCGATCGGCCCTGTTATTGTATGCTTCTGCTGATAGATGATTGCCTGGCTTTACCGTAAGCTTGTCGGGGCTTTGATAATTCATCTCAAGTCCGGACGCAAGTTGTAATATATTTAAGCAGTATTTCAGAGGAACATATAAATGATTGCGGAAGAAATATGTGGAAGTGGGAAGCTGATAAATTCTTGATTTGTTTTGTTTTTTATTCTTTAAAATAATAAAAGGATTTTTCGAACTGATAAAAACCTGATATCCGTGAAAATCAAGTTTAACTTTTTCTTCCGACGGCGAATAAGAGTAATTGACGGAAAGAGCCTCGGCCATCGGTTTTACCGCGAAATATACGGTACCTTCTCTGTCGTAAACCGGTACGTATTTAGTGCCTCCGGAGGTTAGTACGGAAAGATGACGGAAATTTTGCGCGTTTATTAATCCGCAGAATATTACGAATATAAAAAGAACTTTTAACTTCATCGGCAACGGTTTTAAAATTTATAAGTATTACTGCATCATCCGATAAACGGTATCATAAAACCGGCTTTCTTTTTGTAATTATCGAATGCGGCGCTAAAATGTTTCGCAAGAAGTTTGTCTTCCAGGGACGCTCTTAATATTAAAAAAGGTAATTCGATTAGCGCCAGAGGAATAAGGATGTAGCTTAATGTGGCAATACCCGCCCCCAGATCCATTAAGAACTGAGAAAGATATTGAGGATGCCTTATTAACTTAAAAGGACCTTCGGTTATTAATTGATGATTTTTGTTAATCAGAACTTCGGTAGAAAAATTACTGCCGAGTTTTCTGGAGGCCCATATTTGGATCCAGGAAAATACAATGTAGACAAACAATCCGGCAAGTCGAAGAGTCCGGTATGATTCACTGTAATCAATTGTGCCGATACGGAATACGGCTAATATTAATGCGATCAAAGTAATAACCGATAAATACAGAGGCAGTTTCTGAAGATATGTTCTCGGTTTTTCCTTCGCCGCCGATACGGTAGATTTTAATCCCTTCTGTGCGCCTCCTAAATTAGCGCCGAATGTAGCAATAAAATTAACGCCTACAAAAATATTTATGGGATCCATATTAGAGGTTATTCTGCCTTTCTGCCGTGTTTGTCCATTATAGACTTCCATTCTTCCAAACTTATTTGTTCGGATTCTTCAATAAGCATAATAGGTATATCATCTTCAATCCTGTAACGCCGGCGCGTGTTTTTATCAACCGAAACCAGGGTATTACCGTCCAGAACTAAATCCGCTTTTGTTTCGGGACAACAAAGTATATCCAGTAGATCCTTGCTTATCATTATATCCTCAAAAAATACGTATTTAAATTATAATTAAAATAAGAATATGACAAGTGCTTATTTTCGCAATAATTCTTTATGTCTGAAACATCCGGTAATATGATCGTTAACCATGCCGGTTGCCTGCATAAACGCGTAACAAATAGTTGAGCCCACAAACTTAAAACCTCTGCGCTTCAGATCTTTGCTCATTAAATCGGATTCCGTTGTTTTTGAAGGGACATCGCCTAATTTTTTCCGGTAATTTATAATCGTAGTTCCGCTCGTAAACTGCCAGATATACTTGTCGAAAGTCCCGAATTCTTCAACAACTTTCAGAAACGATTTGGCGTTCTGCACCGCCGCTCTTATCTTCAAAGAGTTCCTGACAATTCCGCTGTTCTCCATTAATTCCTTTATTTTATTTTCATCATAAATGGCTATTTTTACCGGATTGAAATTATCGAATGCCTTCCGGTAATTCTGCCTTTTCTTCAGGATTGTAATCCAGCTTAAACCGGCTTGGGCGCCTTCGAGAATTAAAAATTCGAATAACTTTTTATCGTTATGTACCGGAACACCCCACTCATTATCATGATATGAAATATATAACGGATCGGAAGTAGACCATCCGCAACGCTGCAGGTTCTTTTCTTGCATTTAACTTTTAAAAATTTGGTTATTACTTGAATTTCTTGTCCGTGACGATATAGCCGGCTTAATCTTGAGATGAACCGCAAAAGCAGGTTATTATCTTTCGGTTTAAAATAATAAAATTATCCGGCAGAGTCCTAATATGTTTTTCAAAAAAGACCGCACTAATTTTTTAGAATAATACTTAAACACTGAATCAATAAATTTTGTATTTTTGCCGAAAGAAATATCCCGATGAAAAAATTTAAATATTTTTTAATTATAACGACGGTAATAATACTTGCCGGATGCGCATCGCCTTATTGGGTACAGCAGGCAGACAAAGTAAAACTGGGTATGGAAAAACCGGAAGTGGAAAAATATCTTCCGTTATATAATAATTCGCCTACATTTGTTTATGCGGCCGGAGATACTGTTGTTTTCAGCTATTGGGTCGATCCCAAATGGAAAGTTACTGTTTTTTATAATTTCAACGGAATGCCTAAAACAGATACTTACGATATTGATTGGAGTCAAAGCGATAGCGTGCAGGTTATTGGTCTTCCAGAGGTACAAAAAGAAAAAATGCTTACTATAAAACCTCTAAATTTTTAATTACTGCTGACACGATCGTGAAATATAATTAAATATCATAATTGAAAAGTTATGAGTAATGTTTTCTACTTCCCTAATATGTCTTCTTTATTTTACAAAAGACCATATTATTATAAACGTGTTTTGTTTCTTCAGGTAATTCTTGATTATGTCTATGTTTGTACCTACCAACCGATAATTTAAATTTTTGTTGACAAACAGGAAAACCTTTCATATTATAATCGCGCTAATTTCTTTTCTCGGAGCGGAACTCCGTTTTTATTAAAATCACTTTCAAATTCCGGTAAACTTGAAAATTCGTTATCGGCGCTTTGTATCTATTTCTGAACTTACTTTGTTTTAAAAACAAACATAGAGGGAAACATGAAAAAGCTTCTAAAGTTGCTCGGGATTCTTGTAAGCGTATTTGTTGCAATTGTCATTATCTTTTTAGTTTATTTTAACCTCACCTTCCCCAAGACGTCGCCTGCTGCTGATGTTAAAGTTGAGATTACTCCGGAAAGAGTTGCCCGTGGCGAATATCTTGCAAACCATGTAACGGGATGTGTGGACTGCCACTCGAAGCGGGATTTTTCAAAGTTTGCCGGACCGCTAATACCGGCATCCAGGGGAATGGGGGAGAGAAATACGACAAAGCTACTGTCGGCGTACCCGGAACTATTTATGCTTTGAATATCACTCCGTCGGGAATAGGTAACTGGACAGACGGTGAACTAATTAGAGCAATTACTACCGGCGTAACAAAAGATGGTAAAGCATTGTTCCCTCTAATGCCGTACTACAGTTTTAACTCGCTATCCCGCGAAGATCTTTATTCTATAGTGGCTTATATAAGAACTTTAAAGCCGATCGAAAACAAAATTCCCAACCGGGAGCTTGATTTCCCCATGAATTTAATCGTAAAAACTATACCGCTGGTTACATATAACGGGGGCAAGAGTCCAGATAAATCTGATACTCTGGCATACGGAAAATATTTGGTAACAATAGCCGGATGCGGCGACTGCCATACTCCTATGGTGAAAGGAAAGCCTGTTGAGAACTTAACACTTGCCGGCGGAATGGTATTTAATCTGCCCTTCGGAACTTTGAGGTCCGCTAATATTACTCCGGATAACGAAACAGGCATAGGTAAATGGACAAAAGAAAATTTTATCTCGAGATTTAAACATTTCGATTCTGATAGCACCGGAAATGTTCCTGTAAGTAAAGACGGATTTAATACATTGATGCCGTGGACGTTCTTTGCGGGAATGAAAGATGAAGATTTAAGCGCAATATATACATACCTCAGAACGATAAAACCGGTACGTCACCAGGTGGCAGTTTTTACTCCTAATTAATTTTATCTAAACCCCAAAAGGCCTCTTTGCTTTATGATATAAGGCAAAGGGGTTTTTTATTTCACACCTAATTTACTTATTATACTTAGGTTAATTAACCATTATCGGGGTCCTGAATGAATATCAGTAAATATATTGCCAAACAGAACGGTAAAATTAATCTGCCTGAATTTGATACCGGTGAAACCGGCGATTATGAAAGCAAGAAGAAAGCAAAGAAGGATCTTAAGAATAATATCTTGGAAATGAAGAAACTTCAAAGTAAGCTTTACGCGGAAGATAAATATTCCGTGCTCATTTTATTTCAAGCGATGGATGCAGCGGGCAAGGACAGCACGATAAAACATGTTATGAGCGGAGTTAATCCTCAGGGAACAAGCGTTGTCAGTTTCAAACAACCTTCCTCCGAAGAACTAAAGCACGATTATCTTTGGCGGTGCAATAAGGCTTTACCCGAAAGAGGGAGGATCGGGATATTTAACCGTTCTTACTATGAAGAAGTACTTGTTGTGAGAGTACACGATCTTATTTCACAACAAAAAATCCCCGTCGAACTTATTCCAACTGACATTTGGAAAGAGAGATACAGACAAATAGCCGACTATGAAAAATATTTATACGAGAACGGAACTGTTATTATTAAATTCTTTCTGCATGTTTCTAAGGAGGAACAGAAAAAAAGATTTTTAAGCAGAATAGACAAAGCATCGAAGAACTGGAAATTTTCTGCTTCCGATCTGAAAGAAAGAAAGTACTGGGATGAATACCGGAAGTGCTACGAAGAAGCTCTTTCCGCTACAAGCAGAAAACATGCGCCCTGGTATATTATCCCGGCCGACCATAAATGGTATATGCGCCTGCTTGTTTCAAGCATTATTGTGGAAACTATGAGTAAAATGCCGATCAATTATCCGAAGCTCGGTAAAGAGCAAATGGCAGAACTCCAGGAAAGCAAAAAAATTCTGGAAAACGAAAAATAAAGATCTTAAAATAATTCGCTAATTTTTTCGGCAGGACGCGCGAGTATGGCTTTATCTCCTTTCTCAACAATCGGTCTCTGAATCAGATCGCTGTTCAGCAGCATTAAATCGAGAATCTGACCCTCATCGTAAGAACTTAATTTTAGTCCTTTATAGGCTTTCTCATTTTTTCGTAAAAGCTCGCTTGGTTTCAAATTCATTTTTTTTAAAAGTTCTTCAAGCTTATTTTTTGTAAAAGGCTCGATGTAGTAGTTAACCTCTTCAAATGATACCCCGTTTTCTTTCAGAATTCTAATTGCCTTTTTACAGGTCGTACATGTCGGCTTTTCGTAAATTGTTATTTTTTCCATTTTAAATTTCTCTTTTAAAAGTTGAAAGAATAAAAAACTGATTAATTTAAACCTTATAGCTGCTTTTTTCTGCTTACAGAGCATTTATATTAAATAATAGTCTGAAATAAGTATAATTTTATTGATTAAACTACTAATTAAAATTGTAATGCAAAAAACTTTATATAAATCAAGTTGCAAAAAACATTTTTTTGATTTTACTTAGAAGCCCTAATTAGAATATATAATGATTAGGAAAACCAATTCACAGAATTTTTAATTTGTACTTTTTAATTTTTAATTGAATCATGAATATACCGGTAATTATAGCAAAAGAACTTAACATCAAAACCGAGCAGGTTGATGCGGTTATTAAATTGTTTCAGGAAGACGCTACCATTCCTTTTATAGCCAGATACCGAAAAGAACATACGGGAGGGCTTGACGAAGAAGTGCTGCGCGAAATAGAGGACAGACGGAATTATCTAACTCTCCTCGAAGAAAGACGTGATACGATTCTGAAAAGCATAGAAGAACAGGGTAAATTAACCGACGATCTTAAGGCAAAGATAATGAACTGCACAAAGCTGCAGGAGCTTGAGGACCTTTATCTTCCCTACAAACCGAAACGGAAAACAAGGGGAACTATTGCAAAAGCAAAAGGTCTCGAACCGCTTGCTTTGTTTATTCTGGAAAACCCGGAATTTTCCGGCAGTCTTGACGAAAAGCTTGCCGAGTTCATAAACGAAGAACTGGGCGTGGGCAGTATTGAGGAAGCACTTCAGGGCGCAAAAGATATTATCGCCGAAATGGTTAGCGATAACGCAGAAGTTCGAAAGGAAGTAAGAACATATATGCAGGAATCGTCCGCGGTAAAATCGGAAAAGACAAAAGAAAAAGCCGCCGACGAAAAGATCAGCGAGAAGCAGAAAGAAAAAGATAAAAAAGAAATTTATCAGATTTATTACGAGTTTCAGGCGGACATAACAAAGATCAAACCTTACCAGATACTTGCGCTCAACAGGGGCGAAAAGGAAAAAGCGCTGAAGGTTACTTTCGGTTTCGATCAGCCTGTTGTGCTGAAAAAAATTAGGGAGAAATTTCTGGAATACCCGGATTCGGTGTTTAATTCGTTATTAGAGGAAACTATCGATGATTCATTTTCACGCTTGATATACCCATCTATAGAAAAAGAAATCAGGCATTATTTGACCGAACTGGCGGATCTTCATGCCATCGAAATTTTCGCATCCAATCTTCGGCAGCTTCTGCTTCAGCCTCCGCTTGCCGGCAGAATTATTATGGGTATTGACCCGGGCTTTTTTTCCGGATCGAAAGTGGCTATCATTGACGAGACAGGCAAATATATTGACGGATCTACAATTTATCCTCATCCGCCGCAGAATAAAATTATTGAGGCCGGGAAAGTTGTATTAAAGTTCATTGAAAAATATAAGGTTGAAGTTATAGCCATCGGCAACGGAACGGCAAGCCGGGAAACGGAAATGTTTGTAGCCGGTCTGATAAAAGAGCATAATCTTGATTGCCGTTATATAATTGTAAGCGAAGCCGGCGCATCAGTGTATTCCGCTTCCGTGGTGGCAAAAAAAGAATTTCCTGATCTTGAGGCAAGTCAGCGCGGGAACATTTCAATTGCGCGCAGACTTCTGGATCCTCTTGCGGAGCTTGTTAAAATTGATCCTAAATCTATCGGTGTTGGATTATATCAGCATGATGTTGATCAGAAACTTCTTGCGCAGAAGCTGGACGATGTTGTTGAAAGCTGCGTTAACTATGTGGGTGTTGATGTTAATACCGCATCGGCGTCGCTGCTTACTTATGTGTCGGGTTTGAATAAAAGAATCGCGGAAAATATAGTTAAGTACCGTGAAAAAGCGGGACGCTTTAAAGAGCGCAAAGAACTGATGGAAGTTACAGGTTTGGGAGAAAAAGCGTTTGAACAATCGGCGGGATTTTTAAAGATCCGCGGCGGTGAGAATCCTCTGGATGATACTTTCATTCATCCCGAATCATACGAGGCAACAGGCAAGATGCTTGATAAGTTTAACATGCCGCTGGTGAGTATTAAAGATTCGGGCGCAATGATCGCCCTTATTGTAAGTCAGAAGGGTACAAAAAGACTTGCTGAAGAAATAGGCATAGGCGAGCCTACGCTTATTGATATTATCGAAAATCTTAAAAAACCCGGAAGAGATCCTCGCGAAGATATACCGAAACCGATTTTAAGAAGCGATGTTCTGAAAATGGAAGACCTCAGGGAGGGAATGAAACTGAAAGGAACTGTCCGGAATGTAGTTGATTTCGGGGCGTTCGTTGATATCGGCGTTAAACAGGACGGGTTGCTGCATATCTCGCAGATCGCTGATAAGTACGTTAAGAATCCAATGGAATTATTAAATGTCGGTGATATAATCGATGTTACAATAATCGGTATTGATATAGAAAGAGGAAGGATTTCGTTAAGCAAGAAAGGGTAAAGGATTGATTATTTTCGACTGACGATTTCCGATTGAGGCAATAAAGGGAAGATTTAATAAACCGGAATAACGCAAGTATAAAAAACTTATAACAATTGACATTCCGGTTCGATCTTCCTAAGTTGAGTTCGTAACAGACGGGGGCGTTGTGAAAGATTTAGGTAAGCTTATACTTTCAATGAGGGGCATTCCTTTTCCCACTTTAATTTCCATGAACCTGATGTTTGTTTTCCTTTCCGCTGGATGCTCAACCACTTACACATTGAGTAGCTGTCAACCAAAAGAATTGAAAAATTTTAAGAATTTTTCACGGGGCAAATTTTTGGTATGTTTTTGTTTTTGAGAGATCTTTATAATTAGAAAGTTATTTACTTCATAATTTCCATACCGGGTCATATCGAGAATTATTGGGGGAATTTTAATCCTTTTAATTTTTTATTTATTAAAAAAACGTTCAAATTTTTCGGCATTGCCATGTTTTCATTCTATAATAGTAATAATTAAAGTAATTGACGCTTTTTTATATAAAGCAAAATTTTTATATTCATGAACAATATTTTGTAAAATAATATGATATATGATTATTTATTAAATACAATATCTACAAAAGGAGCGGCTTATCTTGTTCTGCTCGACCCCGACAAACTGCCTGAGGATAAGATTTTTCCTTTTTTGCGCCATTGTGAGAAATGCGGCGTTGATGGTTTTCTTGTCGGCGGAAGTCTGATAACAAACGGTGATTTTGAACGTTTTATTGAAAAAATAAAAGAAACAACCAATTTGCCTGCTATTATTTTCCCAGGCGGTGTTGAACAGGTAAGTGAAATAGCGGACGCAATTTTATATATATCGTTGATTAGCGGCAGGAATGCCGAACATCTTATCGGCAAACAGGTACTAGCCGCGCCGATAATAAGAAAAAAGAAGATCGAACCTATTTCAACCGGATATATGATTATTGAATCAGGCGCATTAACTACCGCTGAGTATTTTAGCAATAGTCTTCCAATACCCAGAAATAAGCCTGATATTGCCGCCGCGACCGCATTAGCTGCCGAATATCTGGGAATGAAGTTAGTTTATCTTGAAGCGGGTTCCGGGGCAGAAATGCCGGTACCTTTTAATATGGTAAAAGCCGTATCCGAATTCTGCACAGTACCCATTATTGTCGGGGGCGGAATCAGAACACCCCGGATCGCGCGCGAAATGGTGGATAACGGCGCAAATATTATCGTTACCGGAAATTTTTTCGAGTCTGAAGAAAATTGGAATTTGATAAAAAACTTTTCCGAAGCCGTTCATGTTAAACAATCGATTATCGTATAATACTGAAATTATAAAAGATATTTTTGAGAAACTGAATCTAAATGGAAAAGAAGAAATTTATCACCGAATCTCTTAATGAGAGCGCCGAGACTAAGAAGAAAATATTAAACGAATGTCGTCGATGATATAGGCAATGCCGTTGATTTGCTGGTTGAATCGTACAGAAAAGGGAAAAAACTTTTACTTTGCGGAAACGGCGGAAGCGCCGCAGATTGTCAGCACATTGCAACTGAACTTATGGTTAGATTAAGTCATACTATCAGACGGCCTGCTATTCCCGCAATAGCACTTACCACCGATACCTCAAATCTTACCGCGGGCGGTAACGACATCGGTTATGAGAATATTTTTGCCCGTAACGTTGAGGGACTCGGCAATGAAGGCGATGTCCTTCTTGTAATTTCAACCAGCGGAAATTCTGCGAACATAATTAAAGCAGTTGAAAAAGCAAAAGCTATTGATATGCAGGTTATAGGTTTTCTCGGCGGCAGCGGCGGAAAATTAAAAACTATGGTGGATCTTGCGGTTGTTATACCTTCATCGAATGTGCAGCGGATACAGGAAGGCCATATAACCGTTGCACATATTATCTGCGAATTAGTCGAAGAAGAACTTTACGGGAACGCATTGTAAACCGTTGTTAAATCGGTTTCTTAATTTCCTTCCAGGTAACTTTATCGCCCGAATGTATATTAAACTTATCGCAGTATCCCGCGTTAACTTCAAGAACATATTGTGCGGGACCCCTGGACGTGTAAGTCTGATCTGATAAAATCTTCGTGTCTTTACTGATCGAAACAATTACCTTCTGAGAATTGATGAATACCATATCAAGAGGAATGAAAGTGTTTCTCATCCAGAAGGTTTGTGTTGTATCCTGAGGAAAAATAAAAAGCATGCCCTGATTTTCTTTCATGCTTTTTCTGAACATTAATCCGAGTTCGCGGTCGAACTCCGTATTAGCTATTTGAATATCTATTTTTGCTTTTACCTGACTGCTGTCGTTAAGAAACGTTAACGTTCCGTCCTTCTTGAATTTGTATTCCGAATCGGTAACATTCTTTTTAAGCAAGTTTGAAATTGCAAGGAATATTACAACCGCGGCAATAACTACTATTGCGCTTATTCTTATATAGATACCAGTTCTTTTTTTCTGAACCGGCTTTTGCTGAGGAGATGGTTTCTTTTTGCTCATATTATTATGAATACTGAAAAAATATTATCACACAAAGTTATAAAATATTTATAATACCTTAATGCTTTTGGACATCTTTATAGGATAAAATTTTTTTCATTTAAGATTTGAAAGAGATCTTGAAGGGAAAATCCTGTAGCTCAAATCACAATTGATGTTTATCCTTAATTGCTGATCTCAATACCCAGTACGGTATTCCACCCGGAAATTGAGTAACTGTTTTCATACAGGTTTTCTTTTAAATATCCTGTTCTTATATAAACTTCCAGAATGCCGGAAAGATCATAACCTATTTTTAAGAATATCCGGTTATCGATGTTCATCGAATTATAAAGCAAATTCAGGTTCCCGGTGCTCCCGGTATTTAAATTGTAATGCCTGAAGTATAAATCTGTCAGCAGGAAAGCAGAAAGTTTTTCAGTAAGAAATCTGCCGGCGACCAAACTAATCATTTGCTCGTAGGAAAAATCCCGCGTCAGGTCTGAACTGTGATAAAGAAAACGGTACTCAAAATTTATAACGGTGTATTTTATATAGTTAAATATAATATGCGGCCCGTATCTTCTGCCCGCATTATTATTACGGATATTTGTATAAAAAATATTGCCTGCTCCTGATACATTAAAACTCTCGAAATAAATACCGCCTGATAATTTGGAAAATTCACTCAGGTTGCTCCGTGCGGATAAATCAAATATATATAAATCCAGATCCTGACTGCCGTCATTATTAATCCTCTGGTTGCCGTAACCCGCCGAGAAACTGAAAGGCAGCCGGTCAAATAAAAACCAATCGCTGTCTAATATCAAATTAAATGAATCATAACTTAAGTCAATATTCCTTCCGTTGAAAACGTACCTCTGCCTGTTTACTCTGAATCCCCAGTTAAAAATATTTTCTTTTTGATGATAGAAAGCATCTCCTCTTATTTTCATAGTCTTTAATTGGTTTTGAATCCCGTAAAATTCCGGTCTTATCCTAATTTTAATTCTCGCATCTCTTATTTTATCGCTAAAAACATAACCTAGTTGTCCTTCAAGACTGTTGAAGAAATCATTACGATAAAAAACATCCGGGCCGGCGCTTACATGCATCCCTGTTTCTGCGGAAGCTTTATATTTTATCTGAGCATATAAATCGCGAATGAATAGCGGGTAAAAAAAGAACTGGACAATCAAAATCGTAAACAGTTCTTTTATCATCAATTAATTCCGGCTTTATGAGTGAGAAGTAATTTGTACTCGGACAATCTTTCTCTTAATTCCCTTAATATATCGAAGTACTGCTGCATGGTTAATTCAGGAGACATCACTTCGGAATTCAACTTATTGTAAGAATCAAACGGCCGCTTCAACTGCCAAAGCAGCAGATTATAACTTTGCGCTTGGGATTTATAAGCGGAAGATTGAACATCCGTACCGTAATTTGAAGTTGGGGTTGTTGGGAGACCGTTTCCGGTCGCAGTAGAAGGGTAATTTTCAACTGAGGGCGACTCGTTAATCCTTTGCGGGGGAACCGTCGCAAATTCGGTCTCTTCTATAAACTTAGATGTTTTTTTCTGAAGCGCTACTATGGAGCGAACCTCTTTATATGATTCATCCACCTTCTTCAGCCGGTCGTTTACTTCATCCAAAGCGCTTGTTATATATTCTCCGTATATTTTCCTTTGCGACGGATCTTTAAGCGTATCAGGGTTTATTTTCACTATCTTATCGGGGTTAAATGATAATAGCGAAACATCGGGCGCTGTATAAATCCTTTTTTCTATATAGGAATAAATTTGAGATCTTATTTCTTTTAACTGTTCCTTTGCCGGCTTGCCGCTTCTTTCCAGCTTTTGAAGCGAGTCGATTTTCCCCCCGTATTTTGTGCTTAAAATGGCTTTGATCCTTTCGTTATGTTTTTTGAGGATTTCAATTTTATTATGCAATGAATCTATATGGTCGGATATAATTATCGAACCGGACATTAACCTTGCCACATAATCTTTATCAAAATCCCGTTTGTTCTTTTCCCTATTAATCATTTTGACCCTGGCATTTAAAATCGTTTTTAACGAATCCAGTTTCGAAGTTTCGGATTTTAAAATTAACTGCGACTTATCGAGTTTGCCTTCGAGGTCGTTAATTGTTTGGGACAGAACAACCTGCCGGCAAAGAATTAATAATAAAATTATTAAGCTTATGTTTTTCATAGTAAGTCGAATTTTTCAAGTTTATAATAAAGCACACTGGTGTTTATACCCAGCAGTTTTGCTGCCCGGTTTTTAATCCCTCCGGATTTTCGCATCGCCTGCGCGATCAGATTTTTTTCGAATGAATAAACGGCGTCTTCAAGAGACAGATTATTTAAATTGCCGGAAGGCTTGGGACTGCCGGATAAATGGCCTGCTATCAGATCCGGGTCTATTTCACGACCGGGTGAAATTACCGTCAGTCTTTCGATTAGATTTTCAAGTTCCCTTATATTACCCGGCCACGAATAATTACAAAGCATCTCCGTACCTTCATTATTAATTTCTTTAAGCTTCTGATTATTCTTCTTCGCCATTTTTTCCAGGAAAAAATTAACAAGAAGGGGAATATCTTCTTTTCTTTCTCTGAGCGAAGGCAGCATAACCGGAATTACGCTTAGTCTGTAAAATAAATCCTCTCTGAATTTTTCTTCGAGCATAAGTTTCTGAAGATCGCGGTTAGTGGCCGATATAATTCTCACATCTGTCTTTAGTGTTTCTTCACCGCCCACTCTTTCGAATTCGCCTTCTTGAAGCACGCGCAGAAGTTTAATCTGCATGGAAGGGGAGAGATCGCCGATTTCGTCAAGGAACAACGTTCCTTTATCGGCAAGCTCGAATCTTCCTTTTTTCTGTCTGATTGCTCCGGTGAACGATCCTTTTTCATGACCGAATAATTCGCTTTCCAGTAAATTATCATTTAAGACGCCGCAATTAACTTTTATGAACGGTTCGTCTACACGTTTGCTTTTTCTGTGAATTGCTCTCGCGATTAATTCCTTCCCGGTTCCGCTTTCTCCGTTAATTAGGACCGTGCTGTCTTTATCCGCAACCTGATCAACCAGAGCAAAAACCTTTTTGATAGCATCGGACACTCCGATCATTTCCTCATACCCGGTGAAAAGCTCTTCATTCAAAAGTTTGTTTTGTTCGATCAGGCGCTGTAGCTTATTTTCTTTATGAAGGTCGCCGAAAATTTTTTTTATCCTTACTCTTAATTCGTCGGGTGAAAAAGGTTTTGTCAAAAAATCTTCAGCGCCCATTTTAGTTGCTTTTACGGCATCTTCAACTGTACCATATGCCGAGATCATTAACACCTGAATCTGAGACTTCAGTTCCTTTAATTTCATTAAAACTTCCATCCCGTTCATCGGATCCATTTTTAAATCTAAAACTGCGACAGCCGGTGCGTTAATTTTCGCTTCATGTATAGCGGATGGACCGTTATCGAAATCGATTACATTATAACCGTCGCGGCGTAATGTCTCTACTATGCCCATCCGCATTGTATCGTTGTCTTCAACTACAAGTATATATTCAGAATTCATCTGTCTGCTCTTTTGTTAAAGTGAAGGTAGCCCCGCTTCCGTTTGATGAGGCGGTTAATTCGGAATGATTTTCCGTCGAAAGTTTTTTACAGATTGCCAGACCGAGGCCTGTCCCGTTCTTCTTTGTGGTGAAGAAAGGATCGAAGATTTTTTTTATATTATCCGGCGGTATTCCGGGTCCGTTATCGGTCACAGTAATAGTCCATCCTGAATTCCTGTTTAATGCCGTAATCCTGATTATTCCTCCGTCATTTATCGAGTCGAGGCTGTTGGCTATCAGATTGATAAATATTTGTTTCAGATGGTTTTCATCGTAATAGAATTTTCCGTCCGCAATATCAAACTCAAGCCGGACATTTTTCTTCTTCATACTGTTACAAAAAACATCTCCGATTTCATTGAATAAATTCTTTAATTCCACCGGCTGCGGATTAGCCGGTATCAGCCTGCTGTAATTAAGATAGGAAGTAATTAATTTTTTTAGTCCGGTAATTTCCTTTAATATTTTATCCAGGTAATCTGTTCTTAAATTTTCCTTTTCCATGTCTTCCCTGGTAAGATTTGCCAGCAGTTCAATTCCTCCCAACGGATTCCTGATTTCGTGAGCTATTTGCGCAAGAAGTTCTTCTTTTTCCTTCTGGTTTGAGATAATATCTCTTCTCATTTTATTCATAGTAGCGGATAGAATTCCGAATTCACCGTGCAAGCCGGAAGGCAAATCGATATTGAATTTGCCTCTTCCTATTTCGTTGCTGAATTTTACAAGTTTGTCAACCGGCTTGTTTATAGAACGCGCCATAAACCAGCCGAGCAAAACCGCTATTAATATTCCTCCGGCTCCGAAATACCAGAACAGCGAAGAAAAATATTCGACTCTCTGCAAACGCAAAGCATTTTCTTTTACTGCCAGCCAGTAATCCGGATTCAGTCTGTAGAATCCCCAAAGATACCATTTGTTATCATTTCCTTTAAATGGAAGCGATGCGATGGAGCGGGACAAACTTAATCCGGATATTTCTTTTTGGTTGAGCATCAGTCTTGGATCCGGAGTGCCGGGGCGAACCAAATTATTGGAACTGATTATTATCCTGAAATCTTTATCGAAAATAAATATTTCGGAATGCAGACGCCTGTTCAGATTTTCCGTAAATATGTCCCTAAAGATATTTTCTGCGGATCTTGTCGGCGGACCTAACGAAAGCAGATTCAGATAATCAGGCTTTATTTGTTTGGAAATCAGTTCCGCCACGGTATTAACCTGCTCCTTAAGCTGATCCAGGTAAAGATTATAGACGAAGAGGTAACTGGTGCGGGCAATAATTACCACTAGAATTATTGAGAATACACAGAAAGTAACAATAATTCTAATTCTATAATACGAGTTTTCCAAAATACCCCTTATTCTTTGCATGTCAGCCATGATTACTTAATTAAAAATAAACCTCAAACCGCCAATTTACAATATAAAAGTATTCGAGTGTCTAAGGTTATTTGAGTACGGTTTGTTACAGTCTTGATATGCCGGAAAACAGTTCAACTAATAAGATTGATTTTAAAATAAAATTTCCATTTAATTTCTGCAAACAACAAACAACGCACAACATATTACAAACTACACACATCTTTCTCCCGGTCTTATTTATAAATAACAATATCTGATTCACTCTCAAGGTTAAAGCCTGAGCAGAGCAATTTAATCCTGACATGATACCAATATCCGCCGGAAAGATTTAAACTGTCCTTGGAGAAAGTGTCTGAAAAATTCGTCACCCCTCCTGCAGGTATCTCGGTTTGCGCCGGATTATTATCGGTAATTTCCGCGCTGCGGTAAATTAAAACATTGTTCAACGGATTATTGATGTCGTATAGTTCTATTAATATTTTCTGACTGTTCAGGAAATCCAATGTTACAGAATTCGTTGTCCAGTTTTTCACTGAAAGATTGAAATTATAATTTCCCGCGTCCTTATTTTCGCCTATCGGATCGGCAATAACCTGACCAAGAACAGGCACGGCAGGATCTACCACGTAGATTATTTTTTGTTGTCCTGGCATTACCGCTCCGCCGAACGCCATAAATAAATTATAGCTTCCGGCAGCAGCCGTGGTGATCCGGCCTTTTGAATCGAACATTTTCTGATCCCACATTAAATCAAATGTCTTTTCTTCGCCGGGCTCCAGAGTTATAACGGACGGCGTTGAATCCACTGCCGTACCGTAAGGATATCGGTAATATTTATAAGGATATTCTCTTTGATATATATTATAAATTATTTGTTCGCCGTTTCTAAAATATAAAGAACGTTTTTTATCAGTAGGGTTTCTCAAAATGAAAGTCATTTTTAACGAAGAGCCTAGATTGCATATCTCTTTATCGGTTATATATTCGGCAGTCAACCCGGCCCATGGAGCCTGGTTATTATAAATTTCCGCTGCCAGATTTGCGCATAAGTTTATAATTGCTTTTAATTTGGCTACATCGGGATTTAAGGAATCAAGCAAAGCGCAGCCGTCAATATTAACCGTTTTATTTATCCTGCCGTTTTTATAGGTTATATTAAATACGGGAATATCAGCGCATCCGCCGTAATATGAATCATTAAGGTTTGCGAACCCGCTGAATAGTTTCAACAGAGAATTAAATTCCTTACCTGAAAGAGTTTGCTTGAGCACCGGATATTGAGACTCAAGTGAAGCGATACCATATTTATCTATAACCAGTTTTATATGTATGCCCCCGGTAAATCCTCCGGATTCGATAAAAGATATTTCGGAAGATTCTAAAGGCCCCGTCGGCGAATCGCAGCTGAAATTTATAATAATTAATAGAATAGATAAAAAAAATAATTCCGTTATTGTATATACTGTTCTTATTTTATTTTCAAGCATGATTTTTTTTCTTAAATCAAATATTGGCTTCAAAACCCAGCCAGTATTGAGCGAAGCGGAAGGTGTTTTCAAAATCGGGATCCAGAAGCAGTCTGATCTTGAAAGCCGGAGAAAGTTTAACGGTAAAGCTTGAAAATATTTTTACGAAATCTTCCGATATTTTCACATCCGGCTGCGTATAACTTTCCGCGAAATTCGTTTCGGTTTTCGAAACCCCGTTGTCTATTCTCTGCCTTTTATTAAAATATGCGATTGTTCTGTCGGTAATATCCCATTCGTTCAGTATCCGGTTTAGTCCGAGCATAATACTTAGCTGGTCAGTTAAATCAAAGTTGAAAATTACCGGTATCTGCATTGTCCAATATTTGGAATTATAATTCCATTCAAGCCGTTTATCTTCACTGAGAATGCTGGAATAACTGGAATTATATAATCGGTTAGAACTGGTGTCAAAAGAGGATGAATACCTGTAAGCGTTTACCGGCTCGGAGCTGTAGATCTGCGTATTGGTGGAGTTAAAATAAATTCCGACATAAACTGAAGTGCGCCGGGTTAAAGTCCATTTATAATTAACCATTAATTCATGTGTGCTGAAAGTTCTTGTCCCGGTTCCTGCTCTAGTATCCTTGGTATAAGATTGACTGTGATAATTTGACCAAGTGTTGTCATATGTTGATACCCATCGCGATGAATAGAATGAAGTATCGAAAATTGAAGAGGTGGAGTTCAGATTAACATCGCTGTGCGTGAATCTGTAATAACCGGAAAACACTCTCGGACTCTTCCTGTCGCCGGAAAAATTTATTCCGATGTATTTAGTGTCTCCCTTATGCGACCAAGTTTGAATTGTCGCTGATTCGGAATTATTAATATTCCAGTCGGGATCTGTCTGAGAATTGTTATACTTGTAAAAATATCTGTTTCCCGCACCATAATTTTGATTTGCCGTGCCGTACAGGATTCCGCCTTTTATCCCTAAGAGTAATTTTTGCCGGGCAAAGTAATTTATGCCTGCGCTGATATCAATATGATGATATTTTTCTGCTTTATCCTGGGAAGTTGAATTTGAAAAATTATAATTGCTGGTGCCGCCGTACTCGCTGTTATTCAAGTTTAAATATCCTCCTTCACGGTTCTGTATTACGCCGTTTAAAGATACTCCAGCTGAAAGTTCGCCGGAGAATTTGTACCCTGCAAAAATTGAAAAAAGATGAACCTCATTTGACATTTCATCCTTGCCCGCATAACGTTCCTGAACAGGTATACTGCTTTCCGCCGAGGTTTTTACATTAAAGGCATCCAATCCGTACCGCGGATAAAATATCCAGTTGGGCATAGTATAATATTTTTCGTCTTTTTCTATTAACTGATAAGTAGCCCCGACCATTAGTTTATCTGTAATATCCTTGAGCGGATATGAAAGCACAGCGACGGTGAAGATCGGTTCAGGCTCAGTTCTGGCCTGCGATGTTAAACGCGGATCGGAATAACTCGGATAATAATAGCTGGAATAATACGCTGGATAAACATAGTTTTGAATGATTTTCGGTTCTGTTCTATCACCGCGGAAATCCAGATAAGCCAGGGCGCTGCCGGTATCCGGGTCCGGTAGATCCGCCGGGTTTATGTACAAATTTAAAAACGGATTATTAATCAAACCTGGCGTTACTTGTTTGAAATTCAATATTCCGTAAGGATTAAGATAGTAGCTTTGAAAATATAAATTTGACTGCTCAAAATTTTTTTCCGTTGTTATTTCATTATTGTATTGGGCATGAATAAAGCTTTGAAATAATATAAAAATGATAAATATTTTTCTCATCCTTCACTCCTAATCAATTTCTTCGGGATTGATAACCTTTCCTATAAACAAAATAGCGCCCGTTTGATTTTCCCGGATACAAAAAATGAAAGGATGGTCTGCACGCATAAATATTTCTTTTTTGCCGCCCTCACCAACGGAATTCCTACCAACAATTATTGCCGTTACAGCGGCGGCTTCCGTTCCTTCTTCATCCAGATTTATATAAGTCTTATGAATTACACCAGTAACGTAAATATCCTTCTCTTTCCTTATTTTTGATAAATCGGCTAAATCCGCGTTAAAAATGCTACCCATTCCCATATCACTTAATGTATTTTTCATTTCAATATTATACGACAGTTTGAATTTCGGCAGCCAAAGATTTACTTCTTCTTTTTTCATATTGTTCAGCGTGTTCTCCCAATAATTTTCATCCATCTCGTCTATGAAATCATTTATGTCGTTTGAAGAAGCTGGCAAAATTAAGAGCATTTTAAAATCACCGTTTCCGTACGGTAATTCTACCGCCTGATATTGGTCCGTTGAATAATAATTTAAACTGTCCTTCTGGTTCATAAGCATGCAGTTTACGGAATTTGAGTTACTCACATAAAATGGATTTTGTTTGGTGGCGGTGCTATCGAACCGGTAAAGCCACGTCCCTTTAAAATAAATTGCGTTAATCAGGAACATTACATCATCATATGCGATTCTATCTATTATTTTTAAAATTTTTCCGTGGGTTTTATCATAAACCCACTCGTTTATTATGCCGGGTGATGATAAATCCGAAAAGTCCAGTCCCCGTATCAACGAGTTAAAATATTTTTCATTCACATCGAAGAAATTTTGCTCGAATGTATAACTGTTTCTATACCAGATGGAATTGGCTGTTTCAAAGATTACTTTCGGATCGGCAGAGGGCAGATAATTATTAAGGCTTTTGTAGGCTCTGTTAATTTTATCCTGAGTATCGCCTGATAATTTTAAGACGGACTTTATATCAGTATATGTCTGTCCGTCGGCGCCGTTGAGCAGCATTCCGAACGCTGAAGAAACACTGAAGGGTGAGATGAAGATATTCTTATCTCCGGAATTTTTATTTATTTTCTTGAATAACTCGAGGCCGAATTGCTCCGAGGATTTCACTACTTGTTTTTCGGGCGCCGTTATTTCTTTTGGCGAAGTATCGGGAGCCGTTACTTTGTTTGTACATGAATAAATGATTAAGGCGGCCAGTAATATAACTGACGTACTTAGATAATTTTTCATTTTCACCTCTGCTTTTGTTTATTCCCTGAACCCTTCTCCCCTGAACAGGGTTTCAGGTTTTTATTTAATGACCGGTTTTCGCGGGAAATAGATATTATAACATGTAATAATTTTAAGGGACCTTTCATCCGTCGATTCACGCACAATTCAATTTTGATTTATTTTATATCAGGATATTGGAAATATTATTAAACATTTTATATAAACCGTCTCAAGCCGGCCGGTGATTCGGTGTAATAAATAACTTGGGAGATTATTTGAGTTATCGCCGCATTACCTTACAGACCATATTTATAGAATTATTTCAAATAATTCGGGACCCTATTGTATTTAAAAGAGAGCCGGTCCTTATACCGGCAGGAGACAGTCATAAAACATTTTACACTTTCAATTCTAATGCCTGTTATAAATATGTTTATTCGATTCGTCTTGACTGCTGTTTCCAGGCAATTTTAGAATGTTTATTTGATCTTATTTCAGGTTCAAAAAAAAATATTATCAGTTTTTTGATAAGCCGTCAGGTTTTATATAATAAATATTACCGGGTTTTAGGTGAGAAGCCGGAATAAAGGAAAGATCCGAACTGACTTTTAGGTACCTGCTTTTCCGAACATGCTTTTCTAAAACAAGGTTGAATAATGAAAGGGTTTGATTATTTTTGCGGGATCGATTTGATAAATAAATTGCGTTCCTTTGTACTTAAATACTTTTGCTGCGTCGAAAACTTAATTTAAGGCGAAGCCGCAAAGTCTTTGTTACACAAAGGAACGCACGAAAAAATTAAACGGTTCTATCTCTAATTATTTAATTTTTATTGTTTCTTATCAAATTTCTTCAGTCTGTTTATTTTGTTTATTTCTCCCTGTATGCCGCCAAGCTGGGGAAAACGCGCTTCCAATCTTTTCATAATATCTATTGCTTTATCATACTCCTTTAGATTTATATACAATGTTTCGAGCATAGAATAAGGATTGAACTGAGAATTTACTTCATTGATACCTATGTTCAGATGCTGCAAAGCTTCTTTCTCAAACTTAGCGGCAGTCTCTCTATATTTTTTCATGTCGCCGGCCTTGTAATAAAGATTTCCGACGTCGTATAATAAATTATAACTCATCGGGATTACACTTTCAGGGATTTTCCTATTCATTATATTAAGCGTATTAATGCATTTTGCACTGTCGTTTAATTCGCCCAGATAATAATAAGCCAGTCTCTCAAAAGTTAGTCTATAATTTTGAATCAGGTTTCTTTCCATCGCATCAAAAAAGACTCCCTTATCATTCAATCCGCGGAATTTAAAACCGGGTTTGTATGTTGTTGAGTAAGACGGATTTTCATCGAAAAGGTCCTGAGCTGTTATTTTAGTATTAACGAAATTTCCTGTCAGATCTTTTTGGGGCACTAGTTGAGATGCAAGTCCCTGCACCTGAAGATAATTTCCCAGACCGATAAAACTGCTCGAGCCGCAGGTAGATGCGAAGTAAATAGGCCTGTCCCAGGTATTATTCTGAACTATATCTTTCACAACCAGATCCTGCATTCTGACGCCTTTGATGCCTCCTATTTCAATGGTATAGTTCATCAGCCACTTCAAACTGCCGCTATTAATAATTGAAGAATCGGTAACATTAAATTCTTTAATTGCCGCTTTTGAGACGGGAACCGATATCGTCTGCGGGGTCCATTGCACCGCGCCTCCGAGATTCTGTATCATATAATCGGACATACTGAATTTAATCTTTTTGGCACCGTACGGAGAAGTATTTTTTAACTGTTCAACATACCAGTCGGTATTTGCCAGTTCAAGGCAGACTACTCTTACATCTCTGCGCACGCCTTCCACATCCTGCAGGAACCATAGCGGGAAGGTATCGTTATCTCCCTGGGTAAAGAGAATGGCGTCCGGTTTACAGCTTTGCAGAAGATTATAAGAAAAATCCCAGGGCAGCCAGTTATGAGATCTGTCGTGAGTATAATAATTTGTTCTCAGCATATTAACCGGAATAAATAAAATTCCAAGTCCGAGAAAAACATACGCCGTTGTCTTGGCGAGTTGCTGATTTTTAATTTTTTGCTTAAGCCAATCCATGCCTTCTCTCATTCCCACGGAAATCCACAACGCAAACACAAATAACGCTCCGGGGTAAAAATAAAACCTGTCGCGTGGCTGAGGCTGCTGCTGGTTTTGATAAAAGGCGATAAGGTATCCCATAAATAAAAACAGGATAAGAAAGGCTGAGCCCATCTTCCAGTCCTTCTTGAACAGAAAATAAAGTCCTATCAACCCTATAAAGAAAGGAATTCCGTAAAGCTGGTTCCAGTTGACGCCGGCGTCCTGAACGGTTGAAACCTTGCCTATGAAATTCCAGCCCATATATCTGTTGAACATATGCTCAATCTGGTATCTCCAAAGAAAATCCAAGTCGCTGCTGTAATTAGTATAAATACCCTGTTGATTCCGCTGTGAAGAAAATCTTCTTTCGAAAATAGGGAAATCACCGTATTGCTGGCGGTCCAAATAATACATAAGCTTACTGAAGTTATCCGGCGAGTTCTCGTTCATAGGAGGCGACTGGTTGGAACGGATAATTATCATTGTGTATGTAGTAAAACCCAGAATCATAAACAGCAAAGTTGTAACGGCTATATGGACCAGATTCTTTTTGTTTTTAGCCGACCAGTGTATCAGATAAATTATAGCTCCAAGCAGAACTGCAAAAATAATAAGGTTGGTTGTTATTTCGGATCCGCCTAGGGCAAGAAGCATTGCCGGAAACACTTTTACGATTCCGGGATAGGCTACCATCAGTATAACACCCGCGGCAATCAGCGGAATATAAAATGAATTTTTATGAAAGATCTTTTTCCACATTGCCCCCATAAACACGGCGGATACACCGAGCATTATCATGACAAATTTGGAATCGAAAGCTTTATACTGTTCAGGCGTCGGCGCGGAGGTTCCTGTTTGAGATGACCAGAGGCCGACGGCTATAACAAGTAATATTCCCAGATGGATGAGAAAAATATACGCGGTTTTTTTATACGCCTCGTCGTCATTTACATATTTCTTCATAACAACTACAAAAACAAACGTAAACAAAGCCAGCACACTCATAAGGTGAACGCCGAATGAAAGTCCGATTAAATATGCCATCAGAATTATATATTTCTCATTATCGGTTTCGTTTGAATGTTCGTTCCAAATCATCATCAGCCAGACAATAAGTGCGAATAAAAAAGTACTGAACGCAAAGTAGTTCGATTCTGTTGCGTTGAACCAGAAGGTATCACAGAACGAAAACGCAAGCGCGCCGATAGCGGCTGATACGAATGTGAAAAAAGCCTCCGTAATATTTGCGTACTTTTTCCCGCGGTAATTTTCTATTAATTTAATTGCGATGAGATAAAGCAGCAGTACGGAAAAAGAACCGGACAGTACCGATACCGTGTTTATTCTGAAGCCAATATCCGAGGCGAAAGGAATCATTGAAAAGAATCTGCCGATTAAAAGCCAGAAAGGTCCTCCCGGAGGATGCGGTACCATTAATGAATACGATGCTGCCGCGATTTCTCCCGGATCCCAAAATGAAACCGAGGGCTGAACGGTTAAAAAAAGAACTACGGTGGATAGCAAAAATACAAAAGCGCCTAAAACGCGTTTTAATGTTTTTTCTGACATAGTTTTTCCTTAAGGTGAATGCCGGTTTTACAAGAGATTAAAAATATCATTTATAAAAATAGTGAAAGTATTTTTGAAATTGCGGATAAATTCTATTATTAATACTTAAATTTGACGGATGAGATTTTTATTTGTTCGGAATAATGCTCTTATTAGGGATGTATTATTTAAACTGGGCATGGACGCATGTTTGCATAAATGCATGCCCTGTTTAATGTCATGCTCTTACCAGGTAATTGATTCAAGCATTCTTTGTTTTGGATGGACAGGCAGATAATAGATCTATTTTTTTTTATTTATCATGAGACAAAAAGGTTATCATGGCTTCAAGAATTATAGATAGAGGAAAAATCGAGTTAAATAAATCCCAGACAAAAATGGTAGTGAGCGGATGGGGAAAAGATGTATTTGAAAGTACGGTTGTAGAGAAAATTACTTATTTATCTGACGGACTTAAAGTAAAAGGGTATCTGGCTTATCCGGTTAAAAATTCGGAAAAGCTTCCCTGCATTATATGGAACCGCGGAGGATTGAACGAAAGCGGAGCGATAGATTCTTTTACCGCAAGAGGGATGTTTGGTCTAATGGCGAATTGGGGTTATGTTATATTAACTTCCCAGTACCGGGGAAATGCGGGCGGTGAGGGGAAAGAACAGTTAGGCGGCGAAGATGTAGACGATATTTTAAATTTAATTCCGCTGGCGGATGAAATCCCTCAGGCGGATCCGGATAGATGGGGGATAGAAGGCTGGAGCCGGGGCGGGATGATGACGTATCTAACATTAAAACAAAACGGTAATTTTAAATGCGCGGTTTTAGCCGGAGCTATTTCTAGTTTGAAGATGAGCGCCGAAAATAATCCGGGATTAATGGAAAATTATAAGAAAGTTATCGGCGGAAAAGATTTGGAAGAAGAACTGCAAAAACGTTCGGCATTAAACTTTGCCGGTGAACTCCCTTCAATTCCCTATTTGATTATGCACGGCGGTGCGGATGAAACCGTGTCGCCGCAGCAGTCGCTTGAAATGACAAAAAAATTTAATGAACGTAAAATTCCCTACCGGCTGGTAATATTCGAAGGCGGAGATCATTACATTAAAACGCATAGAAAGGAAGTGGAACAGCTGAAAAAGATGTGGTATGATAAATATTTGAAAGGTTAAAATTGATTACTTTATTTTCATCTTTAGTAATTAACCTCAGCAACAATTTCAGTCCAAATTTATATAAACCTTATTACCTGTTATCTCTGTGATTGTGCTAAGTCCTGTTGCTGAGTTAAACATGATTGGTGTTATAATCATACGCGGGTGCCTTAATATTTCAACAAATTAGGTAATAAGGTTAAAACATTCTACTGTTCAAGTTGTTACTTAGGTTCGGAATGGAAAGAGTTTTTTTACTTTGCGATATATTTGCGGCATTTGCGGAACTATTCATTAAGAAGCTTATTGTCTCATCATAAACCTTGGTAACGCCAAGAGTCTTTCAAAGATTAACCTTATTACCTGATCCTTAACCTCATTAACCCCCGCGAAAGCAACAAAAACCAACCTTATTACCTAATCTCCGGAGATGGGCGATGTTATTCATTATAGTATAACAATGCTTGGTTTAACCGGATGAGAAATTTTCGAACAATAACATCAATTAGGTAATAAGGTTAAAACGTTCTACTGTTCAAGTTGTTACTTAGGTTAGGAAAAACGGTGTACAAGGAACCGGAAAAAAGTTAGTTAAACTCAAGTCCGAATTGAGTCACGGCATAATCACTTGGTGTACTTGTTAATTCCGTATAATTTTCCAAATGCTTTGAAACCCAGCGCACGTGATACGGGTCTTATAAATACTAATTCTTGTATTTCTTAGCTAAATCAATTATTTTATTAACTCAATTTTGACAAAAAGCTTACCAGTTAAACCCAAGTACTCGCATTGTTTAATGCTTTTATTAAACAAGGCATAAACCAATTATTTAACTGGTTTTTTCATGATTAAATCGACTACAATTTGAAACCGTTTAAAACCTTAAAAAAGGATACTTGTTATGAGTAACGATAAAAATAAGGATCAGGAATTTTTAGACATAGAAACCCGCGAGTGGTTGTACTCGTTAGATTACGTCTTTGAACACAGCGGCCCCGAAAGGGTGAAGGAATTACTGCAGGAATTGCAGATCCGCGCTCATAAAGCAGGAATCGAAATTCCTTTTTCCGCTAATACACCGTATATAAACACAATTCCCAGAGAAAATCAATCACCTTTCCCCGGCGACAGAGAACTGGAAAGAAGGATTAAAAGTCTTATCCGCTGGAATGCTATGGCTATGGTTGTTAGAGCCAACAAGCATGAAAACGGAATCGGCGGGCATATTTCCACCTACGCGTCGGCCGCAACTTTGTATGAAATAGGCTTTAACCACTTCTTCCGCGGAAAAGGCGAGGAATACGACGGCGACCAGATTTATTTTCAAGGGCATGCTTCTCCCGGTATCTATGCGAGAGCGTTCCTTGAAGGAAGAATCTCAAAAGAACAACTTGAAAATTTCCGCCGCGAAGAAGATCCGAAAGGCGGATTGTCTTCTTATCCTCATCCCTGGCTTATGCCTAATTTCTGGGAATTCCCAACAGTATCCATGGGATTAGGCCCTCTTATGGCTATTTATCAGGCACGCTTCAACCGTTATCTGGAAGATCGTGGTCTAAAGAAATTCAAAGGAACAAAAGTCTGGGCGTATCTGGGCGACGGCGAGACGGATGAACCTGAAACTCTAGGTGCAATTACTCTTGCCGCAAGAGAAAAGCTCGATAACCTTATTTTTGTAATTAATTGTAATCTTCAGCGCCTCGACGGACCTGTTAGAGGCAACGGTAAAATAATTCAGGAACTAGAAGCAATTTTCCGCGGAGCAGGCTGGAACGTAATAAAAGTAATATGGGGCAGCGACTGGGACCCTGTACTAGCCAAAGATATTGACGGCAAACTTATTAAACGTCTGGGCGAAATTGTCGACGGACAATATCAGAAATATTCTGTAGAAACCGGGGCATATATACGCGATCATTTATTCAGCGTAGATCCTGAATTATTGAAGATTGCCGAAGATCTGTCGGATGAACAATTGAGAAAAATGAAGCGCGGCGGCCACGATCCTGAAAAAGTTTATGCCGCTTACCAGGCCGCAGTCGAACATAAAGGACAGCCGACGGTGATTCTTGCAAAGACAATTAAAGGCTACGGTCTCGGTGAAAGCGGCGAAGGTAAGAATATTACTCACCAGCAGAAAAAACTTAACGAGGACGAACTTGCCGAATTTCGTACAAGGTTCGGTATTCCCATCTCGGATGAGGATGTGGCAAATGCGCCTTTCTACAGACCTTCGGATAACAGTCCGGAAATTCT
This sequence comes from uncultured Bacteroidota bacterium, assembly GCA_963739955.1. GTDB lineage: Bacteria > Bacteroidota > Ignavibacteria > Ignavibacteriales > Ignavibacteriaceae > FEN-1297. The sequence continues at coordinate 32,159 of CAVUCX010000084.1, read as the reverse complement.
GTATATCAAGGAAAGAAGAAAACAACTCGGCGGATTTGTTCCCGGCAGAAGGACAGATATCCGTCCCTTAAAAACTCCGCCTGAAGATATCTTTGAGGAATTTTACAAAGGTACAGAAGGACGGGAAGCCTCTACTACCATGGTCTTCGTCAGATTGCTGGCTAAGCTTCTTAAAGATAAAGAAATAGGAAAATATATTGTTCCTATTGTACCGGACGAAGCAAGAACTTTCGGTATGGAGGCATTATTCAGACAGGTAGGAATTTATTCACATGCGGGCCAGCTTTACGAACCGGTGGATAAGGAAAGTCTTCTCTATTATAAAGAAGCAACAAACGGTCAGATTCTTGAAGAGGGAATTACCGAAGCAGGTGCAATGTCTTCTTTTGTTGCAGCAGGCACCGCGTATGCTACCCACGGTATTAACATGATACCCTTTTATGTTTATTATTCGATGTTCGGATTTAACAGGGCTGCCGATCTTATATGGGCTGCCGGCGATATGAGCTGTAAAGGCTTCCTTGTGGGTGGTACCGCAGGCAGAACTACTCTGGCCGGAGAAGGATTGCAGCATCAGGACGGAAACAGTCATTTGATGGCTTATCCCGTGCCGAATTTAATTGCTTACGATCCCGCTTTTGCCTTCGAGATTGCTGTGATAATAAGAGACGGTATTAGAAGAATGTACGAAGAACAGGAAAGAGTCTTTTATTATATGACGGTAATGAACGAAAATTATGCTATGCCGCCCATGCCCGAAGGAGCTAAAGAAGGAATCTTGAAAGGTATGTATAAGTTCAAAGCTTCCACAAAGAAAACTCTGAAGTTAAAAGCCCAGCTTTTCGGAAGCGGTACCATCTTAAACGAAGTTTTAAAAGCACAGGAAATCCTTGAGGAAGAATTCAAGGTCGCAACCGATGTATGGAGCGTTACGAGTTACAAGGAACTGAGAAAAGATGGACTCGATATTGAAAGATGGAATATACTGCACCCTACAAAAAAGGCAAAAGTTCCTTATGTTTCCCAGGTGCTTAAAGGCGAAGAAGGAGTATTCGTAGCGGCTTCCGATTATGTTAAAGAACTTTCGGATTCAATTTCCAAATGGTTCCCAGGGAAGCTTTATTCGCTCGGAACCAACGGATTCGGCAGAAGCGAAAGTAGAGCCGGGTTGCGCAACTTCTTTGAAGTAGATGCCAAGCATATTGTTGTTACTACTTTATTTGCACTAGCGCAAGAAGGTAAAATTAAAAACACCGTTGTAGAAAAAGCGATAAAAGACTACGGTATAGACCCTGATACACCAAGTCAGATCTATCGTTGATTAACAGCTCCTAAAAGGAACTGTTAAATATTTAAATGAATTTTAAATTGAAAAATTTAAGCAAGGTTGAAAATGGCTAAAGAATTTAAATTACCGGAACTCGGGGAAAATATAGAATCTGCCGACGTTCTTAATGTTCTTGTAAAAGCAGGCGACAAAGTTGAAAAGGAGCAGAGCGTACTTGAAATAGAGACCGACAAGGCAACTATTGAAGTGCCTTCTGCGGTTTCCGGCGTTATAAAAGAAGTTATGGTTAAAGAAGGCGAGAAGATTAAGGTGGGTCAGACTGTTTTTACTGTTGATGAAAACGGAAAAACTCCGGAAGCTCCGCCGGAGGAAGAGGCCAAAGCTCCTGTAAAGGAAGAGAAAAAGGGAACTCCCGAACCGGAAAAAACTAAAAAAGAAGAACCAAAGCAGGAGAAGCCTGCTGCCGAAGCTAAATCTTCGGGAAAAATAGTTGAAATGAAACTACCTGAGCTTGGTGAGAATATTGATTCAGCCGACGTTCTTACTGTCCTTGTTCACGAAGGTGATTACATCGAAAAAGATCAGACCGTAATGGAAATTGAAACAGATAAAGCGACCATCGAGGTTCCGTCGTCAGTAGTAGGGAAAGTCACACAAGTTTTGATCAAAGATGGTGATAAAGCAAAGGTCGGACAGGTTCTTTTAAAAGTTGATTCTGCTGAAACAGAAATAAAAGAACCCGCAAAGCCGGCTTCGAAAGCTGCCGAAGCGCCTAAGTCTGAACCTGTTCAGGAAACTGAGGTATCTCCCAAAGGTGAAATCGAAAAAATGCTGCCCGGTGAAAGAGATCATCAGCCGCCCATTTCCAGAGGCGCTGCACCTGCCGCTCCGTCTGTCAGAAGAATAGCGAGGGAACTGGGTGTTGACATTAAAAAAGTTCCGGGTACGGGCCCATCCGGCAGAATATCGATGGATGATGTTAAGCTGTATGTTAAAAACATGAATGAATCAAGAGCCGGTCAGCCTGCGTTTGGTGTTAAACAGGAGCCGCTTCCTGACTTCTCTAAATTCGGCTCGGTAGACAGAAAGCCGATGAGCAACATCAGATCTAAGACTGCGCAACATATGACTTACGCATGGTCTACAATTCCTTCTGTTACACAGCATGATAAAGCCGATATAACTGAGCTGGAATCAGTTCGAAAGTTATTTAATCCAAGGGTTGAAAAAGCCGGAGGTAAATTAACTGTGACTTCAATTTTATTGAAGATTATTGCTTCCGCGTTAAAAGTTTTTCCGCAGTTCAATTCGAGCATTGATCTTGAGAAAAAAGAAGTCATATATAAAAAGTATTATAATATCGGCGTCGCGGTAGATACCGAACACGGATTAATTGTTCCGGTAATTAAGGATGTCGATAAAAAGAATATAGCCGAACTTTCGGTTGAATTGAATACGATCGCGGATAAAGCAAGAATCAGGAAAATATCTCTTGAAGAACTTCAAGGCGGATCTTTTACTATAACCAACCTGGGCGGAATAGGCGGGACATCTTTTACTCCCATTATTAATTCACCCGAAGTTGCTATACTCGGAGTTTCCAGAGGTAAATTCGAACCGGTTTATAAAGACGGCCAGTTTGAACCTAGATTGATGCTGCCGTTATCGTTATCATACGATCACCGTATCATCGACGGTGCTGATGCCGCACGTTTTGCAAGATGGGTCTGCGAAGCCCTTGAACAACCGATGAAAATACTTGTGGAAGGATAAATGCTAGGTTACGATTATATCTGAATAAAATTCTTAATCTTGATCTTACTCTTAATCTTAATCTTACTCTTGATCTTGTTTTTTATTCACCGGTTCTTTAAAAATTTTTTATATTAAATATCCTTAAAACAAAGGGGAGTTTTATGGAAAAAATATTCGATCATGAAAAACTAAAGGTTTATAACCTTTCGCTTGATTTTGCGGAATGGGTAGGTGATCTGCTTTTAGATATCGGAAAAAACATCAGTGTTTGTGATCATCTGGATAGAGCTTCAACTTCCGTTATACTGAACATAGCCGAAGGAAACGGTAAGTATTCTTCTAAAGACAGATGTAAATTCTTTGATATCGCTAGAGGTTCAGCCCTTGAAAGTGCTGCCTGCCTTGATGTTTTGGTTAGGAGAAGAAAAATTAAATTGATAAGAATTCTAAATGGAAAAGAAATGCTTTTTGAAATTGTCTCAATGATAGTGGGATTGATAAAGAGTAATTCGGATAGAGTTTATGAAAAGATAGAAAATTTCAATAAAGATTAAAAGTAAGAGAAGGATTAAGAGAAAAAGAGAAGAGAAAGAGTTAGAGAAAGATTAAGAGAAAGATTAAGATTAAGAGAAAGATTAAGAGTAAGAGAAAATAAATGTAACTTCTTAAACTTAAACTTGATCTTGAACTCTCAATGAAGTTCAAGAGTATTGATATTATATTGAAAATTTGGAATAACAAAAATGATTAAATCAAAATTAGTAGTAATCGGCGGAGGACCAGGCGGATATGCCGCGGCGTTTTTTGCCGCCGATCTTGGAATGGAAGTAACTCTAATAGATAAAGAAAAAAATCCCGGCGGTGTTTGCCTTTACCGCGGCTGCATACCTTCAAAAGCTCTTCTGCACGTTTCTAAACTTCTTACGGAAGCGGAAGAAGCAAAAAACTGGGGAATTGAATTTTCTAAGCCGAAGATTGATCTTGATAAACTGCGGGCATGGAAAAACGGCGTTGTCGGTAAATTAACCGGCGGATTAGGTATTCTATCAAAGCAGAGAAAAATTAACTATATACAGGGTACTGCAACCTTTGTAAATTCTTCAACACTTAAGATAGATAAAACAGACGGCGGTTCGGAAGAACTGAGTTTTGAAAAAGCCATTATAGCAACCGGATCGGTAATTGCGACAATACCGTTTTTAAATCTTGAAAGTCCGAGAGTTCTTAATTCTACTTCCGCGCTCGATCTGCCGGAAATTCCTAAAAGCCTTTTGGTTATCGGCGGCGGTTATATCGGTTTGGAGTTGGGCTCGGTTTATAGTGCCTTAGGCACAAAGGTTTCTGTTGTTGAAATGATGCCGGGACTTCTCCCTGGAGCCGACAGAGATCTCGTTTCATTTTTAGCAAAAAGCGTCGAAAAGAAATTCGATAAGGTAATGCTTAATTCCAAAGTACTTTCGCTTAAAGAAGCGGACAGCGGAATTAAAGTAAGCATACAGGACGGCGAAGGAAAAGTTTCCGAACAGGTTTATGAATACGTGCTTATGTCAATCGGCAGAAGACCTGAAACGAAAGGACTCGGCATAGAAAATACAAAAGTTAAAACTAACCAAAAAGGCTGGATCGTTGTAAACGACCAATTGCGTACGGACGATCCCAACATTTATGCGATAGGTGATATTGCGGGTGAGCCTATGCTGGCTCATAAAGCGTCGCATGAAGGCCGTGTAGCGGTAGAAGTTATTGCCGGTCATAAAGTGGTATTTGAACCTAAAGCAATACCTGCTGTTGTATTCACAGATCCGGAGATTGCCTGGACGGGAATAACGGAAATAAAAGCAAGAGAAATGAATCTGAAATTTGAAATTGCAAAATTCCCGTGGGCAGCGTCCGGCAGAGCAACCACACTGGACAGAAGTGACGGCGTGACAAAATTAATCCTTGAACCGGATACTCAGAGAATCCTGGGCGTCGGTATCTGCGGTCCGGGAGCAGGTGAGCTAATTGCCGAAGGTGTTCTGGCAATTGAAATGGGCGCGAACGCTACCGATCTAAAATTAACTATTCATCCACATCCGACTCTTTCGGAAACAGTGATGGAAGCAGCTGAGGTATTTTTCGGTCAAAGTACACACCTTTACAGACCGAAAAAATAATATTTATTTCCATGTTGCTTAGTGAAGGGTAAAGGAAACTCTCCTTACCAATTTTTAATACATTGGTTTTTCGGCTGAGGTTACTTACTTTTTCTTAAACCAGGAGAGAACTCCTTTTTTTTCATTCTGAGGATCCTCCTCTTTTTTCCCGTTGTCGGTTTCTGTATCGGCTGCGTGGGATTTTATTTGTCTTAGTTGTTTAGAAATTTCGACCCATAGGTTATGAGGGGGTTCTATATTATAAGGCAGAAGTTTCAACTTTTCCTGGATAGGTTTATCCGGGCTGACCCTGCCGGCTAAAACCAACGATTCTCTGATGATATTCAGCCTGTTATTTAAATCATCGGTTTTCATTGCAAGCAAATCAGAAACTTCCAGATCGGAGTATTTTTCGATATCATGAAGAACTAAAATAAATCTATCTCTATCAGGCAGATTAAGAATAGACTTTTCTATTCGTAACGCCTCCTCATTATCGGTGTCGTAAGGAGCGCCGGTTGTTTTAGAGCCGCCGCTTAATTTGGCTAAAGAATTTTTATCCCTGAATTTATCAAGAACTGTGTATACGGCTATTGCGGTAAGCCATAACGAAAACGATACATTTTCGCGAAGGTGCAAAATCTGCTGCCACGTGGTTACGAATACCTCTTTGGTAATTTCCTCTGCTATAGAAGAATCTGCCGATAATCTTAAACATACGGAATATACTCTTCCGGCGTTAAGTTTGAATAATTGTTCAAAAGAAGCGTTATTACCAAGTTTTGTATTTTGAACAAGTGATCGAATAAGCTTGTTATCTTGTGCCAGAGTGACCCCCACCCATAAAAGTTAATTGTAAAAATACAAATTTCAATTTTTAATTTAAACTTCCGCAATGATAAATTATCGAAATTAAAATCGGTAAAATTTAGTTTAATTCCAATTAAAATTTAGTGTTTCAGTATAATAGTATTTCATTATTAATTGTTTTGGGGCAAAAAATGGATTGAATCATTATTGTTTTAACCGCGAGATGTTTCTTCAAATAAAGCCGGAATATCATTAACCGATGTTGTAGGGAAATTACAATTATAATTGCGGCACACATAAAGTGTCGCTTTATTACCGATCTTTATTTTATTTCCCGTGAATGGGGCGATATTTTTTATTTCATTACCGTCATTCAATATTAAAATTTTATTCGGAATAAAGTAGCTTCTGATCTTATCCAAAAACCGGAATGCCTGCTCAGAGCCTTTTTCGGCGGAAAGAACTACCTCATATGAGGGTCCAAGCGCAAAATCCAGGGCGATTAATGCCTGTGTAAATGCAAAGGGTGATGTAGTAAGGCTTTGGGAAAATGCTTCTGTAATAGAATTTGCCTTTGCTTCCAGATTAGTATTGCCGGTTATCCTGGCAAGTCTAAGTAAATTAAGCAATGCAACAGAGTTTCCGGACGGAACGGCGCCGTCGTAAATTTCTTTTTGCCTTACAAGCAGATCTTTATTATCATCGGCGGCAAAGAAAAACCCGCCGATTGATTCATCCCAGAAATGATGAATTAAATTTTCGTTTAAAGAGATTGCTTTTTCCAAATAGGTTGTGTTAAAATCCGATTCGTATAAATCAATAAGTGCGGCTATTAAAAATGAATAATCATCCAGCAGCGCGGGAATGGCGGTTTCACCGTCTCTGTATCTGTGAAACAATTTCCCTTTATTATCCGATAATTTGTTCATAATAAATCCGGCTGAATTTTGGGCGGCATTTAAATATTTATCGTTACCAAATGCCTGATATGCTTTTGCCAGTGCCGATATCATCAATGCGTTCCAATCGGTTAAAATCTTATCATCTTTTTGCGGGTGAATTCTCCGCCGTCTTATTTTAAATAATGTTTCCTTTGCTGAAGTTATTTTTTTTAATAAAAGTTCCTCGCTGATTGAAAGATTTCCCGCCAGTGTCTTAATATCGTCTTCCGTATGAATAATATTTGTTCCGTTGCCCTTTTCCGCTTACAGAATCTGTCCAGTTCCCTACCGCATTGATATTAAAGACAGTTTTGAAAAATTCGAATTCCTCGCCTAAAATATTTTTTAATTCTATTTCATTCCATAAATAAAATTTACCCTCTTCACCTTCGCTGTCGGCATCTTCGGCCGAATAAAATCCGCCCTCCGGTGAGGTCATATCCCTTAATATATATTCAATTATTTCTTCAGCGGTTATTTTAAAAATCATTTCTCCTGTAGCCGAAAAAGCTTCCGTATAAGCAATACACAGCAATGCCTGATCATAAAGCATTTTTTCAAAATGAGGTACAAGCCATTCGGAATCGGTAGAATATCTGTGGAATCCGAAGCCGATATGATCAAAGATTCCTCCCATTCTCATTCTTTTCAGTGTCTTGATCGTCATATTTAATGCTTCAGCTTCATTTGTCCTTTTCCAATACCTCAATAAAAAAGAAAGATTATGCGGCGTAGGAAACTTCGGCGCGTTTCCGAATCCGCCGCTTTCGTTATCAAACGAATTTTTAAAATGTAAAAAAGCCGCCTTAAAAATATTTTCGTCGAGATTAAATTTCCCGCTCGCCGCGTTTGACTGTAAGGCTGAGGTTATTTCACCGGCAGATTTATTAATATCATCTCTTCTGTTTGTCCATAGCTCTTTAATGCGCGGTATTAATTCGAGCATTCCTATCCTTCCGAATTTGCCGTTCTTCGGAAAATAGGTCCCGGCAAAAAATGGTTTTTTATCCGGGGTCATGATAATGGTTAAAGGCCAGCCGCCGCTGCCGGTAAGCATTTGGCAGACAGTCATATAAATTCCGTCTATGTCAGGGCGCTCTTCCCTGTCAACCTTTATCGAAATAAAATTATCATTCATAAGTTCCGCTATCTCTTCATCTTCAAATGATTCTCTTTCCATTACATGGCACCAATGGCAGGTTGAGTATCCGATAGACAGAAAAACCGGTTTGTTCTCTTTTGCGGCTTTCGTAAAAGCCTCCTCCTGCCATGAAAACCATTCAACCGGATTATATGCATGCTGAAGAAGATAAGGGCTTTTCTGATCTATTAATCTGTTCGGCTTTTTATTCATAAATGACTGATAAATTTATCTTGATGATTAATTTTAGTATGTATAATAATAAATTAACTTAATTAAACAATTTCATATTAGAGATTAAAATTGTTTCGTGTTAAATATTTGATTTTGAACACTAAACGAATCAATGTTTGTGAATTTATTGTCGTAACACGATTAAAATCAAAGCATTTGTTCTCTGTTAGATGATTTGAATCCTGAAACGGAATTTAATTAAGTAAATTTCATCATAATTATTTATTTTTAGGAACCATTTTAAAAGACACTGTAAGAATCTTAAATTTAACGGAAAGCAAATGACTAAACCTCAAATATGGGTAGCATCGGTGCTGTTGCTTTTTTTCTTGTTATTGTTGGTAGAATTAAACACAAACCGTTCCGATGTTCAAAAGAAAACTATGCCGAATCAACAGCCTCAAATGGGAGAATCAACACAACCAAAAACAGCCGGACAGCTTGTTTCAAGTTTAGGCTGCACCGGATGTCACGGTCCGGAACTTTCAGGTACAAATATGGCCCCCGATCTTCATAAAGTAAATCAATATTGGTCGAGAGATAAATTAATTAATTATTTAAGGAACCCTGGATCATATATGGATTCAGACAGAATGAAAAATTATAAAGCCCAATATCCAAACACGATGATGCCTTCGTTCAGTAATATAAATGTTCAGGAGCTGGGTAAAGTTGCGGACTATCTGTTGAAGCTTCAAAAGTAAGAAGACAAATCGGCCAGGTATTTAATTGCGTTTATAATAAAAAAATGCCCCTTGTTTTAGGGGCATTTTTTTGAATCAACTAGGCAACAGTTATTTCTTTTTCAAGATAAACATCCTGAATAATGTTTAATAGCTTAACACCTTCGGCCATCGGGCGCTGGAATGCTTTTCTTCCTGAGATTAATCCCATTCCGCCTGCTCTTTTATTAATAACCGCGGTTTTAGCGGCATCGGCGAAATCATTTGCGCCGGAAGCACCGCCGCTGTTTATCAATCCGGCTCTGCCCATATAATTATTAATTACTTGGTATCTCGTCAAATCTATCGGATTATCCGAAGATAATTCGGAATAAACTTTATCGTGAGTCTTGCCGAATTTAATGGCTTTAAATCCGCCGTTGCATTCCGGAAGCTTTTGTTTAATAATATCCGCTTCGATAGTAACACCGAGGTGGTTCGCCTGTCCGGTTAAATCCGCCGCAACATGATAGTCATGTTCTTTGGTTTTGAAATCCGGATTTCTCAGGTAACACCAGAGTATGGTACCGAGTCCGAGTTCGTGAGCATACTGGAAAGCTTCGCTTACTTCGATAATCTGTCTTGAGCTTTCATCGGAGCCGAAATAAATAGTAGCACCTACGGCCGCCGCACCCATATCGTAAGCCTGTTCTACGCTTGCAAACATAATCTGATCAAAAGTGTTGGGGTAAGTTAAAAGCTGGTTATGATTGATCTTGACAATAAAAGGAATTTTGTGGGCGTATTTTCTCGAATTCATTCCCAGTACGCCTAAAGTTGAAGCAACAGCGTTGCAGCCGCCTTCGATGGCGAGCTTAACTATATTTTCCGGATCGAAATATTCCGGGTTCGGAGCGAAAGATGCGCCGGCGGAATGTTCAATACCTTGATCGACGGGAAGAATTGAAACATAACCGGTTCCTGCCAGTCTTCCGCTCATGAAAATCCATTGCAAATTTTTCAATACATTTATATTTCTGTCGCTTTGTGCAAAAATACGGTCTACAAAATCAGGTCCCGGCAAGTGCAGATTTTCTTTAGGAAATTTTGCCTTGTACGAAAGAAGTGAATCGGCGTCGCTGCCTAAAAGTTCTTTTATTTTATCTGTCATTATTTCTCCAGTAAATATTATTTGTAAAATACTTAATTGTTCAAATCCTCATCCATAAAAATAACTCCAAATCATCTAGAATTCAATTGAATTAAAATTGACATATATAAAGTATTTTTTAACGAAGAATAATTATCTTCTGTATTTGAGGGGAAAATACCGGAGTAAAACTAGATATTCAAATCAATATGATTAAAAATATTTACAGCGTGGAATCTGGAATTTTCAATGAAAAATTTTCCTGTATCCATTCCTCCGCAGACAACTCCTGCCAAATATATACCTTGCACATTTGTTTCATAAGTATCGGGGTTGTATACGGGTGTTTTATTCTCGCCGTTGTCTAGTTTGATTCCGGATTTTTTTAAGAAATTAAAATCGGAGTGGTACCCGGTCATAGCAAATACAAAGTCGTTGCTGATAGTTACAACACCATCCGGTGTTTTTATATCAACCGTTTGATCGTCTATTTTAACAAGATGGGAATTAAAATATGCTTTAATAGAGCCTTCCTTTATTCTGTTCTCAATATCGGGTTTAACCCAGTATTTAACGTTGTCTTTTATCCTATCTTCTCTAATAACCATTGTTACTTCTGATCCTCTTCTGTATGTTTCAAGAGCCACGTCAACCGCGGAGTTAGCGGCTCCTATTACAATTAATTTTAAATAAGCGTAAGGATGAGCTTCGTCGAAATAATGTTTTACTTTTGAAAGATTTTCTCCTGGTATTTTTAAATAATTCGGCTTATCGTAAAAACCCGTTGCAATAATTATTTTTTTGCAGTGATAAATCCCTTTATCGGAATGTATTTTAAAACCGCGTTTGTCTTTGTTTATATCGATAACTTTTTCATAATTATTTACATTCAGCTTCCAAGACTGTTTTACCCTCCGGTAGTATTCCAAGGCTTCTCTTCTCGTAGGCTTGTCTCCGTGGGAGACGAAAGGGACTTCACCGATTTCAAGCCTTTCGGAAGTTGAAAAGAATGTCATATTGGTAGGGTAATGAAAAATCGAATTAATCAGGCATCCTTTTTCAATGATAAGATGAGAGTAATTTTTTTTAACCGCCTCAATGCCGCATGAAAGTCCTATCGGGCCGGCGCCGATAATTATTAAATCAAAATAATTGTTTTCCATTTTTCTCCGGTAGTTTATTTTTAAATACGAAATTAAACAATTCTACGGAATGTTAGTTTGATCTGTATCGGACAGTCGCATTATCAGAGCTTTGGTATGAGCATAAATTATATTTATTTTTACAGCTGAAACTATTGAATAAAAAAATAAAACTCTGATACGGAAAAAGAAATGCCGGTTGTGTGTCAATGGTGTCGACAACCTTCAATAATAATCCGGGCACACAACGGCTACGGGCAATGCTCCAAATGCGGAACAAATATTGACGAATGCTGCCGAGGTGAAATGTGTTCGTCTCCTTCCGAGCAACCTTCCGTACAGAAAAATAAGGATGAAAATTGGACAAAAATAATTTAATTAAGCATGTATCGTTCGATCTCGACGGTACAATTGCGGATTCTTATCTTACAATTTATAAATCAACGACCAGTGCATTAAAAAAATTAAATATTAATCAGGATTTGCCGGAACCCGAATTCAGAAAAAGAATCGGTCATCATTTTATTGATATATTTGCCGACCTCGGAATTCCCGTTAAGGATTTCGACGAGTTCATAGAAATCTATAAGGATTATTATTTCGAATATATCGGCGAATCGAAGCTGTATAACGGCGTTGAAGAGGTGCTGGCATTTCTGAATACAAATAATATTAAAGTTTCTTTGCTTACCACCAAGAATCAACAGCAGGCCGATAAGAACATCGATCATTTCGGTTTGAGAAAATATTTTTCTTTCGTAATGGGAAGAAGAACCGGAATTGCAAATAAACCGTCGGCGGAGCCGCTGCTTTTTATATGCAATCAATTAAATATTCAGCCCGGTGAAACCATAATGGTAGGGGACACGGAATTGGATATAAGATGCGGTAAGAACGCAGGAGCAAAAACCTGTGCTGCATTATACGGATACAGAACCGCCGAATTTTTATCCGCCGAAAAACCGGATTATTCTATTCCGGATATTTGCGGAATTAAAAAACTTATCTAGTGCTGGATACATGATTCCAAATGAAAGAAACATAGTAAATGCCGCATTTAGTTTTAATCTTAAACATTATTCCAATCCAGGATTCTCTTTCCTGTATCTTGTTCACAACAACAATCTTCTTATAAGGAAATAAAATGAAGTTCAAATCTCTACTTATCGTGTTATTTATAATTGCTTCCGTTTGTACCAAGAGCTACTCCCAGCCTGTAAGCAGACCCAAGCTTGTAGTCGGAATTGTTATAGACCAGATGAGGTATGATTATCTTTATAAATTTAAAAAGTATTACGGGAAGAACGGTTTTAACCGCCTGATGAATGAAGGTTCGAATTTTACATACGCTCATTTTAATTATGTACCTACTTTTACAGGTCCGGGACATACATCTGTCTACACCGGAACTACACCTTTCTATCACGGCATAATAGCAAATGACTGGTACGACAAAGAATCGGGTAAAATGATTTACTGCGTTAGCGATAAAACCGAAAAAAGCGTAGGCAGTAATGATGACGTTGGTGAAATGTCGCCCAAGAGGCTGGAAGCCTCTACCATAACCGATCAATTGAAGTTAGCCACTAACGGAGCCGCCAAAATTATTAGTATTTCGTTAAAAGACCGTGCGGCAATTCTGCCCGGCGGACATATGGCCGATGCTGCTTATTGGTACGATAATAAAAACGGAAGTTTTATATCTTCATCCTTTTATCTTAAAGCGCTTCCGGAATGGGTTAATAATTTTAATGCGAAAAAGCTGGTGGATAAATATATGTCCGGAGACTGGACTCTTTCACTCCCCGATTCCGATTATCAAATTACAGCCCCTGATAATTCACCTTATGAAAAAGATTTATTTGGTGAAGGTAAGACAACTTTCCCGCATAAATTTGATAAGCTAAAAGAGGATGAAAAATACTCGGCGCTTGAATCCACTCCATTCGGGAATAAAATTGTTGAGGAGTTTGCGAAAGCTGCAATTAAAAACGAAAAACTCGGACATAGCGGGCAGACGGATTTTCTGGCTGTCAGCTTTTCATCAACAGATTACATAGGACACAGTTACGGTAACAATTCATACGAACTTGAAGACACATATGTTAAACTTGACGATTTAATCGCCGATCTTCTGAAAGATCTTGATAAAAAAGTAGGAAAAGGAAATTATCTTTTATTTTTAACTGCTGATCACGCTGCTTTGACTACACCGGGTTATTTGAAAGATCATAAAATGCCGACGGGTGGTTTAAATTTTAAAGAAAACAGGGATTCGCTTTTTGCTTTCGCTGCCGAAACTTTCGGCGACAAAAACCTAATTGCCAATTACTCAAACAACCAGATCTTTCTGAGCAGAAAAATTCTTGCGGAGCGGCATTTGGACATCCACAAAGTTATGACCGACATAACGGATTATCTCAGGGATAATTTCCCGGAAATTGCTTCTATTTTTATAAGGGACGATCTGCAAAAATTAACCCCTTCAAGAACATCAACAAATCTTACTTTGAACGGATATAATCCCGCAAGATCCGGAGACATCGCCATAACACTGCTTCCCGGATATTTGCCGAACTTCTTATCTAAAGGTACGACGCACGGTGCTCCTTATAATTATGATACCCATGTCCCGATGCTTTACTACGGCTGGCATATTCCTAAACAAACAGTAAACACTCCGGTTTATGTTGTAGACATTGCCGCGACAATAGCGGATCTATTAAAAATACAAGAACCGGATGCCTGCATCGGAATACCTTTGATAAAATAGAAGGCTGAAGGTGAGCAGTTGGCTGTAGGTTGTAGGAGGTTGGGAGTTGGTTGTTGGAAATGAGTGAGTCTGTAAAATAATTGTTTTATAGATGCATCAGTAATAATAATGCAGCTATAATTTATACTAATTTTTTACACTCCTCATTATTATTATTAAAAGTATCTCGTCCATTGAAGCATTATAAAACTAAAGCATACAACCACCAACATCCTACAATACCACAATCAACGACCCACATCCCACCTCCAACAACCAACTTCCCCCCCCAATTCCCAACCACCAAATTAGTTTTGTGACCCTTCATACATTTATTTGAAAATTATCTTGACAAGAAAGAAGTTTTGCTATAAATTTGGAAACCAAAAATACAAATTCAGTTTCCTTGGTACGAAATCCCTCAATATATTAAAAATTGAGGGAAAATTTTTCGAAAATAGGAAACCGAAAAAACAGATAATGTTTCTTGAGTAGAAAGGCTAGTTAAAAATGTCAGAAGAAAATGAAATAAAAGAGAGAATATTCCTTAAAGCCGAGGAAATGTTCCTACAATACGGATTTTCTAAGGTAACGATGGATGAAATAGCATCCGGACTCGGAATGAGTAAGAAAACGCTTTATAAATTTTTTTCCGGTAAAGAGAATTTGGTTAGAGAACTGATTAAGGAACGACAATGTGAAACAGAAGAATACATAAATCAGATCTGGGCCGATGATCACCTCGATTTTGTGGGGAAACTAAAAAAAATGATGAATTTCATCGGAAAGCAGTCCACGAAATTACGCGGACCTTTGTTTGACGATTTAAGAAAGAGCATGCCGGAAATATGGAACGAAATACATGATCTTAAAAAAAATAAGGGGTTGGAAAAGGCAGTTGAACTGTTTAGAAAAGGTATTGAACAAAATGTATTCCGGAACGACATCGGGCAGGAAATTGTTATTTTAATGTACACCAGCGCTATTCAATCCATAATGAACCCTGAAACGTTATCCCAGCTTCCCATATCCGGAAATCAGGCTATAGAAGCAATATTCAAGATTCTATTCGAGGGTATCTTAACGGATGAAGGGCGGGAGAAATATATTTCTTTTCCGGCAGATGAAAATATAATAAAGGAGAATATTGAAAATGAGAACAATTAGCCGAATTGCAAAATTATTGGCTCTAATATCTGTTTTTGCCGTATCACAATTGTTCGCTCAGGAATCAAAAACTTTGACGTTGGACCAAAGTATTCAAATAGGACTTCAGAACAGTAAACAAATACACGCTTCATTGATGCAGGTAAAAATGGCGCAGGCTCAGGCTAGTCAGGTTGGAGCATCTCGTTTTTTTTCATTGGATTTTGGAGCGACGTATACCAGACTTAGTAAAGTGCCGCCGTTTTCCGTTAATACACCTTTCGGTAATTTCGAAATTTCTCCGTCGATTTTCGATAATTATAATTTGAAATTAAGTCTGCAGCAGCCTTTGTTTACCGGTTTTAAACTCTCCAGTACCTATGATGCGGCAAAACTAAGTGCGTCTGCGGCTGAGCAGGATTATACCGTGCAGGAACAGGATCTATTCCTAAATATTAAAAATGCCTACTGGGAATTGTTTAAAGCAATCCGCATTAAGAAGGTATTGGACGAGGATATCCAAACTGTAAAGGCGCACCTTGAAGACGTTCAGAATTTCTTCAAGCAGGGGCTTGCAACCCAGAACGATGTTTTAAAAGTACAAGTTCAGCTATCTCAAGTACAACTGCAGCAGATCGATGCGGCTAACGGTGTAAAGCTTGCTATGCTGAATTTAAATAACCTACTCGGATTGCCTCTTTCAACGGATATTCAACTTGCCGATACCGTATCGGTTGGAGATTTTAACGATACAATGAATAAATCTGTGGATGACCTTGTTAGCGAAGCAATGAAAAAACGTCCGGAACTAAAAGCAATGAGCTTAAGAGTAAGTGCATCAGATAAAAATGTTATCGCGGCACAAGGGGATTGGTATCCGCAGGTTTTTGTTGCCGGTGAATATGATTACTCAAAACCGAATCAAAGACTTCTTCCCACTAAGAATAAATTTTACGGTACATGGAATGTAAGTTTGGGTGTTTCTTATAATCTCTGGAATTGGGGCGCAACAACAGATAAAACTCAGCAAGCTGAAGCCGGATATGAACAGGCAAAAGATAATTTAAATTTACTGAAGGATGCGGTTACACTGGATGTGAATCAAAGTTATTTCAATTTCGTTAAAGCTCGCGAAAAAGTAATGGTTTCCAAGCAAACTGTTAGACAAGCGGAAGAAAATTACAGGGTTACGGACGAGAAATTTAAGCAGGGTTTAACTCTGAATTCGGAGCTGCTCGATGCTGAAGTTGCTTTAAGCCAGGCAAGAACAGATTATGTGCAGTCACAGGCTGACTATGAGTTATCATTGGCTAAGTTGGACAGAGCAGTAGGAATTAAATAAAACAAACTTAAAGGAAAAAATAAAAAATGAAGAAAGCAAAAATATATATATACGTTGTAGTAATTATGGCTGTTATTATAGCTATTCTTCTTCACAACAGAACGCAAATAAAAGCAGCCGAAAATGTTGAGAAAATAGATGTATATCCGGTGAATGTTGACACTGTAAAAGTGAAATATCTCAACGACCACCTTAATCTTGTCGGTACAATTCATGGTTACAACGATGTTCCGATTGTCGCGGAAGCTCAGGGAAAGGTAGTAAAGGTAAGCGCAGAAGTAGGTGATTATAAAAAAGCAGGTTCGGTTTTAATACAGTTAGATGATGTGCTTGAACAGGCGGCATTTAAAACCGCAGAAGTAAATTATACAAAGGTTCAAAAAGATTATGATAGATACCAGGCACTATATAATGAAAAATCGGCTACGGATGCTCAACTTGAAGGAGCAAAGCTTAATTTACAGTCGGCGCAAGCTCAATATATCATTACCAGGAAAGCTTACGAAGATACTAAAATAACCACGCCTATTTCCGGAGTTGTTACTTCACGCAATTATGATATCGGAAATTTTGTACCAAACCATGCAGTAGTTGCGGAAGTAGTTGATATAGCAAACTTAAAAGTAATAATAAATGTATCCGAAATGGATGTATTTAACCTTAAGGTAGGCGATAAAGTTCGAATAACAACAGATGTTTATCCGGGCGTCACTTTTGAAGGAAGAATAAAAACCATTTCCGATAAGGGAGACGCTGCACATACTTATCCGGTTGAAGTTGATTTTTCCAACAATAGCAAACATCCTCTTAAAGCAGGTATGTTTGCGCATGTAGTATTTAATGCTCGTTCAAGTACAAAAGAATTGGTAATACCCCGAGACGCGCTTATGGGAAGCGTAAAAGATGCGCAGGTCTTTGTTGTTGAAAACGGTGTCGCAAAAATTAAAAATCCGGTAATAGGCAAAACTTCCAACAACGACCTTGAAGTTATATCCGGATTAAAAGAAGGCGATATTTTAATTGTCACCGGACAGAACAATCTGAAAAATAATTATAAAGTAAAAATTGTCAGATAAGTATTTATCAAAAAGATTTTTGAATAGAAAATGATTTTAAGGAGTTTTAAATGACTATTACAGAACTTTCAATTAAGCGTCCTTCGCTTGTTGTAGTTGTGTTTTCGACTCTGATATTGTTGGGTATTTTCAGTTATACGCAGCTTAATTACGAACTGCTTCCCAAAATAACTCCGCCGGTAATTACAATTTCAACTGTATATCCGGGTGCGTCGCCCAGCGAGGTTGAAACTTCGGTAACCAAACCAATCGAAGATGCTATCTCCTCGATCGATCAGATCGATAATGTTACCTCAACATCCGGCGAAGGTATTTCCTTTGTTGTTATTCAATTTCAGCAATCGGCGGATGTAGATCTGCAGCTTCAGGATGCCCAGAGAAAAGTTAATCAGATAATAAATACACTGCCGTCCGATGTAAAAACGCCGGTACTTTCTAAATTTGCTCTGGATGAGCTTCCTGTTTTGAGAATGGGCGTTACTAGTAATATGCCGCCGAAGGAATTTTATCAATTTGTTGTCGATAGAATCCAGCCGAGAATTTCTAAAATTGCGGGCGTTGGACAGATAACGCTGATCGGAGGCGAAGAGCGTGAAATAAAAGTAAATTTGAGCGCAGATAAGATAAAGTCGTATGGTTTATCTGTACTTCAAATTCTTCAAGTGATCCAAGCGTCAAATTTGGATTTCCCGGCCGGAAAAATACAGAATAGTTCAAACCAGTACATTGTACGGCTTGCAGGTAAATTTTCTTCGCTGAATACATTGAGAAATTTAGTTGTTGCTCATTTACCGAACGGCAGCAACATTAGGCTTTCCGATGTCGCTGAAATAGAGGACGGTGTAAAAGATCCTCAAAGTATGAGCCGAATAGACGGTACTTCTTCTATCGGAATGCTCGTACAAAAACAAACCGATGCGAATTCGGTCGATGTCAGCAAGCTTGTAAGAGCTGAAATGAAAAAAATAGAAAGCGATTATAAAAATTATAGCGTTAATTTTAATATAGCTCAGGATGAATCCAGTTTTACAATAGACGCGGCGAACGGCGTGAAATTCGACTTGGGACTTGCTATAATTCTTGTCGCTATCGTTATGTTGCTGTTTCTGCATAGCATCAGAAACTCATTTATAGTTATGCTTGCAATACCGTGTTCACTGATTTCTACTTTTACTGTAATGCTTATTTTCGGATTCACTCTTAACCTGATGACGCTTCTGGGATTATCGTTAGTGGTCGGGTTCCTGGTTGACGACTCAATCGTCGTACTTGAAAATATATATCATCATCTCGAAAAAGGTGAAAACAGTAAAGACGCGGCTATCAAAGGACGTAACGAAATCGGTTTTGCGGCGCTTGCAATTACAATGGTTGACGTTGTAATTTATGTCCCTCTTGCATTAACCGGAGGTTTGATCGGTAATATTTTAAGAGAGTTTTCGGTTGTTGTCGTTATATCCACTCTCTTAAGTTTATTTGTTTCATTCACGGTAACACCGCTTCTTGCATCAAGAATAAGCAAACTTGAAAGATTTACAAAGAAAACCTTGCTTGGAAGATTCGCATTGTGGTTTGAGGAAGGTTTTAAAAATGTTACCGAAAGTTATTTAAGGATACTTCATTGGTCGTTGCATCACCGTGTAACAGTTATAGTTTTAGCGTTGCTTTTATTTATTGTATCTTTTGCTCTTATTCCGATGGGTTTTATCGGTGCCGAATTTATGACACAAACAGATCGGGGTGAATTTGCAGTAACTCTTGAAATGCCGCTTGGGTATACGTTGGATCATACTAACTATGTAACTCAGAAAGTTGAGAATTATATACGTAAAATGCCGCAGGTTAAAAAACTGTTTGTTAATGTAGGCGCTTCAAGCGAAGGCTTGATCGGACAGTACTCCGATAATGTCGCGGAACTTGATGTATCCCTGGTTCCGAAGGATGAAAGAAAAGAATCAACAGATCAATTAGGCAACCGGATAAAAGAATTCGCTCAAACGATTCCGGGTGTAAAAGTACGCGTTAATCCGATCGGTATTTTCGGCACAGCGAACCAGACACCTATTCAATTAATAGTAAGCGGACCGGACAGAAATGATGTGCAAAAAGCCGCTGAAATAGTTGAATCAGTTACTAAAAAAATACCCGGAACAGCAGATGTAAGGCTCTCGTCCGAAAACGGAAATCCGGAAACAAGGATTGACATTGACCGTCAGAAATTAGCCGATTTTGGTTTGTCTATATCCAACGTGGGAACTGCGCTCAATGTTGCATTGCAAGGAAATGATGATTCAAAATTCAGAGACGGCGATGATGATTATGATATTAAAATTTCATTGGATAAATTCGATCGTTCAAAGATTTCCGATATCGAAAATCTGACTTTTGTGAACGGCAAAGGACAGGCGGTTCAATTGATGCAGTTTGCAAAAGTATATCAAACTACCGGTCCGACAAAGCTTCAGAGAATCAACAGAATACCAGAAGTTACAGTTTATTCACAGGTAGTCGGAAGACCTTCCGGAAGTATCGGACAGGATATTAAAAATGCATTGTCGAAAGCTAATTTACCCAAAGGTATAGAAATATTGTATTGGGGTGATTTAAAGAATCAGGCGGATTCATTCAGTAGTTTGGGACTTGCTTTACTTGCGGCCATAATATTTGTTTATATGGTTATGGTTGCATTATACGATTCTTATTTTGATCCGTTTGTTATTCTGCTTTCCGTGCCTCTTGCCATGATAGGGGCCCTGTTTGCTCTGGCGCTTACTATGAAATCGTTAAATATATTTTCCATTCTTGGTATTATAATGTTAATCGGTCTTGTGGGTAAGAATGCAATCCTGCTTGTCGATAGAACAAATCAAAGAAAGAAGGAAGGCGAATCTACATTCGACGCTTTGATTGATGCCGGTAGAAACAGAATCAGGCCTATAGTAATGACTACGGCTGCGATGGTGTTCGGAATGCTTCCGATTGCTACTTCACTTGACGCAGGTTCCGAATGGAAGTCGGGCTTAGCTTGGGCTATCATCGGCGGGCTTATTAGTTCATTGCTCTTAACTTTAGTTGTAGTACCGGTTATTTATAGTATCGCAGAAAAATACAGAGAAAAGGTTCCGGCATTTTTCAAAAAACTATTTAAGAGACCGCAGAAAGAACCGGAAGAAAATTTCGATTTCGGAAAATAATAATAAAAAAAGGGCGAATAAGTATTCGCCCTTTTTCTTTTTTGTTTGTATCTTTATCAAAACGGTTAATTTTTATGAAAAACATATTGAAACTTGAAGAACTCGGCATGTTTGCTCTTTCAATACTTTTATTCAATATGCTGGGATATTCATGGTGGCTGTTTCTATTGCTGATTTTTGTGCCTGATATATCTATGCTGGGTTATTTAATAAATCCCAAAGCGGGATCAATCACATATAATCTATTTCACCACAAAGGAGTGGCGGTTTTAGTATATTTATCAGGAGTATATTCGTATAGTTCAACTCTGCTAATTGCGGGAATTATTCTTTTCGGTCATTCCAGTCTCGACAGGGTACTTGGTTTCGGTTTGAAATACGGAGATGCTTTTAAGCATACTCATTTGGACGTTCTGGGTGAAGAGAGTTAAAATGGCATTTGTTTTTTGAATCCGCTAAATAACTGAGTCATCTAACCAAATGTTAAAAGGAGATGAAGCTATGAAATATACTATTGAAGGTACGGATTTCAACTTCGAAGATGAAGTAATGAAATCGGATATCCCTGTTTTGGTTGACTTCTGGGCTCCTTGGTGCAGTCCCTGTGATACTGTGTCGCCAATAGTAGATGAGATCGCTCAGGAATATATGGGCAAATTGAAAGTGGTAAAGCTCAATACCGATGAAAATCAGGAGATCGCTTACAGATTCGGTATTAAGAGCATCCCGACATTCGGTGTATTTAATAACGGGCTTGTAGTAGACGGTGTTATAGGAGCAGTACCTAAAAAGGTTATTTTGAATAAATTGAGACCTTACATAAGAGCAGTTAACTAATTTAAAAGGGCTCGCAAAGAGCCCTTTTTTTATTTAAAACTTTTCTAATTTAATCAATTCTAACCCTATCGGAAATTTCGTTTGTATCGTCCGCTTTTACCGGAAAATGTTCCGTTAAAATCTTTCCTACCTGATCAATCCCGTGAAGAATGCCGTTACAGAAATTACCCTTAACAAACATTTTTTGCATAGTGTCTTTTATTGCATCCCACGTTTGAGGAGGTACTTTTGAATTTATGCCTGAATCGGCAAGGATATAAAATTGTCTGCTTTCAAGTAATATAAAAATAAGAATGCCGGTTTTATCTCTTGTCTTATTTATTCCCTGTTTGAAGAATTCCTCTTCTGCTAATTCCTTGATGCTTTTCTTTTTTTGTCCGAATTTTTTATGCTCTTTAATACTAACGCAAATTTCTCCGGCGGTGGTTTTTTCCGCTTTTTTAATTCTGTCGGAAATTCTCAGAAGCTCGTCGTCGTCAAGGAACTGATATATTAATTGATTTTTCATATTATTATTTTTTTGTCAAAACAATGTATGAAACGGAAATAAATATTACAAACGCGGATAAGAATAACAAGGGAATGCGTTTAAAAAGAAGGAAATACCGCATTCCCCGCCAGATAATTCGACCTATCTTACTTCAATACTTCCGCCCGATGTCTTAATGGTTAACGGCTCTCCGCCGCCGTTGAACTTTCCGATCATTTTGTGCGACGATACTTCTTCTATCTCGCTCATTTTAAATTTACAGCGGACGGATCCTCCTGATGAAGTGAGCTTTGCATCTGCAGTGAAATCTTTTGGTAGCTTAACTTCAATGTCCCCGCCGGATGAATATAAGCTGATTCCCTTATTTGAACCTGAATAATTTAGTTGGATATCTCCGCCGGAAGTCGAAGCTTTTATCTCGGCGTCTGAACCAGATAAGGAGATGTCTCCTCCCGAGGTAGAAGCATCCAAATTGCCATTGAAGGATTGCGCGACAATATCACCACCGGATGTTTTCATTATCGAGGCGCCGGTAATATTTTTTAGCGTTATATCTCCTCCCGAGGTTTTTACTTTCGTAGGTCCGTTTATATCCGATAAATTTATGTCGCCACCGGAAGTGTGTAATTCAACTTTTCCCGTCAACCCTTCGACATTCATATCTCCTCCGCTGGTAAAAGCATCTACGTTATATTCTTTTGGTATAGTAAGTTCAAAAATTAAATTATTCTTTCCCCAGAAATTAAAAATATTCCAATTACTTTTTTTCTTCGCAATTACAGAAACACCGCTATCGTTATTTTTAAATTCAATTTCTAATTTTTTATAAGAGCTTTCATTACCTTTTATTTTTAATGTTACTTTCGAATCGTTTGTAGTAGTAATCCTTACATCTCCGAAACTTGCTTCAATATGGAAGGTTTTTCCGGGAGAAGTATTGAAGGATTTCTCCAGCAATACATTAGAATTATTGTTATTCGCGGCCTTGCTGTTGTAACCATAGGCCGTTAAACTAATAAAAATTACTGCGGGAATTATTAAAAGGATTTTGGACAGATTAGTCTTACTTTCTTTCATTAGCATCACCTTTTTTGTTGGTTAGACTTTAATTTAAGTGAAAAGGTTACTATTCCCGGATGAAAAATTTTATTTTTTTTCAAAAGCCGGCTTTTGATAATTTGATTTTAGCATAACCTTTAATTTTAATAACTTTTGTAGAAATGAAAGAACTACTAATATATCACACCATAAATAAACATTGCGACTTTTTATTCTATAATTCTTTATTTTAACACTCGAATTTCCGGAATTAATTCTCTAAATTTTTTTTTAATGCTGTCTTATTTGATGAAACGAATAATATACTCTGCAATTCTTTTCTTCTTCCTTTTAAATTCCAAAATATCGGCGCAAGGTTTCGAGAGCAGTGCTTTCGGCGCGCCAGTACTCCGATATACATCCTTAGCGGGTCAAAGTGCGTTCATCGCCGGCGGAAGGTTTGGCTGGATAATAAATAAAAGTATAGTATTGGGAGGCGGATTATACGGTTTAATAAGCAATGTAAGCACCGGGTATAAGGATAACCCAAGCGGACAAAATGTTATGCTCGGAATGAATTTCGGAGGCCTGGAATTGGAATATATTTTCTTTCCGGAGTCGTTTATACATGGTTCTATTGATATGCTATTTGCCGGGGGAGGCACCTACTACTCTGTTCAAAATACTAATGTTCCTCACAGTAGTTATTTCAGTCAGGACCTTCTTTTATGGGAGCCTTCAATCAATATTGAAATCAACGTCCTCCCATGGCTTCACACGGATTTAAATTATTCCTACAGGATAATAACAAGTTATCCGGCAAATTATAATATCAGTACGCGGGATCTTGAGGGATCTTCTATCGGTTTGGTTTTGAAGTTCGGCAAATATTGAATTATCATTTACAATGTTTTTTAATAATCAAAGATGTGCAGTGTGAATTCAATTAATCTCTTTTCACGTAATACCAGCTTTAAGCAAAATCTTGTGCTTATTGGTTTCATTTTTTTATTCATCAGTTTTTTTAGTGTAAAAAGCCTGGCACAGCCCGCAGAAAAAACAGATTCAACAATTAATAAAGTAAATACAGGGAGATTACCTGCATATTTGTTTACATATGCCGGCGAAAGAAGATACACGCTTAACGGGGAACTGCCTAATATAAAAACCGAAATTCGTCCACTTACAACCGCAATATTAGGAGGAATATACGTAGGAGCCGCTGTTTGGCTGCATATACATCAACAGAATGCCTGGTGGAGCGGCAATCGCGGCAAATTTCATTTTGAGGAGGATTGGGTTTCCGCAATGCAGGTTGATAAGGCAGGTCACGCATTCGGCGGATATATGACATCTTATACCATGAGTGAAGGACTTATAGCAGCCGGTTTATCATGGGACGATGCTACAATTTGGGGTACCGTGTTCGGTCTGGCATACCAGACATATGTGGAAACCGAGGACGGATTTGCTAAACAATGGGGTTTCAGTCCGTCCGACTGGTATTTTGACGCCCTTGGCCCTTTATTCTTTTTGTCACAGCATTATGTGCCCGCACTGCAGAACATTACTCCCAAATGGCAATTCATTCCTTCGGAGTGGACAGGGAAACCTGTTATAAGAAGACCACGAACATTTATTGATGATTATAATAGCTCTACATTCTGGTGGTCTGTGAACATAGATAATCTGCTGCCTGACAATTTGAAGAAATATTGGCTGCCGTGGTTAAATATTGCTGTCGGTTACGGAGTAGACGGCATTGACGTTAATCCGGATCCGAGCGGCCCGCCGGATCAGTATTCCAACAGACGATTTGTTGTAGGACTAGATTATAATTTAGTTAAGCTTTTACCGAGCGGCGGTTGGTTCTGGAATTGGGCAAGACAGACATTAAATTTCTTTAAATTTCCCGCACCCGCAATTGAGTTTTCCTCAAACGGTACCAGGTTCAGAATTCTATATCCGTTTCAGATCAAACTCGGAAATTTAAAATTTTAAAATTTTTGTCTTAGATAGTCGCTTGCTTAAAATATCCTGAAGATGAGCTTTTTCAATATACATCCGCAAATCTGTTTCACACACACGCCGTATTATTTATTTCTTTCCTTTATCATGATCAGGAAAAATTCCGTCATCTATCGATTTCAGTTTATACACATAAGAGTTTTTAGTATTGAAAAAAACGAAGTATAACCCGATTAATATTTCTAGCGCGGAAGTTATGTAAAAATAATAAATCCCGGTTTTCAGATCTATAATCATTACAAGATTTTTAACCAGAAGCGTAATTATGTAGAAGTTCAATACAAAATAAAAAAAGTTGATCCCCCCGTTCAAATTGATGTCAAGTATTGTTTTTTCTAATACGAAAAATAAAATTACGATATCAATTAAGAATAGAGTAAACTGAACAATGGTTAAATTCGCCCAAAGGGCAATCGCTGTATCTATTGTCAAAAAGATAATTAAAACCGGAAGCGTTTTTCTGATTTTTTTCGAATCCATCAAAGAGCATGCGGCAATAAAGAAAAAAAATAAATAAAACCTGAACGGATGTACATGGAAAAATTTTATTAAAATTAAAATAACCGGATCGGTTAAACCCAATATTAAAAAGAAAACAAAAAAATTATGCTTATACTGTCTGAACGGAATTAATGCCCAGATAGTCAAACCAACTATTAGTATTGTATAAGAAACTATCATAATTCACGGACAGAATGGTGCGCAATTGAGAAATTCTTCAGCAGAATAGCTGCCGTTTGTAATTGTTAAAACGTCGTTCTGTCTAATCTTAAAAAATGTTTCGGCATTGTTTCCTTTTAGAAAGAGATCCTGCAGAATTGAAACACTGCACACTTTAAAAACCTGATTTTGCGAAATTTTCGTACTTTTGGGAAACAATACATTCCTTTAATTATCCAGTCGAAGCTTACTTTGATCCCCTGCTTTCTACAAAACTAACCAAATAAAAAAAATATTCCAAAAATAAATATATTTTTACTTTTCCTGGGATATATTGTACATAATCGCATATTTTATCAGTTCCGAAAGCGATTTAAGATTTAATTTATGCATTATATTAGAACGGTGGGTGTCGACTGTCCTGATATCTATATATAATTTATTTGATATCTCCGCACTGGTGCATCCTTCTCCGATATGCTTTAATACTTCAAGCTCACGCCTAGAAAGATCGGGTTTTTGCATATCGACATTTTTAATGTAGATCGAATCATATTTTAATAATAGTTCCGCTAACATCTCTTCTGTGAAACTTTTACCGAAGTATCTTTCTCCGGAATAGACTTTCCTTATGGCTTCAACCAATTCTTCCTCCATAATATTTTTATTAACAAGTCCGGATCCTCCGGATATAATTCCGGTATAAATATATTCTTCGGAATAATACATGGATAAGAACAGAATTTTTGCGGTTTTGTCAGATTCAATAATTTTTTTTGCTGCCTCTGTACCCGATGATAGAGGCATTGAAATATCGGTCAAAACAACGTCAGGTCTTAATTTTAAATATTTATCGCAAAGTTCCTGTCCGTCTTCCGCTTCCCCTATAATTAAGATGTCGGAATATCCTTCCAGCATTTTGACAAGGCCGGTTCTGAATAATTTATGATCGTCTGCTATTAATATTTTTATTTTTACCATTACTTTTTCTCTAAAGGTATATCAATAACTAAAAGGGTTCCGTTCTTTTCGGATGAATCGATTTTAAGCACGCCGTTAAAATATTCCACCCTTTCCCTAATATTTAGCAAACCGAAACCGGCATGTCCTTTTTTCTCCGGCGGAATACCTATCCCGTTATCCGAAATTAAAAGTTTTATCCTTTCGTTTGTACAAATAAATTGTATTGAAAATTCTTTGGCGTTGGAATGTTTAATAATGTTATTAAGCGCTTCCTGTACTATCCGGTATATAGTAAGCTCAAGCTTACCGTTTAATCTTTCAGTTAAACCCACTATATTAATGCTTCCTTCTATAAAACCGGAAGAGGAAATTTTATTAACAATTGAAGCAAGTGAGGGGCCCAGTCCCATTTCCTTCAACATT
Source organism: uncultured Bacteroidota bacterium (assembly GCA_963739955.1). Taxonomy (GTDB): domain Bacteria; phylum Bacteroidota; class Ignavibacteria; order Ignavibacteriales; family Ignavibacteriaceae; genus FEN-1297. Next base: position 4,952 of record CAVUCX010000084.1, on the reverse strand, counting down.
GTCGGAGTTAAATTAAATAAAACTATATTTAATTCGGTTATTATTTTTTTGAGAGCTTCTATTGAATTTTTCAGTAATTCGGTATTTCCGGAACCATGATCTATATCTTTATCTTTATATTCATGTAAAAGATTCATCTTTAATAAAAGCAGTTCCTGACCGATGCCGTCATGTAATTCTCTAGCTATTCTCTGCCGTTCCTGTTCAATATTAGTTAAAAGATTATCGGAGAGACTTTTTAATTTCTTTTCGTTTTCTATCTTTTCCGTAATGTCATGAAAATAAATTTGAGCGATTTGAAGCGAAGAAATACCTCTGAAATGGACTATATAGTTTTTTGAATTTATGTTATATAAAAATGATTTTGCACCGTCGGTATTAATATAATCAATAACAGGTATATCAATCTGAGGTAAAATCCGGGTAATAGAGCTGCCCACAAGTAAACTTTCCTGAATCAGAAACTTGGCCGAATCGTTTGTATAGATTATTTTCCCTGCAGATCGATTCTGACTATAGGATCCGGATCGAGTTCCGCAAAAAGCGCCATTAGTCTAACGTTTTTTAATTCAAGTTCATGCTTTTCTGAATAGTGCTTTTTTTGAAGTGGAATTATAACTTGTTTAAAGATTATATAAATAAGTATGAATAGTATTATAACAAAAATTATGGTATAAAAAGCAGGGTCATTTATGTTAAAAAGCAGTTTTAAATATTGCTCAAGCTCTTTATTCATTCTAATTTTTGATAATTAGTAAATACATTATTGGGACTACTAATAGCACTCGTATAGTAACTATATAATTTCACTTAATTAAAAATAGTATTATTTCAGCCTATAATCATTGAAATTTATAAATTCACTTCAGAAATACTACCGCAAAAATATTTCGAATTTTAAAAATTGCTAAACTCGATTTAAGATATAAAAAAAATGATATTTAAACTAAGTTGACCGCCTAAGTTTTTGGTGTGAAAAACCGTTAAAACGATTATAAAAAGCTGTTTCTCTTTCAGTTTATCCGCAACTTAAGTCGAGAATTAATAATAAAGACATAAATATTTCGAAGTGTTTTAATGATTTATAAAAACAGGCGGTCAACTTGAGTAAACTAAAAAGGGCAGCCCATAAAGGCTGCCCGGAATATTTGAGAAATTAAAAGACATGACCCAAATTATTTTAACAGAACCATCTTCTTAGTCACAATATCCGCACCGGCCTGCAGCCTGTAAAAATAAACTCCGCTGGATAAGTTTAAATTAGAAGTTGAGAACATTACGCGGTAGTTGCCGGCCGACTCCTGTTTGTTTACTAGTGTGGCTACCTCGTTTCCGAGTACATCATATACTTTAAGTGTAACTTTTTCTTCTTTATTAATTGAATATTCTATGTTAGTACTGGGATTAAAAGGATTCGGATAATTCTGTAAAAGCGAAAAATCCGTAGGTATTGACGACGGCAGAGTTTTTACATCGGTTGTTCTGGTACCTATAACAAACCAGAACGGATAAGTTGCGTCTGTCATATAACTTTGCGGATTATTAGTTCCGGTTATCATATCGCTTTGCATAGGCATTTGCTCAATTACATCATGGTATGCCGATTGCAAATACTGAACATCATGGTAAGCAATAATTTTATCGTCTGCCGAATATGTCGGGTAGCCCAGATCGTAATCCGGTCCGGCAATAGTCCCAACCTGCCCTGTATTAAAATCTGCCGCGCTCACATAATTTTCTTGCGAAGTAGTATTCCAGTAATCGAAAGTGAACCGGTAAGGCGATGTTTTGGAAAATGAGGGATTACCGACGCTTATACCTTGGGCCAAAGGCGGAAATACACTGCTGATCTGTCCGGTTGTAATATCAAGCAGGTTAATATTCCAGAAACTGATCGTATCGCCGGTTGCTCCCTTCAATTGGTTGTAGCAATCGAATAAAAGATAATTGCCGGTCGGATCAAAGGACATCTCATCGGCATAAAGTGCTGTTTTTGCGTTTGCCGCATCATAAGATTGAGTAGTAATCTTAATCTTTTTTGATATTTGGTTGGTTAAGTCAAAATAATAAATAGTAGTATCTATATATTTTGAGGTGAGTGCGAGAGAACTTAATCCTGGACCAATTGCTACACTCTCCCATACACCGCTCGAATCCAGAACAGCTTCCTGCGGGTTATTAGGATTTGCGTCCAAAACTCTAAGGTTATAATTCCTATCGACGAAAATTATTATTCCCGAAGCGTCGGATACGGCCGGTCTGCTTAGAACCGGAGTTTGCGTCAGCGCATAAAAATCGGAATTTGTTTGAATTTGAGTTTTTGCCATATAGATCGAATTATAATCGCTGGAAGAAGTATTAGTAGCTAAAACCCACTGAGCCCCGGTAAGTTGTGTAGACGGAGGCGGCGGAGTACCCTGGCCTTCGTAAACCTGAACATTGTCCCAAGCTGTTTTTACAGCCTGCAATTCACTGCTTGAACTTCCGAATAAATCCGTGGCTGCTTTCTCTGTAGCAATTCTCGCATCTATAAATTGAGCCGATCTCGTTAAGTAAGTGGTTTCTGCCCTATACCAGATCTGTCCGGTTTTTGCTCTTCCAATACTTGAAGCCACATAATAGAAAGCATGATTCGGTATTCCGCTGTTAACATGCACGCCGCCGTTATCATCGGTTGTTGTTACATACTCGCTCATCACTGCCGGCTGCCAGGACGGATCACCGGTATTGCCTCCGTTGTGAGGATTAGACATGTCTCTAAGAGCGCCTGAGGGGAATGTATTAAAATCTTTAATAACCTGCTCTCCGATTGTCCAGTTTGTACTGTCCACAAGACTGGCGAAACAGTCGGACATTGATTCGTTCAACGCACCCGACTGATCTTGATAGACAAGGTTAGAAGTGTATTGTGTTACTCCGTGTGTCATCTCATGCGACGCTACATCAAGTCCTCCCGCTAAAGGCTTGAAGATTGTCCCGCCGTCACCGTAACACATAACCTTGCCGGACCAGAATGCGTTTTCCATGGACTGTCCGTTTTCGGTAGCGTGAATTATCGAATAGATTGTCATTCCTTTATCATCAATAGAATTTCTATTATAAACAGTGCGATAGTAATTGTATGTTACATAAGCATTATAGTGCGAGGATATTGAAGCCGGATCGGACCATTGATTATTTGCGGATGTAACGTAGTATATTTGTGAATTACTTGTAAGATCTTGATTTTTTAAGTCAAGATTTACTATTGCACCAACCGGATTATCGGGAAAGGTTGACTGAGCCGAGTTAAACATAGGTTCGGAAGCATCCATCATAAAATAATTACTTCCGATCTGATAAGTGTTGAAAGTTCTAGTAACTCCGTTTAAATCCACACCGGTTGCGGTAGTCGCTCCGTCGTAACAAACATTATTATATGAGTTGATTATGTTACCGCTTTGTGCGTCTACAAAATAATACCAGTCGTTCGCAATTCCCGATCTTACTTCCACCAGCCAGACTAAATGCGGTACCTGTTGTTTATCGTACCAAATAACTTTTTTAGTGGTTGGTCCGTAATAATCTAATATTTTTTCTAATTTTACCGGGAGATCCGATATTCCGGTTTTGTTTTTCAAAGTTTTCACAGCAGAATTTATTGCTGTTGAAGATGCGATCTTTCCGTTAATATCGGTAATTGAATAAGGTGTCGGTTCAAAATTTCCGTTAACCGAGGTAATATTACCTGTTGGATCCATATGCACATATAATTCCTGGGCCCAAACATTTACACCCTCGTAAACCTGCCGGAATTTAATGTGCGTCATCCCAAATTTATCTGAAAAAGATTTTTCTACTTGAAACTCTTTTGCCGGGTCGGATATATTTAGAAGCGATTTATTTGCGCTTAGAAAATTTGTTGCTTCGGTAACTTTATCAACAGCCGAACTTATTGATTTTCCTTTGACCGCCGATTGTTTTCCGAATTCAAGATACCGCGGGGTAGAAGTGTTATTATCCCAGATAACTTTTTCAGGCACTATTCCTTTAACCGCAGAAGGTACAGGTAACTGCAATCTTTTACTTAAATTCGGTTGAATAGTTTTATAACTGCTTAAGTTCGCAGATTGAACCGAAACACTCGCGGGTTTAACTCCAACCTTATTTAAAAATCCTATTAATTTTTTCCCGATGTTTGAAATGGATGCGGACGGTGCGCTGAAAGTAAGTGATTGCTGGCTTGTTGAAGGTAAAATAGTTTTTTTTACTTTTTTCCCAGGCTGTGGCTGGGCGGCAAACGATGCTGCCGAAAAAAAGAAAACCAGCAAATAAATTCCGTATATCTTTGATCTCATAATTACTCCGGCTTTTATTTATAAATGTTTTTTATTTCGATTATTAAATTCTGAACTGCCTGAGGCATTCCTAACGGACTTTCTGCGGAATTAAAAGATATTTTATTTATTTTATCGTTTTTTATTATGTTAAGATGAGTAGTGTAATTTCCGATATAGCTTTTTTCATAGGAGAATAAATCGGGATTTTCAATCAATTTATTGAATGCGGTTATTTGAGATTCGGAAAGCTTTAGACTGTCGCTATATTCTCTCGATTGTCCTGGCTTTCTAGTCCATTTTACCGCGCTTCCGTCGCATTTAACTATAATACCTTGTTCGATTCCGGTAAAACCTCCGCCGGAATAATACTCAATGTTGTAATTACCGTTTTTCGAGCATTTGTCTGCGCTTGTGCATGACGAGAAAAATAAAACGATAATTATAAAAACCGGAGTTAATATTAACTTCCGCATAATTATCCTTTTTAGTTTAAGTATAGTGTTTTATTTTGGTGAAATGAATTTGAAAATAATAATTAAAATTTAAATCAGCGGCAAGAAAATAATTTGGCATGTGATGCCACATGCACAAATTTAATTTTTAAATCAATGGATTATTAATAAATGGTTGCCA
>CAVUCX010000083.1:0-43043 GCA_963739955.1 uncultured Bacteroidota bacterium | reverse complement strand
AGCCAAAACCCTGTATATGGGATGATCTAGAAAAGGAATAGCGGCTTTTTTCATATAAGTTTCTGCTACACCTGTAGATCCCCAAAATGTGAACTGCTTGTCGATTTCGTCATTATTAATAACCATGAATACACCGGTTATGTCCAGTTTCATATTATTCAATTCCTGCGCAACCAAATTAACAACCCCCTGCAGGTCGGATGAATGGCGCATTGTCATAGCAAATTCTCTTACTTTCTCGAAGGCTTTCTCAATTTCAAGTTCACGGTTTTTATTTTGAAGTTCTGCAGTTTTTTCCTCAACTTCTTTTCCTAGTTTTTCTTTTTCCGCAATTAATCCGTCTATTGGAAATGATTCATTTTCTCTTTGTACTGAAGAAGGAAAAGAAGCATGAATGTGAAATAACAGCCATTTATTTTTTTGCTTTTTAAAAACAGAAGTTTGCCGGGAGCGCATTTTTATATTGTTTTCTTTTGAAACCGTTACCTCTGTTTCACCAAGAACCAATGCATGGTCTTTTTGCACCTGAACTTTAGTCCACAGGATTTTTACAGGCATAGTGGTACTTATTTCTTCAAATTCTCTTTTAAGAAATTTTTTAAAATCGCTGTATGATTTTACAATTTCATCTTTCCCGGTGCCGATTGCTGTTATGCCGGGATGCCAGAGGGAAATAATATTATCAAATGCGCCTTCACCTCTGCTGAAATATGATTTCCAGTAGGTTCTGAATGCTTTTGATACTTCTTTTTCTTCAGGTGTCATAGTATTATTTTGCTGTTAATATTTTAGTTGAGACGCTTTCCTATTTACAGTAATTCACTTGCGGAGCAATTAAAATTCAGATATCCGCAATAATAATTTCTCCGGCGGTATAACGTAAATAAGCTTTTTCTTTATTTTCTGCCGCAAGTTTTTGACTTATGTTTATAAAGATTCTGTTCCTTTAAATTCTTTTTTGTTTTCTTTTCAAGAACTTTTATCCGGTTTTTATCGGATTAATATCTTGATTGCTTACCCGGGATCTGTTACCTAAGATTCATCCACAGAAAAGAATATGTTAACGCATTCTCAAAAGCAACTTCTTTATTTGTTACTCCTTCTGAGTGTCCTCCTTCAGTATATTCATAGAAATACACCGGGTAGCCGTATGCTTCCATCTTAGCCGCCATTTTCCTTGCATGGCCCGGATGAACACGATCATCGCGGGTAGATGTAGTAAACAATACCGGAGGGTACTTCTTATCTTTAAAAACATTCTGATAAGGAGAATACTTCTTTATATACGCCCAGTCTTTCGGATTATCCGGATTGCCGTATTCGCCCATCCAGCTGGCGCCGGCAAGCAATTTATTATAGCGCTTCATATCGAGAAGGGGAGACTGGCATACCACAGCACCGTAAAGATCTGGCCTTTCCGTCAGCATTACGCCCACGAGCAATCCGCCGTTGCTTCCGCCCATAACCGCAAGATGCTTCGGCGAAGTGATCTTCCTTTTAATAAGGTCTTCCGAAACGGCTATCATATCATCGTAAGCTTTTTGACGGTGCTGTTTGATTGCGCTTAAATGCCATTTAGGTCCGAACTCTCCGCCGCCGCGAATGTTGGCAAGTACATATACTCCGCCTTTAACGAGCCAGTCCGTTCCTATCGTAGCCGAATAATAGGGAAGCATGGAAACGCCGAAACCGCCGTATGCGTATTGGATGACCGGGTTCTCGCCGTTATACTTGATATTTTTATTCTCGACAATAAAGTAGGGTATTTTTGTCCCGTCCTTTGAAACCGCCTCGTACTGCTTAACTTCGAACTTTCCTGAGTCAAAAAATTCGGGCAGGCTTTTTATTTTATTTAAAGTGCCGTCTTTTTTATATAAATATAAAGTTGTCGGGTGAAGAAAATTAGCGTATGTAAAAAAGAAATTGTCTGAAAAGTCGTCGGTAGATGTAACGTGAATAGTTCCGAAATCAGGTGCGTTTATTTTTTCTCCGGACCATTTACCGTTATAAATAACGTATTTGTATAATTCTCCTCTCACGTTATCGAGTTTGTCTACCAATAGGAAATCTTTAGTGTTGGCGACTGATACAATGCTTTGTCTCGAACCCGGATTATAAATAACCGAAAATTCCCGGCTTCCTTTTAAGAACTTATCGTAATCTATGCTGATGAGGGAACCCTGCTTGTATAATTTGCCGCCGACCTTCCAATCCGTTTTCAGCTCAATTAAAAATTGATTCTTGAATATGCCGTCCAGCTGAGCGTCTTCCGGAATATTGAGTTTTACCAGAGAATCGTTCACCATTGTGTAATTAATAGTCTTAAAAATGGTTAACGCTCTCTGAATAATTGTATATGACCTTTCCGGTGTATTAATTACATATCCCCATGCTCCGACATCTTCCTTTTTACCTTCGAATATGGTTCTCGCCTTACTCAACGGTGTGCCGCGATCCCAGATCTTAATGAATCTTGGATAACCGGATGTGGTCATACTTCCTTTGCCGAAATCGGTGCTTATAATAAGCCGGTTCTTGTTAATCCAAGTATCAGTTTGTTTTGCATCGGGCAGCTGAAAGCCGTTCTTCACGAATTTTTTTGTTTTTAAATTAAATTCTTTAACAACCGTTGCATCCGATCCTCCGCGGGATAAATTAACCAGACACAAATTAAAATCGGGATATAGGAAATCGGCGCCTTTGTACACCCATTGAACCCCATCGGCTTTAGACAGCGAATCAATGTTAAGAACGGTCTCCCATTCGGGTGAACCGCTTAAATAGTTATCATATCCTGTTCTTCTCCATAGCCCGCGTTCATTCAGACTGTCCTGCCAGAAATTATAGACATATTTCCCGACAATATCAGGGTAGGGAATTCTTTCTTTAGAATTATATATTTTCAGGTTATTCCGGTATAATTCGTTAAAATGAGGAAATTTTTCCAAGGCCCGCACTGTGGCTGTATCCTGGGATTTTACCCATTTCATAGATTTAGGGCTGTCTATTTTTTCCAGCCAGAGATATGGATCTTTATGATTCTGTGCATTAATAGAAATTGCAGCGAGAAATAAAATTAAGAAGAAATACTTGATCCGGTTCATTAATACCTCCGGAAATAAAAAAGTAATTATTACAGTGTCCGATTATAAAAGTGAATTGATTAATCGAATTTAAATAAAATATCCGCATCGCTATGCGGCAGAAAACATAATATCATATTGTTAAACCTACTTTTGCAATCAAATCGTCTAATCTCGGGTCGGATCTTAGAGGATCTAATTTTGGATCTATCTTCAATAAGAAAAGCGACTCTGCCTTTATTTCGAATGCCTTGTGAAGCCATTCTATGGCGTGTTCTTTATCTTCTAGCGCGGAATATACAAGGGCAATTCCTCTGTAAATATTTCCGCTGATTTTATCATCATTTAAGACTTCGGAAAGTATTTTCAAGGCTTCTTTGCGTCTGCCTTCTGCGGCGCGGCAGTACGAAGTGGCGACCAAAACTTCCATTGGGTTTGCATTATGTCCTTTCCATTTCTTATTTTCTTCGGCGGCTTCGGGAAACATCTTTTTCCCGAGATAGGCGAGAGATAATAATCTGTACGCCGCAGCAAGATTCGGATCGAGTTCCGAGGACTTAATTCCGTACTCGATAGCCTTATCATAATTTCTCGAATAGTAAAAAAATATGCCTTTATCTTTTAAGATAGCGGCGGAAAGCGGTTCCAGACTCTCAGCCTTGGTTATTTCGGATATAGCCTCCTCAAAAATACCGTTGAACAAAAGCCATTCTCCGTACCATTGATGAGCCGTAGCATAATTCGGATTATACTTAAGCGAAAGCTTTAATTCTTTTTTGGAATTCTTCCAGTCCCATTCGTTTAATAAAAGGAGTAAACCTAAAGACGCATGCGCTTCGGATAACCGGTGATCGAGTTCCAAAGCTCTGCGAACGGCGGCAAGCGCTTTAGGATAAACCTCTTTTCTCGAGATTATTCCGTTTTCCGTTATAAGATTGTAAGAGTCGGCTATCCCGGACCAGGGCAGGGCGTAATTTTTATCGATTTTAATAGCTTTTTCGAAATATTTTACGGCTTTTTTATATCCCTCGATTGTTCTTTTATTCCAGAAAAACCTTCCTCTAAGATAAAACTGGTATGCCTCGGTATTCTGAGTTGTTCTGCGTTTAATGCGCTTTTTTTCCTCCGGGGTCAGTTTAACTTTTAATGTCTTTAAAATTTTTGAAGCCACCTCTTCCTGAAAATCAAATATCTGATGAGTTGTGCCGTCGAAATTATCCGCCCATAAATATGCGTCGTTATAAGCATCTATGAGTTGTATTGCGATTCTTAAAGCGTTTGCGTTTTTTCTGACGCTGCCTTCTATTACATACCTAGCATCGAGTTCCGAAGCAATCTGCTTCATTGTTTTACCGGTCCTGTTAAAATTCATTACGGATGTACGGGAAATTATTCTTACCTTTTTTAACTTTGAAAGTTTAATGATTATTTCTTCGGTAAGACCGTCGCTGAAATACTTGTTGTTCTGTTCCGGACTAATATCCGCAAAAGGCAGAACGGCTAGCGAGATAAAATCTTCGGCCTTTCTTTTAGGTGCTTTAAGTTGTGCCGCAGATTTCGTCAAAGCTTCAATAATATTACCCGCGCTTTGATAACGGTCGGAGGGATTTTTTTCAAGACATTTATTAATAATTTTATTTATCGATTTTGGAACTGCCTCATTTAATTCGGAAGCATGGATCTGCTTCTCATTCAATAATGAATATATAACTGCCTGTTCGTATTCTGATTTAAAAGGAAGCTGTCCGGTAAGCATTTCATAAAGAACGATTCCGAACGACCATATATCTGTCCTTTGATCCGCATTTTCTCCTTTTGCCTGCTCGGGTGACATATAGGATGCTGTTCCCATAGCTGTTCTAGTCCTGGTAAATTGATCGCTTCCGATAAATTTAGCGAGTCCGAAATCCATTATTTTAACTGTTCCGGTTTTGGAGATCATTATGTTTGATGATTTAATGTCCCGGTGAATTATCCGGTTTTTATGTGCACATCCGAGCCCTTCCGCTATTTGAATTGCAATGTCCTTTGCCTTATCAACCGTAAGATTACCTGAGCTAATTATTTTCTTTAAATCCGATCCGTCAATATATTCCATCACGATGAAAACTTCGTCCTTTATTTCCTCAATTGCGTATACGGTTGTTATGTTCGGATGATTTAACGATGCGGCCGCCTGTGCTTCCAGCAAGAAGCGGCTGCGTACTTCCGAGTCGGATACTATTTGCCTCGGGAGGAATTTTATTGCCACGGACCGTTTTAGTTTGGTATCCTCGGCAAGATAGACTATACCCATTCCTCCCTGACCAAGCTTTTCTAATATTTTATAATGTAATATCGTCTCGCCGATCATTTTTCCCTCGAATTTATCAGTCCCTGCCAATTCTGTATATATGTAAGCGGGGGAAGGATTGTGTTGCCGCTCGGAACGGAGCATAAAAAAGTCTTTCCGTTTTTAGTTACATCATATACGGATATGATGTTATTATCCGACATAGTAAACAGCTCCTCGGTTTTTCCGGGTATTAAATCACCGCCTGAAACATGCACATTCATTTTATAAACTCCGTTTCGCCAGCGGTAAATAATTGCCCGATCATTGTTAATCCATCTTATCGGAATTCCGCCGTTTGCCGTAAGTTGTGTTCGCATACCGTTTGTTCCGAAAGGAATTGCATATATCTGAGATTTCCCGGATTCGTCGCTATCATAAATTATCCATTTCATATCATCCGAAAATATTCCGTTTTCTTCATTGAATTCTGTTTTAGTTATAAATTTCGAAGTATTATCTTTCAGATCTATAATTACTATGTCGCTTTTAGTACTCGAATTCGGCTGTTGCTGTGAATATAAAATATATTTCCCGTCGCGGGACCAGTCCGTCGTGGCACATAAAAGTTCGGTTGATGACGGCAATGCCGGCTTTTCTTCACCCGTTCCGCCCAGATTTTTAATATAAATATTAAAATTCATCCCGTTGTTCGCTACATAGGCTAAGCTTCTTCCGCTTCCCGACCATACCGGAGACTGATTCAGATTTGAAGTCAAAGTTATTCTGGAAGAAATTTTTCGACCTATATCATAAAGCCATATGATGTTGCTTTTATTGTCCCTACCATAGGCATCGAAGGCAATTCTAGTATCGTTCGGGGAAAATTTAGCCGTACTTATTATGTTTTTTGAAAACAGTTCTTTCTTTTTATTTCCTTTATCATCCGTTAAAACAATTTTAATGTAATTTTTATTTTTACTTTGAAAAATCAAATTGCCGGCATCGGAAACCGAAAATGAAGCATAAATGTATTGATCAAGGAAGTTAACGTTATCTGATATTGTGTAGATATCACCGGAAAGTTTAAAATTATCAGGATCAAAAGCCCGGCACATTAAGGCTGATTGCCTTACGAAGAATAAATAGCCGTCTGAATATTCGGCATTTGAAGAAACCTGCATAACGGTATCTTTAATATCGGAATTAATTGAGCCGATCATTATCATGTCGCCTCGTGTTGAACCGGAAAATTTTGCCTCGATTGAATATAAGAAATGCTTCCCGTCGGGAAGAAAATGCGGGAACCGAAAGCTTTCCTCGGAATTTACGGAATCCGGTTTGACAATTTCTCTCGGAGTCCCGCCATTTGCGGAAACGAGATAAAGACCGCCGGTTGCACCGGGTGCAAAAACAATATCTCCCTTGTTATTTATAGTGCCTCCTCTGCCGAGTAAAGCATCGCATATATCGACTTCGCTGCCTGAAACAACATTAAGTTTTTTAAGTTTACTTTCATAGAAATAGTATACATATTTATCATCAGAAGACCAGAAAGGATAAAGTCCGCCGCTGTTAAAAACATTTTGAATTGATATGCTCCTGAATTGCTTTACCTTACTTGAATTTATCGGTCTAAGCATCAGCTTACCGTTTCCGGTTGAATCAATTCCGTTAAAAAATACAAGCTTCCCGTTATGGGAAATCACGGCGCTTTCACCGGTAATGTTAAAGTGTCCGGGGCCGTTTATAGATACAGTAGCCGTAATAGGAGACTTGAAGTTTTGTTTATTAAAGACAATAAAATATAACAAGGCTAATAAAATAATTCCCGCAGCACTCCACGCTATATATGCTGATGAAAAGATTTTACCGAGTTCAAATCTTTTATTAAATGCTTCTATAGTAATCGAGCCTGAAGATTTGGAAACTTCCTGGCTTGCACCTTGTGATTGCAAAGCATGGGTATTTATATTGTACATTCTGCTTTTTCTGTGCCCCGTAGATTTTTTAATCTTCCTTAAATCTTTTGCTAGTTCTTTTGCGGACTGGCATCTCTCGTCTTTATCTTTTTCAAGACATTCCAAAATTATTACATCAAAATCTGGATTAATTCCTTGATTTAATGAGGTGAGGGGAGGGGCCTCAACATTTATAATTTCGTACATAATTGCCGTTTCGTGTACTCCTTTAAACGGAGATTCGCCCGCAAGCAATTCATAAAGAACCACTCCGAGAGAAAAAATATCCGTTCTATGATCAACATCTAATCCTTGAACCTGTTCAGGAGACATGTAACCTATCGTACCCATTGTAGTACCGGCCTTAGTCAATCTGGAAACTCCCGATGTTTCCCGAAGTTTAGCTAATCCGAAATCCATTATCTGCGCGATACCGTCTTTCCGGATCATAATGTTTTCAGGCTTTATATCGCGATGAACAATTCCTTTCTCATGTGCTGCTGCAAGTCCTTCTGCTACCTGTATTCCTATTTCAAGAATTTGTTTTTCAGATAAATTGTCTTTCTTGTCTTTTAATGTTTTCCCTTCAACATATTCCATTACAATAAACAATTTCCCATCGTTTTCTTGTATATCATAAATGGTACATACATTCGGATGGTTCATCGCGGATGCTGCTTGTGCTTCCTGAATGAATCTTGCTTTGTCATCTTCTGAAGCAGTCATTTGAGAAGGAAGAAACTTAAGAGCAACGAAGCGGTCGAGCTTCGTGTCCTTAGCTTTGAAGACTTCACCCATTCCGCCTTCCCCCAATTTTTCAATTATTTTATAATGTAGTATTAACTCGCCAATCATAGCTGACTCCTTAGTAAAAAGTTAAACCATTCCGCCTCTGCCTGCCGGAAGGCAGATTCGCCTAACTTATACAAAAGTTTATAATGGAGAACAGTCTCACCAATCATTTGACATCCCTATTTATTTTTATGATGGATACGGCAGCAGACCCGTCCCTGCCTGCCATATTATATTACTCAGAAATGTTATACATATGATAATATATTATTGACCAGCTTTAATTACTACGAAAGTAATATCATCTTTAAGATCTGCATTATTTGTCCATTTAGTGCTTTGTTCATTTAGAAAATCAATTATCTCCTCGGGATTCCTATCAATAACTTTTTCAATAGAATTATGGACTCGCGGATATCCGTACTGTTCACCTTCGGGACTTTGCAGTTCAGGGAAACCGTCGCTCATCATAATAAGCAGATCGCCTTTGTGTAGTTCTGTTTCCAGTCGATTATATTCTTTTACCGTCATAGCTCCGAGAGGGAAATTATGCTGGCTCAATTCAACAATGGTCTGCTTTTCTCTATTCCAGTAGTATACCGGCGGCATTCCGGCGGTAATCAAATTTGCTTTATTACCCTTAATATTTATCATTGCGAATGCCATCATCATTCTCCCGAGGTTAAGGGATTTTATGGTTTTGTTTGAAATGTTGAAAAATTCTTCCATGTTTAATTCAACAGAATCAGAAATAAAAAGAGTTTTCATTATTGCTACCATAATGCCGGCATTCATGCCGTGCCCGGTAGCGTCCCCGAATGCAATATTAAGTGAGCCGTCTTTATTGTATGAAAAATCATAGTAATCGCCGCCGACCTCGCTGGCCGTTTTCATGTACACAGCAAATTCAAGTCCTTCAATATTAGGAACATCCTTAGGCAGCATCGATAATTGAAGTTTTCGTGCCTCCTCAAGTTCACTCCGGACGGTTACCAATTCGTCCCTGGCTCTCACGGCATTTTTAAATTCATTAAGATTATCGATTGCTTTTTCAACCGTAATCTCAAGGTCTTTTAAGTCGATTGGCTTAGTTATAAAATCATAAGCGCCTCTGTTCATGGCAGTTCTTATATTTTCCATATCTCCGTAAGCAGAAACTATTACCGATCTTATTAGTTTATCATTAAGCTCGTTTAGTCTGGTTAGCAGTGTTAACCCGTCCATAACCGGCATATTAATATCGGTTAATATCAGATCTACGGTTCCGTTGTCTGTCATAAATTTCAGTGCTTCTTCGCCGTTCTCCGCAAAACCGAATTCATATTCTTTTGATTTAATCTTGCTACGGAATTTTTGCCTGATAAGCGACTGCAGATCAGGTTCGTCGTCGACAACAAGTATTTTTGATGTTTGTTTTTCGTTATTCATGTTATGTTAGGCCTATTTGATTTAATCTTGTTTTAAGCAAATTAAATTCCAGAGGTTTTGTAAGATAATCTTCGGCACCGAGTTCCTTTGCCTTCATGTAATTATGTTCATCGCTGTAAGCGGTAATCATAATTACTTTCAGTTTAGGATATTTCAATTTAATCTCTTTCAATAATTCCAGTCCGGTCATTTCGGGCATATTGATATCGCTTAAGATTAAGCAGTCAGTCCTGTTTTCCATTGAATCTAGAAGATTCAATGCGGAAATACCGTTGATAGCAAAACGTATGTTTATTAATCCGGATTTGATTTCCTTTCTGAATTTTTGCTGAAATAAGAATTGAACATCGATTTCATCGTCGACAACTAAAAGTTTCATTTTACCCTCATTAAGTTTTCGGTATAATTATTATAAATTCCGTGAATTCTCCTTCTTTACTTTCAAAAGATATTTCTCCCTTGTGGACTTTTGTAACTATATCGTAACTGAGAGAAAGACCCAGCCCGGTTCCTTCGCCCGTCGGTTTCGTTGTAAAAAAAGGATTAAAAAGTTTTGCCCTTATACTTTCCGGTATTCCGTTTCCGTTATCGCGAATACGTATTTCAACATTATCATTTAAATTTCTGGTTGAGACTTTAAGAATGGGTGAAAAGCCGTTACCGCTTTCTTTTTTCTTTGCGTTGGCCGCATAGCATGCGTTGTTAATTATATTAAGAAAAACTCTGCTTATATCCTGGGGTACTATATTTATTTTTCCCAGCGATTCATCGTAAGACTTTTCAATCGTAATATTAAATTCCTTATTTTGAGCACGCATTCCGTGGTAAGCAAGGTTTACATACTGTTCCAGAAGTTCATTAACATCGGTTAATATCTTATCTCCGGATGTACCCCTGGAATGAAGCAGCATATTCTTTACGATGGAATCGGCGCGTTTGCCGTGCTGGGTTATTTTGTCAAGATTCTGCTGAAGATCTTCAACTATTTCGTTTATGTCTTCTTTATTCCCGTTTTTCAATTCATTCTTCAATTCATCCAATAATTCGGAGCTTATCTCCGAAAAATTATTTACAAAGTTCAAAGGATTTTTAATCTCATGCGCGATACCCGCGGTAAGGGCTCCGAGCGAAGCGAGCTTTTCCTGTGTTACCAGATTGTCCTGCACTGTTTTCAAAGTGCGGTATGCATCTGCATTATCGAGTGCAATCGAAGTATAGGACGCCAAATTCTGCAATATATTCAAATGATAATCTTTATAAGCATTTTTTTTAAAACTCTGTATCGTTATAACTCCCAATAAACGTTCTTGAGAGATGAGCGGTAAATAAATAATGGACCAAGGCTCTTCGGAAACCGTACCGTCCTCTAAAATTCTATTCGGTCTTTTATAGTGCTGAATATATTTTTTATACTCTTCGGACACATTATTTATAAAAACCGGTTTCCTGTGTTCAATACACCATACCGGGAACTGGTCTTTATCTTTAGTGTCTCTCGCGTATGGCGGGTATCGCTTGCCTTTTTCCAGAGAAAGCCTGTACTCAATCTCTTCCTTCTCCGGATGATATATACCTACACCGAATATGGTTGCATCAGCTAATTGATTGACATGTTCATATAGCTTATAAAATATATTTTCAAGATCTAAAGAAGCTGTAATTTCTTTTCCTATTTCGCTCAACAGCTCAATGTTTTTCTTCCTTTCATTTTCAGCCTGCAGTGCTTTTGTTTCCGCTTCTGCGGCTTCAGTTCTTAATTTCATTTCCCTAATCTGGGCGCGCTGCCGTTCTTTGGAGGTTAGCCTTTTTCGCTGCAATCGGTCTATCGCGAAAATTATAAAACCAAATAATATGATATAGCCGGCATATGCCCATAATGTTTTGTACCAGGGCGGGGAAATAATAAACGAATAAGTTCCGATACTGCTCTTTATCCCCAAAATGTTTTCTGCCTCAACTTTAAAAGTGTATTTGCCCGGAGAAAGATTGGTGTATTCTTTTGTATCTTCTTTTGACAAGGGCGACCAGTCGTCATCGAATCCCGACAGGAGAGTTTTATATCTGTTTGAGTTTTTCCCCTCGTAACTTGTGGCCGCAAATTTAAACTTAATGGAATTATACTTGTAAGATAGATCAGGGGCTACAGTGCCGGAAATATTATCGCCGAAATATATCGTTGAGTCCCTGCCCAGGGTTACTTCTCTAACTAAAGCAGGGTAGTCGGTGCTGTTTATCGTCTTCATAGAAAAATCATATCTGATTAAACCCAAACCGGCCAGTAACCAGACAATGCCGTTTTTTTCGGAATAAACATTGTTTATTTGATCGCCGGCAAATTTTTTAAACGGGGCAGTTAACCATTTATAAGAACCGTCAGGTTTCGGAGTACCCATTGCAAGAATGCTTCGCGTACCTATCCATAAACGTCCGAGGCTATCCTGCTGAAAGAGATTAATGCTTTTACCGTCGGTAAGATTATAAAAAGAAGATATGACAATATCCGATGTATCAGAATAAAATATTTTCCTGCTTTCGTCAAATTTATAGCAGCTGTCGGAGGTAGTAAAATAATTTATCCCGTTAAATTTTTTAATAAACAAATAGCCGCTTTGCAGTCCGTTTGTTTTGTCATAATGTTCAATATGCGGTTTAGTTAAAATTATTTTCCCGCTGCTATTCCTAGCAAATGCAATTCGAAATGCTCCGGACACATTAGTTCCCACCCAAAGAGCACCATCCTTATCTTCCGCTATTGATGTTATCCCGTCGGGGATATTAAGAATACGGCCTTCATCTTTCCAGCCGTTTTTAACTTTTAGTAAAGACCATAGACCTTGTGCACCCACATAAACTCTATCGGGATTCAACTTGGATTTTATTAACGCAAATGTATTATACTCGTTCCCGACAGTTTTCCGAATCGGGTATAATTTATCATCGTCGATTTTGAAAACGCCGTTATAACCGCCGATCAACAGTTCGTTTTCGGTCTTAAGCAAAGTAAAATACTGGTTACTGCCGTTTATAACCAGGTGGAACACCGAAGATCCGGGTTTCAGATAGTAGACCCCGTTATTTCCGGTAGCGTATAATATTCCCTTATACCTGATTAAATCGTTGGGAGTAGTTAAAAAATTGCTTCTTGAATCGAAATAGCTGACCGGAGAAGAGTAATCAATTCTGGAGATCCCGTTATCGGTCGCAAGCCAGACTGCACCCGAATGGTCCTGAAAAGTATAATCGATGGTATTGCTTATTAAACCGTTTTGGTTAGTAAACCTTTGAATCTCTCTTCCTGAAGTATCAATTACAATAGCTCCGCCACTAATTGTTCCCAACAGTATATTCCCGTTCGATAGTATTATTCCGGGTGTATAAATTAAATTATCTTTTATGAATTTGTCGACTTCGGTTTTAAATGGGATAAATTTACTATTTGTATATTTAAATAAACCCATCGTGCGAGAAACTATGAGAATTGTTCCTTCTTCACCGGGGAAGGGAAGCATTACATATATTCTTTCATTTGCGAATTTATCTCCTCCTTTTAAGAGGTATAAAGAATCATTCTTCAAAACCTCAAGTCCTTTTCCCCATTGACGCACGTAAATTTTGCCGTTAACATCCAACATCAGGTGAAAATTCTGTTTACCCTGAATAATTTTAAATCCTTTTTTATGAATGTTCCAAATAAAAATGTATTTAGACGTATTAAAATATACTTCGCCGTTAACGAAATATGTATTCCAGACATCCGCAAAATCCCTTTTATCTTTAGGTATGTATTTCATTAAAGAGTAAAAAATTAATTTACCCGAAGAATCGGGAACAAAATAACCCAATTCGCCTACCGCGCCCACATATAGTTTCCCGTTATCTCCGTTGGCAATTGAGCGGACAGTAGTTTTGTTCGGTACCTGGTTAAGTCTCCAGCTTGCCCCGTCATATTCCAGCATACCGATGTCATTCCCGAAATACATTATGCCTCTTTTATCCTGCGCTATTGCCCAGTTGGATTGAAAAGCACCGTATTCTTTCGGAGAATAATTGCTAATAAAAGGAAAGCCAATCTCACTGCTACTTTGAGAGTAGCCCGAGGATGTAAAAAAACAGCAAAAGAAAAAAAACAAAATAAATTTTTTCATTTTATTAATACTGACTTTTAAGTTTATGAATTATTCTGAACAATAAATCCGATACTTTAATTAAAAATGACAACTGTCATTTGTACCGCTGTTTGAATTTTAATATTCATGATTTGGCATACGATAATATTTTTGAAGCTGAATTTTTATCATACGATTCCAAGTCTCTTTTGCCAGTATTCCGAAACAAAAATATTATCCGGATCGAGTTTTTTCCTGATTGATAAAAAATCGTTTAACTTCGGATACTGCTGCTTAAGATAATCCGGATTAACAGGCATATATTTACCCCAGTGAAAACGGCAGCTCAGGTCTTTATCGTTCATCAGCAAATTCCAGAATTGGGGATAATATACCTTTGCAGGATCGCCTTCGTTATATTTAAACCAGAAAATATCAATTCGAATAACGTCGCGATTAAAAGAAGGACTAAGCCAGAAATCGCTTTTCTTCGCGGCGTATACTTCGCATGAGAATGAACCCGCGGCTTTATAACCAGCGGAATCATAATAATCCCTCATCTTCCGCATTACTTCCGTTGCTTTTTCTAAAGGTATCCATATTTCAGTGAATTCCACAGGAACCAGTCTGTCGTTAACCCTGTTATCCATCGGAAGTCCGCGGTACCAGATATCCCAGAACTTCTGCGCGCCTTTCGGTGTTTTATCAGGATCCAGAGGTACGAATTGTCTGAGGATTGCCGGGAGAATATGATCCGGGAAGAAAAACCCTATAATTTTAAGGAGGATTTTTAATAAAAAGGGAACCTCTTTTAACTTTTCAATTACGCGCCAGTTTCCGACTACAGAATAAAATAATCCTCCTGCCGCTTCCTGCGGATACTCGGTTCCCCACATTTTTTGAAACTCAAGGTAAGGCTGCGGATGAAAATTCTCTTTAGTGCCTGTTTGATTATTATAATCGTCCTCTTTCATGGTATGAGCTTCCCACACCACCATTCTCTTAAGTCCCTTCTGCGGCCACCACATTAGTCTCGTATATTCGGTTTCGGTGAGGAAATCTTTAAAATTCTTTTTCGAACCGGGATCTTCTCCGAAAAGGTCAACCGTACATCCGTCAACCGTAGTTGTGGTTTCTTTTCCCATAATGTTGAAGTTGTAAACCAGATTAAAAGTAACTTCGGTTATTATTCCCAGGAGTCCCAGTGAAACACCTGCCGCGTAGAAAAGATCTCCGCTTTCTTTATTAAGAATATGAGTTTCTCCGTTACCGTCAATGAGTTTGATTTCGGCAATCTGGTCTCCGAAAGCATGTTTAATTGAGCCTCCGGCCGATCCGGTTGATATAAAGCCGCCGACAGTCTGGTGAATTATTCCCCCCATGTCCGGAACCGCAAGTCCTTCCGCATCCAGTTGATAAAAAAGACTGTTTATTAAATTTGAAGTCCCCGAAGGATCATACGGGTCTCGTCCCAGGTTGCAGCCGGCTTGGACTTGAACCGACATGCTGTCTTTATTTATTCTAACGGCTCTCATTTTATCGAGCATTAAGTCTATACCGTTATCCTTTTTTTGGCGGTCGTTGCTGGTATAAATAGCTCCTTTTACGGAATGTGCTGAACCCCTTACCCTGATTTTTTTCTTATTGGCTTTAGCATATAAGATAAGATCAATAATTTCCTCATCACCGGAAGGGTGATAAAAGCCTAGTGAATCGGGAGACAAATTGTTTATCATTTCGCAGCCTTTCAATTAAATAAAACTGTTATTTTATTTTTACAGTACCCGTATCTTTAATCCTTTTTAATTCAGCCAAGTCCCAGTCAAGATGTAATTTTGAAAATATATTTTCCGCTTCAGTTAAATATTCTCCCGGTTCTTTATCATTTGTTTTTATTCCCTTATCCGAAAGAAACTTCCCTAATTCCATACAGCTCCTGCCCAGCTCCGGAAGGCATTCCAGATGCTCGGCGTACTTTATGCTCTTCTTATAATACTTTGCGGCAACTTGAAATTTATTTAATCTCCGGTAATAATTTCCGATGTACCGCTGTACTTCAGGTCTAATTTCCGCAACCTTATTTGAAATTTTCACCGCCGTTTTTATACTTTTTCTAATTTCTTTTTCATTACCGCGGTAATCAATATTGACGAAATACAGCAGTTTATACGCAACATAATAGGATAGAAGCATAGGAGTTAAAGAATCCGTTTCATTCAAAGCTTTTTCCGCCTTATCAAAAGAGGTCTTGGCGGACGGGAAATCATTCAGTAATATGTAAGCTTTCGCCCTTTTTCCGGATAAGCCTATGATCCATGAATTTAATCCAAGCCTCTCTGCAAACTCGCATGATTCGGTATAATAATTTATAGCTTTGTGTAAATTCCTTCTGCTTAAATTCAAGTCGGCTTTAAATGAAAGTATGTAAAGTTTGCCGTAGTCAAAATCGAAAGTCTCGCTTATTTCTTCGCCTTTACTGATCAAATACTCGGCATACTCATAATCACCGCGGCAAATGAAAATATATAAAGCCCAGCATATATGGTAAATCGCTTTAAATAATTCACCGGTTCTCAGATTCACATTGAGTAGTTTCTCATTAATCTTTGTGAAGTTTTTCCAGTTACCGCTCAGGCATTTGTATATTGTTTCATCGTATCCGGAGTTATAAACATCGTCAATTCCTTTTAATCTGGCGTATGAATTGGCTTTTTCAAGAAACTTTTTCCCGAACGCGAAAGAGATTCCGCTGTAAGTAAACAGCGAGCTTGCCAAAGAATAAGTTTCAAATCCGTCCCGGCCTTCAAGCAAAAATCCGTTTTTTAATTTTACAAGATTCAACAGTTCGTAAAACATTTTTTTGCCGTTAAAATTGGCATAAGAATTTGCAATTTTGAAAAGGATATCAAACAGCTCATTATCTTTTTCTGTAGGAATTTTTTTTTGCCTATTGACCGGAAGATATAGATTCAGAGTAACAATAAATAAGTTAACTGCCAGATGAAAAGTTTCGATTAACTTACTTCTATTTGTTTTAAACCCAGCGGCATTCAGAGCATTCCGGAAATGTTCAACTGAGTCAATAAAATAGCCTTTGTTATAAAATGCCGTGCCGATGTTTTTCTCAAGCATGTATATTTTATTCTTATCGACGTCATTCCCGTATTTTTGAAGGTAAAGTTTAAGGGCTTCTTCGAAATATTTTAGAGCTTCGCTGGAAGCGGCATTTCTTAATGTCCTCTCACCGGCTTTAATTAAATATTCTTCGGCTTTTTCCTTATCGTTCGCAAGGCTGTAATGATGAGCAAGCAGTTCATAAAAATCGCCTATCTTTTCCGGGTATAAATTTTCAATTGCCGCCGCTACTTTGAAATGCAGCTCCTGCCGGTTTTTAACAAGAAGGGTTTCATATACCGCTTCATGAGCAAGCGCATGCTGAAATAAATATTCGCGTTTAATAACATCGGTATTTATTTTAATCAGCTCCAATCTGATCAACGTATCAATTCGAATATCAAGATTGTCAATTTCTTCGGTAACCTTTTTTAGAATATCGTACAAAAAATATCTTCCGATTACCGAAGCAACTTTTAAAATATATTTTGCCGTCTCATCCAGTTTATCTATCCTGGCAAGCAGAAGGTCTTTCACGGATGTAGGAATGACAATATTCTCAATGCTCTGCGATATTATAAATTGATCATTTTTTACCTCAATAACGTTATCATCGATAAGTGAACGGATTACTTCTTCAATAAAAAACGGATTGCCCTCGGTATTTTTCGTAATTGTTTTTTCAATTTGAACAGGAAGATGCTGCATTCTTAGTAGATTCTGAATTAATATTTGCCTGTCGCTCATGCTTAACGGACTTAACCTTATCTCAGTATAAAACTCGTTATATTTTCCCTTTATGGCGGAAATTATTTTATCGCCTGTTTCTGCGTAATTCGGTCTGAATGTATTTATAAAAAGAAGTCTGTTATTATCCGCCAGCCTTAATAACGACTGCAATAATTCTATTGACGATAAATCGGCCCAGTGCAGATCCTCGATTAAAATAACCACGGGCTTCAACTCCGAGCCCTTCATTATAATCAGGCGCATGCTTTTTTGAATTAGTTTATTCAGGGAATCCGGAGAAACTTCATTAACGCGGGTAGCATATTCGCCGCTTAATTTAAATCCCATTAAGGTTGCGATGAATGGAATAATTTCCCCTGATTCCGGTCCGAAAAGATTTGAAATCGCATTCTCAAGTTTAGTGAAGGCCTGACCCTCATTATCTTTCTCATTTATATTTGCCCATTGCTTAATTATAAGTATAATCGGATGGAAGCTTACGTTTTTATCCGTATATTCGGCTTTGCCTTCCAAAAGAATGACACGCTGAAAGATCTCTTTCTTTTTAAATTCGTCGATCAATCTTGACTTCCCGATCCCTGCATCTGCAATAATGTTTACAATCGAGCCTTCGCCGTTGATCGTTTTCAATAATAAATACTCAAGTTTATCCAGTTCGCCGCTTCTGCCCACCATTTCCGATTCAATAATCCTTTTTGAAGAAAGTAAATCGTTCTTTGAGTATTTCTTCCCGAATTCAAATTCGTACACCTTTACCGGATCCCGTTTACCTCTGAGTGCAACTGATTTGATCTGTTTGAAAGAAAAGAGATTTTTTAATGATTTGTATGTAATCGATTCAACTAAAATTTGACCGCCCGATGCCGCTTCAAGCAGCTTTAATGCTGTTTCCGGCGCGTCGCCAATTACAGTATATTCCAATTTTTTCCCCGAAGATATACTGCCAGCTATGACAGTACCGCTGCTTACCGAAATATTTAACGTGAAATTTTCAGGTATCTTATAGTCCTTACAAAGGAAGCGGAATTTTTCCGTTATTTCTATTACGGAATTCATTGCTTTATGAGAAGCATTTTCAATCGTTTCAGGCAGTCCGAAATATAACACAGCTTCACTGGTTTCGGTTTTATTTACCGTGCCGCCGTATTTGGGAACTGTCATATTTATAATACCGTAATAATGTTCAAGAATTTCGACGATATTCTCCTGTCCCACTTCTTCCATCAGATCGCCGTAATTCTGAATTTTCATATAAACAATAGTGGCCTGTTTTTGTTCAGTAGCTTTTTTTACTTCCTTTGCCAGTTCTTTATTCAAGCTTTCATAGATTGTTCTGGACTCCAAATCTTTTTTTATCTTTTCAAAATCCGTTACAATCTGATCGGTGGAAGAATATCTTTCCTCTACTTTTTTCATTAAACACTTTAGAATGATATTCTCAATATCCGGAGTAATATCGGGTCTGATCTGGGAGGGCGGAAGAGGTTCTTCGTTTAGAATAGAATATATTATTGCAGCCTCATAGCTTTGCAGAAAAGGGAGCCGTCCTGTGAACATTTCGTAACAGACAATCCCGAATGACCAGATATCTGCCGGGAAACCGGGAGGAGTATCAATGGCTTGTTCAGGCGACATGTAAGCCAGAGTGCCGAATGTGCTTTCGGTTCTCGGTTCTGTAACGCCGCCTTTCAGTTTAGCAAGTCCGAAATCCATAACTTTTACCTGATTTTTAGAATTAATCATTATGTTTTCGGTTTTAATATCCCGGTGAATAATCCCGTGTTTATGGGCTTCGTTTAAAGCTTCCACTATTTGAATCGCGTATAAAACAGCTTCATTAATATTGAGAGGAGCATCGGCAATTTTCTTTCTCAATGTTATTCCGTCCATATATTCCATAGAGATAAATTTCCTGCCGTTATCTTCCTCGATGGCGTAAACAGTGCAAATATTGGGATGGTTCAGTACTGCGGCGGCCTGAGCTTCCTGCTTTAATCTTGATAGGTCAGTATTGGAATAAGTTATCCGGGAGGGTAGAAATTTAAGAGCGACGTATCTATTCAATTCTGTATCTTCGGCTTTGTATACAACACCCATTCCGCCTTCACCCAGCTTCTCCAGAATCTTGTAATGTAAAATATTATTACCTATCATAATCTCTCATTTAGTTGGACATATTTTTTGCCGATAATTCTTCTATTAATAACGATCCAATTAATGGCTCTTGTTAAAAACGTAAATAAAAACGAATTGACGGAATATTTCATGTACTTAAATTTATACAATGGGCGGTGCACCAAACTAAATATTAAATACAAGAACACGAACGATAACGCGTTCATATTAATTATTTTTTAGATTATTAATTGTTATAGTGAATGAAAAATGTATAGAAAATAGTTCCGCAAACTACTAGTTTTTTAATCTTCCAGGAAAATAAATTATCTCTTGTATCGTGCTAGTTAGAAGCCGGTTACCGAACTCAAGATAAAGTCCGCACGCCGCTACAATATCAGTTTTTATTGTGCTTCCGCCCCATGTACATCCGTTGATTGAAGTTTTAACAGGAGACAATTCCATTTTATCAAACCAGCCTCCGGAAACAATATAACTTCCGTCGTTATCAACTTTTATAAGATATACCGAATTCACGGTTTTTAAGTGAACTTCATCGCCAGGCCGCAAATCCGCTTTTTTTACTTCATTCAAGGCATCCGCTTTTTCAATAATATTTTTTAACTCGCATTTCATTTTGCCATTATTTCTTCGGTATGTTCATCACTTTAATAAAGTAATAGCACCTCAAAATTCAAGAAAACCAAATTCGGATTCATTACTTTACCTTAAAATAATTTGAGGTGATATTAGCCCCAATATATTTTCCACTTTATTCAAGAAAAATGACGTCCAGATGAGTATTCTAAATTAAGGAGATATGTCCTAGACGATTTTTATTCTTATTCTAAGTTTATTTTTCGGAATAAAGTGTAATAAATTCTTTCTGTATGACTTTAATTATATAAATACAAAATTAACAGACATATTAATACAATATTCCGGCAGAATATATTTTTTTATGATCAATCATTATTCTAGAAGTTATTCCGCAATTTCTGCTAGTCGAAATAATCAAAATCAACTATAATAACCGGAGTAAAACACAAGAAAATTATTTATAACCGTATCATAAACTACTAAAATAAAAAAGGTTCTAGTTGGAATTTACCCGCTAAATTTGAGAAGGAATAAATAAAATTACTATGGCATTCAAGTCCTCTAGCAATTACTTTTTCAGAAGTTAACAAAATATTTTTATAAAAGGAATAGAACAATATATATATGTTAGCTAAAGTACATTATGATGTAATAGCAATTACTTTGAGTTGTTCAAAGAAATTATGGTACATTTCGCTATTTGAAACACAATTATTTGTAAAATCTGCAAAGAATAACTAAATTTACAAACTAAATTTTAATTTCGTTAAAGGATAAAAATGAGCGATCTTAAAGGGAAAATAATCCAAGTGATCGGTCCGGTTATAGACGTTGAGTTTGAAGAAGGACATCTTCCAAAGATTTACAATGCTATAAGAATTCCAAGGACCAATACGGAAGGCAATAATGAAGATTTAATTGCAGAAGTTCAGCAGCATCTCGGTGAAGACAGAGTAAGATCGGTTGCGATGGACATTACGGATGGTTTAGTAAGAGGCATGGATGCCTATGATACAGGTGAGCCTATTACTGTTCCTGTAGGACCTTCTACACTTGGCAGGTTAATCAACGTAATAGGAGAAGGAATTGACGGACTTGGTGAAATAAAAGCAGAGAAACATTACCCGATTCACAGGCCTGCGCCGTTATTTGAAAAACTTATCGACAAAATCAGAAATATTTGAGACCGGAATTAAAGTTATTGATTTAATAGAACCTTACTCAAAAGGCGGAAAGACAGGTTTATTCGGCGGTGCGGGAGTTGGGAAAACAGTTATTATACAGGAACTTATTCATAATATCGCACAGGAACACGGCGGATATTCTGTATTTGCGGGTGTAGGTGAAAGAACCCGCGAAGGAAACGATCTTTGGCTGGAAATGAAAGAATCAGGCGTACTTGAAAAAACCGCTCTTAGTTTCGGCCAGATGAACGAACCGCCTGGAGCAAGATTAAGAGTCGCTCTTACAGGATTGACTATTGCCGAATATTTCAGGGAGGAAGAGGGAAGAGACGTACTTTTATTCATTGATAATATCTTCCGTTTTACTCAAGCCGGTTCTGAAGTAAGCGCCTTGCTGGGAAGAATGCCTTCCGCGGTAGGTTATCAGCCGAACTTAGCTACGGAAATGGGCGCGCTCCAAGAAAGAATTACATCCACTGAAAAAGGTTCAATCACTTCGGTTCAAGCAATATATGTACCCGCAGATGATTTAACCGATCCGGCTCCGGCGGCGGTTTTTGCCCATCTTGATGCTACAACTGTGCTAAGCCGTCAAATATCAGAGCTCGGAATTTATCCTGCAGTTGATCCGCTCGAATCAACTTCAAGAATTTTGGAGCCGGGAACTATTGGTAATGAACATTATGATGTAGCAAAAAATTGCAAAGAAATTCTTCAGCAGTATAAAGATCTTCAGGATATTATCAATATTCTTGGTATGGATGAACTTTCGGACGAAGATAAAACCGTTGTTAAAAGAGCAAGAAGAATTCAGAGATTCTTCAGCCAGCCTTTCAACGTTGCCGAGCAGTTTACCGGTTATAAAGGTAAATACGTTAAACTGGAAGATACAATCAGAGGATTTAAAGGTATTATAAACGGTGAGTACGACGATCTTCCGGAGTCGGCATTTATGTTTGTCGGTTCTATTGAAGAAGCTGTTGAAAAAGCCAAAGCGATGAAATAATTATGACGCAATTACAAATTGAAATAATTACTCCGGGCAAGATAGCTTATAAGGGAGAAATTAAATCCGTTATTGTTCCGGGAACTATGGGAAGTTTTCAGGTTCTTATAAATCATGCTCCCGTTTTAAGTTCCTTTGAAATAGGCTCAATAAAGATTGAACTAAATAACGGCGATAAAATATTCTTTGCCACTGCAGGCGGTACTATCGAAGTACTGAATAATAATATCCGGGTTCTCGCTGATTCGCTCGAAGATGTGGAAAATATTGACATTGAAAGAGCTAAACAAGCTTTAGACAGAGCACAAAAAAGACTGGATGATAAAGGTTCCGGAAATCTTGATGTTAAAAGAGCTGAAGCTGCGCTTGCACGAGCAATGAACAGAATAAAAATTGCTGAAAAATTTGCCGCTACCGGGATAGTCTAAATAAGAATTTTATATCAGAAGAAAGGATAGAAGAAATCTCTATCCTTTTTTATTTTCAGTTGATATAGCCGTCGCCTAATACCATATTTTTTACTACGGTGCTTTCGGAGATCGCTTCCGACAGCATTTCAAAATGTTTTATCAAATAGAGCAAACGTTCGTTCTCATCACGCAGCAGCAGTAATCCCTGCTGCTGTTCAAGGAGTAATCCGGACTTTTCCGCAAGCTTGTATGATTTTAAATCTGTTTTATAATAATTTTCCCAGTAGCCGTCTTCTAACTTATAATTTGTTTTCAATAAAAGTTCTTCAAATTTACCCCGTAATTCTTCTAAGAGTCCGGAATTGAATCCATCGGTTAAATCATTATAAATATCTACATCCGCCTCGTAGTATCCGTCCGGGTGTATCCTTAATTCAATTGTTTTGAACCTATAATTACCCTGAACTATTATATCTGTCTCGCCGGTAGGGTATTGTCTTATGATTTCGGTAATTGTTGAATAGGTACCCACACTTGAAAGGTCGGCGCCGAGCTTTGCAACAACACCGAATCCTGTATTCTTAGCTCTGCATTTGGCGAGCATCCTTTTATATCTTTCTTCAAATATATGAAGCGGATACCTGGAGAAGGGGAACACCACAATTTTTAATGGGAATATAGGTATTGTTAAATCCATTTCTTTGTTCTTTTTTGTAATATATTTATAAAATGTTTTCATAAATAAAAGTGAAAATTAAATAAAATCATAAAAATATAAATCTTACTTTTTATAAATTTGAAGGATCTATTTCCAAAAATCAAGGCAATTTATGCTTGAATATATTTTTACCGGGCAGGATTTGCGTTTGCGGCAGCAGTACAGCCCGGACCTTTACAGGCATTCCTTTTCAGCAAGGTTGCGCAGCAGGGCTGGAAACACACACTAGCCTGCTTCGCTTGCGCCTTTAATGAGCGATGGTCCTATAGCCCTGATTATCTTAACCTTATTAACAAAAATACCCTCATATTTTATAAGCTATATGCAAGCCGTAGGTGGAATTCTGCTCTTATTTTTTGCTTATAAAATTTATTTTCAACTGAAGTCACGAGAAAATAAGATGAAACAAAAACTCAAAAACAACCGCGAACAATTTTTCAAGCTGTTACCGTCAATCTTCTTAACCCGGGACCTTACCTCGGATGGAGCCTGGTACTCGGACCAATGGCAATAAAAAGCTGGGAAATCGCACATGTTTATTCTTTTGTTTTAATAGGATCTTTTTATTTAACAATGACAATTGCACTGGCAGGAACAATATTTATTTTCGGAGCAACAAAATTATTAAGTATGAAGGGACAAAGAATTCTTATAATGATTTCCGGATTTATTTTGGCAATCCTAGGAATATATCAGTTCGCCGCTGGTTTAATTTCAGTAATTAGATTATAAACAAAAAAATAGGCCGGCTTAAATATTTTTGTAATTCTTTAGCCGGCCTTTTTTGTGAATTTATTTAAATTATTTTACAGATGATAACCTGGAAGATACTTCGTCCCAATTTATTACTTTCCACCAGTTATCGATATATTCCGGTCTTCTATTCTGATATTTCAGATAATATGCATGTTCCCATACGTCAAGCCCCAGAATAGGTGTTCCTTTTACTTCTGCTACATCCATTAGAGGATTGTCCTGATTCGGTGTGGATGTAATAGCAAGTTTACCATCATTAACAATGAGCCAGGCCCACCCGGAGCCGAACCTTGTAGCTGCTGCATTAGTAAATTTTGATTTGAATTCTTCGAAAGAGCCGAATGTTGCATTTATAGCATCCGCAAGTTTCCCGGTAGGCGCTCCGCCTCCGTTATGTTTCATAACCGTCCAGAACAGGCCATGATTATAAACACCACCCCCGTTATTTCTAACGGCAGCAGGCTGTTTGGAAACTTCCTTGAAAATTTCTTCAAGCGTTTTGGTCTCTAACGGAGTTCCTTCAACTGCTTTGTTTAAATTATTCACATATCCTTGATGATGTTTCGTATAATGAACTTCCATAGTCATTTTATCAATATATGGTTCAAGTGCATCATAAGCATAAGGCAATTTTGGCAATTCGAACTTTCCCATTTCTTTCCTCCTTAGTAATGATTAATAAATATTCTTTTTCGAGGTTGAAATATATCCCCCGGGTAAAAGATAAGATCTTTCCGCAAAGATTAACTGATTACCCGCAGCAATATAATTAATTATAGTTATACACTAAATGATTCTCCGCAACCGCAGGTCTTTGTGGCATTCGGATTATTAAATACAAAACCTTTTCCGTTTAACCCGTCGGTAAAATCAAGTTCGGTACCGGAAAGGTAGAACAGGCTTTTGCCGTCGACAAATAATTTAATGCCGTTCTGTTCAACAACCGAATCGCCTTCTTTTGCATCAGTATCAAAGCCTAAGGTATATGTTAGCCCGGAGCAGCCGCCTCCTTTAACTCCAACTCTGAGGCCGTAAGTATCCGGGATATTGTTTTCTGTTTTAATTTTGTTTATTTCTTTCGCGGCTCTTTCAGTAATTTTTATTTCACTTTCCAATTGGACATCGGCCATGAATTATCCCTCTCTTTCTTTTTATTTAAATATTTTAAAATTTGTTTAAAATGCAATGCATATCCTATCAATAATGAAATCAGAACGGGTCGCCTGGGGCAGCCGTCACAAATTCAGGGTAATCTATACGCCATCCCATTTTATTAACTCTTACAAATATTCCTTTACTCTCAAAATATTCTCCGATTTTTTCTGCAATATTAATTGATTGCGGAATTGTTACCTTTAAACCTTTTTTTTCAAGATACTTCATCGCGCCGTACTGAAGGTCTCTGAAGAAAAAATTTGAATTGTGAAACAAAGGATACTTTGCTTTTAAAAATTTAAAAATACTTTATCTTCTTTTTCAATAAGATCAACATATTCCATTATATTTCCCTCTGCCATATTAGTATTTAGAATTTATTTCTGATGAATTAAACTCAGCCAAAGGCGACATACTTCGTATATTGTTGACTGCATCCGTAATTCTTTTTATAGAATATTCGATTTCTTCGTCTGTATTAAATCTGCCGAGTCCGAATCTTATCGAACACTTAGCCAAATCATCCGGCAAACCTATCGCTTTTAGAACATGGCTCGGCTTTAATGACGCCGATGAACACGCCGCTCCGGTAGACACTGCGATATCTCTCAACGACGAAATAAAATTTTCGGCTCTGGTATATTTGAAACTTAAATTCAGGTTATTCACTAAACGATTTTCCATAGCCCCGTTAAGGTAAACATCATCCAGATTAGAAACTATACCTTTATAAAGCTTGTCTCTTAAATTTTTAATCAGCCTGTTTTCTTCTTCCATTTCCGTAAAACATAATTCTGCTGCTTTTCCGAAACCTACTATTGAAGGCACATTCAACGTACCCGGCCTTATGCCTTTTTCGTGACCTCCGCCGAATGTTCTCGGAACAAGTCTTATTTTATTATTTCTTTTCCGTACATAAAGAGCTCCGATGCCTTTTGGTCCGTATATTTTATGCGCCGAGAAAGATGCCAGATCAATGTTTTGTTTTTTTACATCAATATTTATTTTACCGAGAGCCTGCGCTGCATCAGTATGGAAGAATACATTATTATCGCGGCAGAGTTTCCCGATTTCTTCAAGATTATTTATTGTTCCTATCTCGTTGTTAGCAGCCATTATTGAAACAAGTATTGTGTCTTTCTTTACAGAATCACTTAAAAGATCTAAGTCAAGGTTACCTTTATTATCAACAGGCATGAACGTCACTTCAACGCCTTTACCGTTCAGTTGGGAAAGGGAATCCATTACGGCACTGTGTTCTATCGAAGAACTGATTATACGGCATCCGTTTTTAAAATAAGCTTCCGTAATTCCGAAATGAGAAATATTTATTGATTCGGTTGCCGAGCCGGTAAAGTATATCTCGTTCTTTTCAGCATTAATTAAACGTGCTATTTGCTCTCGTGCGTTTTCAACCGCCGCTTCCGCTTCCCAGCCGAACGAATGATCCTTGCTGGAAGCATTGCCGTATCGTTCCGTAAAAAACGGAGTCATTGCTTCGAACACCCTGGGGTCCGTCATTGTAGTAGCATGATTATCGAGATATACAGGTAATTTCATTAAATAATCTGCAATATTGTTGTTTCTTTTAAATATCTTATCTATTTCTTTTTGAAGCTTAATCAAAGGATCTCTTATTGAACAGCAATTAATAAGCGTACAGTCTTTACTTTTATACGGTCCGCCGTTCATGCATTCCGTTATCCGGTAATCAGAATCAATGGCACTGATTATATCAATAAGATTTATTTCATCCGGAGTCCTTGTTAAAGAGTAACCCCCTTTAACTCCCTGATACGACGTAATAATATCAAATTTTACCAACTGCTGAAGTACTTTAGATAACAAATCATAAGGAATGGTGTAAGCGTCGGATATTACTTTTGCCGTAACGCACGCACCTTTCTCTTTGGAAGCAATGTACTTCACCGCCATAAGCGCATATTCTGCTTTTTTCGATAGTTTTAACATAAAACAAATAAGACTCTTTTAGTCGCATTTAATCTACCTATATTTTAATCCAATTTCAACGCCGACCTTCTTTGATTTGCTATGATACCGATCCTTTTTCTCCATGTATAAATTAAGCACCTCAATACACTTATCTACGAATCCATTTCCAATTATCAGCATCGAACTGAACGAAAATAATAATAAGAAATAAATTACCTGAAGGAGAATAAATGTTACATACTAATTTAACACACGTAACTTCGGAAGAAGATTTTAATAAATTATTAAAAGACAACGAACAGGTTATGGTGTGCTGCGGAAGAATGGGACCTATGTGCGTACCTGTTTACGGTATAATGGAAGAATTGGGAGATGAATATAAAAATGTTGCCTTCAGAGATATGGAGTTTGACGCCGCGCATTCGCATGTAATAAGAAACCTTCCGGAATGCCGGAACTTCAGCGGTCTGCCTTTTACGGTTTACTTTAAAAACGGACAGGTAGTTGAGGCCACAAGCAGTATACAATCGATGGATCAGGTCAGAGAAATCTTAGACGATAAATTTTCAAAATAAAAGCAAATAAAGTTTTTAAATAGGGCAGCTAATATGGAAAATAATGATTTTGATGTGATAATTATAGGCGGCGGACCGGCAGGATTAACTGCCGGCATATATTTATCGCGCGGTAAAAAGAAAGCTTTGGTTCTTAACGAAGGAACTGCAGGCGGCCAGATGATTCTTACGCACGAAGTAGCGAATTATCCCGGAGTGGAAAACATAAGCGGCTACCAGCTTTCCAGCATAATGAAAAAGCAAGCGCAGAGCTTCGGATGCACTGTGAGATCAAACATTAAAATCACTTCTCTCAATTTAGAAGGCGAGATTAAAACAATAGAAGTTAACAATAAAGATATCTACCGGGCACCGGCTGTAATTCTGGCTACAGGTGGTAAATCCAGGTCACTTAACGTTCCGGGAGAGGATAAATTTAAAGGCAGGGGAATCTCTTATTGCGCAACATGCGACGGTGATTTTTTCCAGGATAAAAATATTATTGTCGTAGGCGGCGGAAATTCAGCGCTGGAGGAAGCTGTTTCGCTCACTAAATACGCGGCATCGGTTACTGTTGTTCACCAGTTCGATCATTTCCAGGCATTCAATCATGCCGTCGAAGAGGCTGCAAATAACCCTAAAATCAAATTTATAATGGAATCGCAAATAATTGAGTTCCACGGAAACGAAAAATTAGAAAGCGTAACGATTGAAAACAACCGGACTAAAGAACTTACTTCTATGCCTATTGACGGTGTATTTATTTTCATAGGCTATGTCCCAAATACGGAATTTCTTAAAGGCACGGTAGAGCTTAATAAGTGGAATGAGGTAATCACAAAAGAAAATCTTGAAACCAGTGTACCCGGCGTCTTTGCTGCCGGAGATTCTATCCAGAAAAGATACAGACAGATTACAACGGCTGTAGCGGACGGTACGGTTGCCGCTTTAAGCGCTATGGAGTATGTTAACGAAGTTCAAGTTCAGGTTTAAGTTCAAGAAGTTCAAGTTTATTGTTTAGCTAGAATTATCGGATTGATTAAGTCAGCCGCAACGCCATATCTGACATTAGAAATAATGTTAAAGTGCTGATTAATCAATCCTTTTTTATTTTAAATGTGATTGTGATTATTATTTTTTTGAATCCGTTTGGATAATTTTGTTCCGACTAACAAAAGAAATATAAAATGAAATCTTTTTCTCTCTATATAACTATCATTTTCTTAACAGCATATTCTTCAACCGACTTTGCCCAAAACAACAAGATTGTTGAAATATCAAAACCGAATGATAAAAATCCGGTTGAAGTATCCGTCGCGATCAATCCGGAAAACAATAAAAATATAGTTGCGGTATTTATCAATTACAACAACAGTTCCTCCGGTGTGAGCAATTATTCATATGTTTCAGAAGACGGTGGCAACAACTGGAAAAAGATAAAAACACAAAATCCTGAAAACAGGGTGCAGGGAGATGACGCGGTGGCTTTCGGCACCGGAGGAAATGTCTATCATTCGTATTTATCATTTACCGGGCTGGAAGGACAGGTATCCGAAAGAAACTCAAGCGGTATTTATGTTAGTACTTCTACAGACGGCGGGGAATCTTGGACCGGGCGGGCTGTTGTGGTTGATCATATTAACACAAACGCGCCGATGGAAGACAAACCTTATGTAGCGGTTGATAATTCATCTTCATCGCCTTTCAAAAATAATGTGTATCTCGCGTGGACGCACTTTGCCAAATACGGAAGCAAGGCGCCTTACGACTCTTCTCAAATCTATTTTTCCAGATCTACAAATAAAGGTAAAACATTTTCATCTCCCATAAGAATTTCAACAACCGGAGGAGACTGCCGGGACAGCAGTAACACCGTTGAAGGAGCTGTTACTGCAGTTGCGCCTGACGGTACAGTCTATGTGGTTTGGGCCGGACCGGAAGGCATTATGTTTACAGAATCTAAAGACGGAGGCAAGAAATTCGAACCGGAAAAAACCATCGGCTTCATTTATCACGGCTGGGATATGTCAGTACCGGGAATAAACAGAGCTAACGGAATGCCTGTAGTAAAAACAGATTTGAGCAGCGGAAAATATAAGGGAAGTATATATGTAAATTGGGTGGACAGCCGGTTCGGAGACCCGGATGTTTTTCTTAAATACTCGAGAAACGGCGGCAAATCTTGGTCGCAGCCTGTAAGAGTAAACAATGATAAAACAGGCAACGGCAAGTACCAGTTCTTTTCATGGATGGCGGTTGACCCTATTGACGGTTCCTTGAATATTATTTATTACAACAGAGCCGATTACGACAGTACCCAAACCGGATTAACACTTGCTAGAAGTATCGACGGCGGAAAGACCTTTGCAAATTATCAAATCAACCAGAAACCTTTTTACCCGAATCCAGTAATTTTCTTCGGTGATTATTCGGGGATTGATGCTTATGACGGTAATGTCATCGGAGCTTATATGTTTTTTAAAAGCTTTATTGAAACCGGAATTGCTGCGTCAATTTTTAAATTTGTTCCCGGAACTGATAATACCATGAATTAATTTCCATTAATGTAATCAACATTCTATATCGCGCGGCTTGAAACAAGATTTAGTCTTTTCAGCAGCGGGGAAGCTTTTCTCACTGCTGCAACAACAACCAGAGTCATCCCTCCGCCGAAGATTACCGAAGGCACCAGTCCTATCAATTTTGCGGCAACGCCTGATTCAAAAGAACCCAGTTCATTAGAGGAACCGATAAAGATTCCGTTTATAGCCGAAACTCTTCCGCGCATTTCATCTGGTGTATAAAGTTGGATAATCGTAGACCTTATTACCACGCTAACATTATCAAACATTCCGCTTATCAGCAATAAAAAAAGCGAAAGATAGAAATTCTGAGAAAGAGCAAAAATTATAATTGCAATTCCGAATCCAAAAACACACATAATTAAATTTCTGCCGGCCTTTTGAAACATCGGGAAATAAGCCTGAAAAACAGACATTAAAATTGCCCCCACCGCAGGCGCGGCCCTCAAAAACCCGAGTCCTTTCGCACCTATATGCAAAATTCTGTCGGCAAATATTGGAAGAACCGCAACCGCCCCGCCGAAAAATACTGCGAACATATCAAGAGATATGGCGCTTAAGACTATTTCGTTTCTGTAAACGAACTTTAATCCTTCTGACAGACTTTTAATTACTGTTTCTTTGCTCTTCTTTACCGGTATAGGAATATTGCTGATATTCGAATAAAAGATAAATCCAAGTACACACATTATAATTACGCCTAAATAAGCAATGCTTGCGCCGTAAAAGCCGTATATTAAACCGCCTACCGCGGGTCCTGTTACGGCAGCAATTTGCCAGCCTAAGCTACTCCAAGTAGACGCGTTACCGAATAATTCTTTTGGTATTAACTGTGCAAAAAAAGCGCCCTGTGCCGGAGAGAGAAAACCTCTTGCCAGGCCGGTTATAAAAATTACGGTATATATTGAAATCATTCCCTCGCGTTGGAGTATAAAATGAAAAGATGTAGAAAGCGCATACAACACGAACGCGCAGAAAAGATAAACAACGGTTGATATCTGGATGATTTTTTTTCGGTTTACTCCATCGGCAACATGCCCCCCGAATAATGAGATTGCCAGAAAAGGTAATGCCTCGGCAAGCCCGATCAACCCTAATGAAAGAGCATCCTTTGTTAATTGGTATATCTGCCATCCTACAATCACCGACTGCATTTGCACTCCGAAGGTCAGAAGAAACCTGGCAATTACAAATTGTCTAAAATCTTTTATTTTTAGGGATGCGTAAGCATCATCAGTTTTTAAATTGAATTCCATACATGTAAAATTTAAAGCGCTAAATATAATTGTTTTTTATTATTTAGTCTAAAAATAAAATTTAATTTTACGATAATTAAAATAACCTGGGAAATGATCCGTTTCATATTGTGGCAAACACTTAGGAGCTAAAAGATGACATTTAAAATCCTCAACGACAGAAAAATAATTACGAAGCTAATATCAGCTTTTGTTGTTATTATTCTAATTGCGGTGATCAATGGATATGTAGATTACGTTAATTTGAATAAACAGACCGAAACAATAAAAGAAATCGGTTCCAATATATTGCCGAGTGTGCATTCATGCCTTACTTTATATCAAGCTGAAACTTCGGTACTCAGCGCAGAAAGAGCCATCTTAAATCAAGATTTGAAAAACACTGAAGTGCGTAACTCCATGTATGCTTCAATTGGGTATGCGTTCAAAATGGCAGACGATGCTTGGAAAGTTTATGCCTCCTTAAAAAAAACTCCAGCGGAGGATAGTATATGGAATAAGTTTGTGCCCGATTGGCAGGCATGGAAAGCATCCGATCAAGATGTTGTGGAGCTGCAAAAAAAGATTGATGCTCTTGTACTTCAAAACGGGGGAAAGAGAAATAAACTTATAGACACCATGATTGTTCAGGTTAATAATCTGTCCAACGAGACTTTAAAAGAGTATGATACCGCAAAATTAAGCCTTAAACAACTGGTAAAGATAAACGAAAACAGGGCGGCGGAATTTAACGGGGAAGCATTAAAAGCGGTTGAAGATTCGAAAATATTTACATTGGGTACATTACTTTTGAGTATCCTTCTCGTGCTTGGTTTTATACCTCTTTTGAATAAAATAATCGTTAAGCCGATCAAACGACTGGATAAAAGTGCTAACGATATTATCAACGGAAAATTTGATTCAATTCTGGAAATTGACAGAAACGATGAAATAGGAAAACTTACACATTCTTTTAATTACCTGGTAAATCAAACAAAAGACGAAATTGCAAGATCAAAAAGTTTTCAGGAAGGTTTAAGCAGTTCATTTCTTACAGTTGATCTCGACCTTACGGTAAGATTTATAAACCAGGAAGCTTGCAACTTGATGGAAATAAATAAAACACCGGACGAACTAAACGGTAAAGCCAAAGTAATTGACGTTATCTTAAGGGACAGTGTTACGAAAAGAGCTATAGCCGGTGATTTTGCAAAAGGAGAAAAAGTTACCATCGTAAATCATCAGGGAAGAAAAATACCTGTGCTGGTATATTCCGGTCCGATTGAGAACAGCAAGGGAGAAATGAACGGTATCTTTTTATTCTTTAACGATTTAAGGGAACTGCAGGCTAAACAACGGGAATATTTAAATACGGAAATAAAGCCTATTGCGGATGCAATCAGAAAAGCCAGCGAAGGTGATTTCACCAGTGAGATTGAAATTGATTCTGAAAGTGATCTTTTCGATCTGGGAATGAATATAAACAAAATGCTTTCTGATCTTAATAAAACCATAGAAAATGTTAAAGAGGCCATTCAAGCTACTGCTAGTGCCGCGGAACAAATTTCGTCTTCTTCCGAAGAAATGGCTGCGGGGGCTCATGAACAAACCTCTCAAATTACGGAAGTTGCCGGTTCCGTTGAGGAAATGACTAGAACTATATTGGAAACAGCTAAGAATATCTCCGCAGTTTCCGATATGTCGGTTAATGCCAGTAACGCGGCTAAAACCGGTACCGAGAAAACTGAAGATACTAAAAAAGGAATGAACCGGATCGTTGAAGCATCTTCGGAAACTGCCAGAATAATTACCACACTCACAGGGAAAACCGATCAAATAGGAGAAATTACACTCGTAATTAACGATATTGCCGATCAGACAAATCTTCTGGCGCTAAATGCTGCTATTGAGGCCGCCAGAGCCGGCGAACAGGGAAGAGGTTTTGCAGTAGTAGCAGATGAAGTAAGGAAACTTGCAGAGCGAACTACAAAAGCCACTAAAGAAATTGCGGAAACTATCAAATCCATTCAAAAGGAAGTGATAGACGCCGACAATTCAATGAACGAAGCAAAGATATCTGTAGAAGAAGGTATTAAGCTTACCGGGGAAGTTGATCTGGTATTAAAGCAGATTTTAAGCGGTACTAGCAGTGTATCCGACCTCGTTAACCAGGTAGCGGCAACCAGTGAACAACAGTCTTCTACCGCTGAGGAAATCAGTAAGAACGTTGAGAACATCAGCAATGTTACTCAGGAAGTCGGCTGTGGGGAGTACTCAAATAGCAAGAGCGGCAGAAGACCTCACACAATTAACGTTCAGACTGCAAGAGCTTGTGAATAAATTTAAATTAATTTCCGGTGAAGATTTCAAAAGAAGAATTAACACACAGAATAAAATAATCGAATCAGAAAAAATTATGGCAATTACTAACTGACATAATATTGTTACTCATTATGTAATATTATTTGTACAAAGAACGATAAACAATTGCCGTCTTTTTGATATCGTATTTCCTTCCTTTTGTATTTTTACGTTTATTATTAAATTGTCATATCAAAAAAAATAATAACACTTTATTCTTCCGGTCCGTAATAAGGGATTTAGTAAAAGGGGATTATGAAAATATTTGTGCAATTATTCATTCTTATTGCTGTACTTATTAACGACGGTTATTCACAAAATGATGATACTTCTATTCTAATTAAATTAGGCATCTCAAATTACAACGGGTCATTCGGCGGCGTCGGCGGCAGTAGCGTCTCAGACGATTATTGGAAACAGGGAGGAACAGTTCAATTAGGTGTTGAACAACCTTTAAATAAAAGCTGGTCATTTCAAGGAATCTTTTCATTTTATTTTTATTCGTTAGCCGATTACTCCGCCTGGGGAGAAAAAGCAAATAGCGCCAAGAATTATGTTTTTGATCTTAGAGGAAATTTAAAATTAAATGTAGAATTTTATTATTTCCTTTTCGGACTAGGAATTTATTCTGTTAATGCCGACAAAGTTTATTATTTAGAATCTACAAAATACCACTCTGCCTTTGACGTTTTACATGGCGCAAAAAAGAAAACCGGAGTATGCGGTTTATTAGGAACCGGGTTTAATTTTAATCTTTCAAAAGATATGAAAGTGATGATTGAAATGGACGCCGATATCAGGCAATATTTAGGCGGATCATTTTCCGTGGGATTAAACTATTCATTGAGTAAAATAGTAAGCGGTATATTTAATTCAAAATTAAAAGAGGCTGCAAATTGAAATTAATAATCCTAATTTTCTTAATATTCATAAGTTCATTTTGTCCAGCTCAAATTATCACCCCGGACGGTTCGGGCAATATCCCTGATATTAAATATTTTCATGCTACTGCGGATTCTTCAAATGGTCTTATCAACTCAGGATATTCAATTAAAAGTCATTCCGTATCAAACATATTATTTCAAATAATTGCAACCCCGGTAATTACCTTCGCCGCGATGATGCCTCCCGTTTTTGCGAGCGCCGGTTTGAATTTAAATAAGGATCAGGTCTTTACTTCTGTTGCTTCAATGGTTTTTCTTTATTCGTGTTATACTTTCAGTGTTTCGCTATCCGTACATTTAATTGCCGGTATTGAGAATAAGAATAATTCACTCACAAAAACATTTATATATGGAGCGATGGGAGGAGGGGCAGGCATATTATTTTCAACTGCAATGTACAGCACTAATAAAGACTGGTGGGTGGGAATAATTATAGGGCCTCTACTTGGTACGCTGGCGTATACAAATATCTTTGCAGAATGGCCGAAAGAAACTATAGCTAGTGAAAAGTACGAAAATAGATTTTCAATCTATTCTAAGCTAAAAATATTTTCACACAAAGATTATATTGAAAGCACAAAACTTTTTAAGATGGATATGATAAGAATTAAATTTTTAACCGTC
This sequence comes from uncultured Bacteroidota bacterium, assembly GCA_963739955.1. Classification (GTDB taxonomy): domain Bacteria; phylum Bacteroidota; class Ignavibacteria; order Ignavibacteriales; family Ignavibacteriaceae; genus FEN-1297. The sequence continues at coordinate 7,340 of CAVUCX010000083.1, read as the reverse complement.
TTAATGAGATATAGGATATCTGAAATTAAACTGCTGGAATTAAAAAATATCCGGAGTTAATCGTACGAAACGCAAATGATATTGTAAAAGCCCTCCATAAATATGAAAGAGGGAATGAAGAGATGTATAAAAACATTTCTGAGATTCTAGCCGGTTAATTATTATTTTTCTGAACCATGGTAAATCAATTTCACTTTTAATAAATATTTAATTTCAGTATTATTACCCGTACTATAAAAAGGGATCCATTTGCATATAAAATCTAGCAATAATACCGCGTTTGCCTGGCATGATGAGTCAGTTAGCTACAGTGATTTAATAAAATATATAAATTACTATTCATCACTATTAAATCCGGAATCTACTGCCAAAACAGCTTTGTTTTCTGAAAACAGACCCGAATGGGCTTATGCCTTTTTTGCCTCATTAAAAAACTGCTCTATTGCCGTTCCTATTGATTACCTTGCTACTGCCGAAGAGACAGCGTATATTTTGAATGACTGCCGTCCCGAAGTGATTTTTACTTCGAGAGATATGATCCCGGTATTAAATGAAGCCCTAGCTTTAACAAATTATGAAATAAAAGTTATAATTTTTGAAGATCTTAATTTTGACGGCGGACGAATTAATGAAGAAGAATTAAACATTAATTCACCTGATAAAACTGCAGTAATAATTTATACTTCGGGAACAACAGGTTCGCCCAAAGGAGTTATGCTTTCATTCGATAATCTTGCAGCAAATTGTGAAGCCGTTATCGAACATATTAGTATATTTACCGCGGAAAGACCTGTTTTGCTTCTTCTTCCGCTTCATCATATTTTCCCTTTGGTTGGTTCTTTAATCGCACCTTTAATAGCGGGAGCAAAGATAGCATTTTCACCGTCAATGGTCGCAGAAGATATTGTCTCGACACTTCAGAAAAACAAAGTAGCTATAACCATCGGTGTACCGCGTTTATACGAAGCAATTCGACAGGGAATTATAAAACAAATAAATAAAAATGTTGCTGCTAAATATTTGTTTAAACTCGCAGGCATATTAAATAATAGAAAATTCTCTAAAACCATATTTAAAAAAGTTCACCAAAAGTTCGGCGGAAATATACAATACATGGTTTGCGGCGGAGCCAAACTTGATCCCGTAATTGCTAAAGATTTTAAAACACTCGGCTTTGAAATGCTCGAAGGTTTCGGTATGACTGAAGCAGCGCCGATGATAACTTTTACAAGACCCGGCAGATGGAAGATCGGATCGGCCGGTGAGATTATGCCGGGATTATCGGTTGAATCTGAAGACGGAGAAATTAAAGCCAAAGGCCGGAATATAATGCAGGGCTATTACAACAGGCCGGATGAAACTGCACAAGTTCTTCGGGACGGGTGGCTTTACACCGGTGATCTTGGTTTTCTTGATAACGAAGGATTTATCCATATTACAGGACGTTCTAAAGAAATAATAATTTTATCTAACGGTAAAAATATCAACCCTGAAGAAATTGAAAATAAACTTAAGTCAATTTCTTCTTTTGTAGCCGAAGCCGGCGTTATAATGCACAATAATACTTTAACGGCTGTAATTTATCCCGACTTTGCTCAATTAAAAGATAAAACCATTCAAAACTTTGAAGAAATGTTCCGCTGGGAAGTAATAGACAAATATAACAGGGCCTCATCATCCTATAAAAAAATAAATAAGTTTATATTAAGCAAAGATGATCTTCCTAAAACGCGACTCGGAAAAATTCAAAGATTTAAACTCGCTTCTTTGATTGAAGGAAACGGAAGAGTTAAAGGTAAAATAACCGAAGAGCCGCAGTTTGAGGAGTATTCGGTAATACGCGACTTTTTGAAAAGCCAAAAGAAAAATAATGTTGACCCTGATGATCACTTTGAAATTGATCTGGGTCTGGATTCGCTAGACAAAGTAAACCTGCAGGTATTTCTCGAATCAACTTTTGGAATAGAAGTATCCGATGATATATTCCTACATCATCCTACGGTTAAAAAGCTTTCCTTATTCATGAAAGAAAAGAAAAATAAATTAACCGTTGAAACCGTTAAGTGGGCGGAAATATTAAAAGAAAAAATTGATTTGAAATTACCCAGAAGCTGGTTTACTCAGAACCTGTTCAAGAATACTTCAAAAATATTTTTTAGATTTTATTTCAGAATAAAAGGTGAGGGGACAGAAAATATTCCCCAGGGACCGTTTATAATCGCGCCAAATCATCAAAGCTTTTTCGACGGACTCTTTGTATCTGTATTCTTAAAAAACAAAGTTATGAAGAATACTTATTTCTATGCTAAAGAAAAACATGTGCGCAACAAATTTGTAAAGGCTCTGGCCGATAGAAATAACGTAATAGTAATGGATATAAATAAAGATTTAAAACAATCTCTTCAGAAGCTTGCCGCTGTTCTGAAGGACGGGAAAAATATCATAATATTCCCGGAGGGAACCAGGACTTACACAGGGAAAATAGGAGAGTTTAAAAAATTTTTCGCAATATTAAGCCGTGAGCTTAATGTACCGATAGTACCTGTCTCTATTAACGGTGCAAACCATGCACTACCAAGAGGTTCCATCTTTCCACGTCCTTGGAAAAAAATTTAATATTAAATTTCTTCGTCCCATTTACCCTGAAGGCTACAACTACGATACTTTGACAACCAGAGTCCAAGAAGAACTGGAAAATGAAGTTGCTTAATTTATTTACCGTTAGATTTAACATTATCTCTTAATTTATTGTAATTAATATTTTAACAATCTTAAGGAATTTTAATGAATTCTAACACAAAACATATTATACTAGGGGCGGGAGGAGCTATAGCAAATTCAATTACGAAAGAACTACTTGTGAATAATGAAAAGGTAAAGCTCGTATCAAGAAGCGGCAATTCAATAAAGGGCGCTGAGTCCGCTAAAGCTGATTTAACAGATTTCAACAGTCTAAAAAACATTGTGGAAGATTCGGCTATTTGTTACTTAACAGCGGGACTAAAATATGATAGGACAATATGGATGGAATATTGGCCAAAGATAATGCGGAATGTTATTGATATATGTAAAAAGAAAAACGCCAAATTGATATTCTTCGACAATGTTTATGCTTACGGATTTGTGAAAGGGAAAATGACTGAAGATACACCGTATAATCCTGTAAGTAAAAAAGGCGAGATAAGAGCCAAACTTGCAAATTCATTAATGGCCGAAGTTAGGAACGGCAACATCAACGCAATTATTGCAAGGGCTGCCGATTTTTACGGACCATACTCGGAGAAAACAAGTCTGCCCGGGATCATGGTAATTGAAAATTTGTCTAAAGGGAAAAAAGCGCAATGGATGGCGAATGCCAACACGATACATTCCTTCACTTATACTCTTGACTGCGGCAAAGCTCTATATTTGCTTTCAAAAACGGATGATGCATTTAATCAAATTTGGCATATGCCTACTGCGCATCCGCCGATAACCGGTAAAGAATTTATTAATATTATAGCGCAGAAATTAGGCAAGCCAAATAAATATATGGTTTTGCAAAGTTGGATGATAAAAATGGGCGGCTTATTTAATTCGCTTGTCGGAGAACTGTACGAAATGCTTTATCAATACAAATATGATTATTATTTTGATTCGTCTAAGTTTGAAAATAAATTCCAATTTGCTCCCACTTCATACGAAACGGGAATAAGTGAGACGTTAAAATTATTTAACGGTACAAAGTGAATAAAATTAAGTCCCTATACTTGATGGCGGCAATAATTACGGCCATCATCTAATGGCTAAATTTCTTTCAGCAAATATTACGAAATGATGAAATAATTTAATACATTAGAAGGCGTGATTCGCTATTTTATGTTTTGAAAGATAGTTTTTTGAATTAATTATATAATACATCCTATGTATTCCTCTCCGAAGGAAATTAACCAGTCTGATATTTTAACAAATATTCTTACCATTTTTATTTCCTAACCGGGAAAATCACCGTAATCCTATAATAACATTTGGAATCAGCTATAATGAATGAATCAAGCATACATAATTTTCACATACCGGTACTCGGCACCGGGTACTCTATCGATACACCGATAAAAGTTTCTCAATACGGAATCTCATCTGTCATATCTCTTGCGGATGATATGTTAATGGAGATGCTCCGGCGTTATTATATGGAATCGAGAAAAGAGATTTACGATCCCATAACCGACGACGAATACGATGCCCGGGCAAAAAGGATAACCGCTTATCTTAATCTTATAAACAAAATTGCAAAAGAAAAATTCATAAGATTAAAGGAGTCCGCATTCGAACCCGGAAGTGAGCTGCTTAAATATATATCAATGCTCCCGGATGATTCGGACTTAAAAGATAAATTTAAAAAATTATTCGCTGAAGACAATGATAACATTTCCGTTATTTATAATTGGATAGAAGAAAATTTACGGTCGGGTTCGATTGATGTTAACATAATGACAAAACTTGATAAACCGAATTACGATTCAAACGGAGATATTCTTCCGTCAGAATTTAATGACGCTCATGCGGCTCTCAGAGGTTTTGCAAACAGCAACCTGGAAAGTGCCGTAGTATTTTCTGCGGGAATGAATCCAAGGTTATTTAGTTACCTTGAAACCTTTGATGATTTCTACCCGGGGAAAGACGGCAGGTTTAAGAAAAAACTAATTATTAAGGTAAGCGATTTCAGGTCGGCTTTTATCCAGGGAAGATTTTTAGCAAAAAAAGGCCTGTGGGTTTCCGAATACAGAATTGAATCAGGACTAAACTGCGGCGGACACGCGTTTGCCACCGATGGATATCTATTAGGTCCGATTCTGCATGAATTCTGCGATAAAAGAGAGGAATTATTTAATTCGGTTGAATCGCTTTTCATCGAAGCAATGAATAAGAAAGAGAAATATTACGACCGGAATTATTTAAATATTGATTTAACCGTTCAAGGCGGCGTAGGCAACAATTCAGAACATAATTTCTTAATCAGAAAATACGGTATTAAATCAGTCGGTTGGGGAACTCCATTTCTGCTTGTACCCGAAGTAATAAATGTTGATGAAGAAACATTGAACGATTTGAGCCGGGCCGGTGAGGATGATGTATATTTAAGCAATGTTTCGCCTCTTGGCGTTCCTTTTAATTATTTCAAGGGAAGTAAAAAAGAAACAGAAAAGAAAGAAAGAATAGAAAGCGGAAAACCCGGAAGTCTTTGTCCTAAAAAATATATTACATTCAATAAAGAATTTTCAAGTAAACCTGTCTGTACAGCTTCAATCTCATACATAAATAAAAAGCTGAAAGATTTAAAAGAAAAAATTATTTCCCCTGAGGAATATAAAAACGAAATAGAAAAGACTACGGAAAAAGTTTGTCTTTGTCTCGGGCTGGGAGCATCGGCGCTCTCCGTTAAGGGAATTGAAACGCCGAAGATGAGTACCGCCGCGGCTGTTTGTCCGGGACCTAATATCGCGTATTTCTCAAAGATAGCTTCGCTTACTGAAATGGCTGACCATATATACGGAAGAATAAATTTAATTACGTCAGCATACAGGCCGAATTTATTTATAAAAGAACTTAATCTGTATATAGATTACTTTTTTAAAAAAATTGACGAAAGTATTCAGCCGAATACGGTACAAGTAGAAGAATATTTTTCAAAATTCAGAAATAATTTAATCGAAGGGATAAATTATTATAAAAGTTTAATTCCGGATTTTAAGGAAGAAACAAAAGCGGTGCGCGTTAAAATTATGCAGGACCTCGAGGAACTTGAGAATAAGCTGATTTCAAAATTTGTAGCAACCGTGTAAAAATAAAATCAAAAGCATGTAGGATTAATAATGATAACGTTCTTAGAGTTAGGTGTAGACAGGGAGATAATAAAAGCTATTGACGAACTCGGATTTAATGCGCCTATGCCCGTGCAGGAAAAAGTAATAAGACACCTGCTGACGGAAGAAACAGGTGATTTAATAGCTTTAGCTCAGACCGGCACCGGCAAAACGGCGGCATTCGGCATACCCCTGATACAGGGTACGAATACGTCATTAAAGAAAATTCAGCACCTAATATTGTGTCCGACAAGAGAACTATGTATGCAAATCAGTTCTGATTTAGCCGGTTATGCAAAATATTTGAGCGGAATAAAAATAGCGGCGATATACGGCGGATCGAGTATGGAGAAACAGGTTAAAGACATTAAAAAAGGCGCGCAGATAATTTCTGCGACGCCGGGACGTCTGAATGATTTGATAAATAGAGGAGTAGTAAATCTCAAAGAAGTAAAAACAGTTGTGCTTGATGAGGCGGATGAAATGCTTAATATGGGGTTCAGAGACGAACTTGAATCAATTCTTGCCGAAACACCTAAAACGAAAAATACTTTGCTATTTTCTGCAACCATGCCCTCGGAGGTAAGAAGAATTGCTGACCGCTACATGAATAACCCGGTTGAAATTACTATCGGCAAAAAAAATTCAGGCGCCGAAAATATTGAACATATCTGCTATACGGTTCACGCAAAAGACAGATATGCGGCATTGAAAAGAATTGCTGATTATAATCCGGAAATTTTTGGTATAATTTTCTGCCGCACAAGAAACGAAACAAAAGAAGTTGCCGAGCAATTGGTTAAAGACGGCTATAATGCCGAAGCTCTTCACGGAGATTTGTCGCAGCAGCAAAGGGATGCAGTTATGAGTAAGTTCCGCAGCAAACATCTAAATCTGCTTGTAGCCACCGACGTTGCGGCAAGAGGCCTTGACGTAGATAACCTGACTCATATTATAAATTATAATTTGCCCGAAGACCTGGAGATTTACACTCACAGAAGCGGCCGAACGGGACGTGCGGGTAAAACCGGAATTTCAATTGTTATTTCGAATCTTAAAGAAAAACACAGCTTGAATACGATAGAAAAACAGCTAAATAAAAAATTCAAACATCTGCCGGTTCCTTCCGGAAATGAAATATGTGAAAAGCAGCTTCTCTATTTTATTGATAAAATGCGTAACGTAGATATCAATTTATCTAAAATTGATTCCTTTCTGCCCGACATATACGAAAAGTTAAATGAAGTACCGAAAGAAGAGTTGATTAAAAGATTTGTGGCGCTTGAGTTTAACCGGTTTCTTGAATATTACAAAAATACACATGATCTGAATGTTCCCGATACTGCATCAAAGGGAAATTCGGGAAGTACGGGTTATACCAGGTATTTTATCAACCTTGGTAAAAAAGATGACCTTAAACCCGTAAATATAATCGGAATGGTGAATGATTATACCGGTGTGAAGAATATCGATATCGGGGAAATTGAAATATTA
>CAVUCX010000082.1:0-7518 GCA_963739955.1 uncultured Bacteroidota bacterium | reverse complement strand
TACCGCATATGCTGAAAATGGGGGAGATTCGCCCGTATACCAGTGGAAGCTGAATGGTCTGAATGTCGGGACCAACAGTCCGGTTTATACTAATACATGGATACAGAACGGAAATATGATCAGGTGTTATTTGTATTCATCGGTGCAATGTCCCAGCCAGACTGTGGTCTCTTCAGAAATCATCACGATGAATGTCATTAATTACCCTTACGTTTCAGTTTTTGCTTTTCCAAATGATACTGCATGTATTAGCAATAGCATAACACTTGATGCAGGAAACCCGGGATATGAATATTTATGGTCAACTGGTCAAACCACACAATCCATTGTCGTATCTAATACATCAGGACCATCCGGAGGCTTACAGACTTATTTTGTTGAAGTTACCAAAAGTGGGATTTGCTCTGATTCAGATACAATCTCTGTATTTTTCGATCCTTGTACAGGTATCCGTGATATTTGTAATAAAACCTCGGTGAAAATTTTTCCGAATCCTTCAAGGGATATTTTCACATTGGAAATAAGTCAATCCCAAAATCCACTGTCTCTTAGTATCATGTCTGTCGATGGCTTGCTCTTAGAGGGAGTTATTTCAGCCTCTGCGGATAAGCAGAACAGCTATTTGATTGATTTGTCAAAGTATTCAGCGGGTATTTATTTTATAAAGGTCGAAGGGGAGGATGTAACTGAATTCAGGAAAATTATAAAACAATAATTCACATTTTAGCACAAGCATCCGCTTGTGCTTTTGTTCAATACTGTTTTCTTACCCATTCTCTGTTTCAATTATTCGGTTCATTCAAAACCAATCAGTCCTTTTTGATCCTGAATAATTACGTAAACCAGTGTAAAGATTCTATTTATTGACACAAGCGGACGCTTGGACCATTTTGGGTTAAGAAAAAGAAAATGTAAGTTGATTGTTTCATTGAAATTAGTATTCTGAAAATTTCTATTTCAAAAATATGAATATTTTCTAATTATCAGGCAATTAATGAAAAATGGATTTTAGGAATTTCCCAAAATAAAAGTTCAGAAAACCATTTGGATTTCTGGACTGAGTAGTTTTAACAAACATTGTTACTTGTTAATAATCAGTTTTTCTATAATTGATTAGTCTTTTGTAACAATTTTATGGAAATAAGTTCCTTCCCTAAAACCGAAAATATCAATTTCTGCATATATTTTTTGCTTCAAGGCAAGTCACAATTCTTGCCCTTCAAAAACAAAAAGTAAATGCCTCAAAATATTAATAATAATATTTTGTTGTAAAAAGAGGCCTATAAATATTGCAAAATTCTTAAAAAACTATTTTTGCAGAACAATAATAGGGTATGAAAGTTCTCAAATCAGATTTTTCTAAACGTGAATTAGTCTTATTTTTTGCCTTTTACTTTTCACTTTTGGCACCATTTGCCTTTGCGGTAAAATCTTTTTTTCTTCTAATTGGAATACAAAGTAATTTAATTGAGCTTCCTTTAACGCTTTATGGTTCATTTATTTTATCGTTGTATTTGATAAAGAAAAATAATATTCCAAAAATCGATAAGTACGTGTTATTTGCATTAAGCTCAGTTTTTATTTTTGTTCTATTTCTTATTGTTGGATACATATACGACAATTCCTTTGATGGTCAATGGTATCACCAGGATGGAATTTTTCTTTTATCAAGAAGTTGGAATCCTTTTTATGATACGTACTTTATTGGAAATAGAGAAACCTCCTATTGTGATAATTTACTTAATCATTATTCAAAATCCTCTTGGTTTTCAGCTTCAGTAATATATTCCTTTTTTAATCATATTCAATATGCCAAAGGATTTCATATAATTAGCACTTTTGGATCTTTCTTTTGGGGTACATATATTCTATATTCATTTTTTGGTATTTCAAAAAAACACTCCATTATTTTCGCATTACTCTTAGCCTTTACCCCTCTATCTGTTGGCCAATCATTTACATTCTGTGTTGATGGAGAATGCTCATCATATTTTTTAATTATTCTTTACATGCTGATCTATTTTTCGTTTAGAAAAAATGATGTCGATAATTTCCATTTCGCAAATTTTATTCTAATCTCCAGTTACTTTGCTAACCTGAAATTTACTGCAGCCATTTATTTGGCTGTAATATTATTATTCTATTTAATTTACATAGTTCTTGAAAGAAAGAAAATTAATTTTATAAGGCATCTGTATTTGATTTTAAGCACAGGAATTGTTGCAATTCTTTTACTGGGTTATCCAACCTATGTAAGAAATACTATTTCCAATGGGCATCCATTTTATCCCTTAATGGGTGAAAATAACATAGGAAAAAGTGTAGCTGAAGTGAACCATCCAGCTAACTTTTTAGGCAAAAATAGATGGGAAAAGTTTTATTTGGGAACAATTGCAAAACCTCAATATAAACATAAGAAAAATGATTCCACACAAACCAAAAAGCTATTTTCTTTCTCATCAGAAAACATTAACAAACCATTCCTAAGCAATCTACCATCTGAATCAATTTCAGGATTAGGGCCTTTTCACGGCGAACTGGTAATTTTAATGCTAATTATTTTAATAGCTTCTCTAATTTATTTTCGAAAAAAAATCCTCTATTTATTATTAATAGCATGTCTTATTTTTTCATTAATCATAATTGATGAATTTTGGCAATATAGGTATGCTCCACAAATTTGGTTCTTATTAATGTTTGGACTGATTGCCTTTTTTAAAATAAACTACAAATTCGTAAAGGTTTTTGTAAATATCGTTTTAATCTTGATTACTATTAATTTTAGCATCTTTTATTACATAGGAATAAATTATAAATATGAAATAACAAAACAAATAGATACAGAATTATCTACAATGAAGGGTAAAAACGTTTTGATCGAGCCAGGATGGGTCATGTCGATAAAAGAAAGGCTTATAGAAAACAATATTAAATATACAATAAGCAAATCAGATTCAACATTTAAGCCATTTGTACACCTGAATTTCGGTTGGAAATATAAAATAATTGAATGATAATTTTGCACTTAATAAGAGTCAAAAATTGGTTGAAAAATTCCTTCATTATACACCGCTGATTTTTGTATGCAATTTTTTGTTTATTCATCTCTAATAAAAACAATTGTTGCTTTTTTGACATTTTCAATTGCAAGTTAAATTGTTTACATTATTGATGATATTCAGGATTACAAAAAAGATCTTTTGTAGCCTGGATAGAGAAAAAGACCCCATTATAGCTTGTAGGCTTCCCCAAATTTCGGCCATTCAAAATTAGAGTTCGACAAGGCCTGATGTCAGGCTTAAAGTTTATTTTTTTCATTACAATATTGTTGAGAAAATAAAGAAGAAATACAGTCTGTAATAGATTTTTTATAACTTTACATTTACTGAAAAATTAAAAAACCATGTTTAGAAGCAGGTATATTTCTCTGGTAGTGATCTTTACTTGGTTGATCAGTTCATTTTCATTTTGTCAGAAACCGGCGATTGCACTGACTTTTTCATCCCAGTACATGGAAGGATACATCATGCCTGATAGTATCGTGATCGAAAATGTTTCACAGGGTGGCAAGACAACGCTTTATGCTCCCGATACGTTACTGCAGTTGGATTATCTGACCAGTATCGGTATTGGTCATTCCATAATTCAGGATTTTCGCTTAATGCAAAACAAACCCAATCCGTTTTCCGGGGAAACACAGATAAGCATAATTATGCCGAAGGCCGGAAATTTGCAGATTAATATTCTAAATCTGCTGGGCCAAAAAGTTGTATCATTTCATAATTTGTTCCCAGCCGGAACGCATACGTTTGTATTTTTTTCCGGTAAGAAAGGGTATTATATCCTTTCAGCTACAGCAGATGGAACCACAAGAGCAATTAAAATGGTGAGTTTTGACCGAAATTCTTCAGAAACAGGTAAACTTGTTTATTTAGGAAGAACCCAGACGGAATATAAATCTGCCGCTGAAATAAGCGACTTTATTTTTTCATTAGGCGACCAGTTAAAGTTTACAAGTTATGCCAGGCTTTCAGCAAATATCATCGGAAGTGATACACTTGAAGATGCACCTTTAGAAAGTAAAAGCTATTTATTTAATATCAAACCTTACGACCCGTGTGGCGGAGAACCGATCCTAACCGATATGAACGGTAATGTTTACAATACTTTGGTTATTGGTTTCCAATGCTGGATGGAAGAAAACCTGAAAGCCACAAACTACAGGAATGGCACACCCATCCCGAACATTACTTCAAGCAATGCCTGGTCGAATCTCACAACCGGTGCCTTTGCCTGGAACAATAACGATATTTCATGGAAAGATCCGTATGGTGCCCTCTATAACTGGTATGCGGTAATCGATACAAGCGGCCTTTGTCCTGCCGGGTGGCATGTGCCTGCTTTTGATGACTGGACAGTGTTGGCCGGATTCCTCGGGAATACTGGTCTGTCGTTTGGAAACAAGCTTAAATCATGCCGGCAGGTAAATTCACCGTTGGGTGGTGAATGCAATACTTCCGTTCATCCCCGCTGGGAACAAAATCTTACGCAGTTCGGGACAAATGATTATGAGTTCTCAGGCTTACCGGGTGGCTACCGAAGCCTGACCGGTACGTTCGGAACAGTCGGTTATACGGGAGCCTGGTGGATTGCCTCGAAAGAGTCTTCAACTTTTGGCTGGAGTTACAACCTGGATTACGGTTCCGACTCTGTAAACATAAGTGCTCTTGATATACGTAATGGTTTTTCAGTTCGTTGCATACGGAACGATACAAATAACTTCCAACCGGCTATGTTCCCCTCTAATCCTTCACCAGGCGATGCTTCTTTCGATATTGATGTCGATACTGTTCTGACGTGGTCATGCTCAAATCCCGGAGGGGGAGCACTTAGCTATACGGTTCGTTTTGGCACAATTTCAGAGCCACCCGTTTTTGTTACCAACTTTGCGGATACTTCATATCAGCCCGGAACTCTGGAATATAATACCACATATTACTGGAAAATAGTAGCACACAACATGACCGGAGATTCAACCGTTGGACCGGTATGGTCTTTTACGACCGAATCACAGGTTCAATCCTGCCCGGGTATTCCAACTATAACTGACATTGACGGTAATGAATACAATACTGTTCTTATCGGAAGCCAGTGTTGGTTCAAAGAAAATCTGAAAACAACCACCTACCAGAACGGTACGGTCGTCCCAAATGTGACGGATAACAGTGCCTGGGCTGGCTTGACGACCGGAGCCTATGCATGGTACGAAAACGATACAATCTGGAAGAATCTGTATGGAGCTTTGTACAACTGGTATGCGATGAATGATACCAACGGCCTTTGTCCTGCCGGCTGGCACGTCCCCGGACATGATGAATGGTATGTTCTGACCTTTTTTATTGGTGGAATTGACGAACCACACGGCAACGAGCTCAAATCGTGCCGGCAAGTCAATTCGCCTCTGGGTGGTGATTGTAACACTTCCGAGCACCCGCGGTGGAGTGAATTTGCCTTACAATATGGTACGGATAATTATGGCTTTTCGGGACTGCCCGGAGGATACAGGGCCTTTAACGGAACCTTTGGAGGAATCGGCGATTATGGAACGTGGTGGTCGTCTACAGAAGCTTCTTCCGGCTATGCCTGGGACAGATTGCTGCGTTATTTTGCAGGTTATATCAGCGAGCAAAGCGATTTAAAAGCATACGGATACAGTGTGCGATGCGTTAAAGATTAATTTTACGGACTTAAGTTTTTTGGTTAAACAATACAGAAAAAAGGCTTAGTGGCATACATTTCTTCTTTAATCCAATTAACGAAATTGTGTATTTTCATTAGTCATTAGACGGAGCAGGTAGATTCATCCCAGACAGGATTCCATATCGTTTTCTATTTTATTGTTTTCGAACTTGTTAACAGGATGTAGTATTTGCCCGGTAGTTAAGATAAAACCACTATTGGACCCTATTGTGCAGGTATGACAATACAATTACAATCTGTTACCGCAAATTTTTCCTGAGTCGTTAACAACTTGGTTGTGGTTCAGGACCAGGAAATCTTTATTATTAAGTTTCCTAAAAATAGAGGAATTCAACAGGAGCAGCTTTTAAAGTTATAGAAGATTTGGGCTGCAAGCCCAAATCAGTCGAGGAATATCCCACATTATACCGCAAGCATCCGCTTGTGCTTTTGTTCAATAACGTTTTCTTACCCATTCACTGTTTCAATTATTCGTTTCTTTCAAAACCAATCAGTCTTTTTTGATCCTGTATAATTACATAAAGTATTGTAAAGATACTATTTATTGGTACAAGCGGATGCTTGCAGCATTTGGGGGAATTACAGATAAAGTTTTTAAAAATTTAATCCTTATCTGATTACAAGCTTGTTCCATTGCGTTTTCGAAAGCTGTGAAAGCCTGATCAAATAAAGACCCGGTTTTAAGGCTTCACAATCGATAAAGCTTTCGTTTGCCTCACAGGTTTGCGATCGTACCAACGTTCCGGTCGTTGTATAAATTTCAAGTGTAAAGATTTTACCTGTGCTGTTTCTAATTATGAAATAATTGTCGGTCGGATTTGGAAAGATGCCGAATGCATTCGCTGATCGGTTTTCAAGAACAGAAACTGTAGTCGAATCCGGGATTCCACAACCGATGCCGTTTCTTTCATAATAGGTTAGTTTAATCAAAATCTGATAAAATTCAGCGGGATCGTTATGGTAGTATTCAACTCTTCCCAGACCTTTACCATAAAGCCTTCTGTCATAGACGGGCTCGAATGCGTTGTGTCCGTAGAAATAACCGTTTACAAGCGAATCACACAGCGATTCATTAATGTAATTCAGTGTATCGTATTCGATCATCGTTGTGTCATAGCTAATCCAATAACTGGAAGACGTTAGGCTCGTGTTGAGGTTGGTATACGAAACTGTATCAGTTTCAGTCCAGAAACTATAGACAAGTTGATTGTTTTCCACGTACGAAAGGTAGGAATTATGATAACGTATGTAAAACACCGTATCTCCATCGGCAGAATAGTACTTACCGGTGATTGTGATCCGGTCGGCATTAGGCGGCTGTCCGTCACTCATGCCCGTAATCTGGAATTTATCTCCAACAGCAAAGTCAAATACTTCTCCGATCGTCATGAACTCCTGTGCTGCGAGGATGGTTGACGCCATCAATGACAGGGAAATCAGGATTAATTTTTTCATGTTCGTATATTTAAATTTTCCGTAGTTATTCTGAAGCAAAACTGCGTTATTGCATCGTAACTTTTTGAGTCAGTCCCTTTGTTTCCGCAAACTTGTAGCTCATGTCCATAACTGGTAAGTCTTGTGTGCCAGCCTTGTGCGCTGTTTACTTGTGTCTTGCCTACTTAATCAATTAAATAAATACCTTAAAGATTATGAAATTTGTACTTTGAACTCATAACCCAAAAGTAAAAATAAAATTTATAGGATAGTTAGTTAACCTAGCACAAGTCTGCCACGCTAAAACCATCGCACAAGACTTGC
>CAVUCX010000081.1:0-34588 GCA_963739955.1 uncultured Bacteroidota bacterium | reverse complement strand
ACGAAGACAATCCAGGAGTCCGTAAGACTCGATCTTTCATTCGTAAAAAAAATAATTCCAAAGCAATGGCGGAATTTCGAAGCCGAATCCGCAGAAGAATAGATGAAAATTCTCGATAAATATCTGATTAAACAATTTATTCAAACGGTATTATTCGGAATATTATCGTTTACATTAATCTTCGTCGTAATAAATATGGTTGAGAATGTAGGCAGCTTTCTCGATCAGAACGTTCCGTCATATATTATCCTCTATTATTACGTTGTCTTCAGTCCGGACATTATAAAATTAATGACGCCGGTTGCGGTATTATTCGCCGCATTGTTTACCGTGGGAAAAGCCTCAAACTTAAGTGAACTTACCGCTATCAAAGCGAGCGGCGTAAGTATGTACAGGTTTATGGCGCCTTTTTTTATCACGACAATTTTCATAAGTCTGTTCTCAATGTATTTTTCCGGCTACGTAGTTCCGGAGGCTAATCAGACAAAAATAAATCTGGAAAGGAAATATCTTAATTCGGGATATAATTTTTCCGGAACAAACGTCTTTTTTCAGGACTCGAAAACAAGAATAGTCAATATTTCATTTTTCGATAAATCCAGAAACACGGCAATGCGTGTCAGTATAGAAAATTTCGACAGAAAAAATCTCACTAAAATGGTATCCAGGATCGACGCTGCAAATCTGGTTTACGATACTATTAGCCATGTCTGGACGGCGCATAACGGAGTACAGAGATTTTTCAGCGGCGACAGTCAGAAGGCGGTGTTTTTTAATTCGCTAAAGGTAAAGAATCTTAATTTTACTCCGGCGGAATTGCTTACAAAACAGCAGCGCCCGGAAGAAATGAATTTAAGCAATCTGAAAGAATTAATTAACAACCAGGTTAAGGCAGGGAATGATCCTACAAGTACATTGATTGAATATTATTCGCGTTTCTCCTTCCCGCTTGCCAGTCTCATAGTTGTTCTTTTCGGTCTGCCGTTGTCCGCGAATAAACGCAGGGGCGGGCTGGCAGTTCAGGTTGGTATAAATATACTGGTAACATTTATTTATCTTGCCTTCATGCAGATCAGTCTGGCATTCGGGAAAAACGGCGCCTTAAGTCCGCTGCTTACTGCCTGGATGGCCGATATTATCTTCCTTGCCGCAGCATTAATTACGATTCCCAGGATGCAGCAGTAACAATTTCGTTAATCAGGAATATGCTGCTTTAGTTGAAAACCATGATATATCAATTACCAACTTTTCCGAACCTCAGTAACTAAGAACTTTTCCGAACCTTAATAACTCTGAGAATAATTGGGACAGTAACCTTATTACCTAATTTGTAAGTATTGGTTAAAAAATTAAGATGAGTACAAAACCATGGTTGGTGACTATACCTCAAAGTTTTCCGCGAAATTACCGAATGAGGTAATAAGGTTAGATTCACTTTTGCCGGTCCTTGTTACTAAGTTTAAGACATAAAATGTTTCGACTTCTTTCTTTACAAAACTTCAGAGATCCCGGATAATTTCGATATTAACCTTATTACTATCAAGAACTTTCCAAACCTCAGTCACTAAAAACTTTTCCGAACCTTAGTAACTCTGAGTATTATAGAGATGGTAACCTTATTACCTAATTTCTTAGTATTGGCTGAAAGCTTATGATAAGTAAACCATGGTTGGTGACTATGTCTCAAAGTTTTCCGCGAAATTACCGAATAAGGTAATAAGGTTAGAGTCACTCTTACCGGTTCTTGTTACTAAGGTTAAGACATAAAATGTTCGGCTTCTTCCTTTACAGAACTTCAGCATCACGGATAATTTCGATATTAACCTTATTACTATTAAGAACTTTCCGAATCTTAGTTACTATGAACTTTCCCTAACCTCAGTAACTATGAGAATAATTGGAAAATTAATAATTACTTACCTGCACAACGGAAACAGTACTTGTTTTAGAAATTAAGAAATTCGTAATAACTAAATCCGAACGTGGTTTACAGCCGTTAACAGATGAATTACAATTTCCACCTTGAGTTAAAAGCAACAGACAAATATTTTGCACTGTTAGGTGAGGTAACCGACTGAAAATCCTGAGTACTAAAATTAAAATCAACCAAACCGGCATCAATGCCCAAACCAACTGCCCAGTGAAATCCGAACAGTCCTCCGAAAGACACGCCGCTTCTTAAATACGGCAGCCAGTTCATCGGCTTCCACTCGGAGCCGAAAGATATCCTTGTCTTTTGTGTGTTACCGGGCAGATCGTTAAAGCCTTTGTTTATATCCATTGCCAATAGAAGCGTACCGGGAAAATTGGTGTTGTGAAAATTAAATTTGTAAGAAGCTCCTAATCTTAAAGTTGTAGGAAGATCCGTTGTAAAACCCGGGATACTTTTACTTTCGCCTTTAAAATTATTTTTAATTGAGTCCTGTGTAGTTTTGTCGGAAAAACCCGTTATTGTATACTGACCGGTTGAATATGTCTGCGCAGTATTTGCAGTCCAGTTAATCGAGCCGACATCCGTTATTGCAAAAGAGAAGTTCCATTTTTCACCTATCGCGGCGCTGAAGCCTAAATCAAATCCCAACCCGCTTCCGGCAGGCGACGGGAAAGGACTGAAATTTGACTGCTTGTTATTTGTGGAATCAAAAGAATATTTTACGCCGAAGTTATCGGAGAAGGAAGACTGTATGCTGTAGTTAGTACTCAATGTTATATCGCCGTTATTATCTGTCTGAATGAAATTATTTACTGCCTGGTTACTCTGAATAAATGCGAAGCCCTGTACATACTTAATCGTAACGCCTACAAAAAACTTGTCGAATGTATTATTTAAGAAGCCCGGAATTTCGCCTGCGTAACTGATCGAATAATCTCTCAGCCACCAGGAGCTTGCCCGCGTATCGTCAAAATTATAATTGCTGCCGAGCGGGTTCCCGCTTAAAGCAAATTCGGTTAGCGCGTGAGGAATAGTAATATTACCGTCAATAACATCTTTTACCGAAACGCCGATTGCCCCCGGCGTTTCGCCGAAGTTCAGCTCAAAAGAAAAAATATTGACCGAAGCGTTTCCTAAAATCAAACCGCCGTTTTCAAACAAAGAATTTAATCTCTGCTTATCCTGTTCGTTAAGAATTCTTGCCTCTCCGTTTACTCCGCCGAAAAAATAGTTCAGATCATTTATCGAAATAAAGTTTGTTCCGCTTTTTACCGAGATAGAAGGAAGCGGCAATACCGTAGAAAAGCTGATAAAATTATTATCGTTAAGTAGATTAGCCGGATTTATTCCGATTGCATAAATACCTCCCGCGGTTGCATTATAGGTATTTCCCATACCTATGCTTCTTGCGTCGGTACTTCCAACGGATCCGTACTGGGCATATACTGAGAACACAGTGAGAGCCGCAAAAACTAAAGTCATATAAATTTTCTTCATCGTATCTTCCTTCCTATAAATCATTCGGTTTAACGGTATAGTTAATGCTCCCGCTAGCTTTCACTGCAATCTGATCTTCCGGACGAACGGCGACAATAGTGGGTGATGCTGTTCCTGAGTTGGGTGTTGCAACCGTAACGGTGTAGATTGCGTAATAAGCTTTTGAGAGCATCGAGATCTGGGTAGTGCTCAGCGTTACCGCTTTGTTGCTTACGGCGGATGTTTTCATAACTCCGTTCTGATCGACTAAGGCGGCATCGATAGAGAAGCCGCTGCTGCCGTTGGAATCATTCAATGTAAATAAAGGTCTGCATAGCGAGTCGGCAAAAACAACCTGAACATTTCCGGAGAGCGGAATGCCGTTTTGAATATCCAAGGCTAAATTGAAATCTTTACCGTTCTTAATTTTGTCTCTGTCGCTCTGATTTATATTAACATCAAGTGTATCTGTTATTGCCGCGTTGTTTATTGCAAGGTAGCTTTGCGTGGTAAATGATGTTTCAATTTTTACGGAGTCAGAGCTTGTTGCGGTACCCGTTGTTTTTATATTATCCGGATTCATTACATAGTCCGAAGAAATCGAAATCTTATCCGGAAGGAATGACATGAATTCCGTGATATTGCTGTTTGACGCATCAAAGGATGTATTGAGCGAACCGTTTACAAGAGTAAAACTAAAATTTTTATTGCCGGATTTATCCGTCAGACTCATTGTAGTGCCGTCGTTTCTTACGCCGGTAATATTTAGATTGCTGATTTCAATTTCAAAAGGATCATTAACCGATGATATGTATTGTGCAAATAAATTAAGGTTTGCGTCTTTTAATATTACTTTGTTTCTGTAATCCTGAACTTTACCGAGGTTAAGATCGAAACTATCGGATTGACTTCCGAGCGATTTGGTAGGTAGATAACCCGACACATAACTGAATAGAAAATCCGAGCTGTAAAAATCCATGGTTAAATAAGAATTAACCGGAGAGGCTGAGTTTGCGCTTACAAGTAATTGAACGCAGTCTTTTTTACCTGCTTTAATTTGCGAGGAAGTAATTTTATAACTGTCGTTTGCAAAACTGTACGATTGCGTATTATTTGAATTTGGAGCAAGCTTAATATTGTCTGTAAATCTTGAACCGTCGGGTTTTCTAATTGCAGGTATCGAAATAAATAAATTTACCGGAAAAGGCGCCGGGTTATCAAAATGAAAAGAAAAAGAACCGTTGGTAAATTTAGCACTGTCCAGTTCCGCACCTTCAGGAATGGGAAGATACAGCACAAAGGTACTGTCAAAATTGTTGCCTAAAACAGGGATAGTCTGATTAGTAAGCGAAGTAGGACTAGTAACCTTTATATACTCCGCCATATTAATTTCTTGCGAGTAATTATCTGAGTGAAGCAAATATATACTTTGTTGCGCGGAAGTCGGAACAACCGAAATATATTTCTGTTCTTTAATAATATCGTCTAATGTGTAGGCTTTGCTGGTAATGGGAACATTTAAATTCACATCCCAGTTGGGAGCTACGAGTTTGCCGGGCAAGTCAACGCAGCCGGAATAAAAAAACATTGTTACAAACAAAACAGCAGCTAAAGCTATTTGTATCTTCTTATACATATACTTCTCCGGTTAAAAAGAATCTTTATATAGCTATAGCATAACAACTCCTATATTATCGATCATTAATCCCTTTCAGTTTAATGTTTTCTCAATTTATTTTTTACTTAGTCCTCAGGTATGCTTTTTCCGCAATAAACAAGATATTTTTGAAGCCGCCTTGCGCAAGAGTGCGGCTTATTCAATTTGAATTACCCTGCTTTTTCAATAAATTTGTAACTAATTTTAAATAACATTCTGAAGAGATATGAGATATCCATTCGCCGAAACTGAATCAAAATGGCAAAAATTCTGGGAAGAGAAACAAGTTTACAAAACCGACTTTTCCGAAAGCAACAATAAGCTTTATTCCCTGGTCATGTTTATTTATCCCTCAGGCGCGAAACTGCACTGCGGACATTGGTATAACTACGGACCTACGGATTCATGGGCCAGGTACAAAAAACTTAAAGGCTTTAACGTATTTGAACCGATGGGATATGATGCATTCGGGCTGCCGGCCGAAAATTATGCTATAAAAACCGGTATTCATCCTTACGACAGCACGATGACAAATATAAAAGATATTCGTCAGCAGTTGAAAAATATAGGCTGCATGTACGACTGGGATTCCGAGCTGATGACATGCGTTCCCGAATATTATAAATGGAACCAATGGCTTTTTCTTCAACTTTATAACAAAGGACTTGCCTACAGAAAAAACGCGCCGGTTAATTGGTGTCCGAAAGATCAAACAGTTCTTGCAAACGAACAGGTACAATCCGACGGAACATGCGAACGCTGCGGAACACTTGTAGTGCAAAAAAATCTGACGCAGTGGTTTTTCAAAATTACGGATTACGCCGAAGAATTACTTAAAGGGCTCGAAGAAATTAACTGGCCCGAAAAAACAAAAACGATGCAGCGGAACTGGATCGGTAAAAGTATCGGTACCGAAGTCAATTTTAAAGTTGAAGGCAGCGACGAACAGATAACCGTTTTTACTACCCGGCCGGATACGTTGTTCGGCGTTACCTATGTTGTAATTGCCCCGGAACATCATCTTGTTGCGAAATTAGTAAAGCCGGAATTCAAAGAGGGCGTTGACAAATATATCGATTCCATCAAATCATTAACCGAAATCGAGAGAACTTCTACTACTAAAGAAAAAACCGGCGTTCCGATCGGCGCTTACGCTATCAACCCGATAAACGACGAGAAGGTACCGATCTGGATTGCCGATTATGCGCTGCTTACCTACGGAACCGGCTGCGTTATGGCTGTTCCTGCACATGATGAAAGAGATTTTGAATTCGCGACAAAATTCGGTTTGCAGATTAAAAAGGTAATCCTTAAGAACGGTACAAAACCTGATGACGAACTTACCGAAGCTTATACTTCGGTCGGAACGATGGTTAATTCGGGAGAATTCAGCGGTTTAAAATCGGACGAAGGAATTGATAAGATAAGCGATTTCCTCGAAAAGAATAATCTCGGTAAAAGAAAAGTTAATTACCGTCTACGCGACTGGCTGATTTCCAGGCAGCGCTATTGGGGCACACCAATCCCGATTATTCATTGCCCGAAATGCGGCGAAATACCTGTGGATGAAAAAGTTCTTCCGGTTGAACTGCCTTATGATGTTGAGTTTAACCCTGCAGGAGAATCTCCTCTGGCGACAAATGAAAAATTTATCAATGTAAAATGTCCTAAATGCGGCGCGGACGCTAAAAGAGATCCCGATACTATGGATACGTTTGTTGATTCATCCTGGTATTATTTCAGGTACTTGAATCCGCATATTTCCGACAAGATATTCGATACGTCTTTATCTGATAAATGGATGCCTGTTGATATGTATGTAGGCGGCGCCGAGCATGCTACAATGCATCTACTTTACGCAAGATTCATTCATAAGTTTTTACGCGATCTCGGTTACACAAAAGAGAATGAACCATTTTCAAAACTGATACATCAGGGCACCATAACAAACCAGGGTGCTAAGATGTCCAAGTCAAAAGGCAACGTAGTAAACCCAGATGAATTTACATCAAAATACGGCGCCGATGTTTTCAGACTGTACCTTATGTTTATGGGACCTTATGAACTCGGCGGCGATTGGAGCGATAAAGGAATATCAGGAACGGAAAGATTTGTGCAGCGGTCCTACGAACTTTTTAGTAAGTTCCCCGGGATTAATAATTCCGCAAAGCCGAAAGAGAAATATGTGCTGGCGGAAATGAGCGAGACAGAGAAAGCGGTTTACCGAAAAGTTAATCAGACAATTAACAAATACGACGAGGAAATTAATAACTTCAGATTCAATACCGCTATTGCGGCTCTTATGGAACTACTGAATGAATTAACAAAAAATCTGGAAAGCTGTTCGA
This sequence comes from uncultured Bacteroidota bacterium, assembly GCA_963739955.1. Lineage (GTDB taxonomy): Bacteria > Bacteroidota > Ignavibacteria > Ignavibacteriales > Ignavibacteriaceae > FEN-1297. Next base: position 27,174 of record CAVUCX010000081.1, on the reverse strand, counting down.
AGGAACTTCAGTCCTATACACTTTTAAGATTTGCAACCCTGCTTGCGCCGGTAGCTCCTCACTTCGGAGAGGAATGCATGGATATTATCGGCAGAGGTGAATCCATATTCGTAAACCCGGTTTGGTATAACGCCGACCCGGATGCTTTAATTGAAGATAACGTAAATATCGCGGTTCAGGTAAACGGCAAATTAAGAAACACGATGGAGTTTCCGATAGATTCGGAGCAGTCGGTTGTAAAAGAAAAGATATTTGCCGACGAAAAGATAATAAAACACATCGAAGGTAAATCGGTAATCAAAGAAATCTTCGTAAAAAATAAAATATACAATATTGTAGTAAAATAAATAATATGAGTCTGTCTTTAAATTAATAATCTTAGTGTTTCCTTGTGTCCTTAGTGGTAAACGTAAATCTTCATTATTTGAAAAAAATAATAACCGCTATAACACTAACACACAAAATTAATAAAAATAATTAAGGGCAGTCTCTAACATTCCCAGAGGCATAAATGTTAGATTTAAAATATATTCGTGAAAATCCCGAAGCCGTAAGACAGGGAATTGAAAATAAGAATGAAAAAAGCCGTGTCGACGAGCTTCTTGATCTGGACAGGCAGAGAAGGGATCTTATTACCAAGACCGAGGAATTGAAGGCAAAAAAGAACCAGGTGTCGCAGGAAGTGGCAAAAATGAAAAAAGCCGGTCAGGATGCATCATCCATAATCGAAGAGATGAAAAACGTATCCGAGCAGATAAAGAGTTACGATGAACAACTGGCGGCGACGCAGGACCGGTTAAACAATATCCTGATGTATATTCCGAATCTTCCGCATACATCGGTACCTGTAGGCAAAAGCGCCGACGATAATATTGAAGAGCGCAAGTGGATGCCGGAAGGTTTTTCTTTTGAAAGCAAAGGAAAAGCTCTCGATCATGTAGAACTCGGTAAAAGGTTAAAGATTTTGGATTTTGAAAGAGGCGCTAAAATATCCGGCTCCGGGTTCCCTCTTTACACAGGCAAAGGCGCTACACTGGAAAGAGCCCTTATAAATTTTATGCTGGATTATCATCTTGCAAATCACGGATACAGCGAAGTTTTTCCGCCGTTCCTTGTTAACCGCGATTCTATGAAAGGTACCGGGCAAATTCCGAAGATGGAAGAAGACATGTACTTTATTGATAAGGATGACCTTTTCCCGATTCCGACCGCGGAAGTTCCTTTAACGAATATTTACAGAAACGAAATTTTGAATGAAAAGGATTTACCGATTAAATATGTCGGTTACTCCGCTTGCTTCAGAAGAGAGGCAGGTTCTTACGGAAAAGAATCAAAGGGATTCTTACGCGTTCATCAGTTTAATAAAGTTGAAATGGTAAAATTCGTTAAACCCGAAACTTCTTACGACGAACTTGAAAAACTGGTTAATGATGCGGAAGATATTCTTAAAGCACTTGAAATACCGTACAGAGTTTTATTATTGTGCACGGGCGATCTGAGTTTTTCGGCGGCAAAATGCTACGATATCGAAACATGGTCACCGGCCGAGAATCGCTGGCTCGAAGCTTCTTCGTGCAGCAACTTCGAAAATTTCCAGGCGCGCAGAGCGAATATAAGATTCAGAAACGAAGAAACTAAAAAACCTGAGTTCCTTCACACGCTAAACGGATCGGGTCTTGCAACCAGCCGGCTAATGGTTTCAATTCTAGAAAATTATCAGACTTCCGACGGCAAAATAAAAGTGCCCGAAGTGCTCAGGAAGTATACAGGATTTGAAATAATTGATTAAATTAGTCACGTGGACTTAACCGCTAATTATCCGGAAATATTTTGAAATGATCTAGACGCATTAGCTGAATCGACGTTATTTTATAAAGAGTTTATGTAATTTTATATTCGGACAATAAAATTGTATAAGTCGTAATTAATATTGTAGACATTTTTAATTTCGTGCTGAGCGGAGTCGAAGCATGACCGGCATTTTATCATCATTAGACTATTAATTATCCCTAAATTCCGTACCGGTAACAGTACTATGGCCGCTTAACTGTTTTTATCTATTTATAATCTTTATTTTCCGGTTTCATATTCAACAGTTTACATTTTAACGATTGCACATTCAAATTCGCGGAAATTTCTTAAATTAACTCCGACAAGCATTAATAATATCTGAACTACGATGAAAAATTTATATACTCTAAAGAAATATTTTGTCCGTTATAAGAAAAAAGTAACGTTGGGTATTCTATTTATTATCTTATCCAATGCCGGCACCGTATATGTACCTTTGCTTTTGAAGGATTCAATAAATGCCATTGAAAAAGGTACGACTGTACAGCAGCTGCTAATTTATGCGGGCTTAATTATAGGCGCTTCGCTGTTTGCCGGCCTGTTCCGTTTTTTGATACGCGAAACTATTATCGTTGTTTCCCGCGAAATCGAATACGATCTGCGATTCGATTTCTGGAACCATATTCAGAAACTGCCGCTGAGGTATTTTCAGAATAATTCCACCGGCAATATTATGGCCCATGCTACAAATGATATAAATGCAGTCCGTTCTTTTCTCGGGCCGTCGGTTATGTATTCCATAGATACATCGGTCAGACTTGTTATCGTTATAGCCATAATGTTTTCTTTAAATGTAAGTCTTACGATTTATTCTCTCCTTCCATTACCATTTTTATCGATTCTGGTTTACAAAGTAGGAAAATTGATACACGAAAAGTTCGCACTTATCCAGGCGAAATTCTCTGAGCTTACAACCAGAGCTCAGGAAAATTATTCCGGGATAAGAGTAATAAAATCCTACGTGCGGGAATTAAATGAGATAAAAGCATTTGACAAGCTCAGCAATGATTTTCTCGACAAAAATATGGACATGGTTAAAATACAGGCTCTCTTCCAGCCGCTTCTTTTTCTGGTTACCGGCATTTCGGTAATCGTGGTAATATGGGTCGGCGGTATAAAAATTATAAATGGAAACATGAACCTCGGTGAGATCGTAGCGTTTATTTCTTATCTCGGAATTCTTACCTGGCCGGTCATCGCGTTCGGGTGGGTAATAAATATGGTAGAACAGGCCGCGGCAAGTATGAAGAGATTAAATAAGATATTCGCGGAAAAATATGAAATAGACGATTCCGAACAAACCGATCAATCGATTAAAGAAATAAAAGGCAGAATTGAATTTAAAAATGTTTCTTTCAGATACTCGGAGAATCTCCCTTATGTTCTTAAAGATATAAATTTGACCATAGAAGAGGGCTCAACAGTAGCCCTAATGGCTTATACCGGACAGGGAAAAACATCCCTTATAAATTTGATTTCAAGGCTGTATGATTGCACAGGAGGAGAAGTGCTGATTGACGGAAAGGATGTGAAGTCAATCCCTCTTAATGTTTTGAGAACAAGAGTCGGACTTGTACAACAGGAGTCGTTCCTATTTTCCGACACAATCGGAAATAATATTTCGTACGGATTAAGAGAAATAAATAAAGAACGGGTTATTGAAGTTTCAAAGACCGCAGGCTTTGACAAGGATGTATTAGCATTCCCGAAAGGATATGAAACCGCAATCGGTGAAAGAGGCATTACTATGTCAGGCGGACAAAAGCAGCGTGCCAGCCTTGCCCGTGCGCTAGCAATCGATCCTAAAATATTAATACTCGACGATTCATTTTCCGCGGTTGACACCAACACCGAGGAAATAATTTTAAAAAATCTGAAAGAGTTCATGAAAAACCGGACAAGCATTATAATAAGTCACAGAATTTCAACCGTAAAGGATTCCGATAAAATAATTGTATTATCAGGCGGCAAAATAGCTGAACAGGGAACTCATGAAGAACTGGTTAACCACGGCGGAATATACGCCGATCTTCATTACAAACAGCTTCTGGAAAAAGAACTCGAGGAATTAAATTAAAAGAGGTATTATGCAGAAAAAGATCGCGGCTTTTTTCGAAACAAACGCTAAAGAGAAAAAGTATCTTAAGAAGTTGTTCGATAAAAATTTTGAGATAAGATTTTACGCGGAGGAGCTTAACGAAGGCAGCATGAACCTGGTAAAAGATGTTGATGTCATTTCCCCGTTCATATATTCCAATATAACCGGAAAGGTTATTAAACAGGCTAAGAAATTAAAATTAATCGCGACAAGAAGTACAGGTTTTAATCATATCGATATCCAAACAGCCAGGCAGAAAAACATTTCGGTCGCTAACGTTCCTTATTACGGCGAGAACACAGTCGCGGAACATACATTCGCATTGATCCTTGCGTTATCGCGTAATCTTCACAAAGCTTATGTGAGAACCATACGAAATGATTTTGCGCTCGGCGGACTGCAGGGCTTTGATCTTAAAGGAAAAACTCTCGGTGTTATAGGCGCGGGAAGCATTGGTGTACATGTAATTAAAATTGCCAAAGGCTTCGGTATGAAAGTTATCGCAAGCGATGCCAGAGCTAATCATATATTAACCGAATTACTTGATTTTAAGTACGTAAGCCTCGACGAGCTTTTAAGCAGTTCCGATATTATTTCACTGCACTGCCCTTACAACGCTCATACTCATCATATGATAAATATGGGAAATATAGACAAGGTTAAAAAAGGCGCATTGTTCATCAATACCGCAAGAAACGGTATAATAGAACCGAAAGCACTTTACTTTGCCGTTGAAAATAAAATTTTCGGAGGGGCCGGGCTTGATGTATTCGAAGGTGAAGAACTGCTGAAAGAAGAAAACCAGATGCTGACAAAAAACGTTGCCGTCGAACATCTGGAAGCATTATTGAAAAGAAATATTCTGCTTAGGAACGAGAACGTTATTATAACCCCGCATATGGCGTTTGATTCAGTAGAGGCGGTTGAAAGGATTATGGATACAACTGCAGAGAATATTAAATGTTTTTTCGAAAGTAAAAATTATCACAAAGTTATTTAATTTAAGTCGGGTAATGAATGGCTAACGATTATAAAAGCGAAGATGAGGTACTAGGCAAAGCGTACGATTCAAAACTGATGAAACGTCTGCTCGGTTATATAAAACCTTATAAGAAGTATGTTATTTCTGCAATCATTTTGAATATTATTGTAGCGTCGCTCGGACCGATACGCCCGGTTCTGACAAAGATCGCGATAGACAAATACATTGCGCATTCCGATTACAAGGGGCTCATGTATATCAGTATGCTTCTTCTGGGCTCGCTGGTATTACAGGCCGTAATTCAATATTTCCTGACTTATTATACGCAGTATTTGGGACAAAAGACCATCTACGATCTGCGGATTCAATTATTCAAACATACGCAGAACCTTGCTTTAAAGTATTTTGATAAAACACCGATAGGCAGAATTGTAACCAGAGTTACCAATGATATTCAAGCGCTCAACGATCTTTTCTCATCGGGCATTGTAATGGTATTCAGCGATGTGTTTATCATTTTCTGGATTATCGTTTTCATGTTTATTATGGATATAAAACTATCCCTGGTTACGTTATCTGTTCTGCCTGTGCTTATCTACGGAACTTTCCTCTTCAGAAAGAAAGTAAGGGAAAGCTACCGGGATGTACGTCTTCATCTGGCACGCCTGAATTCATACATGCAGGAACATGTGACCGGAATGAACATTGTTCAGATATTCCGCAAAGAAAAATCGGAGCTTGACAGATTCGCATCGATCAATAACGACTATAGGCAGGCAAACATAAAATCTGTGTTCTATTATGCCATATTTTATCCCGGCGTGGAATTGATCAGCTCAATAGCTTTCGGATTAATAATCTGGTACGGCGGCGGGGAAATCATTAGGAGCTCGCTTACAATCGGCGTGCTGTTTGCTTTTATACAATTCACCGAGCAGTTCTTCAGGCCGATACGGGACCTTTCCGAGAAATACAATATAATGCAAACCGCAATGGCGTCTTCGGAGAGGATTTTCAAATTACTTGATAACCAAACATTCGTAAAGGATCCTGAGAATCCCGTAAAAGTGGAAAAAATAAAAGGCGAAATCGAATTTAATAAGGTCTGGTTCGCGTATAACGAAAATGAATATGTTCTGAAGGATATATCCTTTAAAATTAATCCCGGCGAGACGGTCGCCATTGTGGGCCATACAGGCGCGGGTAAAACCAGTTTGATTAATATTCTCTCAAGATTTTATGATATTAATAAAGGTGAGATTACGGTAGACAAAATCGATATCCGTCAAATGGCTAAAAAGGACCTCAGGAAATTTATCTCAATAGTTTTACAGGACGTATTCCTATTTTCCGGTACAATCCGTTCCAATATTAGTATGGATAATGATGAAATACCGATCGAAAAAATAAAGGAAGCTTCAAGGATTGTCGGTGCCGATAAATTTATAGATTTACTTCCCAATAAATATGATGAAGTAGTAAAAGAAAGAGGAGCAACATTAAGCGTCGGACAAAAACAGCTAATCTCCTTTGCAAGAGCATTGGTTTACGATCCTCAGATTCTTGTGCTAGACGAGGCGACTTCCAGTGTAGATACCGAAACGGAATTACTTATACAGAAAGCCATCGAAAAACTGCTGGTCGGAAGAACCGCTATAGTTATTGCCCATAGACTTTCTACAATCCAAAGCGCCGATAAAATTATTGTTATGCACAAAGGTGAGATCAGAGAAATGGGTAATCATCAGGAACTGCTGGCTAAACGAGGAATTTACTACAGACTTTACCAGCTTCAGTATAAAGATCAGGAAATTACAAAAGCAGGGTAAAAAGGAAATCATTTAAAGGACTAATTATGCAGATAATATCATCTACCGGTTGGCTTTTATCTTATTGAATTTCATTTTGTAATCTGTTTTTATTCCCCCGCTTGTGATCCTGTCGAGTTCTTCCCGGATATCGGTTTTATCCGCATAATCCGTAAAGAGAATCCCTTCTATATGATCATACTCATGTAAAACTGTCCTTGCCGTTTGCCCTATAAACAAGCTTTCCTTTTCGATAAAATTTTTATCCAGATATTTAATTACTACCGACATTTTTCTTTCTATTTCCAATTCAATTCCCGGAATGCTAAGGCATCCTTCTACTTGTGTCCAGTTTTCTCCCGCAGTTTCGACGATAACCGGGTTTATAAAAACTTCTTTAATTCCTTTATCGCCCATAAACATTTTTCTGTTTTTATAACTTCTGTTCTCATAAACCTGAACGGTATCTACCGTAAATAGTCTGAGCGACTTCCCGATCTGCGGTGCGGCTAGGCCGGATCCGACGGATGAATACATTGTCTCCCACATGTTTGCTATTAAATTATGCAGCTGAGCATTATTAGAAACAATTGTCTCGCACTTTTGTCTTAATTTCGGGTGACCGTATGCAATGATCGGAAATATCATATTGAAGTCTATATAACTGTAAGTAATTTGACAGATTAACTTTTTTGTGCCATCAATTTAATAAATTATTTTTAATCTCCAATAATACTTATTTCAAACGTTATAGAATATCTATTCTGTAACATTGATGTTTTATACATTTTCACTTATTTTCTCTAAAAAAAGGAAATCAATATGCCTCCAAAACGGTTTATGACGTTATCAAGACATATTATAGAAGGTGAAAGAAGACACCCTGAAGCAACAGGAGAGCTTTCGCATATATTACAAAATCTTTCCTTAGCCGCAAAAGTTATCTCGTTTGAGGTAAACAAAGCAGGGTTAGTTGATTTGCTTGGATTTACTGGGCACAGCAATGTTCACGGCGAGCAGGTAAAAAAGCTGGATATCTTCGCGCACGATATGCTGTACAAAGCGATGGACCACAGCGGACATTTCTGCGTAATGGCCTCTGAGGAAGAAGAAGACATAATGCATATTCCTCCCCCGTTTGAGGTTGGAAAATATGTCCTTCTTTTCGATCCTTTAGACGGTTCATCAAATATAGACGCAAATGTAAGTATAGGGACGATTTTTTCGATATACAAACGAATAAGCCGCGACGGCAAACCCGGTACTATGGAAGATTGTCTGCAGGTGGGTTCTAAACAGATTGCGGCCGGCTACATTTTATACGGCTCCGGTACAATGCTTGTTTATACGGCAGGCGACGGAGTTCATGGATTTACGCTTGACCCTTCTTTCGGCGAGTTCATACTTTCCCATGAAAATATTAGGATCCCCTAAAAGGAAAAATTTACAGCATAAATGAGGGAAATTATCTTTACTGGCACCCGGGATTAAAAAAATATATCAAATATCTTCAGGAAGAAGATAAAGAAACCGGCAGGCCCTATTCATCCAGATATATCGGTTCAATGGTGGCGGATATTCACAGAAATTTACTTTACGGAGGGATCTTCATGTATCCCGCCGATTCAAGGCACAAACAAGGCAAATTAAGGCTGATGTATGAATGTAATCCGATGGCATTTATCGTGGAAGCTGCGGGCGGAAAGGCGAGCAACGGAAAAATGAGAATACTCGATATCAGCCCTCAATCTCTAAATGAACATACTCCGTTTTTCATCGGTTGCAAAGAAGATATAAATAATGTGGAAGAATTTATGAAAAAAGAAGAGGTAAGCAGCGAAATTTATATAGGGAATAAACCTTGAAGATTAACCGTACTAGGAGTAAATATCAGCAGCCGAAGTTAAATAAGACCGGAATACAAATCATGTTAATCTGATAGATAACCGATTGCATCAACACAACTTAGCCGGATCTTGAATCATTTTAATTTCCGGCTTTTATTAATAATCGGAGCCCAAATATCTGCATTTTATGAAAATCATTCTTGGAAGTAAAAAGAGAGCCTTACTTAATCTTTTCGATTTCGGCCGTAATTTTCTTAGCTAATTCTTCCGATGAGATCCCCTCGATTAAAACTTTTGTAGTTGAAACCAGATCTTTAGGATGATCGCCTTCGCCGATCATATATTTATATAAAGCAAAGCCCAGCCTATTCCTGTCGTTGGCAACAGGAAGGTATTTGCTCAAATCTTCAACGATTTGATATACTTTCCTTTCAAGTGAATTTTCAGGGAACTTCTGCGTAGCAGGAGGATTTAATGTCGTCATCATTTTACCTTAAATTTATTTACAAAGATAAACGAGTTTGTAGAAAACTTCAATAATACAGTGGAAGTAAAAAAACAATTTAATTAAATTAACTCTAATTTTTTAAATATTTGGTGTTACGGATTTGAATTTCAACGGAATACAGGAAATCTTAATAATCAGACTTAGCTCTCTGGGAGATATTCTTTTAACTACACCTCTTATCCGTTCTTTAAAAAGAAATACCCGGATATCAAAATAAGCTTCTTGCTGAAAGAACAATACAAGGATGTTCTGGCCAATAATCCGTATATATCCCGCATTTATATTTATAATAAGAATTTAGACACCAAAACGAATCTTGAGCAAAATAAACTGAATTCCGTAAAATTCAACCTTATTCTGGATCTTCAAAATAATTTTAGGTCGCGGGCAGTTACTTTCAGCCTTAATTCAAGAGTTTTAAGATTTCACAAAAAAACATTTTTAAAATTTCTTCTGGTAAAATTTAAAATAAATAAGTTGAGGAACGCTGCTCCCATACCGGTGAGATATGCCGACACAATTAAGAATTTCGAATTGGATGAAGAAGGACTTGAATTATTTAAACCGGGCTCTGTTCATTCCGAAATCGATCTGGATAAAAAGTATATCGGATTCGCGCCGGGTTCAAGGCATTTTACTAAAATGTGGCCTGAAAAATATTTTATTGATTTGGGCAATTACCTTTTGAAGAGCGGATATACTACTGCTTTGTTCGGCGGAAAAGACGATATGGAAACATGCGCAAGAATATCTTCGGAAATTCACGGATCCGTGAATCTCAGCAATAACGACGATATAATATCAACAGCCGCGAACATGGAGAAGTGCAGAGCATTAATTTGCAATGATTCCGGAATGATGCATGTGGGCTGCGCTCTTAAAGTTCCGGTGCTGGCTATATTCGGTTCGACTGTGGAAGAATTTGGTTTTGTACCTTATAAAAATAAAAGTATAGTATTGGGGAACGACGGTTTGTCGTGCAGACCGTGTACGCATATAGGAAGAGAAACCTGTCCTAAAAAACATTTCAAATGCATGATGGAGGTAACTCCTCTTATTGCTTTCAATAAATTAAAAATGCTGCTGGAATACAGATGAAAAAATTTTGGTTCTTATTTTACAATATTACTGTTGTCCCCTTTTTATATACATTTATTCGCTTTGCGGGTCTGTTTAACAAAAAGGTAGTAACCGGATTAAAAGGCCGAAAAAGATTATTCGAAGAATTTAATACTTAATGCAGCGGGAACAGATAAATCGAAAAAGCTTATCTGGTTTCATTCGTCTTCGCTCGGCGAATTCGAGCAGGCGAAACCGATAATAAAAAACTTAAAAGACGATAAAAGTATAAACATTCTTGTCACATTCTTTTCACCGTCCGGTTACGAAAATTCAAAAAAGTACCCCTATGCCGATCTGATTTCCTACATTCCCTTCGATACGTACTCCAATGCAGTGAGGTTTATTCAGATAGCAAGACCGGATCTAGCTGTAATGATGCGGTACGATATCTGGCCTAATCATATCTGGGCAATGAAAAAATTCAACATACCGTGCTTTATCGTTGATGCAACTATGAAAAAAAATTCCTCCAGGAAATGGCCGTTTATAAAAAGCTTTCATAAGAGACTTTATCAGGATATTACCAGAGTCCTGGCGGTGTCGGATGAAGATGTAAAAGGTTTTAAATCATTCGGATGCGGTGATGATGAGGTAAAAGCCGTCGGCGATACAAGATTCGACCGCGTTTACCAGCGAAGCAGAACCGCTGCGGAAAGGAACTTAATTAAGCCTGAAATTATAAACGGCAAAAAAGTACTCGTTGCCGGCAGTACTTGGGAAGCTGATGAGGATATTATTCTGCCCGCGTTTATGAAGATGTCAAAGTACGATAAAGATGCCATTTTAATTATTGCTCCCCACGAACCAACTATACTGCACATCGAAAAACTAGAGAACGACTTTGCCGGTAAACTTGATACGATTCGTTTTTCATTTCTTAACAATTATAAAAATGAACGCGTTATTATAATAGATTCGATCGGTATATTGCTAACCCTTTATATGTACGCATCTGTTGCATATGTCGGCGGAAGTTTCAAACAAGGAATACATAATGTTCTGGAAGCCGCTGTTTACGGTATACCTGTTCTTTTCGGCCCGAAGATCGACAACTCACAGGAGACGCAACGCTTATTAAAAAGAGGCGGAGGGGTGATGATTAAAACAAAGCAGGAAGCTTATCGCAATATGCGTATTTTATTTACCGATGACGATCTCAGAAAAACCAAAGGAAGTATTTCATATAATTATGTCCAAGAAAATCTCGGTGCTACGGAAAAAATAATAAAGGAAATCTACGATATAATTTAAAATTGATTAAGTTTTTCAACTCAAAAAAGTCGGCAAACGACTTTGCCGCACATATAAACAAATAAAAAAGTTTATATTACCGTTCAAATGTAGGTTTAAGTCCTATTTACAATATTTTATTTTTTTAGTATCATATAATAAGATATATTACATCCTCTTTTACGGATACAACTCGCGGATTGATTGAAATATATCAGTAGTAGCCGTAATAATGTTGATATATTAAATGCAGAATTTTGTTAAGACGAAATTGTAATTAATAGAATCAACTTCACTGTAATAAAAATAATCATTTCCGAAATTTCTAAATCTAAATTAGTTGCCGGAGCTGCAGAGTTTGTTGCATTTTGCCGATAATGTTTCAATTTACTGCCGATAAGGCATACCCTGGGTAATTACCAGCGGAGAAGCTATTATTCCGTTAAATACATTGGGAGTAATAAACCGGAGGTGTGTTTTAATTTTCTCTGGATCTAAGAATACAATTATAAAATATCAATTTACTAAAAGTATTATACTGAAAAATAATTACATAGCTGAACAATTAAAATTTTTATGGTTTTGAAATTTCAAATTTAAGTTTGTCAACATTTTTTAACTCATAAGCATAATTAGATTTTAGACCCTTTAAACGGTAAAAAGATAACCCTAATTATTAAGTATATAAAATTCAAAAATAATTTTTTAGTTAAATGAACTTTTTATCGCCAAAATATTCCAGAAGCCTGAGTATTTCTAATGCCGGACTCTCTAATTTAGGCGGGAAATATACGGATGAACAATTTAACTTCGGGAAATTTCCCTTAGACAGTATGGATTTATACGAACCGAAAGGATTATTATTTGTTGTAGCAGAGGGCGGAAATAATGAAGAAGGCAAAGAAGCTAGTAAAACGGCTATTGAAGTTATAGCAAGGGAATATTTTACTTCCCGGTCCAACATTATCGGGAATACTTTATTCTTCGCTTTTAAGACCGCTAATTTAAAAATCTACCAGTCGCTGCAGAACATCTCTAAGTTTAGAAAAAACGGTGTTACCTGTGCAGCGATGGTAATTGAAAATAATTCGGCCGTAATAGCATATGTCGGCAGAGCAGTTATCTATAGAATAAGAGACTATGATATTGAAGAATTGAATTTGATTCAAAAGGATGCTCAACTCACTTTACCTCAAAATAAAAAGGATAAAAAGCTTAATTATGAAATATTAAACAAAATGGGAAAAGATACGGATGTTGAGATCGAAATTTTACAAAATTTGCAGATAAAACCCGGTGATAATTTTATTATAAGCAGCTGCGGTTTAGGCAAAGAGAATAATGATGAAGTAAAAAAAATTGTTTCAAATAATGAACCGGAAGAAGCTTGTAAAAAAATAATAGCAAAAGTAATAGAATCCGGACTTACTGAAAATATTTCGGTTCAAGTAATAAATGTATCCGGATTTGATAATGCTGTTGCATACGAAAAAGGAAATTTTATAAAATTATTTCCTAAAATAGATTTAAGGTACCTTTTAATATTTTTTCTATTTGCTTTTATTCTAGCGCTGGGAGTAATATTTAGAAATAATATAACCGGAATTTTTAACACCGCTAAAAGTTCCCCTAATTCCTACCAAATTAAAACAACACCGTCTCAAAAACCCGATTTGCCGAGCCCGGAAATGCAGAAGGCAAATCTCTTTTAAATATCGGCAAATTAGACAGCGCCTTGCTCATTTACAGTACAATATTAAAAACTGACTCGTCAAACTACAAAGCATTATTAGGTAAAGAATTAGTGATCGGAAAAATTATCGAGAAAGGCAACCGGCTTTTAACCGGCGGAGATATTCTGAGCGCATACAACTTTTTTAAGAGCGCAATTACTCAAGACCCTCAAAACAATGTTCTAGCCGATAAAATAGATTTAATCAGTAAATTGCTCGAAAATACATTACCTAAAAAAAATAATATCGATAAAGTAAAAATTGCAAGCATTCAGATGCCTAAAGCAATATATATTTCGAAAAAGAAGAATCCGCCTCCGATAAGGCCGGTAATAAAACCTATGAATATCGCAACCCAAACTTCATGGTTTAATATTTCCGATTGGAAAATTTTCGGATTAACAGATAATGATTACGGAATTACTAATAACGAAATTAATTTTTATGCCAGTAAAAAGATTAAGAAAGTTCTTTCTCATGAATCAAAGAAGGATATAAATATTTCAGTCAAAATAAAATTCGGCGATGTTTCACCCGCGACGAGAGCCGGTATAATTTTCGGATATAATTCATCGGAAGAGAGCGGAAGCGAAAGATATTTATTATTTATAGTTGAAGATGGAGGAAATTTCGCCCTGTTAAATGTAAAAAACGGACAGGAAGAAATCTTAAAATCATTTAAAAGTTCAGCTGGTTTATATAACGACAACAAATCGTTAAAAGTAAAAATAAAAAGTCTCGGCCCCTGGGTTATTATTTACCTGAATGATAAGTTGCTAGGTTCATGGTACGGCAAGGATTTTATTAAAGGAGAAATCGGGTTTTATTCGGGACCGAATACCAATGTTGCTTTTGGCTCATTTACATTAAACTCAGCTTTCAAAGATAATTAACAATCTTTTTAGCTGAATAATCCAAAGTGTTGAAGCCGTTTGATAGTGGAAAAATCTATTGCAAGGAGAAAGCAATGAAAATATTTAAGCTTTATCTTAAGCTGTCTGCAATTCTTGTCTTCATAATTCCTATACTACTCCATATTTCTTCTCATAGCTGCGGATTCAGCATATACGCTCAATCTATCGATCAATGCGCTAAACAATTGGATAAAGCCGAACATGATTATGACACCGGGAATTTTCAAGAAGCCCTGGGACTTATTGAGGCATGCATCAATAAGCCGGGTATTTCAAAACCGGAAATTGCGCGTGCTTACAGGTTGTTGGGACTTGTGTATATCGGTCAGCAATTACAGAAAGAAGCAAACGATGCCGTAAAAAAATTACTATTGGTAGTACCAAATTATAAAGTTAATCCTAAAACCGATTCGCCGCAGTTCCAAAAAATTATTGAAGAAACAGCCGCAACGTTAGTACCCTTCATAAAAGATATCAACCCTGATACGGTAAAGGAAGGCGACAGCAGCTTTACAATGACAATTAAAGGTTCAAATTTTGTTTTCGGTTCGGAGATAAAATTAAACGGACAGTCTAAACACACAACATTTGTAAATGCAGAAGAATTAAAAACAAATATTCCGGCAGCCGATATTTTAAAATCCGGTGATTATATCGTAAGCGTTTATAGCCCGATTTCGGGAGGTAAATCTTCGAATAAAATGAAATTCATCGTACAGGGCAAATCAAACTCCCCATGGACCTGGATAGCAATTGGAGGAGGAGCCGTTGCGGCAGCAATTGTTGCGATCATAACGACAGGCACAAAAAGCAGCACGGGTACGGGACAGACCACCATATTGGCGGATCCGCCGGCCAGGCCTTAATTATTGGAACAGAATATATAGTAAACAAAAAGCCCGGAGTAATAAAAATCGGGAGATCAAATGGTAAGCATAAAGAATTTTCTTTATAAGTGTGTAATAATTCTGTTTTTATTTTGCGGAAATAGTTATTCACAATATAAGATATTCACCGGTATTATAAGTAACGGAAATGAAAGTCAGTCTAACTCAGTTTATACAATATCCGGTACGGTAGGAGAAACCGGTGTAGCGAAATCTTCGAATGCAGATTATCAGACACAGCCGGGTTTTTGGAACTACTACTCAAGATTTATTTACCCGGCTACACTTGCTTTGAACGCAGATTACACTTTCGGAGATGTAACAAAAACAAGCAACTATCAAATTATCGGTATCCCCGGCGCGGATAATTTGTCAATAGCAGATTTTATGAAAGGGCAGGAAGGAAAAACAGGTGACTGGCGCGCGTTTATCGATACCGGCGCGGGAGATTATAAAGAATATGACAGCTCTGATAAGTTCAGGTTCAGGCCGGGCAACGCATTCTGGCTGATTAGTAAGAATCCTATTAATATAACTAAAACCGTTGGTTCTGTTCCCCTTTCCGCCGACCGATCATTTGCTATTCCGCTGCATAACGGCTGGAACTTGATCTCGGATCCTTTTAATGAAAAGATCGATTGGAATAACGTCAAATCGGTCAACAAAATAAATCAACCGTTAAATTACTATTTATCCGGAAGTTATATATCTAATTCCGATATTTTCGAACCTTATAAAGGATATTATTTTTACAACAGTACCGGTTTAGATAGCCTTAAGGTACCCTATATTCCGGTCACTTCTGTCCCGGCACCTAAAAGAAATATACTGTCTTCGAATGAAATTGAACTTTTTCTGGAATCAGGGTCGGTCAGTAAATCGGGAATAAAAATCGGTTTTTCGGATAAAGCAAATTCAAGATTGGACAGACTTGATTTATTTTCCCCTCCTTCTAATTTCTGCGATATAAACATCTCCCTTTTTAATAAAGATCTCGAAACTAATTACAAATATCTGCAGACGGAATATCGGCAAAATATCGGCGAAGGTCAGGAATACAATGTTATGGTAAAAAATACTTCCGGGCATTCCGTTAACTTAGAACAAATAGGAGCAGAGAACTTTACCAACTATGAAGTATTTCTTTTGGATAGAAACTCAATGAAGTTTTACAATTTGAAAACTTCAGACAATATTGAAATAAATAGTTCATCATCTGAAAAAGATTACGGCCTTTTTGTAGGAACCGAAGCATATATGCTCGGCAAGGAAAAAACCTTCTTACCTTCTAATTATGAGTTGTTCCAGAACTATCCGAACCCGTTTAACCCGGCAACGAGAATTAAATTTGCGTTGCCAGTCAGCAGTAAAGTTTCGCTAAAGATATACAATATACTCGGACAATTGGTGGCAGTGTTAATAAACAACCGGGATTATGACGAAGGATATCATGAGGTAGAATTTATCGCAACTTCATTATCCTCCGGAGTATATTTTTATAGAATAACAGCAGATAGTTACACGAGCACAAAAAAAATGTTGATCATCAAATAACAGCCCAGAACATAAGCGAAAATATTAACCGGTTAAAATTAAGGAGAATTAATGAAACGCATAATATTTATTTCGATAATGATAGCATTTTTCTCTTCCGATATTTTTAGTCAGTCGATTCCCAGACAACTGAACTATCAAGGAGTTCTGAGGAATGCTGCCGGTACCAATGTACCGGACAGCAGTTATACAATGAATTTTAAAATCTACAACGACTCCGCCGGCGGCACAGCTCTTTGGTCTGAGACTCAGCAAGTTTCCGTATCGGACGGATTATTCAGCGTCCGGCTCGGAAGCGTTTCACCTATTACAAACGTGCCTTTTAACCGCGCTCATTATCTGGGTATTACTATCGGCGCCGGCAACGAACTAATGCCGCGGACTCTTTTTACTCCGTCGCCATATTCATTTATGTCTTTAAATATTATCGATAACTCAATATCAACTTCAAAAATACAGGATGGGGCAGTTACAAAAGCTAAGCTAGGCACCGATGTTCAATTCCCGCCAAGCGGTGCCGCCGGCGGCGATCTTAAGGGAAGTTATCCTAATCCGACGGTTCAAAATATCCAGGGGAAACCGGTTTCGGCAATATCTCCGACTGTTAATCAGATTTTAAAATGGGACGGAACTCAATGGAAACCGTCAATTGATGCTATCGATTCAACCAACGGTTCAGGTGGCGGTTCAAAAATTATTGCCGGAAAGGGAATTTCAATATCTTTAGACACTGTATCATTAAACACTATTTTTACCGATAACAGATATGTAAATGAGGGAGAATTAAACAGCATATCAACGAACATGATAACCCCGAATATAGTCAGTAGCCTGAATGGTGTGTTTAATGACGGCGGAAATATTGATCTGGTAGCCGGAAATAATGTAACGATAACTCCGAATAATTCGGCAAAGACTTTAACTATTTCATCTTCCGCTGGAATTATCGGCGATAATCTCGGCAATCATACGGCAACCGAAAATATAAAACTTAATAATCACTGGCTGTCCGGGGACGGCGGTAATGAAGGTGTTTTTGTAAACAGCAGCGGCAACGTGGGAATAGGTACGGCAAATCCCCTTTCCAGACTGGATGTAAGAGGAAACATTACAACCGGGGTTAACGGATCCGGCGGGACTTTAACTCTTGCTTCGCTCGACAACATCGATAAAGGAGGAAAATTAATTTTAGACGGCGCCGGATCAAATGACTTATGGACGGAAGATGTAAATGCGGGTAACCTGAGATTATATACCAACTCATCAAAAACAAATATTCTACAGCTTTCCAATTTAGGATCCGGTATGGCGGGTTTAAGTGTTGAGGGAAGCGTAGGAATCGGCACAGATGTTTCCCTTGATTCGAAAGTGGTAATTGACGGAAATAATTCTACGATGTATGCTTTGAATACTTCCGGCGGAACTACTTATGGTATCAGAACAGAATGGGCAGGTAGCGGTCTGGGCGCTGCGTTAGTCTGCATTAACGACGGTACCGACGGAGATGCTTTACAGGTATTGGCGAACGGCAGCGGCAGAAGCGGAATGTATACAAGAGGTTCGCCCGGAGTTGATTATTTAATTTATTCAGATGCCAACGGCGCTAAATGGGCGGCGTATTTTGCCGGCAATGTTTTTGTTAACGGAACGTTAAGTAAAAGCGCGGGCTCTTTTAAAATTGATGATCCGGTTGACCCGGCAAACAAATATTTGTACCACTCGTTTGTCGAGAGCCCCGACATGAAAAACATTTATGACGGTATTGCAATTTTAGATAATAAAGGAGAAGCGATTGTAAAATTACCTGATTATTTTGAAGCTTTAAATCAGGATTTCAGATATCAATTAACATGTATCGGTGGTTATGCGCCGGTCTATATAGCGAAAGAAGTCGCCGATAATCAATTTAAAGTAGCGGGCGGAAAACCGGGAATGAAAGTATCCTGGATGGTTACCGGTATCCGGCACGACGCGTATGCCGACAAGAATAGAATTCCCGTCGAAGTAATGAAATCACCGGAAAACAGAGGAAAATATCTACATCCTGAAGTTTACGGTTTGCCTAAATCAGAAGGAATAAATTATCACCCGGATATAAGCGCCAGCACTAAATAAAAATAATCTTACTCTTGAACTTAAGCCGGACTTACATGAAAAATCTTACAAGAATTACGAAGTAAAAAAAATTTACCATAAAGATTAAGACTAAACCGGAGCCGGATTTAATTAAAGTATTTTTCTTTTAATATTCTCAAATGATGCAGAGTATGACCTGCTACGATAAATAATATCGCGAGAACCGTCACTCTATTCTTGGAGGCAATTCCGTCTTTTGAAAGTGATTCTTCGTCAAATGATTTAAACATAACAAGATCGGATTCTCTCAAGAGCCGAAATTCGTTTATCAGATCATTCAGTGTTCTATTGTTGAACTTCCCTAATTTTACATAATCATCCTGTTCAAAACCAGGCAACTCATTTTTTTCTCCCCTTGCAATACATAATGCTCTATAAGCAAGGACTCTTTCATTATCCGTTATGTGGCCTATAACTTCTTTTACCGACCATTTGCCTTCCGAATATTTAAACCCGCCTTTTTCCTCCGGAATTGATTTAAAGAAAATAATCGCTTCAGATAACTGAGACTCCAAAATCTTAAGTATGTCGTTCCCTTTTAATTCTGAAATATACTGCTCGTAATATTGGGCATAATCACCTTGTTTCGGTCTTTGCATTGCATCTCCTTTGTAATTTTAATTTACTTCCATATTTCCACCTCAAAAACTCCGCCTGATGTTGCGACTCCTCTGAACATTCCTTTGGTATTAAAAGGCATAGCATAATTTCCTTTTCTGTCAACGGCAATCAAACCGCCGTCGTTTTTTTGAAGTATATTATAAACTACTTCTTCCGCAGCCTTTTTTAACGGCAATCCTTTATACATCATTAATGCTGAGACATTGAAAGCAACCGCGTTTTTAATAAACTTCTCGCCCCAGCCGGTGCAGGAAACCGCGCATGTTTTATTATTTGCATACGTACCGTCGCCTATTAAAGGAGAATCACCTATTCTGCCGGGCATTTTATTCGTCATGCCTCCCGTTGATGTACCTGCAGCAAGATTTCCGAATTTATCTAGAGCAACACAGCCGACGGTACCGTGTTTCCCGCTTTTAAGTTTTTTTAAATAATCCTTCCACTGTTTATATCTTTCAGGTGTATCGAAAAAGCTGTCCTTAACCAATTTAATACCCATTGTTTTGGCGAACTCTTCAGCTCCGCCATATGCCAGAAGTACATGAGGAGTTTTTTCCATAACTAGCCGGGCAAGCGAAATCGGATGCGCTATATGTTTTACTCCTGCAACCGCACCGCATGAAAGGTCCCTGCCATCCATTATGGAAGCGTCAAGTTCATGCTTTCCCTCGGAGGTATATACCGCACCAATACCCGCATTAAATTTTGAATCGGCTTCAAAATAGTTTAGAACTTTCTCCGCAGCGTCCATTGAAGTTCCGCCTTTTGCCAGAATATCTCTTCCTATTTTAAGAGCCTCTGAAAGCGACTTTAAGTAATCATCTTTTATTTCTTTCGGCAAATCTTTGCTTATTGTGCCGGCCCCTCCGTGAATAACTATGGTATATTTAGGATTCTTGTTCTCTGTCTTTACGGTTTGAGCAGAAGTCATAAATTGAATACTCAAAAATATCAAGCCTAAAAAAACCGAGATTATTCTTCTCATATTATCCCCGTTTTAGTTTTGCTTCTTAATTTCGTCAAGAAGTCTATCTATAAATTCTGCCTGAGCGCTATTAATTTTTTTCTTAGCCTCATCCTCGCTAAAAAAATTTCCCTTGTCCACTTCCGGAATTGTAATTTTTCGGCCCGAGTTGGGAGGCCATTCTACCTGACAAGTATTGCAAGTTATTTCGACCGGGTTATCTATTTCCGTCCTGAATGCCCATGCGTGAACGGTCTTGTTATTCTTTTGATTAACAGTGCCCAGTGGTATAAAATCGTCACCGTAATCTAATCCGGTTTCTTCTTTGAATTCCCTTTTAGCCGTATCCAGAAGTTGCTCGTTATCTTCAGGAATGCCTTTCGGAATGCTCCAATATCCTTCGTCTTTATTGGCAAAAAAAGGACCTCCTGGATGAACCAGAAAAAATTTAATGTCTCCGTTTTTTAAACTGTACATTAAGAGCCCGGCACTTTTCCTTTCATTCATATTAAAAAGACTTTCGATAGATTAAAAAATTCAAATCGACAATTTATTTCCCGGAGAAAACGCGAAGACCTATTATTCCGGCAACAATCAGGAATATAAAAAAAATCCTTATTACTTCCTTTGATTCACCGAATAGTATAATACCTAAAATTGCCGTGCCGACAGCGCCAATTCCCGTCCAAACGGCGTATGCAGTACCTACCGGCAGAGTTTTTAACGATACCGAAAGAAGGTAAACACTTAACGACATTGTAATGATAGTAAAGATACTGGGATAAAGTTTGGTAAAGCCGTTGGAATACTTCATACCGATAGCCCAGGCAGTTTCAAAAAGTCCGGCTATAAATAATATAAACCAATTCATTTAAATTCAGCTAATAATAAATTAATGGTTCAAATTTAAATAAATCCATGCACATAATCGTGATTTAATTTCCGGAAATCTGTTTAGTTTAGGACGTCTGCATGCTATGAGCAGCCCATAATTTTGATCAACATTCATCTGATCATCTACGTTAAGATCCTTTACATCGTTTCTCTTTTGTTTGTAGTTGTTAAAACTATAAGATATACCGAGGAACACAATTCTTGAGTCTCTCTGGCCCTGATTGAATAAAGTGAAATCGGTACCGTATGTTTCCGAACTGTACTTACGAGAGTTGAAAATATCCGTCATTCTTAACGTGAGAGATAAGTTGCCGTTAATTAGGTCTTGCTTCAAAGCCACGTCGGTGAAATAAATCGCATCTGTTTTACCTTGTGCACTAACAATAGGCGAATTATAGGTAAAAGAGGTTTGAGGTAAATCAACTTATGCTTTAAAAAAATGCGGGAGACCTATTTAATTGCAAAGTACATTTACTCCTGTGTTATTAGATGGAGAAATATATTTATTGCCTTCAAAGCAGTTCCCCGCCGAAAAATAAATTCATAAAATTTATTTTATTTGGGTCAGACGCTTCGGTCCCGCGCTTAGAACTTCCTGCGGGGCATCTTTCTGAAACAATTTAAAGTTCTCAATAAATCTAGCCGCAAGAGCATCGTATTTCTTCCAGTATTCATCCTCGCTGCCCCATGATCTTGCAGGATCAAGAACGTCTTCGGGTACTTCAGGACAACTGGTCGGCACTTCAAATCCGAAAAGTTTATCTTTCCGGAAATTCACCTTAACAAGTTTACCGTCAAGAACGGCATTAAGCAGGTTACGGGTATGTTTAATGCTGATTCTTTTACCTACGCCGAATCTTCCGCCCACCCAGCCAGTATTTACAAGCCAGCACTGCACGTTATGTTTAATCATTCTTTCTTTCAGCATCTTCGCATATTCGAAAGGATGTCTTACCATAAACGGAGCGCCGAAGCATGCGCTGAAAGTTATCTGCGGCTCCGTGCCTAAACCTACTTCCGTACCGGCAATCTTTGAAGTATATCCGCTTATAAAATGATACTGTGCCTGATCCGGGTTTAATTTAGATATCGGAGGCAGAACACCCGAAGCGTCGCATGTAAGAAAGATAATATTCTTCGGATGTTTCTTAACATAACCGCCGGGAACAACATTGGGAATAAAACTAAGCGGATATGAAGCTCTTGTATTTTCAGTAATCGAATCGTCGTTAAGATCAATCTTGCGGGTTATCGGATCGTATACAACGTTCTCGAGAATAGTTCCGTATCGCTTCGTAGTTGCAAAAATCTCAGGTTCGCTTTCAGCGGAAAGACGAATAACTTTTGCATAGCATCCGCCTTCGAAATTGAATACTCCCTGAGAGCTCCACCCATGCTCATCATCGCCTATCAGATTGCGATTAGGATCCGCCGAAAGAGTTGTTTTGCCGGTGCCGCTTAATCCGAAGAAGATAGCAACGTCGCCGTCTTTTCCTACATTAGCAGAGCAATGCATCGGAAGCACATCCCGGAAAGTCAACAGAAAATTCAGCACGGTGAATACTGATTTTTTAATTTCACCCGCGTATAAAGAATTTGCAATTACTGCGGTACGCGAAGCAAAATTCAAAATTATTCCTGTTTCCGTTCTGGTACCTTCTATTTTAGGATCAACTTTAAACCGGGAACGGTTATTACCGTAAACTCAGGTACAAATTTTTTAAGCTCTTCTTTATTGGAAGTGGTAAGAAACATATTTCTTGCAAAAAGACTGTGCCAGGCTTTCTCGGTTATTATTCTTATGGGCATCCGGTAATCCGGATCAGCACCCACATAACAATCCTGAACAAACACTTCTTCGCCTTGAAGATAGGCTTCAACCCTGGACATCATTACATTAAATTTTTCAAGACTTAGCGGACGATTATTTACTCCCCACCATATATTGCTTTCGGTTGACTCTTCTTTAACGATGAACTTATCCGCGGCCGAACGGGCAGTGTGTTTCCCGGTCTTCGCTATCAGCGGACCTTCGGCAGCAAGATGCGCTTCATTTCTAAATATGCTTTCTTCATAAAGTGCGGAATCGGGAAGATTCCAGTATATCTTATCCAGATATTTCAGGCCGTGGTTAACAAGGCCGTAATCGGAAGCCAGTTCTTTTGCTTCTTTACTTGCGGGGGTCGCGAATTCTAAAAATTTACTCATGACCAATCCCTCACTAATTTACGGTCGCCGATGAATAATTCATTGGGAGAATTAGGATCTAACGCCCATTTGATTCTTTCGACGCCTTCGGTTATATCTTTAATGCTTCCGCAAAAACTTAATCGAAGATATCCTTCCATACCGAACTCGGCCCCGGGTACGGTAAGCACCATTACTTTATCTATTAAAAATTCGGAAAGCTTGTTTGAATTTTTTTCGTATGCGCTGAAATCCGCAAAACAATAAAACGTTCCGTCCGGTTTTGTAACTTTTACGCCTTCGAATGCATTGAGCTGATCCATCATAATATTTCTGTTATTCTCAAGAGTCAGTCTAAGGTTTTCCACGCCCGATTGAATTCCGTTTAAAGCACCGACAGCGGCCTTCTGCAGAAGTATCGATGGGCCGGATGTCTGATGTCCCTGTATATTGGACATTGCTTCAATTACTTTTTTATTGCCTACAGCCCAGCCTATTCTGAAGCCGGTCATTGCATACTGTTTGGAAACTCCATTAATCAAAATGATTTTAGAACTTTCCGATTTGTCTTTCGCATATTCAAAACAATTTATAGGCTTCTTTCCGTCGAATATCAACCGGTGATAAATATCGTCCATTATCAAATACAAATCTTTCTTTTCACAGAACTGAACGATATCGGAAATAAACTCTTCGGAATACATTGCACCGGAAGGATTATTAGGACTGTTTATAATTACAGCTTTTGTATTTGAACCGACTTTTTGTTCGATATCCTGAATCCTTGGATAAAAGCTGCCGTCTTCGGCAGGAGCGCCGACACCGATTGCACCGCAAAGTTTTGCCATTTCTGGGTAGCTGACCCAGAAAGGTGCCGGATAAACAACTTCTTCCTGCGGATTAAGAATTGCCTGAAGAGCAACCATAATAGCTTGTTTTGCGCCTCCGGAGGCAATAACGTTTTCGGGAGCTACTTTTCGATCGTAAAATTCTTCGGTGTATCGAATTATAGCTTTCTTTAATGCCGGAATACCGTCAACAGGTGCGTATCTCACTTCTCCTGAATTGAGATGCGCCGCAGTTGCCAATATGGCATCCATTGGAACCATACTTTTCGGCTCTCCGCCGCCTAAATGAATTACCGGCTCACCCTTTTCCCTCAATAATGCTGCTTTTTCATTGAGTTTAAGAGTTGGGGAAGCGCTTATAGACCTTGCAATTTGACTAAGACTCATGTTCTACCCCGTTATATTGTAGCGTTTGATATGTGATAATATTACAATATGCAAATTATTGGCAGGTGATTTTAGAATCAAGTTTTTTATGAATTATTTTTAACAAAATCTGAATAATAATTTTTAATTCTGCATATTAACAAGCTTGTATTCATTTAATCGTGATTTAATAAATATTTGGCAATTGTTGGTTGTTGTAAATATGGGTGAAATGGCAAATAAAATAAATGAATGTTGAAATCGGGAATATATAAAAATATTATCGATGATAACATTGCCGTTTCGGCAACATTATCACCGGTTATTTTATAATTTTTATTTCGGACTTGGTCCCTCGGTAACCTGAACCATATCATCAGGTCTTAACCATTTTTTATAAGCTGCTTGAATCTCACCGGAAGTTAATGTCAAATACTTCTTTGCGGCTATAGTCGGCTCGTCAAGCGGCAGATCACTCAGCGATCTTGAAAGCAGTCCACCTGCAATGCTGCTTATACTTGATTCGGATAACGGGATTTCCCTTAACATCATTGCTTTAGCCTGTTCAAGTTCATGCGGAGTTACGGCAGAGTTCTGCATTTGTTTTAAATCTCTCACTATGATTGTACGCGCTTTAGAAACATTAGGAGGGTCGCATCCGTAATTTACACTGTATGTTGATCTGGTTTTCCCGATACCGAATGATGACGATACATAATATACAAGTCCGGAATTCTCGCGGAGATCTTTATAAAGCCGGGTAGCATAGAATGAACCGCCGAGCACATGATTACCAAGTTCCAGGGCATAAAAGTCGGGGTTGGAACGGTCAAGGCTCAATGTTTCTGCAAGCGTTACTTTGTCCTGAACTCTGCTTTTATCAGGTACTGCTGCAACCGAAGGCTTGTTTGGAGGGACAGGAGAAAATTCCGTATTGGGTTTAGGACCGCTTGCTTTCCAATTGCCGAAATATTTTTCGATCACATATTTTGCCGAGTCCGGATTAACATTTCCTATAACTACAATTGTAGTCATATCGGGACGGTAAACTTTCTGATAATAATCTTTAACGTCATCCAGGCTTACCGACTTTACTGTTTCCGGCGTAGTTTGCCGAAGCGAAGGATCGCCTTCCGGCAGAAGAGCTGTTCTTACTGCCCTTCCGGTAAGGTAATCAGGACTTTTTAATTCGCCCGCAACGGTTTGAGATGTCTGCATTCTAATTACGTTAAAAGCCTGCTCAGGCAGCCCTGGGTTAAGCAGATTATCGGCAAGAA
Source organism: uncultured Bacteroidota bacterium (assembly GCA_963739955.1). GTDB lineage: Bacteria > Bacteroidota > Ignavibacteria > Ignavibacteriales > Ignavibacteriaceae > FEN-1297. The sequence continues at coordinate 1,347 of CAVUCX010000081.1, read as the reverse complement.
GTTCCGTGCCTCTGTCAAAATGATTTGCAAGCACTTCGAGTGAAAAGCCGGTTCCGGCATCTTCGCTGGCCCCTATGTCATCAAGCGCTTTTTGAAATTCCACTCGGTTTAAAGTTTTTGATCCGTAATCGAACAACTGTGAAAGTAATCCGCTTTCGCCATCCTTATCTTTCGGAGTTTGAAGATCCGGATTATTTTTTATTCTGCCGTAAACGCTAATCGTATTGCTTATTGTTTCCGGCTGTACAATTAATTTTATTCCGTTGGGCAGCATGCTTACAACAGGATTAACAATAGATGAAGGTACGGTTAAACGCCCCAATGCTTTAGATGCCCAGGCCGGCAACGGAACTTTCTTTGGATTCTTCGGAGCAAATGATTCCTGCCCGCCGAATGAACTTTTCGTAATAGGTTTGCCTGAAGACTGCGGTGTTAGAATGGCAAATATGGCGTGCGAATCGTTTAAATATTTTTTTGCAACTCTGTTAACATCATCCACAGTTACTTTTTCAAGAGCATCCAGTTCATCCTGCGGTGAGTTCTTACCGTCTACCGCAACTGCTTCGGACCATGCTGAAGCTAATCCGGATATAGAGTTCTTTTCAAATTCCGCGGAAGATAATTCCTGCCTTTTTTCCGCTTCAACTAAATCTTTTGAAAAACCTTCCTTCAAATCTTTACTGATAATATCCTGAACTTCTTTAAGGAGTGTTTTAGAATCAGCACCTTTGGGAAATACGGCAAGCGCAAAACCGAGTCCTGTTTCAGGCAGATTGTTGTATTGAAATCCGGAATATAAAGCCTTGCCTGTAGGAACTAATGAAGAATAAAGACTGCCTCTCTGATTGCTCAATACATCGGATAAGATCTGGGAAGCGGCGTAATCGGGACTGCTTGATCCGGGCATACGGTATGAGATAACGGCGAATCCATACGGAAGATCCGTTTCAAGATTCAGTGTGTCAGGTTTAACCTGAGTCAGATTTATTTCGGGTTTTTTAGGCAGCTTTTTTGCCGGAATATCGTTGAATAGTTTTTTCACTTCTGCTAAAGTTTTTTGCGGATCAAGTTTTCCCAATGGCATCCATAAGGATATTTTCCTTTAGAAAAATGCTTTTGCCCATAGAGTCGAAAATCGCCATAGAAAGATCAATGTCTTCCTTGGTGGCATTTGAGCCGGCGGCAATTCCCGCTGACGCGCCTCTCTTTAGAATGTGGCAATGTTGCGCATAACACGAATAAGACGTAATTCTTTTTTAAGACACGATTCGATGGCCGCCAGAGGCACACCTGCAGCAATGGAAATGATGAGCTTGGACATGTCCAGACAAGATGCTGTTTCTTTTA
>CAVUCX010000080.1:0-34961 GCA_963739955.1 uncultured Bacteroidota bacterium | reverse complement strand
TCTTCGACTTCCCCTTCAAACAGGATCAGGTTGAGGATGTTGCGGTGTAATACCCGTAATTAAACATCAAGATAATGAATTTCATGTTTGATCTTATCCTTTTCGAATTTCAACAGACCAACCGAAACAGGCAGTGAGAATCTTTTTTTGCCTGCGCTGCCAGGATTGAAATATATTTTTTGATTTTTTATTTCGTGCGCCGGTTTATGAGAGTGGCCGGATATAATTACGTCGGATTTCAAAGCTGACTTTGCGTCTAAATCCCGGATATTATGCAGCACCGTAAAACTGTACCCGTTGATTTTCAGTGCCTGTATTTCGGGAATTTCAGGAAAATCATTTACATAATCAATGTTACCTTTTACCGGAATTACCGGAGCAATTTCTTTAAGAGAGTTTATTATACCCGGATTCCCTATATCTCCTGCATGTATAATTAAATCAACATTTTTGAAAATATCATTTACTTCCGGCCTTAATAAACCGTGTGTATCCGAAATTACTCCGATAATTTTTATATCCTTTAATTTCTTTGACGTCATTCTTTCCCGCACTGTTTTTATTTCTGCCAATCGTTATCTACAAGTGACTTTATAATCTGCTCTCCCCGGTGACCGAAAACCGGGTGATTGATCTTTGAAAGCTTATCCGCCAGTTTTACCGCTACTTTTGCGGTAGGTGTATTGGATTTTTTTGACTGAGTTAAGACTTCAAGACTTGTCTTATATACGGAATATTTCCAGTCCTTATTCAAATGCATTTCTATAAAAGGATCGTTGTTTATATACCCGTACTGTTCGTTTGCACAGGCAACTATGCCCATCCGGTTAGTAAGGAAATCCGGAATGTAGGTTATATTCTTTTTGTGCAGGGCCAGCCCGTCTCTATCGGAATCTTCTAACTGGTTGTTGGCGGCTCCGCAGATAATACCGGCTTTTATCTTAGGGATGGTTAAAGGATTAATTACCGCGCCTGTCGCGCAGGGTGAGAGTATATCACATTCTTTTTCGAATATACTTACATCATCCTTTTCACAGACATAAGCATCAAGTTTCCTGCCTCCGAACTTTTTCTTTAGCGCTTCAATGTTCTCTTTGAAAATATCGCATACAATTATTTTTTTTACCTTTTTAGCGAACAGAAATTCAACAAGAGGACTGCCGACATTGCCGGCCCCTTGAATTGCTATCGTCCGGCCTTCAAGAGATCCTTTAAGAACAAACTTTGCAGCGGCTTCCATTCCCGCAACTACGCCTCCGGCCGTAGGTACCGATGGATTTCCGCTCCCTCCCAGTTCTTCGGGAATACAAGTGGTAAATCTGGTTTCCGAAAAAATATTCGACATATCCGTTACGTTTGTCCCTACATCCTCAGCGGTTACATAGCATCCGTTTAATGACGACATAAGTTTTCCGTATTCTTTGTACAGGTATGTCCTCACGTTTTTATCTTTCTTCCGGTATTGAGGATTATGCGCCATTACTCCTTTACCGCCGCCCCACCATAATCCGGCGAGCGCATTTTTATGTGTCATTCCCTTTGCAAGACGCATTCCGTCCTTGAAATAATCTTCCATGCGGTCGTAGCTCCAATATCTCACTCCGCCGGCCGCCTGTCCCCTGTTTGTACGGTGAATGAAAGCGCCCTGCAGTGTATCGTATTTTTCGGTGATTTTGAAGAACATGCCTTCATGAAAATTAAAATCGCGTTTATCCGCGTTAAAAAAATTTGTTATTTCATTTAATTCTTTGTGCGAGCAGAAAACTTTTTTGCTTTTCTTGTCGTACACGAAATAAAATTTCCGGATTTTTTTCCCTTTTAGGAATTTCACAAACTCTTGTGGAGTCATTGCAAGCAGGTTTTTTGACCGTGACATGTTATACCTTGTAGTTGTTTTTAGTCAATACAAATTTATTATTATAATAGCTCTGATAAAAATATCGGACACTACTAAATTTTTTACTGCAGTTTTTCAATTTATTTTGTACATTAATCCAGCGCTGCTAAAATTAAAAAATTAATATGAAATTTATATTTGTCTCCTTATCAATTATACTTACAGTTATTTTCGCTTCATGCGGTAAAAATAATGTTGTAAGTACATCACCTCAGCAATCTGCTTCACAAGTTTCTATCGGTTTGTCGATGAAGAAAGCTCCGGCCGGAATTTTCAGAATAGAGGGAATACTTTCAAGAGAAGGCTTCGATACTTTACATGCCGACTTTGTAATTTTCAGCGACTCGGCTACTTGCAAGTTCAATAATATATCTGCGGGAGTTTGGCGGCTTCAGGTAAATGCGTATGATTCGACTAATGCTATACAATATACCGGATCAACAAATATAAATGTTGTCGCAGGCGCTGTTACTCCGGTGCGTTTAACTTTGAATCCGGCTGCAGGTTCTATCATTATTTCCGTAACCTGGGGCTCATTGAATGAGAATCTCATTTCAAATCCTAGCTTCGAGTTCAATAATGTACCATCTTTAAGCGGCTGGAATGTTAGTGATACAATTTTGGTTCATACCGCTCACTACGCTGCTCCCGGTGAAGGGAATTGGTGTTTAGCTCTGTCACCATCTTTTGGGCCCGCAGCGGGCGGCAATGCAGAATATTCAATTACAGGACAGTCCGGCTATACTAATTTCGAATTTTCTTTTTACGAGCGTAATCTTGCTTCTTTTAGCTGGGGATATGTTTCGGTTACCCAAAAAAGTGACGGACATATAGTATTCCATACATCAGTTAACGCGGATAGTGTACAGTGGACTAAATTCCAAAAAGTTTTTATACTCTATATGAAACCAACCGATACTCTAACTATAACACTGGGAACCAACAGCATTTTAGTAAAAGCAAAGAACTCGTCACAAGTTAAAGCCGATTCAACAGGTGTTTTATTCGACGGCATTTCTCTTACCGCTCACAAGCAGCTTCCTGTACCTTTATAATCATTTAGGTTTATTCGTGAAATTTAAATAAATGACACAAGATAAGTGAACTGTTTGCCTATTTAGTTAAATTAAACTTAAAAATTTTACATACTATGAAAACTGAAGACTTACGGAAACTGCAGAAAAACCTGCCGGCTATACCGGGTATTTTAAGAAAAGATGAGTATTTAAATTCGGCGGTATTAATTCCTCTTGTTCTTATCAACGGCGAATATAATTTTCTCTTCGAAAAAAGAGCTGCCGGAATAAGGCAGGGCGGAGAAGTCTGCTTCCCCGGCGGTGAATACGATCCTGCTGCCGATATAGATTATATGGCAACGGCCATAAGGGAAACTGCCGAAGAGATCGGTATCGATGAATCGAAAATTAAAATCGCCGGTCTGCTCGACACTTTAATCGGACCGATGGGTGTAACGGTCGATTCTTTTATCGGTACGATAAAAATCAATTCATTATCGGAAATAAAATTCGATGAACAGGAAGTGGAAAAAGTATTTATGCTGCCGGTTTCATTTTTTGAAACAAACAAACCCGAAGAATATTATGTACGGCTCGAAGTGCATCCCACCGAAATAGACAAGAACGGAATTAAAATAGAAACCCTGCCGGTAAAAGAATTAAAACTGCCTGAAAGATACTTAAAGCCCTGGGGCGGAAGGAAAAACCGGGTGCTGGTCTATAAAACTAAAGAAGGTGTCATCTGGGGTATAACCGCGGCTCTCGTAACAGAGGTTATAAGATTGTTGTGTTTAACGGAATAGGATCTTTTATGTTTTCAAAAAGCAGGCTAAATTAATAATTCCTATCATCTAAAATTTTTTCTGATCATAGATTCGATCTGCCTGGTCCTTGCGCCTGCAAGAGGATGAGTAGAAAAATAATTGAAAAATTGACTGTTATCGGAATGAATCTCTCCCAGTCTGTTTAATGCCATCACTGCAAATTTCGGATCATAGCCGGCTGCGTACATTAACTTTGCGCCGAAATTATCGGCTTCAAGTTCCTGATCCCTGCTGTATCCGTTCTGCATCAGACTGTTAACCGTCCTTACCGCAACGCTGCTCAAAAGTCCCGCAGGCTTGCTTACCATAGAAATAATATTTAAAGATGAGTTTGCAATTGTTCTGTTAAAGATATGCCACTTAACAACGTGACCGATTTCATGCCCTAAAATAAAGGCTATTTCATCCTCGTTATAATCACATAGTTCTAATATGGCGCTGGTCGCGAAGATAAAACCGCCGGGCAACGCGAATGCGTTTACGTCGGAGGAAACAAGAATATTGAAATTGAACTTTCGATTTTTGTTTGTTAGCTTTTCAACAAGTTTATTCCCTATTTTAACAAGTTGATCTTTTTTCCCTGCGTCCTGATCTATTGCGTTCTGCTTAATAATTCCTGCGGAGATTTCTTTACCGACATAGTACTCCGCCTGTATAGCTTCTTCTTCGGAACCCAGTACCGATTTATAAAGCCATTTACCGCGCCTGAAACTTTGTCCGGCCTTTTTACCGAGATATTTAAATATTTCTTCCAAAAACAAAAACTCTTTTAAGATTCGAGATTCAATTTAACAATAATATCATACGCATTGAATTTAATAATATATTAACTGCGGTGCTCTGAGTTTTATCAATAAAATACCGCAAGCCATATAGTTTCGGTAATCTTATCCGTGCTGTTCACTCTATGTTTTACATGGGCCGGAATATTTATATAATCGCCCGGCTGCATTTTGATCCTTTTATTTCCGTCCTCAAAAAGAAGCTCGGCGCCGCCTTTTAAAACAATTACCCATTCATTTTCAGGCTGATCATACCAAAAATTCTCCGGCGACGAATGTCCTTTGGAAATTATTCTCTCAATCCTGATTACCTTTTCGCTAATTAAAACCTCGGTTATTTCCTTTGACAAACTCCCGGATATTTTTTCAAATATATTATTTGTTTCCATAAAACTTAAGTCTTACTTCATTCAATTAATCTATCTTATATTTCCATTCTCCCTGACGCTTGAGCCTTTCGTCCAGATGAAATTTTTTAAAAGAGAAATCATCTCTTCATCGCTTTTTGTTTTAAAATTTACCGACTTACTGTTTGCCAGTTCAACCGCCGCTGCCGTAACAACTGCCGCCGTTTCGGAAAGGTATTTCATATTCACTTTATCGAAAGTATCGCCTTTATCATGGTAGAACTTATACATATCCTCGTCAAGATGCGATTCCACCGAAAATACAGGTATTCCTTCGAACATAAAAGCCATATGATCGCTGTTGGTATACGGGTGGTTGATGATCTCTTTTTTCATGCCGAAACCTTTTAGCTTCTCGTTTATATCCTTGAAGACATTTGTATATTCATCGAAGCCCATAACATTAAATCCCGTAGGAGAGCCGGGCATATCGAGATTTATCATCGCGATTATCTTTTCGCCCTTATGCATTTCAGCGTATTTTCTTGATCCCCATAATCCAAGCTCCTCACCCGTAAACCATACAAGTTCAATTGAATAATAATTATGAGGATTAAATTTTTTTAAAAGCCTTGCAATATCGAATAACGCCGCAGCGCCTGCACCGTTATCAATTGCGCCCTGACCTACATCCCATGAATCCAGATGAGCGCCGATCACTAATTTTTCTTTTCTTTCTCCCTTAAAAGTAGCAATTAAGTTTGATGTATTTACCGTTTTACAGAATGAATTGGTTGTTATTTCCGCTTTCACAGTAATGCCTCTTTCAATCAGCCGCTGCATTCTTTTTCCTTCTTCGAATGTGAGACTATAAGCAGGTATCTTTGTCGGACTTCCGTTAAAATTTCCCGCGCCTGCCAGATTCGTAGATTCTTTTCTGTTATTTATAAAAAGCACTGCTTTCGCTTTATGCGCGGCCGCAATATCAATTACTTCATATCTTAGAAGTCCTTGCTTGCCGGGCGGCGGCTCCTGTGTAATAAGAACAATTTTATTTTGGGCATCGATGTTTTTATAATCTTCGTCAAAACCGTATGCAGCATATACTACATCGGAGGTAAAACGTGGAGTTTTATCCACATATCCCAGTGCGATAGCGCGCAGTTTAAAGTTTGCCGGTTCTGTCATTATTACTTCATCATCTCCCCTTTCCCATCCCGGTATATCAAAGCTCTCAAGCCTTGTATCGCAGCCTAGTTTTTTTAATTCATCAGATAAAATTTTTATTGCCTTTTGCTCTCCCGCGGAGCCGAATAATCTGCCGCCTGCCTCGTCGCATATTCTTTCCAGCAGATCATATGAAGCATTGCCTGTAAAAGCCGAGCCGATTATTTCATCATAATTTTGCGGGGATTGAGCATTCAGATTTCCCGCAAAGAAGACCACTAAAGCAAGGATTGAGGAAAAAATAATTTTTTTCATGAGTGCCCCTTTAAAATTGCTCATACATTATTAAATTAATTACAAATATAAATATTTTGAATTGCTAAAAAAGGAGGGTAATATAATTCGAAGCTGCCGGTTTCAAATTTATTCTTAGTGTTCTTTTGTGTCCTTAGTGTCTCAGTGGTAAAAAGCATCCCCCGCATTAATCAAGATAAAAAGCTGCTGGCCGCTCACCCAAACACTAAGGTCACAAAGTTACATGAATCTTACAACAAAGACTTAATATGCTCAACATAAGCGGAAGCTCCGCCCGCCTGGTAGCCTGTTACCGCCACAGGTGTGCCGTCGCTCTTAAGCAGTACGATTGTCGGGAAACCTTTTACGCCGAACCTTTGGGCAAGCTGGTTATTATAATATTTTGTAGCCTGGCTCTGCGGTATATTCTGCGGGAAGTCTATTTTGACGAGCACTAAATTATTTTTCGCGTAATTTACGAATTCATCATGTGAAAAAACCTCGGCGTTTAATCTTTTGCACCATACGCACCAGTCGGAACCGGTAAAATCCACCATAATCGGATGCCCGCTTTTTTGCGCTACATTTACTGCTGTTTGAAGATTGTCGTACCACTTCAGGTCGTTGGTTTTAGCTTGATTGCTGCATCCCCACAATCCCAAAAGGGCGACCGCGATAAATAACGAAAATAATCTTTTCAATTTAGGCTCCTGTTAATTATAACTAGTTATTTTGTCGAGAGGTTAGATTATCCTGTTTAAAAAGGATTCACTTTAAAATAAAAAAACCTTTCGTCATTGGAATAACGAAAGGCTTTCTTAAAATTTTTTATAATTAACTTACTTTAACCTTGTATTTTTCAAGAAGTTTTAATCTTTTTTCATACGCCTCTCTTGCGATCTGCATATCTTCCAGGAACCTCGGCAGTTCCTCAAGCAGTAAAGCCTGCGGACCGTCTACCAGAGCCTTAACCGGATTCGGATGGAAATCGACGAGAATCATATTCGCGCCCGAAATTACTCCCTGTGCAGCCGCGTGAAAAACATCGAGTATACCGTGAGGATCCGCCTCCCTCGAACCGACGGAATGAGACGGATCAATGCAGACAGGCATCCTGGTTAGTCTTTTTATTACCGGCACAACACTGAAATCAACCATATTTCTGTGCGGATCGGAAAATGACGTTTTCATGCCCCTAAGACAGAAAACCACGTTGGCGTTTCCTTCGCTCGCCAGATACTCGGCCGCGTTCAGCGATTCGTTAAGCGTTATTCCGAATCCTCGTTTTAACAAAACAGGGTACTCGTTTTGTCTTCCTATAACTTTCAGCAGTTCAAAATTCTGAATATTCCTTGTTCCGATCTGAAGCATTACTCCTGTCGGTCTGCCCATTTCCTCAAGTGCTTTATCAATTTCATCTACATGGCTTTCATGAGTAATTTCCATCGCGATAATTTTAATTCCGTATTTTCCGGCTAATTCAAACACGTATGGAAGACATGATTTACCGTGTCCCTGGAAGGAATAAGGGTTTGTCCGCGGTTTATAAGCTCCCATCCTGGTGCAAACCTGTCCGTTTTCACTTAAGGCTTTCATCATTTTTTCAACGTGCTCTCTGGTATCAACCGCGCATAACCCCGCGAATATATTCAAATTATCCTGATCAAAATGCACTCCGTTATAATCGAAACCAGTTGAACGATTGTTGTCTTTATGTCTGCCTAATATCCGGTATTCCTGCGATACTCTTACAACCCTGTCAACCGCCGGCAGAGACTCAATGGCTTCTTTACTTAAAGTTGCCGTATCGCCGAATAAATAAATTTCGGTAAGGCTTTGGAATTTTCCCTGAACTATGTGCTTTTGAGATCTGATGTTTTCAAGATTATTAAGATAATCCCAAGTTTCTTTGAACTCTTCTGAATTTTCATCTGTATTTGAATTGAGAATAACTATCATCTTAGACGCCCTTATTAACTTTCTTTATATTTTGCCGGTCAAATTTAATAAAAAATAAGTTATAAATAATGTGAAAATTCCGGTGCAAAGAATAACTATGCAGAATAATAACGACTTTAATTGAATATTATTAAATTCTTGCAACAGAATCACATTTCAATGCCGGTTGTAATTAAGGTTCTAATTAAATTGTTTCTTTCAGATGATTGTACATTCGTGCGGACAGAAAAAAAACGGCAGGCATTCATTAAATACCTGCCGGTGTGAATTAACATTTAATATGTAGGCTAAACGTTATTTCATAAGTATCAGTTTCTTTGTATCCATAAAGTTGCCTGCCTGCAATCTGTAGAAATATACACCGCTTGCAAGACTGCTCGCGTTAAACCGCACAATATGATTACCGGATGTCTGTTCTGAGTTAACTAGTGTCGCAACTTCCTTGCCCAGGATATTATATACTTTCAAAACGACTTTGCTGGTATACGGGAGCGAGTAGCTGATTGTTGTAGTCGGATTGAATGGATTAGGATAATTCTGGGACAGCTTGAAGTTAGTTACGGTTGCGTTATTATTCGTCTCAACAGCGGTTACTTTTTCAGGAGTCATTGTGAAGGACGCGGTTGAGGTAATTGTCGAAGTATAATCAAGCGACGCTGTGCTTGTCTGATCGGAAGTATATCCGAGTAGATCCGAGCTAACCGAATAGTTACCGGGAATAAGACCGGCAATGGTATATTGTCCGAATTGATTTGTAATACCAAATGAGTAAGCCTGCCGGTTATCGTCATATGCTGAAACAATCGCGCCGGCCATCGGATTTCCGTTTTGATCCTTTACATACCCTTTTATTGAAGCAGCTCCGGAATCAGGAAGCGCTATTACGTTAAAGTTGATACCGGTTTCCAATGAAGTTGAGGAAACCGCAACCGAGTCGGCATCTTTCCAGTGAAGAGTTTCGGTACCGTCGTACTTGAAGAATGTTGGTTTATAACCGTCCTGAGGAACTGCCAATAAAATATAATTCCCGGGAATCATATTTGTGAAATTATACATTCCGAGTGAATCGGTTATTACCGCGTATTTTTTATGATGAAGAATATCACCTAATCTTACCGCAATTACGATTGAGGAAACTCCCATGCTGTCTGTATTCATAACAGTGCCGCTGATGCCGTTCGCGTATGTAATTTTATGCTGAAGAACAAAGTTAATATTATTTATGTCGCCGCTTATTCCTATTCTGTCAGCGTCCAAAAAATTTGTCTTGCCGTTGTAGAACTGTGAGTAGTAATCTTTATTTTTGGTATGGGCGAAAACAATAACCGTATCGCCGTTATGTACCGGCACGGAATAATTGCCTGCGCTGTCGGTTACCCCGTGATAATATTTATAACTGAACGCGTTACAATAAATGCTGAAAACTTCAATTTTCGCCATAACCGGATTCCCGAGCGAATCTTTAACAGTTCCGCTCAACATATATTTTTGAGGAACGGGTTTGGGAGTCAGCGAGATATCTATGTTTACGCTATCAGAATTTCCTAGATTTAACATTGTAGCATTAAATATTTTATATACGTTGTCATAATATTCGCCGTAAAATCCGGGAGCATTCGAAAGCACAATATAACTTCCGGCAATAACATGAAATATAAAATGACCGCTTGAATCGGTGCGGGTCGTTCTAACTCCCCATCCGAAAATAGGAATTAACGAAACTTTACCGTTGATAACCGGACTGTTGTCGGCAGAACTGGTTAGAGTTCCGGTTAATGTAGCTATTGATTTTAATGAGTCTATCGTTACTTGCACCGTATCGGAAGATTTACTTTCGCCGTGCAAATTAACGGCTCTTACAAAATAGCAGTAAGCTGCGCCGCTTTGAACTTCTTTATCGTTCCAGAAAGCTGCTCCCATTGCTTTTTGCATCCACTCGTCCATCCTGAGGCGCATAAACATTAATTTATATTTCCCGGAATCTCCTTTTACACCTTCTTTTTTGTAGATATTAAAAAAGGTATTATTTTCCCGCAGCATCGTCATATTGGAGTATTTCCATTCCAATTTTACAAATGTATAATTTTCCCACTTTTCTTGAATCGCCGTCAAATTATTCGGCGCCGCGGGCTGTGCGAATATGAAACTCCCTGCAAATGAGGTCAAAAAAATTATCGCAACTAACAGAAAAATTCTTTTCATGACACACCTTTTTTTTAGTTTATCGATTTTAAATATTACTTCCCAATAAATTGTAAAATCGATATTTACAAAATCGTGCCATGGGGGGAATTGATATAAATAGCTGAAATTAAAAGGATTTGAGCTTCCGCAGGAAATAAAAGCGCCTGGAAATCTAATCAAAACGCCTGGTGAACAAATTATCAGGCAGCATTTTTTAGAGTTTAGAATTAAAGTACCGGGTTTCCGAAAATTCCAAAGTTATATACCCGGAATTATAAAGAGAACATTTTACTTTGGCGATAAATACGACGCGGGTAATTTTTACTATTAATGAATTGTAGGCACCGCAATTTTAGAGGGCTCCGGCTATCAGCTCGCCGATAAAATACCCGATAGCGGCGATACCGAATCCCACTACAAACATATCAAAACCGCTTCTGAATAAGCCTCTTCCGGTGAAAAAACTTCTTGCGGCGCCGACCCCGAAATGAGCAAGCATCGCGATTATGAACGCTATCCAAATCGCCGGAGCACCGCTGAAAAAGAAAAACGGTAATACCGGAATAATTGCTCCCACCGCAGTGGCGGTTCCCGTTATCCACCCTTCTTTTAAAGGATTGATATTTTGTTCGCCGATTCCCAACTCTTCCCTTACCTTTTCTTCCAATGCTGATTTTGGATCTTTCATCCGCTCGACAGCAAGGGACTGCGCATCCTCTTTATTCATTCCTTTTGCTTCGTAGATAAGAGCCAGTTCTTCGGTTTCTAATTCCGGCATCAGCAGAATTTCCTCTTCTTCCATTTCCCTTTCGTGATCATACACTTCTTTCTCGCTTATTGAGGCAAGATATCCGGAAGCACCCATCGACAATGAATCCGCGAGCATACCCGAAATTCCGGATATTAAAATAATATGGGGAGCAACACTGGCGCCTATTACTCCGGCAATCAGACCGAAATTTGCGGTCAGACCGTCATTAAATCCGTAAACAACATTTCTTAGAAGTCCGCCTGATTCAGAGCGGTGCCAGGGTTCATCATTAGTGCCTTTAATTGACATTAATTTTCCTGCATGCTGCGCGGAATCTTTCGCCAGTCTGAGAGCTATTGATTTAGTTGAACTATCGCTAGTCGTATTATAAAGGCCCATATACGATTTTACTTCTGTTGCCTCTTCGTTCATCAACGCTTTAGACAAAATCCATGAACCGAATTTTCTGGATGCCCATACCATCATCTTTGCTTTGAACGAGGGTTTAACGGCAGTAATTACTACCTTATTATTTTCTATCATTTCCTTCCAGATGGCAATATGCTTATCTTCAACGGAAGCCAGTTTTAAATAAATTTCCTTCCGCTTTTCATCGTTTATTTGTCCGGCAAGTATCCTGTATAAATACGCGGCATCTATTTCGTCCTGCAGGTGCATCATCCATGTTGAAGCCGATTTCTTATCGCTCATATTTCCCTTAGCTAATGCTGAATATTGAAAACAATAATAATAAAAATAAGATTATGATATTATGGCGCCAGAATTACTGTGACATCGGTACTGTGAACTTAAATTTCGTTCCGCTTCCTTCCTTGCTCTCAACCCAAATACGGCCGCCGTGTTTTTCCACGAACTCTTTGCATAAGATTTAATCCCAGCCCGCTGCCGGTTTCTTCTTTGGTGCCTTTGGTTGTAAACTGTTCCTCAATTTTAAAAAGCCTCTTAAGATTATCGTCGCTAATACCCACACCTGTATCGCTTACGCAAATTTCGGCCATCCCGTTGCTGGCTTTACAGCAAAGCGAAATTTTACTGCCGGGTTCCGAAAATTTAATTGCATTTGTTATTAAATTCTGTATTACGGAACTAATCATATTAACATCAACTTCTACCTTACAATCGGGACTGATACTGTTTTCTATTTTTATTTCCTTGTTTTCGGCGCTTAACATCAATACAGACATCGGTTTCTCAATTAATTTGACTAAGTCAATTTTCTGCGGTTCGAAGCTTATTCTGCCGGTTTGCACTTTCGCCCATTGCAGTAAATTTTCCGTTAAGTCGGATACCTTTCTGATAAGTACATTCATACCTACGATTACGTCCTTTATTTCATTTCTGGAAAAATTTTCAAAATCATTCTCAAGTATTGAACCGTATCCCAGCAAAGAAAAGAACGGACTCTTAAGATCATGCGAAATCAAGGAGAAGAATTTATCCTTATTGGCATTAAGTATTTTTAATTTTTCTTCCGACTGAATAAGCGCTTCCTCTGCTTTCTTTCTTACAAATATTTCGGATTCAAGTTGCTCGGTCCTTTTTCCTACAAGTTCTTCCAGCATTTCGTTTCGGGCCGCGATTGTCTTAACTCTAATCCTGTATCCTGCATAAATAAGAAGTAAAAGCAATAATATGACTGATGTTTTAAACCAAGTTGTATCCCAGAACGGCGGTACTATTTCAATTATAATGCTTGCACCGGTTTCGTTCCAATAATCGTCATTGTTCGATGCCCTTACCCGAAAATTGTAAAATCCCGGCTGGAGATTCGTGTAATGAGCTGAATGAACATTTTTTGAATAAGTCCAGAATTTGTCGTAGCCGTCAAGTTTATAAGCATAATTATTTTTTGCGGGACGCGTATAATCCAACGCCGCAAAATCTACGGTGAATTCATTATTTACATATTCCAGCTGTATCCTTTTATATTTAAGCAATTCTTTCCTAAAATTTATCGCCTTATTAAATCTTTTAAAAGACGTAATAACAACCGGCGGTATATGTGTGTTCATTGTAAGTTTGTCCGGATTGAAAATAGTTAATCCGTTCAGGCTGCCGAAGTACATAAGTCCGTTTGAGGCCCTTAAATAGCCGTAACCGAACTGCTCACCGCCTATGCCGTCTTCTTCATGAAAGTTTCTGAATGACTTGGTTTTATTGGTAAATTTTGAAAGTCCGTTATTTGTACTGATCCACAAGTTTCCCGAATTATCTTCAAGTATACCGAATACCAGGTTATTTGCCAGTCCGTTTTTCTCGGTATAATGATAAAACCTTTGCTGCTTTTTGTCGAACATATTTAGTCCGCCGCCCCAGGTTCCTATCCATAGATCACCCGTGCTGTCTTCCGTTATACATCTTATATTATTATTGCTCAGAGAAAATTCGGATTTGGGATTGTATTGATAATTTTTAAAAGTGTTATTATCCCTGTTAAAGGCGTTTAACCCTCCCGCATGAGTTCCGATCCAGAGAGTACCTTCTTTATCCTGATACATTGTTGTAATGAAATTATCGCTAATACCCTCGCTGTTTTTCGGATCATATTGGTAATACTCGAATTTATCTGTTCCCTTTTTGAGCCTGTTTAATCCGCCCCCGTAAGTGCCCACCCATAGATCGCCGTATTTATCATATAATACCGCTGAAACATTATAGTGAGTAAGTTTGGCATTTTTAAGATAATCTCTGATGAAAATACCTTTCTTTACGATGAATTTAGTCAGCCCCGAATAAGTTCCGATCAATAAATTTTTATCCGGTGCCTGGCAAATACACCAGACAGTATTGTCCGGAATACTGTACCGGTTATTTTTATCGTATTTATAATTTTTGAATGTCCGGCTGCTTTGATTGAATTTACTTAAGCCGCCTCCCCAAGTGCCTATCCAGATGTTATCTGATGAATCTTCGAATATAGTATTAACCTCGTTCGAACCTAAGCTTGCGTGATCAGACGGATTATTGCTGAGGTTTTCAAAATTATCGTAATACGGCAGCACTTTATTTATTCCTCGGCCTGTGCCCACCCACAATATTCCTGTCCGGTCTATAAATAAAGAAGGGACATAAATATCATTTATACTGGTGTTAGGGTTCGGCGTTTTTTCGTACGTATAGAATTGTCCGGTTGTCTTATCAAACATGCAAAGTCCTGAATTATGGCTTCCCGCCCATATTCTGCCTTCTTTATCTTCAACAAGAGTTAATAAGGCATTTTGATTCGGAATATTATCATATTTATTTTTAAGTACGTATATATTATAGTTCTCCGATTTCTTATTAAACTTTATAATACCGCCGTAAGTAGCCAACCATAAATATCCGGTGCTGTCTTCATAAATGTCTTTTATTCTGTTTATACCCGAGACTTCATAATTATCCCGGTAAAAATAAATCGAATGAAATTTTGCTTTACCGGTTTTGTAATAATCGTTAAGATTTAAATAATTCAACCCGCCGCCGAAAGTACCCAGCCACAATATTCCGTCTTTATCCTCATGGATAGAATTAACGGCATTATTATTTAAAGTTGTAGAATCGTTATTCTTATGAGTGAAGTGAGTGAATAATTTTTTCTTCTGATCAAACTTATCTAACCCCTGTGAAGTTCCTATCCAAATGGAGCCGCGGGAGTCCTCGGCCAGGGACCATATTTTGTTTCCGGCAATTGAATTATTATTACGCGGATTGTGTGTATAATTTGTAAAAGAATCACTTGTTCTGTTATATTCCGAAACTCCGCTGGTCTGAGTCCCGATCCACATATCACCTTTATGGTCTTCAATGATAGACTGGATATAATTGCCCGGAATGGAAGTTGTATCAAAAGCTCTGTTTTTGTAAACCGTAAAACGATATCCGTCGTATTTATAAAGACCGTCATAAGTTCCGAACCACATGTAACCTTTGCTGTCCTGATAAATAGCGGTAATTAAACTTTGAGAGGGCCCTTCATCGGAATGAAGATGTTCAAATTGGATTTGCGGGGCTTGAGAAAAAATAAAAATATAAGGCATCAATACAAATACTAGATGGAAGAACAAGCCTTTATTATTAAAATTAATTCTCATATAAAACCTTTTAGTTGTTGTCATCTGCAGCTTCAGATACGAGTAAAATCACTTTTCTTTTCTTTTTATATCGTCCTGATTAGGAAAGGTTATTTCGAAATTCGCTCCGTTATCGTTAAAATACCTTAACTCCCCTTTCTGTTGTTCAATCAACGAAGTGACTAACTGAAGTCCCAACGTTTCCGAATTATTAATATCAAAACTCTCCGGGAAACCGATTCCGTTATCTTTTAAGATAATCGTATAATATTTTTTACCGGCTTTTAAATATATAAAAATCTTACTTTTCTGATTTCCGTATCCTTTTCCTTCGGGAAAAGCATGTTTAAAAGTATTTGAAACTATTTCATTAATGATAAGCCCAAGATTTATCGCAGTATCGACATTTAGATTTATTTCATCTATGTTTATTACGACATCAATCATATTTGAATTGAATTTATATGAGTTTAAAATGCTTGTAATTAATTCATGAATATACTGTGAAAAATTCAAGTGAGAAAGATTTTTTGATAAATACAATTTTTCATGTATCAAAGCCATCGACTTAACCCTGTTTTGGCTTTCAAGAAAAATATCCTGAGCTTCTTTGTCTTTAATATAAACCGACTGTAAACGGAACAAACTTGAAATTACCTGTAGATTATTTTTGACCCTATGATGAATTTCCTTTATAAGTACTACCTTTTCTTTAAGAGATCCTTCTATCTGCTCCCTATATATTTTTTGTTCCGTAATATCCATGCTTGAGCCGATATAACCCAAGAACTCTTTACCGGCGGTAAATCTCGGAACCCCGGTATCAAGTATCCATCTGTAATCGCCATCTTTCCGTTTAAGCCTGTATTCAAGTGAAAATTCTTTTCTTTCTTCAAAATTATCGAGATATATTTTCATGCACCTTTCTTTATCTTCAGGATGAATACTTTCAGTCCATCCTTCTCCGAGTTCTTCCTCAAAGCTCCGTCCTGTAAAATCGAGCCAAGTTTTATTACAATACGTACACATCTTGTCTGTGCCTGACATCCAAATCAATACCGGCGCGGTATCGGCAAGAATTCTGAATCTTTGCTCGCTCTCGTGAAGTACATTTTCGACTTTTTTCCTTTCGGTAATATCCCTTAGAAATGCGCAGCAGTACTCCTCATTGCTGAAATTAACATAATTGAATTCAGCTTCTGTTTCAAATTCCGATCCGTCTTTTTTCCTCAAGATATGCTCGGCTGTATAAGTACCCTTATCTTTTATTAGCTTCCAAATTTTTTTAAAATCAATACTGCTGAGATTTCTGTCAACTTTAAAAATAGGCATTTTTAAAATCTCATCCTGGCTGTATCCCAGTTTTTCCGATGTTGTATTGTTGACATCGGAAATGGAACAATCAGGCCGGATCCAAATAATCAGATCGTCCGCATTATCGATGGAAAACCTGGTTAGCTGCAAAGCTTCTTCATTTTGCTTTAAACGATGAAACAGCAGATCGTAAGGATTCCTCAAGCCTGTTTGAATAATTGCCTTATATAAAAGATAAAAAGCAACAATCTTAAATAAATGCCCGAGCGCATTCAGAGTACCGTACGAAGAAAAATAAAGAGTAAAAAATATTTCCGATATAATTGTTAAGACTATCGAGGAAATAACCAGGGCAAAAATATTATCATTAAACTCATTTCTTCTTAGTATAAGTAAATAAACTGAAACGACCATTATTGCCGAAATTACATATTCGCTGTTTTTCTTAAATGCAGTTAATCCGGAACCTTCAATATAGCTTACCGGAAAGAATTTCCAGAAAAAAATACTCAAAATCAGCAAAAATGTGAAGACAAAATAAACCGTGTATGTAGCTTTAACGTTAATTTTTTTTCGTATAAAAAACGGAGCGATCAAAAGCGTAAAGGCCTGCAAATACCTTGAAGCAATCCATAATTGAGAAGGTAAATTTGTTCCGCCTTCGGGAAATACTCCTAATCCTTTATACGCGAGCATATGTAGAAGATCTATGAAAGCAACAAAAAGATAAGCAATACCTACTACTATAAAGAAATCATTATCTATAAACTGACGTGAATTCCATACTACCATGAAAATCCCGCAAGCTATAACAATACTGAATCCCTCGGCAAGACTGTGAAAAAGGAGAAAATGAAAAATGCTCAGGATATACAAGGAGAATAAGACTAAAATGCCGATTGTATAGAAATAGATTTCATTATATTTCGGCGATGAACCGGGCATATTATTCTTACCCGATTCTAACGCAATTGAAGAATCGTTCATTGTACCCCCTCGCGAAAAATTTCACCTATTTGTTAAGGAAAATTTTAGTTGAGATAAATCCTCTTCTATAATTTAATATATTATTCCTAAACAAACCGATAATTTTAACTGCCGCCGGAATTATTTTTTTCGAAACATTCTGTCGTTTATTTGAATAGCTAAAAAAGTCTTTCAATTTTATTTAATTTTCAGGATATTATAATCCGATTACGAAATTTCAATTCGGTAGCATTTAATAATTGCCTTTTATCGGGTTATAACCGAAAAACTCTTGCCCGAATTTCATAGTTAACAAAACATACATGAAACCAATTATTTATTTAATATTATTTGTCATCTTATTTATATCCGGAACATTTGCACAGGATAATAATTATCAGCAAGCAGGTACAAAAAAAGATTCATCCTTTTATAATTTTTCGCCTGTGTTTCCGAATGATCCTGAGTTTTTGGGGAATACTCCTGAACTTCATATGTTATCATTTGACGGTAACATATGGACGAGAACCTTCGGTTCCCTTAATAATGTAAACGATAATGAATTTATTTCCCCTGCCGTATCGAAAAACTTGCTGGCTCCTTTAAGACTTCAATTTATGGATTCTCAAAAATTTTCGATTTTTAGAGAAATTTTAGGCGCAGCTCAAATGACGGCTGTCGGCATAATGGCTTATCAGCATATAAAGAAATACGGATTCATCAAACAAAAAGGGAAGTAAATTTAGCCTTTTGCGGAGATGATTAAAAATCGAGCAGCTCTTGCAGGTTATTTAATACAGGGACATTGCATTCCAGCAGTCTTTCACGGCTTTGATGCCCGCCCGAGATCAGTATACAGTTTATTCCGGTATCTGCGGCAACTTCATAATCGTGTATAGTATCTCCGACAAGCAGAATTTCTTCCGGTTTAATTTCCAGTTTTTTTATCAAACTTTTGGCTAAATCCTTTTTACCGGTTGCATAGATATGATCGAGTCCCGTAAGATGCCGGAAATAAAACTCCAGTTCGAAATGACGTACAATTTCGACCAGTGAGTTTTGAGAATAAGCGGATAATATAGACTGTCCGCCGGTTTTTTCATTTACGGCTGTAAGTACTTCTTCTGCTCCGCTGAAAAGCGTGCATTCAAGCCGCCGTCTTTCGTACTCTTCAATCCATTCTCTGCCAACTTCTTCAAACGGATATTTATTGAAATCGATACCGGCAACTTTATAATAATCCCTTACCGGAAAAGTAAAAATGTTCCGGTATTGTTCTAGAGATAATTGACCGAGCTGCCTGTCCGCTAATATTTTATTTATAATACTCAACGAAAGTTCGACATCATTTAAAAGTGTGCCGTTCCAGTCCCAAATTATGTGTTTGAATTTTTCCAGCATAAAAAAATTATTTCGTAAAAATTAAAGATTATAAATTCACCGGAAATTTAGTCGTTTGAAAATTTAAAAAGCCTTATTATTCCTGAAAAAGTATTTAATTAATTTCATATAGTTCTTCGGGGAAGTAACTATTTTACTGTACATCTTTTTACCGGTAATAATATCCGTCATTATTTCAACAAGATTTTTACCGTATTTCTTAAATAGGAATTTTCGAATATTAGGGAAAGTATAAACCAGCTCCGAAATAATTCCGGCATAGAAATGTTCCTTTATAATAGCCGTCTTAATTTTCTCATTATAAATTTTGCTTACTTTTGACTTTTCGGAGTTTCCTTCAATAATTGCCTCGGCAGCGAGTTTTCCGCTTAATATCGCGCTGCTAATTCCCTCACCGGTAACCGGATCCGCCAGCGCTGCCGCATCGCCGGTTAAAAGTATTCTTCCGGTAGAAAATTTTTTTAATCCGTTGTTTATGGGAATATAAAAACCGTGCTTTTCCATTTTAACAATTTCATTAATTTCCAGGACTTCCAGGTATTTTTCAAGCATAAGGTGAAGATTTTCGCTTCCCTTTTTCATCCTGACAACGCCGACGGATAGATGATGATTCTTCGGAAAAACCCAGCCGTAACCGAAAGGGATTATATCAAAGTCAAACCTGGCAGACTTTCTGTATTTTTCATAATCCAATTCATTAACATGAATTTCCCCTTCAAGCGCGGGCAGTTTCGTAACGTTATTTTTTACTCCTATTCTTTGCGATACCGTTCCCGCAGCGCCGTCAGCAGCCAGAACAAACTTAGTTTTTATTTGATTTGCTGATGTTAACACATTTACATAATCAGAAAGGAAATCAATATCCGAAACAGCCGTTTCATCCATAATTTTCGCACCGAAAGCTTTAGCCATCGATAAGAGATAATTGTCAAAATCCTCCCTCATTACCATCATAATAATAGGTGCATCCCGGTTCGCTGAGAAATTAAGTCTTGCCTTATGATCGTATATCTCAGCTTTAAAACAATAATTTTCTATTACTTCATTAAATCCGAAAGGTAATATAGAAGAGACGTTTTGAATAATTCCGCCGCCGCAAGTTTTATATCTCGGCAAGGACTGTTTTTCAAACAGAATAACCTTCATGCCCGCTTCGGATAAAAAATAAGCCGCAGACGCTCCCGCGGGTCCGCCTCCGATAATAGCAGCATCATATATATTTTCTTCTGTAAAGCTGTGCATAAATAATTAATGATTAGTTGAGCACAACATAAACCGTTATATAAAGAATTTATAATACCATCTTAACACCGGGCTGTTTTTCAAGTTTTTCGTAGATTATATTCCGGATAACTTCATTCGGTACTTCGAGTTTTAGGTTTAAACTAAAATAATTTCCTTTTTTACTTATGTTTGAAGGTGAAATATCATACTTCATTCCCAAAACCGCCTCTTCAATTGCGGTCAGAATTAAATTTACATCAGTGCCTATTATTTTATAAGCCCATTCGCAAGGATATTGTATTTCGGGCCGTGGGCTGTTCTCATCAAAAATCATTTGAATTCCTCTTTTTATTATTTCCGCTTTTTAAAAAGATAATAATATGATTCAACAGTTCAAAAAAAGCATTAATGTAGTTACGTTATCATGAAATAATTTATTTTTTTTGTTGTTTATGTCACAATAAAAAAAAGTGTTGCATTCTCCTATTGCAAGTATTTTAATCAAAGGTTAGTTTAGTATCGGTTCTTTCAAAAGGTTCTCCCCTGCCTTTTGAAATAAAAGAACTAAGCCCCGATGGTCGCCCGATCATTGGGCTTTTTTTTTGATTAAAACTGATAATTATTATTTCTTAAAAGGTGAGACCTCCTCATAAGCAGATAACAGAGAATTACGAAGGGAGAGTTTAAACCGATATAAACCTAATAAGCGGATAAAATTGTTTTTCTTATACCGCTTAAACTTTAAGAACATAAAGTTTATACTTTAGAAACGGTCTCATTTTGGTTTTTATTTATTCTTTAATTATGCCGTAAGGTCTAACAATATCCGTTTCAATAAATTTCTCGCAAGCGGAATTTTATAACCGTTCTTTTCGAGTGCGACCGCATCTTTAAAAAACTGTTTTGAAAATTTCCCCAGTTCTTCTTCCGTTGCATTTAGTCCGTTTAAATTTTTATTTAATTCGTCTATCTGCCAGGGAATTGGCGCAACCCCTCCGAAAGCTACCGATCCTGAATCTATTTTATTTCCGGATTTTTTAACAACAGCGGCCACACTGACAACCGCAAAATCCCATGTTTCTCTTTCTTTAAATTTTATATACTGACTTATGCTGCCTTCCGGCGGTTCGGGTATTATAATTTCTTCTATTAATTCTCCCGGTTTTAATATATTTTCCTTGGTATAGTCCTTTTCCGGTAAAACAAAGAATTCTTTTACCGGAACTATTCTGCTATTTCCGTTAGAATAAATAGATAATTTTGCGTTAAGAGCCAGCAATGCAACCGCTGAATCCGACGGATGAATTATGTAGCACGGCCCGCCGCCGACTATGCAATGATATTTATTTTGTCCGTCAACGGCATAGCAAACATCACCGCCTTTCCTCAGGCAATGGAAATCACCCCTGAAATAAAAACATCGCGGTCTCTGGCATAAGTTGCCTCCGATAGTGGCTATATTCCTGAATTGGGGTGAAGCAATTTCTTTTACCGCCTGAGCCAGCACGGTAAATTTCTTGTTTATAACAGGATGTTCAGCAATTTCAACTAGTTTTACCGTTGCCCCGATCCGGATTTCTTTTCCAGCGATGTATCTAATATCCCCGATATCGTTTATCAATTTAAGATTAACTAGATTACCGGGTTTAACAATATTATTTTTAATTAAACCTAAAACATCTGTTCCTCCTGCAAACGGCAGCGACAACCCGGTATTTTGCAATAATAAATTGCTTGCGTCTTTTATTTTTTTAGGCTGCTGATATTTAAAACTATTCATATTTCCACCCTTAAAGCTCGTTTAATATTTTAACTGTATAACGCGTTCAGTACTTTATCCGGAGTAATAGGCAGACTTTTAATTCTCACACCTATAGCATTATACACCGCATTTGCAATAGCGCCGGCGGTCGGTATTATTGCCGGTTCGCCGATTCCTTTTACTCCGGTATTGCTTATCTTATTATCTCCTTCGCTTACAATTATTACTTCGATTTCCGGGATATCTTTTATTGTAGGAATTTTATATGTATGAAGATTGGTGCTCAGGACTATACCGGTATTATCGTCAATTACTCTTTCTTCCATCAGAGCATATCCCAATCCCTGAATTATTCCGCCGTGGAATTGATTTTCCAGAGTTTTTCTATTCAGCACTCGTCCGATATCATGCGCTGCTACAACTTTTAATACTTTCACTTTACCAGTTTCGGTATCCACCTCCACTTCGGCAAATTGAGCACCGAACGAATTTATAGCATAACCATGGGGATTTTCATTTCTTGCTCCGTTAGTTATCATAACCTCTTCATGTAAATTCTTCATAATATCTGTTATAGTGATGGATTTTGTTTTATCTTCTTTACCGGATATTACGCCGTTTACATATATAAGATTTTCTTCGGGCAGTTCTAAAACAGCCGCCGCGCCCGAAATAAGTTTCTGCTTCATTTGTTCTGCCGCGTCCCTAACCGCGGGAGAAATTGAAGGAGCAGTTGTACTGCCGCCGCTGGACGGGCCGAAAGGTATCACCGAAGTTTCACCAAGGGTTACCTGAATTTTTTCCATCGGAATTTCCAGGACTTCCGAGGCAACCTGAGCGATAAAAGTATAAGTACCGGTTCCGATATCCTGAGATCCGCCGAGTATATTTACGCTTCCGTCACGGTTTAATTTTAGCACTACATTTGCGGGTGGTCCGCCAGATCCGCCCCATATCTGAGTAGCTAACCCGATTCCGCGTTTAAGATGACCGGAATCAGAGCCGGGGGCCTTTCTTTTTGAATACCATCCTATTGCTTCCGCGCCTTTTTTATAAGCTTCTTTAAGCAGCTTTGATGTGTAAGGTTTTCCGGATGCAGGATCGTTATCGGAATAATTTTTCATTCTGAATTCGATCGGGTCCATCCCGGCTTTCTCGGCAAGCTCGTCTATGAAAGATTCAAGAGCAAATGTGCCCTGCACGTGTCCCGGCGCCCTGAATGCCCTTGCTCTGCCGGCATTAATAAATACGCTGTATTCGGTGGCCTTTATATTCGGACAATTATAAATCTGGATAAACGGTCCGGCGCATCCTCCTCCGGCCGGGTATGCTCCGATTGCTGCCTTAGATTCGAGAGTCATTGCGGTTAAAGTACCGTCTTTTTTTATACCGGCTTTTAATGCCTGCCTTGAATCCGGTCTGTTGCCGGTAATCAAGTTCATTTGTTTTCTATCAAGAGTTATTTTAACCGGCCTGCCGGTTTTTTTTGCGAGCAAAGCTGCAATTATCGAATATTTTCCCGCCTCAAGTTTACTCCCGAAACCGCCGCCCATATATTTCGTAATTACGTTTACTTCGCTTTCAGGCATATCTAAAACCCGGGCGATAGTGTTTCTGATTTCAAATACTCCTTGAGTAGAATCCCATATTGTTAATTTACTGCCCTGCCAGCTTGCCGCGCTGCAGTGTACTTCGGTAGGGTTGTGAACAACAACCTGAGTATCAAAATTATCTTCCAGTATGATGTCGGCTTCCTTGAAACCGCTGTCTATATTTCCACGCATGTATTCGGAAGGTTTGCCTCTCAGAATGTTTCCGGAGTCATGTACTTTTACGGCCCCTTCTTTGAGAGATTCATCTATTGTAGATACGAATTGTAATTCTTCATATTCAACCTCAATCAAGCTCAAAGCCTCGTCGGCTGCCTGTTCCGATTCTGCCGCAACCGCAGCAACTTCATCGCCGACGCACCTGACATGCTTGTCAAAAATAAAAGTGGTGTTATAAAACCACGGTATCTGCTCGCAGTTATCCGAGGTCAGTACGGCAAGAACTCCGGGCAGGCTTTCTGCTTTTTTGGTGTCGATTTTTTTAATTTTAGCGTTGGGAAAAGGCGAACCCAATATCTTGGCATGCGTCATTCCCGGCAGATTTATATCAAAAGTATATACCGCATCTCCGCTTACTTTAACATATCCGTCGATTCGCGAATGAGGCTTTCCGACAACTTTTAGCTCTTTATTATTTCCCCAGTCTTTTACCTTTTCAGTAGATACTTCACCTATGGTTTCAATATAATCTTCTTCGAAAAAGATTTTTGATTTAACAATTTTGCGAGGCATTATATCCTCCCCATCTTTAATATTATTTTCAATTTTTTTTGAACTTAAACCGTTAAAGGTTTTTAATTATTATTTCCGGCTGCCGCGAGTACAGACTTTAGAATATTCGGATATGCTGCGCACCTGCAGAGATTGCCGGACATTCCGTCCAGAATTTCTTCTTTTGAAGGTTTGGGATTTTTTAAAAGTATAGCTTCGGCCGCCATTATTTGTCCCGGTGTGCAGAACCCGCACTGAAGTCCGTCATGTTCTACAAATGCTTCCTGAATCGGATGAAGTTTTTCACCCGTCATCAAACCTTCAATTGTCGTAATTTCATGTCCGGCCGTATCCATTGCAAGAAGATGACATGAGTAAACTGCCATTCCATCCATCAGCACGGTACATCCGCCGCATTCGCCCTGATTGCATACAACCTTTGTCCCCGTCATTTTTAACCGGTCTCTTAATAATTCTGCAAGCGTGGTTCTGGGCTCTACCATTACGCTCACTTTTTTCCCGTTTACTTTTAAGATAATCCGTTCTTTTTCTTTATCTTCGCCTTCGGTTTTTTCAATAATTTTTTGAGAAATTTGTGAAAGTCCCGGTACAACCATGTAACTGCCGACCACACCTGAGCCGACGCCCTTTATGAAACTGCGCCGTGAAAATGTTTTTGATTTTGGATTCCCGCTCATAAATATATCCCCTACAATGTGGAGTATTAATTTTATCTTCGCATAACACAATAAAACGGTATTTTCAGCCCGGCTCCCTGTTTAATCCGGCCGAGATAATCCGTATACTAAATTAACAACGTTAAAGTATACAGTGAAAAAATCTAATTCAAGTTAATAATAAAATTTTAAGGAAAAAATAATATCGGATCTTCGGAGCTAATATTTAATTCGAAGATGATTGTTTTCTTTGTCTGAATTGATTGACTGAATTTCAACCATTATGCTTAGAGCTATTTCAGCGGGTGTTTCCCCGCCTATATCCAAACCTATCGGCGCGTATAAATTATCGAATTTAATATCCCCTTTAAATTTGTTCTTTATGATGGCAGTACTTTCCTTAACTTTTTTTACCGAGCCTATCATGCCGATATAACGGATGCTGCCGTAATTTCCGTAAAGGAATTCCAGAACATTCAAATCATTTGTATGATTGTGAGTTACAATCACAATAAAATCCGAACCGGATATGTTAACGTTATTTTTATTAAGGCTGGTAAGGTCAGTTTTATGTTTTTTTATTAACCCGGAATTAGGTATTTGGTCGAGCTGTTCGTCCCGGTTATCATAAACGTGAACAAAATATTTAAGTTCGGCTGCAAAGTTTATTAAAGCTTTGGCAACATGCCCCGCTCCGAATATATGTATCGCTTTAGTCCGGTAATAAACTTCGAAAAACAAGGTGACTTCTCCGCCGCAGAGCGCATCTATTTTTATATTTTTATCACCTTCGGTTTTTGTTTCACCGGGACCGGAATTTGGGCTTCCGGTTAAATTAAAGACTCCTGTATAATATTTTTCGCCGGATTGTAAAAGCTCGCTGCATTTTTTTAGAGCGTAATGTTCCAGTCCTCCGCCTCCAACTGTCCCGGTAACTAATCCGTTTGAATCAACAAGCATTTTGAAACCTGTTTTTGCCGGTGTACTTCCGCTGACTCCTGTAACCGTTACAACAACACAAGCAGTATTTTCATTCATATATTTTTCGAGAGTACGGATAACATCAAGCATTAGTCCACCTTTTAAGGTTTTAAAATTAAATCAGTATTTAATGTCTAAAAATTTTTACTTTTTACTTTTTACTTTTTACTTTTTACTTTTCACTTTTCACTTTTAAACTGTTTCACTCTTTCCAGATCCTTTTTATCATCCACATCCAGAAATATTCCCGAATCGTTAACCCTGCAAACACCGGAAGGAAAAGCTTCCAAAACATTCCGGAGACTCATATCATCAGGTTTATCAATAATCTCAGGAATTACTTCCGATCTGATTAAAATAGGATGACCTTTTCTTACCATATCCGTAGCTGAACCGGGATTTGTGTCAACTTTTGAAACCGGAATTAATACCATATTTTCAAAATCCGACATGAAATTCTTAATCAAACTGGAATAAGTTGATGACTTTACAAACGGAATATCCCCCGGGGTAATAAAAACACCGTCGTTTTGTTCGGAATATAATAATCCTTTTTTTATTGAAGAAAACATTCCCGCAGAAAAGTTTTCATTTTCAATTAGGATTATTTTTTCTTTCTGAAGTTTGGAAAAATAATCTTCTTCAAGAATGATCTTTTTCAATCTTTCGAAATTAAAACCGCCGACTATAACAATGCTTCCGCAGTGATCCAGCATGGGTTTTACGGTAGATATAATCATCGGCAGCTCACCGATTTTTAACGCCGGCTTCCAGTCTTTCATCCGGGATGAATAACCCGCCGCCAGCACTAATCCTGAAAACTTAAAAGACAATTTCGACAAAATTACTCCCCAAGAATTCTACTTTATTTTTGTATCCGTGACAAAGTAAATTCTTATAAACTATAGATCGAATATAATATTTCCAAGAATAATATCCGTCATTGATGTTTTATAATCGGCAACCATTTTTGAATATTTATTGCAATTATGTTAGATTTTATACATATTATAAGTACTAATTTTGTTTATATAGTAATGATTGCCGATAATTACATAAAACACACCGGATATTATTTCGAAAGCACCAATCAATCATACAACTGATTGCAATCAGATATTCACATCTAAATTTAACAATTTATGAAGAAAAAGTTAAAAATATTTGCTCTTGGCGGAAATGAAGTTTCCCCTACCGGTCGGGTTGATCATACAACCGGGAAATTATTAATGCCGGATATTGCCGAGCAATGGAGACGTACTGCACAGACATGCTCCTTGCTTGCAGGAATTATAAAAGAGAATCCTGACGATTATTATATATTGACTCACGGAAACGGCCCGCAAGTGGGAAATATGCTCCTGATGGTTGAGCATGCAGGACAGGGAAATAATATTCTTCCGCTTGACGTATGCGATGCCGGCACTCAGGGATCTATGGGTTATATGCTTTCCCAATTAACCAATGCATTAAGAATTGAAGGTATTGACAGGATTGCCGCTGAAACAATAAGCCGCGTTGTTGTAAGTCCAAACGATCCGGCTTTTTCAAATCCTTCTAAATTCATCGGACCTTCTTACACCAAAGAAGATGCATTGAGGAAAGTATATAATGGATACAGAGTAAAATTTTATAAAATCAACGGCAACGGCGAAGAATTATGGCGTTGGGTAGTACCCTCACCGGTTCCGCTGGAAATAGTTGAAATTGATTTAATTGAAAACAATATGAAGTCCGGCATTATTCCTATCGCGGTAGGCGGAGGCGGTATACCGGTGATAAAAATAGAACCCAGAATTGAAAACGGTTTTGAAATTTACGACAGCAATTTCGGAATAATACATAAAAGGATTTACTCGAAAGAAAATCCGCCGGCTGTTTTATATTCAGGCGTAGAGGCGGTTGTTGATAAAGATCTGGCATCGGCACTTTTAGGTACTTTGCTGATAAACCGCGCCGGAAAGAATGAAATTGAACTTGATGCCGAACTTATTATTTTTACGGATGTTGACGGTGCAAAACTAAATTATCAAAAACCGGATCAAACGGATTTAAGACACTTATCGGTAGATGAAATCAAAAAACTTTATGAAGAAGGTAACTTTCCTGCCGGAAGCATGGGGCCAAAAGTAAAAGCCGCAATCAATTTTATTGAAGGCGGAGGTAAAAAGGTTATGATAACAAAAGCAGATTTATACTATGAAACTCTTGATCTTTTAGGTGGAACTACTATTACTGCTTGAAAATTTTTGAGCAGTGTTGAATATATCACAATTCAATTTATAAAACGTTTTTTGATTTGCAACTTTTTACAAATAACAATAAGTTTAGAGCAACTCTTCAAAAGGTTCTCCCCTGCCTTTTGAGAAAAAGAGTTAAAGCCCATGGTCGCCCGATCAATGGGCTTTTTTTTGATATTTTTGCGATTTTAACAGGTAATATATAATTATAAAATACCGGAGGATTTTTGTGAATTGGATAATCCTTTTAAAAGATAGAAATGTTTAACTATGCAAATATTCGGATAATATGGCTATAGAGCTAAATAACTTACTCAGCAAAATAAATTATAGAGAGAAGAAAAGCATAGATAAAAGGATAAAAAATGTATAAAGTATAACCCAGCCAAAGGTTATTAAAACAAAAAATAAGACCATGTCGTAAGTAACAACAAATTCTTTGAACTTCATCCAGAGTGCCATATTCACGCCTAATAATTTTGAGATTATATAAAATTTATTTGTTTTATACAAACAACATATATACCACACTTTTTATTATTCGGAATTTTTTATTTTTCAAAGCTTTTAACATTTGCTAATTCGCAATTGTGAGAAGCTTAAGTCTGAATTTTCCAGATTATCGGAAAAAGGATTAATCGGAGTTAATAGTCCCCTTTTATATTCAAAATTGTTTATAATTTAGTTTTATTGCCGGGATTATTTATTTTGATATTTCAAATAAAAATTTGTTTCGGTTTTATAGCTTATTTATTTCTATTCATAACTCGGAGCAGTAATGAGAAAATATCTATTCTTTTTAATTGTACTGATTTTGTTTTCGGTACAAATTCTTCCCGCAGGCCAGAACGGAAGGTTTATGACTTATCCGGATATTCACGGCAGCAAAATTGTTTTCACTTATGAAGGTGATCTCTGGCTGGTTAACTCAAGCGGAGGTGAAGCAACTCGAATTACAACCGCACCCGGCGTTGAATATTCGGCAAAATTTTCTCCCGACGGAAAATGGATTGCCTTTACCGGGCATTACGACGGCCCGGCAAGCGTATATCTGATGCCTTCCGAAGGCGGCGTTCCAAAAAGAATTACTTATAACCCCGGCGGAGATATGACAGTATGCTGGACACCGGACGGTAAAAGAGTAGTCTTTAAATCTTTCTGGGAAAATTTTATAATGCGCGATCCTAATCTCTATTTTGTCGATAGAGAAGGTTCCGCTCCGGAAAGATTTCCTCTCGATAGAGGCGTCGATTGCAGTTTCTCTCAGGACGGCAGTAAAATACTCTATGTAAGAAAAGGGATGGAAGATTATTATTGGAAAAGATATAAAGGCGGCTGGTACCCTGACATATGGATGTATGATTTTAAAGAAAATAAATTTTCCCCGGTAACAAAATATATCGGTAAAAATGCTTACCCTATGTGGATCGGGAACGATATGTATTTTGTTTCCGACAGAACAAACGGAATTGCCAATTTATATAAAGAAGATCTGTCCTCAAATCAAATTACGGAAATTACTCATTACGACGATGTCGATGTAATGACTCCGTCAACGGATCAGAAAAATATTGTTTTTATGCACGACGGTTATTTAAATATTTTGAACGTCGCCTCCGGAAATATCAAACAAATCGAAATTAATATTCCGTCGGACAAATGGGAACTAAAGGAAAGAGTTATTAATCCGAAAGATTACATTCATTTTGCTTCAATTTCAAATGACGGGCAAGAGGTTGCTTTAGAGGCAAGAGGCGATGTATTTGTTCTGCCTGCGGAAAATAAAGACGGCAGAACTGTTAATCTTTCAAATACTCCCGGTACAAGAGAAATGTACCCGCAGATTTCACCAGACGGAAATTGGGTTGCGTTTTTTTCCGATAAGACGGGTGAATACGAATTATATATGCAAAAAATTTCAGGCGGAGATTGGATTCAGCTTACTAAAAATCTGGATAGAACCGACTATCATCTTCTATGGTCTCCGGACGGTAAAAAAATATTATTCGGCAATAAAAACTTCGCACTTTTTTATATCGACGTGGATTCAAAAACAATTCATAAATTCGCCGAATCAGATCAGCTTAAAAACGACGAATTTTATTGGGAGGTTAGCGATTATACATGGTCTCCCGACAGCAAATGGATTGCTTACAGCTTTGTCCATTATAATAAGAACAGCGTTATTTATTTATACAGTCTCGATAAAAATCAAAGTTATCCGGTTACCGATGATTTCTACGATAATATAAACCCTGTCTTTGACGCCGGCGGAAAATATTTATATTTTCTATCCAGCCGGAATTTCGATATTCAAATGGACTTCTATGAAGACAATCACGTTGAGTCCAATCCTCAGCAAATAATTGCCGTTCAACTTCAGGCCGGGTTAAAACCTCCTTTTGAAGATGACGCGGTTAAAGACGAACCGAAGCCGTCGGATAAATTTAAAATTGATATTGAAGGCATTGAAACCAGAACATATCCTCTACCGGTGCCCGCGGGAAATTATTTTTATCTGAAAGCCGGCAGCGGAATGGTGGCGTGGTGTTCCGTTCCGAAATTTACGGAGGACGAGTACGAAGAGATCTTTAAACCCAAAGGCACTACTAAGTGGGATCTTCATATTTTTGATATGAAGGACAAGAAAGAAACTGTTTTAAATGAGAAAATCAAGAATTATTATACTTCGATAAACGGTAATTTCTTATTGCTGGAAAGAGAAAAGAATATTTACACAACGTCCTTTGCGGATGCTTTCAAATCAAAATCTCTCGGGACTCCTTTAAATTTAGAGAATATGACTTATACTGTTGATCCCCAAAAGGAATGGCTTCAGATCTTTAACGATACCTGGCGGTGGTATAGAGACTTTTTCTTCGATCCGAATATGTTTGGTCTTAACTGGAAAGCTATCGGCGACAGGTACCGGAGCTACATTCCTTTTATAACCTCGCGCGAACAGTTGAATTGGGTGCTGCAGCAAATGGTTGGAGAACTTAGCGTATCGCATACATATATTTACGGCGGAGATAACAGCATAAATAAAGCTCCGGAATCAAAGATTTATACGGGATGGCTCGGCGCCGATCTGGTTCCCGACAAAGCTTCCGGGTATTATAAATTCGAAAAGATATACGGTCCTACCGAATATAATCTGAATCTTAAATCTCCTCTCGTAAGACCTGATATTAATTTAAAACAAGGCGATTATCTTATCGCTATAAACGGGCATCAATTAAAAATACCCGAAGATTATTTCAAATATCTTCAGGTAGTCAAAGGACAGAAAATCGAAGTAACTGTAAATGATAAACCTTCCGGTCAAAATGCCAGAACATATGAGATTGAGCCGATAAGGAATACTCCTTCACTCAGATACAATAACTGGCTTACCGAGAATATCAGGAAAGTACTAAAAGAAAGCAACGGCGAACTCGGCTATATGCACATCAACGCGATGAACGATCAAGGCATCGGTGAATTCGATAAGTTCTGGCGTGCTTTTCGTTATAAGAAAGGAATAATCATCGATATGAGACGCAATTCCGGCGGATGGACTGAATACTTTTTGATTGATAAGCTCGAACGCCAAATGGTCGCTCATAATGTTCTTGCAAATATGGTCCCCTTCCGGTATCCGGGAAGCACCTCTACCGGAAAATATGTTGTTATTTCAAATGAATATAACGGCTCTGACGGAGAAGCTTTTATTAAGGATTTCAAAGCCAGGGAGTTAGGAACTGTTGTAGGAGTGCGCTCATGGGGCGGACTAACAGGAATAATAAACAATCAGACTACTATAGACAACGGCCATGTTGAACAATCCAATAACGGTTTTTACGGTAAAGAAGATAAGTGGTGGATTGAGAATCACGGTGCCGATCCGGATATTTATATTGACAACGATCCTGCCTCGGTAACGGCAGGTAAGGATCCGCAGCTTGAAACAGCTATTCAAACTGCTTTAAAACAGATAAAAGAAAATCCGTATTCTTTTCCCCAACGTCCACCTTATCCCGTTAAATCAAAATAACATGTTAAAGAAACGCCGGAATATTTTTTATTCCGGCGTTTCAGGTATTAAAAACCCGTTGTTGAATATTATGGTAAGAGTACTGCCCTTGTTTTTCTTGCTGTCAATATAAATTTTAGCATCCAGCAGCTCGATATATTTTTTTACCAGAGCAAGCCCCAATCCGTTGCCTTCAAACTTTCTCGCGATACTGACCGTACTATATAATTACATAACCGCAATTCATCAACGAACAAAGTAGTTCTTCGTCAGATTCTTGACGGTAGTAAACGCCAACTACCTTGATTTCGAAAGAGAATACGGGCACCGTCCCCACATTAACCCATTTTCTGACTGCCATGTTCAGAATCGCCAGCTGAGGCAAACCGCGCCGTTATTCATACTTCTAAAAATGATGCATTTCAGCGAGTGACCGAAAATTAACAGGAACCCGATTTCATCCTAATTGCGTGACAACGTCATCCACTGCACCGCTTTGCAGTCCGATTTCGGTGCCGGGGATGGTCTCCCGCCGTAATACACCTAACTGCTTCCCGGTTTTTGCGGCACCCGAACGGCAGATGCTTGAATTGGGCCGCGAAATGCGCGAATCATACCGCTCAATCTACATTTCGTTTGCGGAAGGGGGGCGGTGTCGCGATTTCATTAATGAAGTACGGAAAAGTGGGTTCGAATCCATTGCGCTTTGTTACGACCACCCGCGCCTCATGAGATCTGTTCGCGAACTGACCAAAACTGTCCGGGAGGCAGGGGCGGCAATGATATGCCCCCATGGGTACAAATCGAATATTGTCGGCCTGGTCGTTGCCCGTCGACTTGGCGTACCGATTGTTTCGGTTTCTCATGGCTGGACAGGGCAAAGTTTGCGCGTCAAGGTATTTGAGAAGCTCGATCAATGGGCACTTCGTTGGATGGATAGGGTCGTCTGCGTATCTGCTGGCCAAGCGGAAAAGGCACGAAGCGGCGGTGTTCCCAACCATAAAATTGTCGTTATTCACGATGCTGTGCGGTCCGACCGGTTTTCATGCCCCAGTTCTGATTTCCGCAAGCGGCTGGAAGAATTCTTCCCTTCAAAGCCGAAACTAATTATCGGTGAATGGCAGGCTCAGCCCTGAAAAAGGGTTTTCGGTCTTTATCGAGGCGGCGGCACAACTTGTACCTCGCTTTCCCAACGTCGGATTTGCGGTTTTCGGTGAAGGTGTGCTCCGAGGCACACTCCAACAGCAGATCGATTCACTGGGAATTCCTGACCAAGTTCGCCTTGTGGGGTTCCGAAAGGACTTCGACCAGTTTCTGCCCTGCTTGGATATGTTCGTGCAGTCGTCGTATACTGAAGGTTTACCAAACGTATTGTTGGAATCGTCTGTTGCAGACGTCCCAATCGTGGCAACGGACGTCGGAGGTACCCGGGAAATTATTGAGGACGGAGTCACAGGCTACCTCGTTCCGTCGGGAGACCCTTCTGAGCTGGCACAACGCATGCTACACATGCTTAACGACAACATGGATCGGAACAACAAGGCAATTGCCTGTCGAAATAGAGTCACGCGGCTTTTTACGTTTGAGAGACAGGCAGAGTTATATCAAGAGCTTTTTGCATCAATCATCGGTGAAAGCCGATAGGTAATCGTCAGTGATAAGATCTATTACCCTGGCATGCGCCATGAAGAATTCTATTAGAGGTCGAATTAGTGGTTCTGGATTCCATAATACCGACTCGCAAGAGGATCAAACTCGGCTTTATTATTGATAGTATTGACTCCGACATGGGGAACGGAAAAACAGGTTCTGGAAGAAACACCAGGAGATTCGACCGCAGCAAGTACGACCCCGTTCTGATATGCCTAGCGTCTACCCCTTGGTTGGAAGACCGCGAGGTTCCTTGCCGAAAAATCGTTTTGGATTACAAGGGATTTTTCCATCTAGGGTTCCCCGGCTTTTTGAATCGCCTTCGCCGACTTTTCGTACGCGAGGATTTTGACATCCTGCAGGCATTTTTTGAGGATTCGCTTTTCCTCGCTTTTGCAACTCGAGGGCTTACCTCCCCCCCAATGGTCATTGCCAGCAGGCGTGACATCGGTCTTGGAAGTGACATGCCCTGGAGCCACACCGTTTACGAATTGATTCGACCATTTGTCATGCGGCGTCTGGACGGGGTGCTGACAAACGGAAACGGAGTTAAACGAGTTGTCATGGAAAGAACAACCTGCGTGAAAGCCAGGTTCATGTGGTTCACAATGGAGTTGATTTGTCGGTGGCCTCGGAGGAAAGCCCGGAAGTGTTTTGTAGGTACCATGCAGATCTCTGGATAGGCATCGCGGCCAATCTGCACGGGAGAAAACGACACAAAGTGCTCGTAGACGCCTTGTCGCGATTGAGGAAGAGATGCGCCTGACCTGAATTACAGATGCCTGTTTCGCAGTGAGGGTGATGAAGAACTTCGTCTTCGTGCCCAGGTCGAGCGTCTAGGTCTTCAAGATCGCGTTCTTTTTGAAGGTGCTGTAGAAAACGTCTCTGCCTACTTAGAACGAATTGACATTGGCATTTTGTGTTCTGAGGTCGAAGGGTTTTCGAATGCCATTATGGAATACATGGTGCACTCGCTCCCAGTTGTGGCGACCGATGTCGGCGGGAACCGAGAGCTTGTTGACAAGACAAATGGATTCTTGGTTCCACTGAATGACTCTGTTTCGATGGCCGGCGCAATTGAGGAACTGGCCAGGAAGCCTCAGTTGTGCAAGGAAT
>CAVUCX010000079.1:0-51301 GCA_963739955.1 uncultured Bacteroidota bacterium | reverse complement strand
GAACCGACCCCCAAATAGTATACAAAGAGAAAAGCAACTATATTTATAAAAGAAAAAATATAGGAGCAAATAAAATGTCAGAAAAGATACCCCGCAGAAGTTATGATAAGGAATTTAAAATATCGGCTGTAAAGTTAGTCCTGGAATCGGACAAATCAGTCAAAGCGATAGCATCAGATCTCGGAATAAGCGATAACACATTGTTTAACTGGAAGAAGAAATACCTTCAAGATGCACAGAATGCTTTCCCCGGCAAAGGGCATATAAAACCGGAGCAAGAGGAAATAAGAAGACGGGATAAAGAGATAGCCACGCTAAAAATGGAGCGTGACATTTTAAAAAAAGCCTTGGCATTTTTCGCAAAGGACGGGAAGTGAAATACCAATTCATAAAATATAACAGTAAAAACTACCCGGTTTCTATGCTCTGTAAGGTATTGGAAATAAAGAGATCCGGTTATTATCATTGGCAGAAAAGAATATATACTCAGAGAAGAATTGAGGAAGAAAGATTTCTTCTTTTGTTGAAAAAGCACTATAAATTGAGTAAAGGCCGTTACGGACTACTACGATTAGTCAAGTCTATACGTAAAGCAGGAACGCCGGTTAACAAGAAACGTATATACCGTCTGATGAAGAAATACGGAATATTCTCAAAGACAAAGAAAAAGTTCAAAGTAACCACAAAACAAAAAGGCGGAGCTAAGTTCAATGAGAATTTGCTAAATGGTAATTTTAGCGTTGATAGTAAAAATAAAGTATGGACATCAGACATAACTTACATATGGACAAAACAGGGCTGGCTGTATTTAGCAGTAGTTCTGGACCTCTACAACAGAGAAATAATCGGCTGGTCATTAGGTCAGCGTCCATCAGCAGAATTAGTTGTAAGGGCTTTTACAATGGCTGTAATGAACAGAAAACCGGCTGCCGGAGTAATATTCCACTCGGATCGCGGAAGCCAGTATACGAGCAATAAAATGAGAAACATACTAGACCATTACAAGTTCAGACAATCGATGAGCGGTAAAGGAAACTGTTATGATAATGCAGTTACGGAAACATTCTTCAGTACATTGAAAAAAGAACTGGTTTATCTGACAGAGTTTAAGACTATAGATCAAGCTAGAACAGAAATATTCGAATTTATTGAAATCTATTACAACAGACAAAGGTTACATTCATCATTAGGTTATTTAAGTCCGTTAGAGTTCTTAAAAAATAATGAGAAAGAAAAACAGGAAGAAATTAAATCAGATGTTGCTTAACTTTGTGTATACTTTTAAGGGTAAAGATCACAATACAGAAAAGGTTTCCGGGAAACGCAATTGTCTTCCGGGCGTTCTTCCATACCAAATCGACTTATT
The DNA here is from genome assembly GCA_963739955.1 of uncultured Bacteroidota bacterium. GTDB lineage: Bacteria > Bacteroidota > Ignavibacteria > Ignavibacteriales > Ignavibacteriaceae > FEN-1297. Next base: position 49,935 of record CAVUCX010000079.1, on the reverse strand, counting down.
CAGACAGAAATTTACACGCTGTTAGTTTTCTAAGCGCGTAAGAAGCCGATGGCTTTATAGGTACGCTAGCACTTATGAATTTTACAAAGGACGACTTTGCATACTTGTCCCAAGTCCAAGGCAAAGTTTGCCCGGTAGATTGGATCGTAATTCAAGATGTGGAATATCAGAATACCGGGAAATTTGTAAGGCTGGCTTATTTGAAAGGAGATGAGCCGAGCAATATGTTTGTTAATCCTCCCGGGTGGAAATTCGAAAGGTCATTAAGTGCTGAAAATCTATCAACTCCGGCGAACGACAATAGGATAGGAACATTAAAGAAAGATCCGGATGGTTTACTTACAACTTATGACAAGCTTCCAGATCAGGTAGTGCATCCTGCGGAATTAAATTAGAAATGTGCGCGGCAGAAATGTCGCGCTTTTTAATTTCAAAGATGAACTTCTTTGGAGCCTCATAAAGAGCTGTCCCCACGGCATCCAGATCTACCTCGCAGTGTTAAAAAATAATTCAACTCAGACAAGAGGCCCTCTTTCATTTATGGGATGTAAATCGGACCTTAAATTATTTTTTTTTGGCGGGGGTGGGGGAAAATTATTCTACCTAATAAAGTCGTTGAAGAAATAAGAAAAAGGCTGCCAATCGGCAGCCTTTATTTACTATAAAAATAAAGTTTTATTTCATCAAAACTAACTTCTTAGTCTGCACAAAATCCCCTGCTTGCATTCTATAAAAATAAACACCGCTTGAAAGCTGGTTGTGGTTTGTTGGTTGTTGTGAGTTTCCGCCAAAGGCGGAGAATACAACTCGATATTGCCCTGCCTGTTGTTCTTTATCAACCAACGTTTCAACAACATTGCCTAGTATATCATAAACCTTTAGCGTTACATGTGCTGCTTTTGGTAAATCATATTTAATTGTAGTTGAAGGATTAAAGGGATTCGGAAAATTCTGTTCCAGTATGAATTTCTTTGGCCCGTGTAATGCATCATCTTTTATATTTGTAGTATTGTTACCTTCTTCATAAGCACCTATGTCAATGTTAGTATCGGTATAAGGTATGGGACGCGGGTTTCCATCAATATCGGTTTTAGGTACACCGGGATCAGTTGCAGGACTGCCCGCCCCAAGAGCGGGGCTGGCGGCTTGAAGATGAAAATCTCCTCCTATCGAAGGGTCATCAGAAGGTACAAGAGCTATTTTGAACAAAGGGTCTTTGTCGATATTATGACCGTCGTCTGTACCTATTGAAGCTATCCAAGTGCCTGAATTATCTCTGGAATTAGCAACGATACTATATGAAAAAGCAGGTAAATCTAAGGAATCGGTTACTGATGCATCTGCAGAAGTTGTGCTGTGGTTTGCCTCATTATTCCAAATAATACTATTCTTTACTGTTGTGTTACAAACTCCCACAAATCCCGTTTCAGATCCCTGATTATACATTGCCCCGCCAAGTGCTCCGGCATAATTACCGGTAATAGTACAATTCATTAAACTGGAATTGACAACTGCATCTGCTGCATTCATTTTATTAGAATTTATAACTGCTCTTGCAGCACTCGTTATATTAGAATTTACAACTGCTCTTAAAGCACCCGTTATATTAGAATTGACCACTGCTCTTGCAGCATTTGTTAAAATAGAAGTATATGTTGAGGTGTCGGCAACATTGTAAATACCGCCGCCTGATGCATCAGCGTAATTGCCGCTTATTATACAGTTGGTTAAACTTGCCGAAAGAGTATCTCCGGGTGACATGGAAAAAATCCCGCCTCCGTTATTAATTGCATAATTGCCGCTTATATTGCAGCCGGTAAAAATCGGCGTAAAAAACGGCTTCTGCCCGTTAGAAGATGCAGCAGTGTTTAGGTTGGATATTCCGCCGCCTGAAACAGCAGAATCTCCGCTTATTGTGCAATTTGTAAAAGTGGGACCCGGGCCGCAATCCATGTTCGAAATTCCACCCCCAATTCCCGGTATAAGGTTTGACGCAAATGTTAGAGGAATTGCAGTATTTCCGGTAATCTTACAATTGGCAAAAACAGGAATACACTGAGAGTTCTCGACATTAAAATCAAAGATACCGCCGCCCGAACCGGACTTATTATCACTTATTGTGCAACTGTCTATTGTTACACTGATAATTGAAGGATTTGATGAAGTGCCTCCGGTAAAATTTATTATTCCTCCGCCTTCAGCAAGCCCCAAATTATTGCTGATTACACAATTTTTTATTGTGCCGATTACTTTACTAGCGGTATTTATACCAAAATTAAAAATACCAATTCCTCCGCCCATGGTTGCTGAATCTTTACTAATTGTGCAGTTAGTTATATTTAATATAGTAGTACCGGCATTTAGAACAGATACTCCGGCTCCTATTGAGCCTTGAGATTGCTGTGAGTTATTTAGTTGAATACCTCCATCATTGTCGCTAATATTGCATTGGTTTAAAGTTGGGCTGCTGTTTCCGCCTGTATCACTTAAAATGCATACACCACCGCCTTCCAAGCCATGATTACCGTTAATTAAACAATTATCTATTATAGGGCTGCATGTATGGCTGCTAGTACTCTCAATCAGAATTCCTCCTCCTAAAATACTATTATCAAAAGAACTCGAACTCGAGGATAATGTATCTGTCCATCCGCCTTTAATTGTAAAACCGTCTAAGGCAGTTAAACTTCCGGCATTTAAGAAATAGACTACGTGATAACTTATGTTTCTTCCGTTTAGAATGGTCACATTTTTTTTGTAATCACGGCTGTTGAAATTGGTTTCATTACCGGCAAACCCTCCGAATACTTTTACACCATCCGGTATTTGAAACGATATACTGTCTGTAGTAGAAGTGGGATAGTACGTTCCCTCTGCAACCCAAATAGAATCGCCCGGCGATGCGGCATGTAATGCAGATTGCAAATCCGTGTAGGCGTTAGTCCAGGAAGAACCTTTGTTACTTCCCGCAGCCTTGAAGTTAACGTAAATAACCTTAGCCGGTGAAAGCTCGCTGCAGGAAATTGTTAAAATTATTGATAGGAATGTCGCCCGAAAAAAATATGTTAAGCACATGTTCACAGAAAAAATAAAGCGTTTCATTTTCCTTCCTTATTTTTAATTGGTAACTCTACTATTCGAGCTAATTTATATTCTTACTGAAAGGACCTAATCATTTAGCATCTCTCAATATAATTGCTATTCCGCCTGTTCTATATTTTCTCTCCCAGAGATAAACTGTATTTCGGTTAATATTTAATTGTTTTACTATGCTGCTTTTATTTCCCGCTCCGATAACATTACAATTATCTTTGCCCGGGTAACAACTTTTTGTCTTGTGTTTCTTCCTCTTATCAGCTTTTGCATTGCTTGACTTTCTGTTTACTTAGCTTCATTGGCATCGCTTTTTTCTGATACAAAATATTAAAAAAATAACGTCAACTTATTTATGTTACAGGACACTTGTTCTTACTTTTTGAGAACGTTTCTAAGGCTCCGGAGAAGAGTTCTTTTTTCCATAGGTAAAATAAATTCGGGTGCATATTATACAGCTCGCAGAGTTTTCCTATTGGAACTTGCCGCTCTAAATGTTCTCTTAATATATTTACAATCCAGTTGATATTGTATCCATTGACAAGACCTATTCCGGATCGGTTATCTCTGGAAAGGTACACTGTTTGATCTAATGTCATTTGTTCCACTACAAGGCCGTTTTCGTTCATACCGCCGTATGGTAAGTCTCTTCCGATCTGATTAAACGTGATGCTTCCGAATTTGGAAATCCATTTGGCAGGTTTTTCGGCCAAATCAACAAGGGCCACTTTTTCAAGATTCCTTTGGTTGATCATAACAAGGCCAGTTCCGGTTGGCCAATCAAGGTTTCGTCCGAAAAGTAAATGGTTCTTCTGATGAATGACAAATGCCGTGCAAGCATTTAGAGCGTTGATGCCGAATACAAAGATTATAAAGACTATGACGAAAAAAGGATTATGCGATTATTCATATACTTCCCTAATTGTTTAGAAAAGATAATTCAAATTATTAATATGATTTACCATAAACTGTCCGTGCGTTCTAGGCGTTGCAAATAACCCGCGCCCCAGATCAAGAATGCTGCATAAAAACAACTGCCGATGATTAAACAAACTGCACTTAACTTGCTTTAGCAAGTGCAGTATGCCCTCCTTGACCTCCATACCAACACCTCTGGCAACGACCTTGCCATTGGTAATCCACGATACTTTGTAGAAGTCTCCGGCCTTCTCAGAGTTCCAGGCGTATAACCTTTGGTGTACAGAACAAAGCCTATATTCAATGTATCTTGCGGCACTGAAGCCATAGAAACTGATGCGAAACCTAAGGTAAACAGCATGACTGTAAGTGATACTGTAATGAAGGAAGATCTAATCATAAAAACCACCGTTTATGTATAGAACAACTTTTATGTGATACCTAGGGGCGTTTAATGTGCCGCTCCAAATGAACATTTTGAATAAAACTGAACTGCCAATAATCTCATAAACGATCGCTAAGTCCGATAATTTTTGCCAATATCGCCGAAACGTAGCGCTTTTACCGAAAATATTTGAATTTGCCAAGCGCGATCTCTCGGTCGCGTTGAAATGCATGGTTAGGCCACAATTATTTTAAATCTTTTTGGGGTAATATTTGTTTGAAATTTCTTATTGTGAGGATACTTACCTTTTTATTCTCAATACGGTATATTATTCTATATATTTAGGCTTTCTTAGAATATATCTTCTTTATTTCATGTTGCGGGGATCCCTAGTCCTTCATCAGTTTGCGCTTCTGCTAATCTTATATCTTCTAGAACTTCTATTTTGTCGACCATTGATTGGTCTTCTGATACGTCCAATAATATTGCAGAACTTTTTCCATTTTGGGTTATAACCAATGGCCTTTTGGTCTTTTTTATTTTGTCAAAATAAAATGCCACTTTTGAAGTTAGTTGGGCATGAAAATGAAAACACTACAGATCGATATTATAATCAAATTAGTATTGGTAAAATGAAAAGCGAACTCCTAAAATTCAAACTTCCACTCCCTAAGAAAAAGATTCCCTCAAAAAACTAACAAATTACTTTAAACATATCAGCTTTATCAAAATTAAATTAGATACTTTTACTGATAAAAATGGCATAGTAAATGGCATAGTAAACGGATAAAAGTCAGTATAAATGAGATCAATTTAGGTTGGTTTGTATCTAGGCTCACAATTCTTAAAAATAAAAAAGTGCGATATTCGATTGAATTCGCACTTTTTGTGGGCCCGGAAGGACTTGAACCTCCGACCCGCTGATTATGAGTCAGCTGCTCTAACCAACTGAGCTACGGGCCCTTAAATTTTAGTCTCCAAAAATAATATTTCTTATTAGTTTTTCCAAATTCCCCGAAAGAGAACTTTTAATTTTTAGTAATATTTATAAACATATTGCACCACAGCCGTTTTGTTGCCGTCCGGATCATAATGAACTTCATCGATGATATTACCTTTTTTATCCAAATTATATTTAACGGTTATGGCCAAATCTCCGTCCCTATTATATTCGTCCGATTGAATTTTATTTCCTGCCTTATCGTAAATGTTGATTATTTTATATTCCAGAGTGCCGTCAGGTTTATACCAAATATCATTTACTAAATTACTGAAACGGTCATACTGATATATATAATAATTTTCGAGTCCTCCGCTTATGCCGTAACGTACTGCCTTGGTTTTATTTCCAAACTTATTATATTCGTAAGAAAATCTTGTATCCGGCTTTCCTTTTGAATTATAGCGAATTGTTTCTATCCTGTTTCCTCTCCCGTTATATTTATATGTATACTTTGTTTCTAATCCGCCGCCTTTTCCGTAAAAAATTGTTTCGGATAAATAGCCATCTTGACTGTATTTTACCTGCGCTATTTTTTTACCGTTAACGGGTTTGCCATTAGAATTAATATCGAACTGAATTTTATCAACTGATTTAATATCCTGCGCCTTAATTTTATTACTTTCCTCAAATTCAATATTTTTTATAACAACAGGCGTTTCAGACTTCTCTATAATCTCTTCTTTACTTATATTTTTTTCGGATTCTTTCGAAGAAGAACAGCCAGGGATAAGAAATGCGATAATAATTGTGATGACAAATAATGTCGAAATTATTTTTAGTTTTCGTCTCTGTGTCATTTATCCGTTACACTTTTAATTATTTTCTCCATCTTTTTACCGTCTTTATACTGGGTTTTTGATTTTATCTTACCCGTGGTATCGTAAGTAATCCATTCTCCCTGTGAAATACCGTTCGTATAAAACCCTTCTTCCCTGATATTCCCTCCGGGATAATACCAAAACCATTTTCCTTCCGGAAGGTCATTCTTAAAATTCCCTTTGCTTTCAAGTTTACCATCGGGATAGTAGTATTTCCAAAGACCTTCATTCTTATTATCCCGCATCTGTCCGACAATCTCCGGTTGGCCGTTTAAAAATGAAATTTTAAAATATCCGTTTTTTTTACCCTTAACCACTTCGTACTCAACCACTTTCTTTTTTTCAACGGCTTTTTCAGTGCCTGTAAACGGTTCAGTACTTCCTATTCTGTACAAGATGCCCTCTTTTTCAACAAGACCTCTTTTCTCCTCGTGCTTATTTGAACAGGAGACTAGAACAAACATTCCGGCGAAAAGGAATATGTAAATAGGAAATAATTTCATAAGTCTCCTTATAAAGGTTAAATAAATTAACTTTTAAGAAAGAAAATATTTTTGATGCGGAAAAGAAGTCAACAGCTAACTGCTATGATTGGAATCTAATAAATTAAAATAAGCTTCTTTTAATTTATTCTTAGTTACAAGAAGATCCTGGGAAATTACTTTAACATTCCCGAGAACCGGCATAAAGTTAGTGTCGCCGTTCCATCTAGGAACAATGTGAAAATGAATGTGCTCATCAATACCGGCGCCGCTGACCTTACCTAAATTAGCTCCGATATTAAATCCCTCCGGAGCCGCAATTATTTTTAAAGCTTTTTCTGCAATTTGAAGTTTTTGAAAAATCTCCGAGCTTTCTTCAATTGTGAGAGAGGAAAAATCACTTGTATGACGAAACGGAACAACCATTAAATGTCCGTTGTTGTAAGGATACAAATTTAAAATCGTAAAAGTTAACCTGCCAACATCTACAATCAAATTATCGTTGCTTTCAGCAACATTCTCCGACATGGCACAAAAGACGCATTTCTTATCCTTTTTATTATCTTTTATAGAATCAATGTACTGGGAACGCCACGGGGACCACATTTTTTCCATTTTACCTCAATATAATGAAAGAGGCTGTCTCATAAGCCGGGATCATGTCACGCTGAGTTGAGACAGCCTCCGAAATTTTAATGACCTTCTTCTCTCATTTTGTTATATTCATCAATAATCTTAGATTCAACTTCTTTCGGTACTTCCTCATAATGCGAGAAATCTCTTCTGTAGGCGCCTCTGCCTGAAGTTAAACTTCTCAGTGTCGACGAATACTTATATAATTCCGCAAGCGGCACCTGGGCTTTAATAATCTGGAAATGCCCGTCCGAATCCATTCCCATTATCTTTCCGCGCCTGCTGGAAATATCACCCATAACGTCGCCCATACATTCCTCAGGAATAGTTACTTCAATGTTGTAAATAGGCTCAAGTAAGCAGGGTTTGCACTCCAGCATGCCTTTTCTAAAACATTGAGAAGCTGCAATCTTAAACGACATTTCATCCGAATCAACATCATGAAAAGTACCGTCAAACAAAGTCACTCGTATATCAACCACCTGATTTCCGGAGATAACACCTTTGCCCATTGTTTCAATAATGCCTTTTTCAACGGCCGGAATAAATCTTCCTGGAACTACTCCGCCCACTATTGCGTTAACAAACTCAAAACCTGTACCCCGAGGGAGAGGTTCCATCTTAAAGTGAACATGTCCGTACTGACCGCGTCCCCCTGATTGTTTTTTGTGTTTGTATTCCGCATCCTCAACCCGCCCTTTAATTGTTTCTCTGAAAGGAATCTTAGGTTCGATCATATCCACTTCCACGCCGTATCTTTCTTTCAATCTTTTAACCGCAAGGCTCAACTGAAGTTCGCCCTGACCTGAAATAATTGTCTGGGAAATTTCCGGATCAAATCTTACACTGAATGAGGGATTTTCCTCATGCAACGTATGCAGACCGGAAGCAATTTTATCTTCATCGCCTTTGGCTTTAGGAAGAATTGCGCTATTAATAGCGGGCTCCGGGAATGCAATCTGTTTTACGGTAACGGATAGATTTTTTGAAGCGAGGGTATTATTGGTATGCGTATCTTTTAATTTTACTACCGCCCCGATATCTCCGGCATTTATTTTAGAAACATCCGTTCTGTTATGACCGTTTAATACTGAAAGCTGGCTAAGACGTTCGCTTTTTCCGTTTGTATAATTAACCATATCTAAACCGGATGCGACCGAACCCGAATAGACTTTGAACAACGAAAGTTCGCCCACATGCTGTTCCGAAACAGTTTTAAAAATAAATAAAACTGGTTCTCCCGACGCATCAGGTTTAAGCATCAATTTATTTTCGCTGTCCTTAAGCGTTACTTCCTCACCTCCCCTGTCGGATGGCGAAGGGAAATACTTCGAAGTAAAATCAAGAAAATTATTTATTCCAATTCCCTTTGACGCAGACATTGCAAAAATAGGCGTCAGGCTTTTCTTTACCATAGCATTCTTCAAACCTTTGTCCAAATCTTCCGCTGAAAGCGAACCCTCTTCAAAATACTTGTTCATCAAATCTTCGGAAGTCTCTGCAATTTTTTCTACAAGCTCGAGATGGTATTCATCCGCGGCAGCTTTAACTTCTTCAGGAATATCCGCAGTGTTAACACTCTTACTCCCGGCATCGCCGTAAGAAACAAGCTTCATATTTATAACATCGACCACCGAATTACAGTTTAAACCTTCATTCACAGGGAACGCAACAACAACCGCATTTTGCGAAATCCGTTCCTTAGCCTGAGCCACGATTTCGGAAAATCTTGAATGCTCATTATCAATTTTATTTATGATAATTGAAAGAGGCATTTGATATTCATCCGCAAATTGAACGGCATGCTCCGAGCCCACTTCAATTCCCTCAACGGCTTTAAGAACAACAACCCCGGTATCGCATACTTTCATGGCAGCTTTAACATTGCCTATAAAATCCGAATATCCCGGTGTATCAAGTATATTTATTTTTGTATTGTTCCATTCGAGGTGAAGCAGTGATGTGGAAATTGAAATTTGTTTTTCTATTTCATTATGTGTGTAATCTGAAGTTGTATTACCTTCTGCAATTGTCCCGATCCTGTTAATTTCTCCGGCAGTAAAGAGTAAAATTTCGGATAACGAAGTTTTTCCGCTTCCACCATGACCGATTAGGGCAATATTTCGTACTGATTCTGCGCCATATTCTTTCAAGGGAATTCCTCCTTAACTCTAAGGTGAGATGAAATGTATATATATTATTTTATTTTTTTTTGTAGGCACTCCAAAATGCACTTACCCCGTTAGCAACTGCAGAAAGATTTTTCAACAGGTTTAATGCCGATCCCTCAAAACCTTCCTGTAATTTTTCTTCAAGTTCTAATATATTTTCTACTTTGTATTTAACTTTTGTTACTATTTCCTTTGTCATATTTACCTGGTCTTTAGCCCCTTCCGTTATATCATTAATCTTTTCCGTTAACTGTACAAAGGATGAGACTAAAGGCTTTACCTCCGAGGTAATTCGGTTCACGTTTTCTTCCATTTTTAAAATAGCTTTTGTAATCCTATTCAAGTAAAAAACCAGCGAAATGCATAGGGCAGAAGCAAATATTAAAAGAATAACGGTAAAAATTGATACAGTATCCATATTACAGCTTATGTGTTTTTAGTATTTTTATAAGCGTCAACTCCTGCTTTTACGGCGTCTTTCAATTTCGATGCTTCATGATCCATAGTTTCTTTTCCGGAGGCAATGGTACTATTAGCTTTAGCTTTAGCTTCTCCGAAGACTTTTTCCGCATCTTTTAAAAGCTCGTCTGATTTAATTTTTGCGTCATTTATTAATTTTTCGGATTTCTTCTTTCCTTCATTAATTAGATCTTTTGCTTTGTCTTTAGCATCCGCAATATATTTGTCTGCGTCATCCATATATCCGTTGGTACGGGATCTGATATCATCACGCAACTCCTTACCGCTCTTCGGAGCAAAAAGCATACCTGCAACTGCCCCAAGTAATCCGCCGGCAAGAAGACCTAAAAATATACCTTTTCCTACATTATTTTCAGACATAACTAACTCCTTTTTTATGGAATTTTCTAACAAGAGAATATAACAAGCACCCCCTTGAAAATCAAGAATACTAACATTGTACAGGCGCAATAAACGTCTTATTCTTTAAAAAAATAGAAAATTATTACTTATTGCCGGATTATAGTAAGATTTTTTCCTTTAGCTTTTGTAAAAAGAATAAAATCCGGATAAATAAACTTTAACTTTGCCTGTTTTCCTCCTCATTTTTTAATATTACTATTGAAAATTGGGCCTTTTCCTGCAAAATGCTTAAAGTAATATACAGTCTAATAAAACTTAGCATCCGTCGGTTAGTTTGATACGGTTTCTATGGTAATTTTACCGAATCTGTTCTGATAAAAAGTGACGCTCATAATTCCAATAAAAACAGCAAACCATAGAGTAACAACCCTTACAATAAAAGTAGATGCCACCGCTATATCTTTAGGATAGTTATTCTGTACCATTAAAAACGTGAGAGATCCTTCGGTTACTCCTAATCCGCCCGGAAGCATTGTGATCGCACCAACTATTGTTGAGAATCCATAACTAAATGCTGCCCATAAAAAACTTACATTGAGGTTGAAATTAATGAGAATTAAATAATACCCCAGACATTCGAATGACCAAGAAAATAAACTTAACACAGTCATATATATTAAAGGCATAGGACGAAGCATCTGATATGAACTCTCATACGCCTCATGAATACTTAGAATATGTTTCCTCAGAAATTTAATTTTTTCAAGAGCGTTAATTATTTTCAGCGCGATGTTTTTATTACTGATTATTATAAGAACTAATACGAAAAATATCCCGACTCCGAGAACTATTTCCCTGCCGTAATTAAATTCATAAGCACCCACTATTGTTATCAGTATTAATGAAGTGAAGTCGGTTATTCTTTCCACCAATATAATCGGCGCTGTTTTACTTATCGGTGTTTTATTAAGTTCCTTTACCAGGTAAGATTTTAATAGTTCACCCATTTTACCTGGAGTTACACTCATAATTAAACCGGACATAAAAATTGAAAAGGAGTCTATCTTATTAACTTTTACATTCAGCAAAGATAGATAATAATCCCATTTTAAAAATCTGGTTATATAATTCATGAAAGAAAGGAATAACAGCAACGGAAACAGAAACCAGTTAAATTCCGTAAAAGCCATTGCCACATGATCTAAATTTGCGTAGATAGAAAATCCGAGATACAGTAATCCCGCAACCGCTAGCGTTATTAATATATTTCGCCGTACCTTTTTAAGCACATTATATAGCCTTTTTTAATGAATCGTATAGTTTTGACAGAGGCAGTCCGACAACGTTATAATAACATCCGTTTATTTTTTTCACGAACACAGCTCCGAAGTCGTCTTGAATACCGTAAGCGCCGGCTTTATCCATCGGGCTGCCGGAAGCAATATAATCTTTTATCTCTTTGTTAGTCAACTTTCTGAATGTTACAAGAGTTTTTTCGTAATCCGTAATTGTTCTTCCGGTTTCCGTGTTATGAATCGAAAATCCGGTGTATACAATGTGTGTATTGCCGCTAAGAGTTTTCAGTATTTTGGCCGCATCATTTTCATCCGCAGGCTTGCCTATTATTTTATTATTGATCACTACAATAGTATCGGCGGTAATTAGAATGCCTTTTTTGATTTTTTTTAACGCATGTTTCATTTTCTCTTTTGAAAGCCTTTTTACAACCTTGATGGGATTTTCTCCGTTTTTAATGCTTTCATCGGCGTCTACTGAAAAGGTCTTAAACTTTAAATTTATTTGGGATAATAATTTTTTTCTTCGTGGTGATTTTGAAGCAAGATATACGGGCAAATTTGTTTTAATCATCGTAACTCCATTAATTCCGTTCCGGGGAAATAAAATGATAAAATACTCTTATAATTTTTCCCCTCTTCCGATAAATGAAGAGCGCCCCACTGGCATAAGCCGACTCCGTGTCCATAGCCTTTTCCTTTAATAATTACATTATTTTTTTCGTCCGTAAATATATTAAATAATGTACTTCTAAGTATACCTCCGCCGGGGGGCTTTAATACGGATCTAATTCCGTTGCTTTTTAATATTAACCGTTTTTCAAAACGTTCCTTATCGTTCAGAATTATGGTTAAATTATCAACTCTCCCGGATTTAAATCTGTTTGCAACCTCAACTTTATTCAGAGAATAATCTTCGTTCGGAATTAAATTTGCCTCATATAATCTTTTGATAAATTCTTTTTCGGAAAAGGTCACTTCCCACGAAAACTTCGGGGCAATTGAGCAATTAGGCGGATCGCCGTCTTTTACTCCACGCAGATAAGGCAGATCCGGAACAGGGAAAACATTAGAAGCCTTTTCGGTATGTCCGCCGCATGAGGCATGGTAATACATAACCGCGGGTTGTCCGTCATATCCGAGAATTACGTTTTTTGTTTCTTCTGCCGCCAAGTTGGAAATTTTTTTCTCCCTGCCCGCACCTCCGTAAACCTGGTCTCTTGTATCAAGATAAACATCGAATGTTGAACCGTAACCTTTAATATTATCAACTGCATAAGTTCTTACGCAAATAGCGAAAGCCTTAAGAGCCTGAAAATAGGCATTACCTTTTCCTGTCGGCATCTCCGCAGGAATAACTCCCTTTACATAGTTCTCCAGGTTTACGGTATTGACAATATTTATTTTTCTGCCGTCAGAAACAAATTTCAATGCGCCGCGATATTCTTTATCTTTAAAACTTATGAAAGATTTACTTTCGGCAGGTTTGATGCTGAAGTAATCTGCCGAATAATTTTTGCCGGCAATATCCAGATTAATCTTATTTCCGGACAAGGAAAAAATTAAACGGTTACCGGTTTTTACCAAAGCAATCTGCGAATTTTCCTTTGATAGTATTACAGGTTCTTTAACTATATATGTATAATTCTCCGGGCTCTGATCCATAAAAACTCTAATCGTTGCAGAAGAGGACGAACTAATTTCCTTGCTATGTTCTGTACGGTTGGAAGTGTATCTTCCCGAACTGCAGCCAAAAAGATAAAGGGAAATTGAAGAGATTGTTAAAATGGAAATAAATTTAAGAATTGAATTGCGGTTAAGTATCATTTAATAGAAGGAATTAACGGAACATTGCTTTTATCATACCCCAGGTTTGTTTTACACCGGTCATTTTCTGACTAATCGAAGATTGATCTAAATAAGTAACTTCATTGTCGGAAGACTGAATTCCCAGTCTATAAATAAAAGTAACATCTGTTGTTTTTAAAGCTGCATAATCAGTGAAAGAATATAAACCGGGTCCGTGGGGACTAAATGTTTTTACTTTAATCCAGTCGGTTTGCTCTGTTTTTCTTTCCAGTACAAATTGGGAAACACCGCTTTCATAGGTGGTAGTCCATTCAATTTTTACATTGCCGTTAGTATCGTTGAAAACTTTAAAATCCGATATATGCGCACCGGCAATTACAATTGCTGTAACAGTAAAAAAGAAGATGCTTATGAAAATTAGCGCTTTTTTCATGCCAAAAATATATTCCAATTACTTTATAATGTCAAGTAAATTTTTAAATTGTGGAGCTAAGGAGGATCGAACTCCCGACCTTCTCGTTGCGAACGAGACGCTCTCCCAGCTGAGCTATAGCCCCGGATTACTTCTAAACTTCAACCCTAATATAATTCTATTATTAAAATAAATAAAGCGCTTTCTAACATAAAATAATCTAAAATTTTACGGTAGTGCTGTCAAATTTATATAAATAAACAGATAAAAAATCCGGATTTATTGCAGTGTAAAGTACAATTTGGTTAATTTGTCCATAAAATAATTACGATTATTCTTTTAGCCACTTTAGGAGGGATTATGGGCACTCTTATGGTAAGTGTTTCTGGAATCAGGGGTATTGTTGGGGATGGACTTGATCCGGAAACTATTGTAAAATATACATCCGCGTATGCCGATTTTATTGGTAACGGAAAGGTTGTTATCGGGAGAGACGCCAGGATAACCGGAGAGATGGTTCAGTCGTTAGTTACCGGAACTCTTCTGGCAAAAGGGCTTGATGTTGTTGAAATCGGTATTTGCCCGACGCCTACTGTTCAATATACTGTGAAAAATTTAAAAGCTGCCGGAGGAATTGCTATATCCGCCAGTCATAATCCGAATCAATGGAATGCGCTCAAACTTTTGAACAACACAGGCCAGTTTATGACTCCGGATCAGAACAAACAAATGCTGAAGTTTTTGGATAAATCGGCAAAAGGTTATATGGGATGGGATAAGGTAGGCAAACTGACCTTGTATAAAGAAGGCTTGCAAAAACATGTTGATGATGTATTGAAATTAAAATATATAGACCGCGCAAAAATAGCTGCCAGGAAGTTTAAAGTTTTGGCCGACTGCGTTAACGGAGCTGGTGTTTATGTTATCCCCGACCTGCTAAGATCGTTCGGCTGCGAGGTAATCGAACTTAATTGCGAAAAGACAGGCATCTTCCCCCGTTTGCCTGAACCTCTTCCCGAAAATTTAACGGAAACTATGAAAGCAGTTTTAGAATCAAAAGCAGATCTTGGGGTTGTTGTTGACCCGGATGTTGACAGATTGGTATTAATTACAAACGAAGGCCAGCCGTTCGGAGAGGAAAATACGATTACACAGTCGGTTAAATTTATATTATCCAAAGAAAAAGGTTCCGCGGCTGTAAACCTTTCTACTACCAGGGCTGTTGATGATGTAGCAGAGGCATATGGACAAAAAGTTTTTCGCTCTCCGGTAGGCGAAGCAAATGTGGTTATTAAGATGAAAGAAGTAAACGCGATAATAGGAGGCGAAGGCAGCGGAGGCGTAATTTATCCTGAGCTTCATTACGGTAGAGATGCCTTGGTAGGTATCGCGATAACACTTCAGCATCTCCTTGAATTCGGGGGGACTCTTTCAGAATTAAAGAAATCATTGCCGTCATATTTTATTGCAAAAAAGAAAATCGCGCTTGAAAAAGTTCAGCCTGATGAAATTATTAATATGCTTATTCAAAAATTTAAAGAAGAAAAAATAAATACTGATGACGGGTTGAGAATTGATTTTCCCGATCATTGGGTACATTTCAGAAAATCAAATACAGAACCGATTATAAGGATAATTACTGAAGCAAAGGGAAAAAAGACCTCGGAGGAATTGTCTGAAAAATATTTTAACCTTATTAACGATTTGATGTAATCATAATAATCATGTTAAAATAATTTTTTCCTTTTTTGAATATAGCTGAAAAGAGCTTTATCAAAAGGAACAGTGGTATCGATTAAATTATATTCTATATTCGAATTAAGACATTCGTTTTTTATCCGCGATATAAATTGCGACATGGCTTCTTTATAGGCTTTCTGTATCTGATATGGCTGGGTTGTTATCTCGTCACCGGTCTCCAGATCCTTAAATATAGCGTCGTTGCCGAAAGCAAAATTTTTTTCCATCGGATCAAGTACCTGAAATACGATTACTTCGTTCTTCTGATATCTGAAATGTTTTAATGCGGATAAGATCGAATTAATATCGTCAAAAAAATCGGAAACGATAATAACAAGTCCCCGCCGTTTGATTTTTTCTGCTATGGAATTAAGACATGATGCGGTATTTGTTTTGTTCGAAGACTTGATGTCGGCCAATGATTTCAATAATTCCTGAAGATACGCCCGGTTTGCTCTGGGAGGATTATATTTATCGATTTTATCCGAATAAAGTGTAAGTCCAACAGCATCCTGCTGTTTCAGCATCATATAACTTAACGCGGCAGCCAATGTAGTTGCATATTCAAGTTTGGAAATGTTATCCCCTGAAGAATATGTCATCGACCTGCTTGTATCCAGCAGAAGATAACTTTTTAAATTCGTTTCTTCTTCGTATTGTTTTATAAAAAATTTTTCGGTTTTACCGTATACTTTCCAGTCGATGTCTCTAAGACCGTCTCCCTGCATATAGGGTCTGTGTTCAGTAAATTCGACGCTGAAACCGTGATAAGGACTTTTATGAAGGCCGACCATAAATCCTTCCACCACCAATCTTGCTTTTAATTCAAGAGAGTTAAGTTTGGAAATGACAGAAGGATTTAAATATTTTTTATAATCTAAGTTTAAATCAGCCATTAACTCTTGGAATCTTTTTTCTTCTGCAGTATTTCGGCGGGAGACATGCCCATATTATTAAGCTCTTCCCTGGCCGAAGCAGTTAATTCATTGTCCGGATATTTTTGCAGGAAATTTCTGAATACAATGGTGGCTCTGCTGAAATCATGAATATCATTTGCAAGAATAAAACCCGACATAAACAAAGCCTTTGGAGCTAATTTGCTGTCAGGATATCTCTCATTTAAATTATGAAATAATTTTACCGCTTTTTCAAGCGATTCTTTTGCGGAGACATTTTTCACAAGGTTATTCTGATATAGAGTTGCTAATTGAAACATTGCATCGGGAGCTTTGGAACTATTCGGGTATTCATCAATTAATTTGTTATAGGAATCTACAGCCTGCACAATATTATTTTGTTTCAAACTTTTATTAGCCATGTCCATATATTCTGTATCGCTTTTTTTACTGCATCCGGAAAGAACTATTCCGAGTAAAAGCACTATAGATAAAGTAATGTTTTTCATGTTCTCCACTAATTTTTTAATTATTGCCGTTAAAGTTATCAAATTTGCAATGAAGTATCAATTTAATTTGCGTTGTCCGAATTCCGAATAATTTTTGGATTTGTCCTCATTTTTAAGCTGGTTTTAAGATAAAATTAATTACAAAAAGTATATCTTTGTAAGTATTAAATTTGGGGACCTATGATTGATGAATTCAAATTAAAGAAGAAAGCTGCAATAATCTCTCTCCTGATTGGTTTGGGAATGTTCGCGGCAAAAATGAGCGCGTATTTTATTACCGGATCCGCAGCAATTTTTTCGGATGCTGCCGAATCTGTTGTGCATGTTCTTGCAACATCAATGGCTTTATACAGCATACTGCTCAGTTCTAAACCCGCTGATGATTCTCATCTATACGGTCACGGTAATGTTGAGTATTTCTCGGCTGCGATAGAAGGAATTTTGATCCTAATAGCATCTTTATTTATTATTTATACGGCTACATTGGATCTAATAAAGGGGAGCGAATTAAAACAATTAAATATAGGTGCCATTATTATAACGGTTGCGGGCGTTATTAACCTGGGATTAGGTTCTTATTTAGTTAAGATGGGAAAAAAAACAAATTCGCTTACATTAATTGCCGACGGTAAACATGTACTAACTGACTCTTATACAAGCATCGGCGTAATTGTCGGAATTGTTTTTGTCATAATAACCGGGATCCAGGTTTTGGATCCGTTATTTGCGATTGCAGTTGCTTTGAATATTCTTTATACAGGATATAAGCTGGTAAGAGAATCAATTGGCGGACTTATGCACGAAACAGATAATGAAATGCTATCCCGTTTAATCGATAAATTCAATTCTATAAAAGAAGAATATTGGATTGACATACATTGGCTGAGATTTTGGAAATCGGGAGATAAAGTTTTTATCGATTTTCACCTGATATTACCGAATTATTTCACTATAAAAGAAGCTCATCTGGAAGAAGAAAAGATTGAGGCCGAGTTGCAGAAGATTATTCCCAACGTTCAGGTAACAATCCATATGGATTATTGCAAAGATAATTACTGCAGAATGTGCGGTTACCTTGGATGCGGCATAAGAAAAGATGAGTTTACGGTAAAGCATAAATGGTCAAAAGAAAAACTTATCGGCGAACCGATATTCCTGTCGGTAGATAAAAACGAAATTCTGCCAATATAAAATTGAAATAACCGGCCGGCAAAATAAAAAGTTGCCGGCCGGATTAAAAAAAGTCTTAAAAATTAATCTTCTCGTTTTTTTTCATCGAATCTTTTTTCATTTTTTCTTTATAATCCGCTAATTTTTTGCTGATATTTTTATCTGCAACTCCTAATATTTCAATTGCAAGCAAAGCAGCATTTTTTGCCCCGTCAATTGCTACAGTAGCTACCGGAACGCCGCTGGGCATTTGAACGATTGATAGTAACGAATCAACGCCTTGCAGAGCTTTGCTGAATATGGGAACTCCGATTACAGGCAAAGTAGTATGAGCAGCGGTAACTCCGGGAAGATGTGCAGCACCTCCTGCAGCGGCAATAATCACTTTTAATCCCCTTTCCAAAGCAGTTTTTGCATACTCACCATGCTGGTCGGGTGTACGGTGCGCCGATAAAATTCTTACCTCAAAAGGTATTTCAAATTCCTTGCATATATCAAAGGCTTTTTGCATTACGCCCATATCGGAATCACTCCCCATAATTATTCCCACTAAAGGCTTATCACTCATAATTTGCTCCCTTAATTTTGATCTGATAATAATAGATTAGTTTTAGACACTAATTTAACAATTATTCCTCGAATTAAGTTTGAGTTAAAGCATTATAAAATGCTACCTCCAGTTCACCAGAGAAATCTTTTTACCGTCCGATTGGAGCAAAGAGGCACCAGAAATATCCGTCCTTAAAATTTTCGATCCCAGACTTTCAAGTTTTTCCATGGTAGATGCGGCCGGATGCCCGAACTTGTTTCCGATTCCGGCGCTGATTAAACAAAATTCGGGTTGTACGTATTGCAAGAACGATGCGCATGATGCTCCGCCGCTGCCGTGATGACTCACTTTTAAAACATTTGACTTTAAGAAATTTCCGTAGAATCCGCAATAAAATAATTCTGCGCTTTTCTCAAGATCTCCGGTAAATAAATAAGATGTTTTCCCGAAAAGTATTTTAATGAACCCGCTTCCGTCATTAGTTGTGTTTTTATAATTTCTTCCGGGCCGGCCAGAGTTAAGAACATATAAACGAACATTTCCTATTTTGATTATCCCCTTCTCAAAGAAATGAATTGGGATGCCGGACTTATTTAAAAAATTTTCAAACTTCAAATCTTTTTTATTTGCCGAATCAAGCTTAGGTTTGTAAATACTCTTAATCATGCCCATATGAACGAGTGAAACAAAACCGGAATAATGATCGGCATCGACATGAGAAACAAATGCATAATCTATTGAATCTATATTAAGATATTTTAGAAGCGGCTTAATTCTCCGCTCTCCGTTGTCGAAATATGATGTTGCCATACCGGCATCTATTAAAGCCGTCCTGCCGTTCGGAAATTTTATTAAGAATGAATCTCCCTGCCCCACGTCTATCATAATAAGACTTAATAAATTTGGTGCGGTTAAATTCCGGTTATCCAGCGAGCTGTAAACTGCAATATTGATAATAATCAAAACCGAAAATATTATCTTTTTAAGATATCCTTTAAACTTCCGTGAAAAGACAATAAAAAATATCATAAAGGAATAAAATATGAGCACATCAATCAAGGGAAATCCTCTTACTGTCAAATGCGAATATTCCAGTCCTCCCGTAAACGACACAAAAGAGTTAAAAGCTAAAATTAGAATTTCGTTTGATGCCGCAAAATATGACGCGGCGAAGTGCATAAATGAATTTAGAAAAATGGTGACAATACCGATCCCGACAATTATTCCCACCGCCGGAATTGCTATAATGTTCGCGAATATCCCGGCAAGTGATATCTTTCCGAAATAATAAATGATAATGGGAACGGTAATTATTTGAGCAGCCAGAGATACGCTTAAGAATAATAAGATATTTTTTAACATCTTATTGTTTTTTGCCAAAGTTAAACTGACAGCTCTGAATTTCGGATAAAATAAGACTATTGATAAAACCGCTGAAAATGATAGCTGAAAACCGGGTTCAAATAATGCGATCGGCTTAAACAATAATATTGCCAAAGCTGCCAGAGCAAGCGAATTAAATAAATTCGTTGATCTTCCGGATAAAAAAGCTAGTATTAAAATGACGGCCATTATTGAGGCTCTCACCACGGATGATGGCATACCTGTTATTAAAGTAAAAAAGATTAAGCCTGTAATTGTTAATATAGATCTCAGATATAAGTTGAACCTTCCGGTTAATACGAATATAATCAGCACAATATATCCTACATGCAGTCCCGAAACCGCCAGTAAATGAATAACACCCGCATTTATGAAAAAATCTTTTAATTCTATATCGATAATACTGCGGTCTGCCAATAATAATCCTCTCAATAAAGCGGCGCCTTGAGTACCGTGCAGTTCTCTTAGTGTATTATCAATCTGCTTTCTTAATTTAAAAACAAAGTCGTATAATGATCTGTGATCAGATAATATTATTATACCGGAAGACTTATTAATGTTTAGGATACCCTCTATGCCGCGGTCTCTCAGAACCGATGAATAATCGAATTCACCGGGATTGCCGGCTTGTTTGCTTTTTGTCAATTTGCCTTGAAGATGTACTTTATTGCCGATGGAAATTTTATCGTAAATCTCAAAAGTATCCTTAATACTTGTTCCGTAATATCGGCAAACCAGACTCACATTGGTTTTTATTTTTTTGCCTTTCCCGGTAAGTGAATCCGCCTTTACAGTAAAATCGAAAGAGTCGTTTTTAATTAAATTAATATCCCGTATTTCGCCCCACAATTCTACATTTGAATAAAACAGGGATTCATGTAGAACATTTTTAACCGGATAATTGATTTTAAGGTCGAGCTGCCCGAGTGATAATACGGTTGTATAAATAATTATTACAATAAGGACATTACCGTCAGCCTTTCGGGAATAAATTGTTAAAATTATCGCGGCAATTAATTCAAAAGAAATAAAGAGCAGAATAATAGCGGAGCTGAAATCCAAATATTTTTGAAGAATAATTCCGCAGATAAAAATTACCGTAAAATTAATTAGCGGGTATTTATTCATTAATGTTTCTCCCCCTCATTCAATCCCCTAAAACATTATATGAAAATTACTGATCAGTTAACCGGATAATATAATGACCTTTACACTATCCTTATACCGTTGACGCAAATAGTAAAAACAAAATAGGAAATTTTTTGTTAAATATCGGCTTAAATATAGTTCAACAGGATGAAAATTTGCATGTCTACTTAATATACTTGATCAAAGCGGGCTTAATTTGAGATATGTTTTTAATATAGTGGAAAAGCTCGCCGGCGTAAGCTCCGGATGTTATCGTTAGCGAAGGATTAAGGGTATGAGTTTTAACCGATAAATCTTCAAGATTACCGTGATCCGAGCATAGAATAAAAGTCATATTTCGATCGTCCATTTCCGTTAGTAAAGTATAAAGGAACTCGTCCAGGATCTTAAGCAGCGATTCCGCTGTACCGTCGTACCTGCCGTGTCCGAGATGATCCGTGAGATAATATTCGAAGAGAGTGAACTTATTTATCTTTGCGGCTCTCAAAAGCCTTCTTGCGGCTGTTTGCGGTTTTATTACCCTGAGTTTATAACCTAGTTTTTTATTCCATATTTCATTTGTTATCCCGGCGGTTAACGCTCTGCCTTGCCGGACATCTGAAATAGTATTTAATCTGACGCCGGATAATTTACAGCTCAGAGAAGTAACACTCAATCTTGATCTTCCGGATTTAATATAATCGAAAAATATTTTAGGATACGCGTTGGCAAAAAACACCTGATGACCCAGATTCTTATAATGCATGAAAATATTTTTTTCTTTGATAACAGGAATAAGAGTAGAATAAGGATAAGGGCCGAAATGTTTTCCGACAAATTGCGCGGCGTTCATGCCGCAAAATATGGAAGTCTGTCCGGTACCGCTTTGCGGAAATCCTTCAACACCTAACCGGGCATCGGTAGGAAATAGATAAGAATTGTTGTTGTTCAGTTCCGGGTTTTCAGATGACGGAATTGTTCCGAAAATATCCGTGAAAGTTTTAAATCCGTACTTAAAAAATGGATTTACTTCGGCATTGTCGCTGCCGATACCAACACCGTCAATAAATATCATTAAGATTGAGTGCATGATATTCTCCTGCCGGTTAATATAAAATTCACTTCGACTCGACCGTTATCGTAACCGGTCCGTCATTAATTATTTTTACTTTCATCATTGCCCCGAATATTCCAGTTTTCACTTTATCCCGGCCTATTTCATCCGTTATCCTTTGTATAAATTTTTCGTATAACGGTATTGCCTCTTCAGGCCGCGCCGCATCGGTGAAACTCGGCCTGTTGCCTCTCCGGGTTTCGGCGTAAAGTGTAAACTGCGATATGATCAGAACTTCACCGTCAATATCTTTTAACGATAAATTCATTTTTCCGTTCGCGTCATCGAATATTCTTAAACGGACACACTTGTCGGCTACAAAGTCAACATCTTCAGGATTATCGGCGGTTTTTATGCCTAATAAGATGACCATTCCTTTACCGATTTCCCGTTCGTAATTTTCGGAGGTGATATAAACTCCGCCTTCAATTACTCTCTGCACTAAAGCTTTCATATAATTTCCGGTTACTACCCGTTCTATATTTAAATAATCTTTTACTAATTTAATGGTAGAAAAACCATTCTCTTTCAAAATATCTGCGACATTTTTGGATTGCCCTTCACCGACTTCAAAATAAATTCTGCCGTTTTCTCTCAGCATATTTTTGGATTTTTCAGTAATAGCTTTATAAAAAGTATATCCGTCCGCTTTATCGGTTAACGCGATCTTCGGCTCGAAAATCCTCAGCTCAGGCTGAAGAGTTTCGAATTGAATCGAAGATATGTACGGCGGATTAGAGACAATTATATCGTAGTATTTTTCTTCCGGCGGCGGATCATTAATTACATCATTTAATTTAAATATAATATTATCAGACATTCCGTTCTTCTCCGCGTTGACTTTCGCGGTTTCAATAGCTTCTTTGCTGCAGTCTACGGATGTTATTTTTGCGGAAGGCAGATGCTTGGCGAGCACGATCGCGATATTACCGCTGCCGGTACCGATATCAAGTATATTAAGCGGAATATCTTTATCAGCACTTTCAATCACTGTTTCAACCAGAATTTCTGTTTCCTGTCTCGGTATTAATACGTTTTTATTCACATTGAATTCCATTCCGTAAAATTCAACAGAGCCGACAATATACTGAAGAGGTTCATTTTTACTCCTCCGATTCAGGTAACTACGGTAAAGCTCCGTTTCATCCTGCTTCAGAGGCCGATCAAACATTAAATACAAATCAAGTCTTTTACATCCCAATATTTTAGCGAGAAGAAGT
The DNA here is from genome assembly GCA_963739955.1 of uncultured Bacteroidota bacterium. GTDB lineage: Bacteria > Bacteroidota > Ignavibacteria > Ignavibacteriales > Ignavibacteriaceae > FEN-1297. Next base: position 26,384 of record CAVUCX010000079.1, on the reverse strand, counting down.
TCCGCATTTATTCTTGGAGATTCTATGCCCTTTTTATCAAGATACTCGGTTGTCAGTTTAATAGATTCAAGTACAGTGATCATTATTCCTAACGAAGTTAATTATAAATTCTTTAAGTTAAGATTCAATTTTAATTTAATTATAATTGCGAATCAAATAATTGAGTGGAATATTATTAAGTCAATCTGTGAGGAAATAATAGATTAATATGCCGAAATTAATTTCGAGACCGCCTAAAGTAATGCCGCTTATAAGATCATATTTCCTTGTTTCATCAAGTTTTGCTAGCGAACCTGTTGCCTGATAATCATTGAACCTGTTATCGGCCTTTAGTTTAAAATATGCCGCAGTACTGCCCAGTATGATTATACCACCTACGAGATATTTGAATATATCCTTTTTAAAGAATTTCTTAGTTCCCGGAACACCGGTAAATTTTAAGTCGATTGTTTTGTCGTACGGTAATTCGGTGATTAAAATCTTTTTATCGGCGAATCCGTTTTTTTTGATCTCCGCATTAAGCAAACCGGTCGTAACAAAAAGAGGAGTATAACCGATTAAGGAATCATGATTAAAAACCGCCGCATCCTGCGGCGATGTATTAAGATAGCGGTATCCGGAGAATAAAAGATGAATAACCCTTGTTTTATTACAGCCGGAAAGCAGAACGGTATCTACAACAGTTTTCGCGTTCCATACCGGCGGAGGTTCAGAAGCCTTAATTATGTAGGTGCCTTTTTCCAATTCAAGTTCGGTTTTGCCGATGCCCGATAATTTCCCGTTGATAAATATTCTGGCGCTGTCGTTATCGGTAATTACATTTAATACGGATTTGCAATCCTGCGCACGAAGCGCAGAAGCGGAGACAAGAAGCATCATAACTGAATACAATATTTTATTTAATAAATTCATAAGCCGCAATTGTATGATAGTCGTAACCCACAATAATTTTATTACCGGTTATCGCAGGTGAAAATCTTGATCTTCCTTTCATGTAAATTGTTCTAACAGGTTTGCCGGTATCAGGGTTAATTAAAAATAATTTACCGTCGGTATCGGGCACAATTAAATAATTATTCGTTAGAAGCGGAGTCGCGTTTAGCAAACCGCCCAGATTATTTTTCCAAATCTGCGTTCCGCGTTCTTTGTTAAGCGCAAACAATTCTCCGCCGAGGCTGCAGACAAATATTTTGGTTCTGTTAAATACCGGACGGCAGATTATTCTTGAGCTTGTTTGAAACTGCCATAATGTCTTTCCTGAATTTAAATTTAACGCATACAATATCCCGCTGTCGTCTCCTATATATGCGGTATCACCCGATATCGACGGACTGCCGTAAAACGGTTTTCCTATTTTTTCACGGTATATCAGTTTCCCTTTGTCTAGATCGATTCCGATTACCTCACCGTTATTATTTCCGAAAATTATTATATTTCTATTTGCCGCTGGCGAACTGTATGTTTTACACTTAGTATCAAGTTTCCATTTTTCATTTCCGTTAAAATCGAAACTGTAAACCGAACCGTTTTCAGTACAAAATATAATTTCATTTTTCGTTCCGACTAATTCGCCGATAATTTTTCCGTTGATTTTTATTTCATGCAGTTTCTTTGCATTCTTAAAATCATAATATAAAAGCAGCGAAAAATTTTCATTGTTTTCGGCAATGGGAAATACAATCACAAAATTATAAATCAATGGAGAAGAAAAGGTAGCTCCCTGAGCTTTGAGTTCGCCTAAGACTTTCCCGTTCTTTTAAATCCAGACATGAAATCCAGCCCGATAAATCGTTCACGAAAATATAATCATCAAAAACCGCTGCTGTAGTATTTGTAAGACCCCCGTGAAGATTCGTATCCCAAAGTTTTTTAATAGAATCACTGATGTTCACATGCATAATAGAATTACCATCAGGATTTTTAACCGAAGTGTAATAAAGCGCCTTATTCCCGGGTAACTGCAATTTAATAAAAGACTGCGAGCATCCGGCAATGAATAAACAAGGGAATATTATTAATAATAATTTTTTCAAAAATCCCATCCAAAGAAAAACTGATAAAACAATTTAGGCTGAAGTGTTGAGAAGTTATTTTCTATTTTTTTCCCGATATCGTATCTTAAAACAATTGCACCGAGAAGATTTATTCTTACACCTATACCGAAATCACCCAGAGTAGATGTGTAACGAGTATCCCACGCGCTGCCTGCATCGAAAAACGCGGCTCCTCTTATCCACGGAAAACCAATATTTAAAAATGGGAATTTAATATTAAGTTCGTCAATAAGCGGAAACCTCAATTCCACAGAAGAGAGCCACATCTTTTCCCCTCTTATAGACCATCTCGGCCATCCTCTTAAATCCCAGCTTCCTCCCATAAAATAACGGCGGGCTTCTTTGCCTTCGTTATAAAATATTCCTCCTCTAACAGCCAGAGCTGTTGTATATCCCAGTCTGAAGTAATGCCTGTAATCCGCTATTACCGAATAGTAATTAACATTGCTGTATTTTACATCGCCTGTATACGCAAGTAGAACCCTTGCTCTTGTTCCGTCAAGAGGACCTGTGGGTCCCCAAAGTGAATTATCAAACACGTACGACATAGAATTACTAACAAGAAGTGCCTTCCTTTCCAGAACGCCGGAAATGATTTGTTTATCAGAATTTATTATCGATACATTGGATTCTATCCTGGCGAATTTAGAAAGTGGAAAGTAAAGCAGGAAAAAACTGCCGAAACTGCGCTCGTAAAAATACTCTTCAGATTCTCTTATGTCGTACCGGTTCCCGCTGAATTGAAATACACCATATCCGTAATTAGCTCGTTGCCCCATATTTATTCTTTCAATTTCAACGTTAAAACTTTTTAGTATATCGCTTTGAACTTGCGCGGTGTTATAAATCAGGAAATAATAATTATCGTTCCCCAGCAAATCGCTCAGCGACATTACCGCTCCGCCCATTGTACCGAATACAGGATCGGTTGACACCTGGCTTGCGGCGTAATCAAAAGTATACTCACGGTGATACTTCAACTGCTCCCGTTCAGCACCCTTTTTCAGTTCTTCCGGCATCCATTTGCCTTCCGCGGAATCAAGGCTCATAGCAACATTAAATGCCGAATCCGGAGAGGAGGCGGGGATGTTTAATTTATACAGATTGAAAGAAAAGTTTTCGAATCCGCTGAAAGCAATTTCATTTGAATCAATATAAACCGGATTAAATGCGCTTGTTATGAAATTAGTGATCTTGCTGATATTTGTTGTAAAGACACCGTCTCTAATTTTCAGCGAATAAATATTCCTTACACCATCCAGTTCGGATGTAAATAGCAGCGATCTTTTATCCGGTGAGACTAAAGGCGAATAATTATTCGCGTTAAGATATGTAACGTATTTTATTCTATGCGTAAGAAGATTGTAAGAAAAAAGATTATACTTCCTTTCATAAATCCCGCCGGTGCGGTCAGATGAAAATAATATCTGGTTGTCATTTAAACCGAATGCCGGATCTCTGTCGTCGTAAATATCATTCGTTAATCTTGTTAGCGAATCCGAAATAATATTGTAAATGAATAAATCACTGTAGCCTTTTTCGTCTATTGCCTGAAAAACAACTTCGTTCCCAGAGGGAGAAAATTTCGGTGATGAAATGTTTATCAAATCCGGATTTTGGAAGTCCTTATAGAGTTCATTGGTTTTTATCGAGAAAAAATGGATTGCGTCGGTTCCGCCTTTTTTAGTAACAAAAGCAATAATTCCTTTTTTGGATATGTCTATAGATGACTGAAACAAATGGAAAGATTCAAATTCTTCGGATTTTTCTCCTCTAAGTACAAGCTGCGGTTTTTTCATTTCAATATTCATCTGGTCAGCTGAATTACCATCCGTTAACTCAATTCTGTATAGTGAAGAATAACCGTCGAGGTTCCCTACAAAATAAAGATATTTTTTTCCGCCCACCGTATAAGGCACCGGCGAAAAATTAAAACCGAAGTCCGTAAGTTTTTCGGAAGAATATTCGGGAGGAGTTTTATTTTTCAGCAGAGGATAATATTGTTTCTTTTAAACTGAAGCTCCAATCGCGATCTATTTTTTCTACCGGCTCGCCCAGAGTATATGCAAGCACTTTATTAAAACTCGGGTACATCCAGAAATTATCGAGAATCTGCAGTACTTTTTCGTGGCCGAATTTTTTAGCGACGAATTCCAAAAAATTCTGACCTTCTTTATACATCAAAAATGTACCGCTTATCTTATAAATATTAGCTAGATCGTAAAAATAATTATTTATTACGGCATCCCGCATTACCATCCTTGCCTGCGAATCCTCGTCTGTCGACATAAACTCGGCCAGTCCCTCCGTATACCAAAGTGGCGGAAACGCGTCGGCAGGTATTCGATGCTCTCTAAACATCCTGAATAATTTGGTTGCCATAAAAACATGCGTAAGTTCGTGTTTTATTACATGCTTAAAATCATGAAGAGAGCCGGTACTTGGAAGCACCACTCTTCCCTTCATATATTCGAAAAAACCGCCGACTCCCTCGGGTATAAATCCGGGTGTCGTGTTAGTCTGTTCAAAATGATTTGATGTGTTATAAAAGATGAGCGGAATACGGTTGCCGATGACAAAATTAAATTTTACCTTATATTCGTTGTAGGTCTGTTCAGCATAAGCCGCGCCAATTTTAGCAATCTCCCCCATATCTCCGTAATAGTAAACATTAAAATGTTTGGTTCGGAGAATTTTCCAGTCAAATTTTTCATATTGTACTTTATTACGGCCGAAAAAGAAATACTGTGCTAAGGCTGTATGACCGGTTATCAGAAAAATGAGGGTAAGATGTTTGAAAAATAATCGCAAGAGAACCGTCCGTTTTTACTATTATAAAACTATAAACAGTTCTTTACTAAAATAATGTTTCAGAGGAAAAATCAAAAGAAGAAATTTATATCAAAGAGATATCTACAAAATAAATTAATATTTAGATTCACGAACTTTTATTTAATTAAAAATTTACTGCGCAAATCAGATAATATTTCTGGTTCTCGTAATGGAGTTTTCCTTGAAGAATTTATCAAGTTTCTCGGTAATTTCAACCTCGGTAGTACAGATCATACATTCTTCAGCTAATTTTTGAGCTTTCTCAAAAGACAAACTTCTAATAATTCTTTTCGTATACGGAAGTATAGAAGGAGAAATACTTAAATGATGAATGCCGATGCCTACCAGCAGCGGTATTGCAAGAGTATCGGCGGCCATTTCCCCGCATAAACTGACTGTTTTTTTTGCGCGTTCCGCTTCCTTTACGATGTGGTTTAATGTCCTTACCACGGAAGGATGGAACTCCTGATAAAGATCGGAGACAAGATCATTACCGCGGTCGACAGCCATTAAATATTGAATTAAATCGTTTGTGCCGATGCTGAGAAAATCCACCTCTAATGCAAGTTCGTATGTCATTAATGCAGCAGAAGGTACTTCTATCATTATACCGATTTTTATATTCTTGTCGAAGGACTCATTTTCATTTTTTAATTCATCCATACATTGTTTTATGATCTCTTTGGCTTTTCTAATCTCAGAAATCGTGGAAATCATCGGCAGCATATATTCAATATTTTTGTTTTTGCTTGCTTTAAGAACCGCTCTGATCTGAGTTTTAAAAAGCTTTTCATTTTCCAGCAGCAGTCTTATTCCTCTAAGTCCTAAAAACGGATTAGGCTCGTCGAAAGCAAAGAACTTAAATTTATCTCCGCCGATATCGAAAGCCCTGATAGTTAGCACTCCCGGATAAATTCTCGCAGACAGATTAGAATAAATTCTGGTTTGTTCGCTTTCGTTGGGAAACTCGCCCAGTTCTTCAAGCACCTGTTCGGTTCGGTAGAGACCTATTCCTTGAGCTCCGCTTGTAATAACAAGGTCTATCTCTCCGGTTACGTCAACATTGGCCAAAAGGGTAATTAATTTTCCGTCAATTGTCTCGGCGGGTTTTTCTTTCAGTTCACTCAGACCGCTTCTTAATTCGGCAAGTTTTTCAATCTTGGTTTTAAAATACGTAATCTGTTCAGGCGTCGGATTAACCAGTATATAACCGTGGAACCCGTCCACAATTATCATGTCACCTTCTTTAATATGTTTAGTAGCATCATGAGTACCGACAATGGCCGGAATATTCAATGATCTGCTTATAATAGCGGCGTGAGAGGTTAAGCCACCGTGATCTGTTACAAAGCCGCGTACATTATTTCGAGAAAACAATATTGTATCAGCAGGAGTAAGATTCTCGCTGACAACTATAATATCATTTGTAATTTTGGACTGCCATCTTTTTTTCTTAAGATTCCTAATTATTCTGTTTTTTATATCTTCAATATCACTGGCTCTTTCCGCCATATAAGCTTCGTGAGAATGAATCATTATTTGCTGGTATTTCGATATTTCATCGTGAACAATATATTCCGGTTGTCTTTTCTCTTTTTGGATACGCTGTTTTAGATTTTCTATTAATACCGGGTCGTCCAGAATCATTAATTGAGCTTCGAATATTGCAGCCCTGGTCGCTTCCATCTTTTCTTTAGCCAGAGAAAAGATCTTATTCATTTCTTTTTTTGACTTTCCGATGGCTTCGTCTAGATTTTTCAAAGCCTCCTCAATATCGGTTATTTCACCATCGTTAATCTCTATCTTCTCTTTGGTAAAAAGATATGCTTTTGCAATTACAATTCCCGGAGCCGCCGCGATTCCGACAATTTTATTTTTTGCTTCTTTATATATTTGAATAAAACTTTTCACAATTCGTCAAATCCTCTGCTAAAATAATCTGCTATTTCTTCAGCTGCCTGTTTTTCGTCCTCACCATCAAACGTAAGAGTTATTTCCGAACCCATTTCAGCTGCCAGCGTCATAACACCGATTATACTTTTCCCGTTAATATTCATACCGTCTTTAGAAATATAAAATTCACACTTATATTTGGCCGCCAGTTTTACAATAGTAGCAGCAGGTCTGGTATGAAGTCCGGCTTGATTAACAATTTTAACTTTCTTTTCTATCATTATTTATTTCTCTTTATTAATGAATCCGCCAGCCATGCAAATATATCTCTGTCTTCCGGGCGTTTTAGAATTTTCAGAGAATTAAGAGCTTTTTTGGTATATTTTTTTATTTCTTCCCTGGCGTCTTCCAGCACACCTAGGCGTATGTACAAATCCTTATACTCATAAATCAAATCAGGTTTTATCCCCTTGTTTTCAATAACGCGGCGAAGCATTTTTTTATCTTTGCCCGCAGCTTTTTCCAAGGCTTTTATAAAAAGATATGTCTTTTTACCTTCAACAAGATCACCGCCTACAAATTTACCGAAATCATTTTCATTCCCGGTGATATCGAGCAAATCGTCCTGAATCTGGAAGGCAATTCCTAAATTTTTTCCGAATCTGGCCAAAGCATTTATCTCTTTTGAAGAACCGTCACCGAGTATTCCTCCTATTTGACAGCACATTTTGGCCATTGCCGCGGTTTTCTTCTGAATCATTAAAATGTATTCATAGTGAGTAACGATTTTTTTAGTTTCGAATTCCTTATCAAGGCTCTGCCCCTCACAAACTTCAACCAGTCCCTTTGTAAACGATGATACAATTTGTTTTGTATTACCGTTGCAGTCCTTCAGTAAATATTCATATGCTACGGATAAAAGACTGTCGCCGGCTATTATTGCCGTATTTATATCGTATTTAATATGCACCGTCGGTTTTCCTCTGCGTTTATCCGCGTTGTCCATTATATCGTCGTGAACCAGCGTAAAATTGTGAAGAAGTTCAACGGCCACCGAAGCATTATATGCTGATTTGAAGCTTCCGCCCACCGCCTTAGCGGAAAGAAGTACAAGCAAAGGTCTCAGCCTCTTGCCCCCTTCTTCAATAATATACGCGCCCGGCTGATATAAAGACCCGGGCTTCCTGTTTTTTAAGGAATTAATTAATCTTATTTCTACTTTTTTTCTTTCTTTTTCGTAAAGGGAAAAGAATTTATCAGTTTTCTTGCCGATCAATAAAGTTGTTCCTTTCGAATAAGCTTGTTTTTTTGAAAGTCATTCAAATTCTGAGAACCGGTTAAGAACATAATGTCTTTTATTACCTCGAACCATTGATTAACTAATCTTACTACGCCATGCGTTCCGTTTTTATCAAGTTCCTGAAGTATTATTCTTGCAGAAGCGACAATATCCGCTCCCAGAGCCAGGGCTTTAGCCGCTTCATCCGGCGAATTAATACCGCCCGAACCTATTAATTGAAATGAGAATTTTTTCTTCAAAATTTTTACTGTGCTGATACAGTACGATGTAGGCAGGCCCCAATCCCAAAAATAATTATTTTCGTTCCATTTATTCCTTAATATTTCAACACCGGCCCAGCTAGTTCCGCCTGCGCCGGCAATATCAATACCTTTAACACCTACGTTCAACAATCTTTTTGCGGCTTCCTCAGAAATACCCGCGCCTACTTCTTTAACAATTACCGGAATGTTAATATTTTTAACTAATTTTTCCAAACCCCGCAGCAATCCTCCGAAATTAGGTTCGCCTTCTTTTTGAATGAGCTCTTGCAAAGGATTGGCATGAACAACCATAGCATCCGCATCAATCATATCAATAAGCTTTTGCACCGGTTTCGAATCTTTAAACTTAACAATTTGCGCGGCTCCTATGTTTCCAAGTACCGGTATCCGCGGCGCGTTTTTCCTTATGGATTTATATGAAGATAAGTAGCTTGAATTATCGAGGGCCTGTCTTTGACTTCCGACGCCTAATGGAATGTTTAACTCGTTTGCCGATTCTGCCAGTTGGGCGTTTATGTCTTCGGCCTTACCCGTACCGCCTGTCATGCAAGAAATTATAAAAGGATAATTTATAGTTTTCTCAAAAAATATTTTTTCAAAATTTATCCGCTCAATAATAACTTCCGTTATTGCGTAATGTTTAAATTCATATTTATCAAAGCCGTTGGTTTTATTTTTAAATGCCACCTTATCGGTTAAACACAACTCAAGATGTTCCTTTTTTCTTCTTGGTATTGAATCACGGCCATCAGGCATATTTAAGCATTCTTAAAGTTGTTTTTAAATTAATTTTACTAATTCTAAAATATTAAAATTAGCAATGATTTTCCTTATTTCTCATATTTTAACGGAATAATTTTTTTGAGGTAAAAATATCATAAATCAAGGAATGAAGTACCGGGGAGTAATTCTGGAGCAGCGGGAAAATAATTCTTATTGTGCGGAAGAAATAAATACTGTCTAAAATAAGTATTAAAACAAATAAACGTAAAGTTTTTAATTTAACACTTGTTTTAAATTTATATATTCTTAGCAATTTTTAGTTTAAGTCATGGGACTTTCATCAAATCAATAAACGCCCCAGCTTGCTTTTCTGTCGTCAATAATATTTATAGCGTTCTGCACATCGTTAATTAAATCCAATCTTCCTTCTACCTGATCGGAAGCTTCGGTTATTTCGTTATTTAAACCGATGAGGAGAAAAGGTGTAAGTTCAACGATACTCTTAATGCAACTTTCCATTTCATTGCTATCGGTATACAAGCCAATGTGCTCCGTCAGCCAAAGTGTCTCAATTATATCTATATATTTGTTATTCATATTTTAATTCGCCATAAAAGAAGTTATTTATTCATTAAATTTTAAATCCACACCGGAAAATCAATTAATTATTCCGGCTAATTTCCTCATCTTATTAAGCAGTTTTAACTCGAATAATTTAATAATGCCTTCAAAAAGTGTCATAAAAATTAAGGCATTACGCCATTCTAAATCACTTTTGTTCTTAAAGCGGCGTATTACATTGATTTTAAAGTCTCTGTCAATCAATTTAATTTTACAACTGCTTTTAACAGTATTTATGTTCACGGTAATAATATTCAGACCCCTTCGATATTTTTACCTGCTTCCAATAATATTATCGTTTGAACATTGCCAAAGGTTTAGTATTCCTTTATGATTATTTATATTAAATTTTAACAAAACTGACGTTATTGGAGCTTTTTGCCTTTTAATATCAAATTTTAATTGAAGTAATTTTTCAAAATTCAGTTTTTGATTTGAAAAGCCCCGAATATTAAAAGTATGAGTAGACAATCATTTATTTTATCAATACCTTAGGATTGATTTTATTGCGAAATGTTCTGCTTTCCCAACTTTATTTTAATTGTTTTCTTGATTTTATTTGATTTTAGAAATAACTTTTATACTTATTTTTTTTGAAATTATGGTAAAAGAACCGGTACCCGAGAAAAACATAACAGTAAATAGAAAAGCTAGGTACGAGTATACTATTTTACAAACATACGAGGCAGGTATAGTGCTTCTCGGAACCGAGGTCAAATCGCTGAGGCAGGGAAAAGCAAATCTTGTTGATAGTTATGCTACCTTGAAAGACGGTGAGGTTTGGCTTGTAGGCGCCCACATAAATGTTTATGAACAAGGTAATATAAATAATCATGAGCCGACTAGAACAAGGAAACTTCTCTTAAACAGGAGTGAAATCAGAAAATTGATAGGCAAAATAAAGGAAAAAGGATTAACTCTGGTTCCTTTAAGGGTTTATTTTAAGAACGGAAAAGTAAAAGTAGAACTGGCACTTGCGAAAGGTAAAAAAGTTTACGATAAACGAGAATCGATTGCCAAGCGGGATATGCAGAGAGATATGGAAAGAAAAGTAAAATTTTAATTTTTTTCATACCAATATAATTATACCACCTAATCAATATTTGAACTTCAACATGAACACTTGATAGTTCAGGGTCAAGATCATTCAAAATTTACCCGGTGTGTGTTTTGTCGGGAACTTTATATAATTCATTGATTAAGTAATAAAATTTAAGTATTTATTGTTTTTAAATTCAGAAAATTCAATTTCTAAAGATTACGGAGATAATGACAAAAATTACATTCCCTCCTTTAAATGAGCAAATGGACCTTATTAAAAGGGGTTCATTTGAGATAATCCCGGAAGAAGAGTTAGTTCGGAAATTAGAAAAATCCATATCAAACGGAAACCCTTTAAATATAAAATTAGGCTGTGATCCCAGCCGCCCGGATTTACATATCGGACACTCGGTTGTATTGAGAAAACTGGCGCAATTCCAGACTTTAGGCCATCAGGCAGTCTTAATTATCGGCGATTTTACAGGAATGATCGGCGATCCTTCAGGCCGAAACGTTACCCGCCCTGCCCTTTCGCTGGAAGAAACAAGAATAAACGGTAAATCTTATCTCGATCAGGCTTCAAAAATCCTGGACAGGAAAAAAACAAAGATTGTTTATAATTCCGAGTGGCTTGGAAAAATGACATTCGAGGATGTTATAAAACTTGCTTCAAAATATACTGTTGCCCGCATGATTGAACGGGACGATTTTACTAAACGCTTTAAAGCGGGCGAACCAATTAGTCTGCACGAATTTCTTTACCCTCTGGCCCAGGCAATGGATTCGGTAGCGATAAACAGCGATGTTGAACTCGGCGGTACCGATCAAAAATTTAATTTGCTTGTGGGCAGGGATATCCAAAGAGAATTTAGCCTGGAACCTCAAGTAATTTTAACAATGCCGTTAATTGTCGGAACAGACGGTGTCGAGAAGATGAGCAAGTCGTACAATAATTATATAGGCATTTCCGATTCGCCAAAAGAAATTTTCGGAAAGACATTGTCAATTCCGGATTCATTAATTTATAATTATTATGAATTAGCTGCGGATATTTCAAACGAAGAACTTACCGAGATAAGAGATCAATTAAATAACCCTGAAGTGAATCCACGAAACTTGAAACGCAAACTGGCCAAAACGCTGGTTAAGATGTATCACAATGAAGAGGCCGCGGTTCAAGCAGAGGAAGAATTCGATAAGATCTTCATAAAGAAAGAAGTCCCCGATGATTTACCGGAGATTAAAATTGAACATGAGATATCTGAAATAGGTATACTCGACTTAATAGTGAAAGTAAATTTTGCGCCGTCAAAGGGTGAAGCGCGCAGACTTGTAATGCAGGGCGGTGTAACTTTAGACGGGGAAAAGATTGAAGACATCTCTTCAATAATTAAATTAAAAGAAGAATCAATCCTTAAAGTAGGAAAGAGAAAATTTATAAAAATAACAAAGCAGTAAAAAGGAGATGAGAATTTGTATGTTCCAACAAAAATATTTTTTACCAAAGGGGTAGGTCGTCATAAGGAATACTTAACTTCCTTCGAATTAGCGTTAAGAAGTGCGGGCATCGAAATCTGCAACCTCGTAACGGTAAGCAGTATTTTTCCTACAAATTGTAAAAGAATATCAAAAGAAGAAGGTGTAAAAGAATTAAACCCGGGACAGATTACATTTGCGGTTATGGCAAGGAATTCGACAAACGAACCAAACAGATTAATTGCGGCTTCAATAGGGGTTGCTCTGCCGGCTGACAACAATCAGTACGGCTATTTATCGGAACATCATCCGTTCGGAGAGACCGAAAAAGTTGCGGGTGAATACGCAGAAGACCTGGCAGCTACAATGCTTGCAACAACGCTTGGCGTTGAATTTAACCCGGATACCGATTGGAGCGAAAGAGAGAATATTTATAAAATGTCGGGTAAGATCGTAAGATCTTTTAATATTACCCAGTCAGCTGAGGGTGATAAGAACGGTTTATGGACAACAGTACTTTCGGTGGGAATATTACTTCCATAAAAGGGAAAATATAATTTGATCAATGAAACAACTTTCTGGATTATATTTGCAGTAGTTGCGACACTAATAATTATAATAGATTTATATGCGACAGATCATAGACCAGGCAAATTAGGTTTAAAACGCAGTTTGATGTGGAGCGGTATTTGGGTATTTACCGCTCTTCTTTTTAATACCTTCCTTTATTTTTATCTTAAAGACGGACATCAGAAAGCGCTTGAGTTTCTTACCGGTTATCTTATAGAATATTCATTGTCCGTAGATAATCTTTTTGTTTTCCTTTTAATTTTCGGCGTTATGAACGTTTCAAGCAAGAATCAGCCTCACGTGCTGAAATGGGGAATTTTAAGCGCTATTGTATTTAGAATTGCTTTTATACTTGCCGGCGTGGGATTGATAAATCTTTTCCATCCGATTATATATTTGTTCGGCTTAATTCTCCTTTTTGCTGCTTATAAAATGGCTTTTGGAGGAGAAGGAAAAATTAATTATGAAAAAAATCCATTTATAAAATTAATAAGAAGATATTTTAATGTACTTCCGGATTATGAAGGCAGAAAGTTCTTCGTAAAAAAAGACGGTAAACTGTTCGTTACTTCCCTGCTTCTTACTCTTTTACTTATAGAATCCAGTGATATTGTATTCGCGGTCGATTCCATACCGGCAGTAATCGCCATTACCCGGGACCCATTCATCATCATAACCTCAAATATATTTGCCGTACTTGGACTAAGATCGTTATACTTTGCTTTGGCGGGAATAGTTGATATGTTCCGTTATTTGAAATACGGCGTTGCTTTTATATTATGTTTTGTCGGCGTGAAAATGCTTGTCTCGGATTTTTTTCATATCCCAACTCAAATTTCGCTGGGTATAATAATTTTTTCCTTGTCCTTTTCGGTAGTTATGTCGCTTCTGCATAAGAAGGCACCCTCTTCGCCAACCCGTAAAGGTGAATAACCACGGCAAAGAACAAACCTACAAGCATGGGTTCCAACTCGGAAATTACTGCAACTTCCGAAAAATATCCTCTCACAAAATACCATAAAGTACTTAAACCAACAGCCGCCAGCATCTCAACAAAAATAATTGACTTGTCTATCCGCAGTTTCTGATAATACGAACCGATAACAGGCAGAATTATAGCCGGTATGCATAACGAACCGACAGTATACCATATCTCGATAACCGACGGCATTATATAAGCAATAACGATCGATACAATTCCGGATATAATTAAACCGTATACCGTATAACGTTTTAAATTTTTGTCATATTGTTTTTTAGAAAGCCTGTATATAAAATCCCTTCCCACTGTGGTTGCACTCAGGAAGAAAAAACTATTAAGCGTCGACATAATAGTGGCAAACAAAGCGGCATAGAATATCCCCTTTAATCCGGGGCCCAGAACCTTTTGTGCCAACAACGGAAATGAAAGTACCGGTCTGCTCAAACCTGGAATTGCGGCTCTTGCGTATAACCCGGTCGAAGTTGTCAGGAAATCAAATAATGCCCAGAATACAATTGAAATTAGAATTCCTTTCACGGCAACGTCACCGGTTTTTGCCGAGTAACATCTTTGATGAAAACCGGGATCCGCAAATGTCCATAAAGCAATAAGAAACCAGACTATAATAAAGGTCGGAGAAGCGCCTCCGGTAAGTTGCAAATGGGAAGCCGGAAGGTTCGATTTTAAATAACTTATTCCTCCTAAATTGGAAACCGCAAATATTAAAATAAGAATAAAGCCCCCGAACATTACAAAGAACTGAATAGCATCTGCATAAATATTTGATTTAAAACCGCCTTTGAATAAATATGATACGGAAAGCAGAATGCTTATTATTAGGCTGAGAATTAATCCAGTACCGAAGATTAGCGATAAAAGATTTGCGGTCATTAATAAATACGGGGCAGGAGAAACCAATATAAACACAAGAACAGAAGCGAAAAGCCCGACCTTTTTACCGTAAACCGCTGATAGTTTGTCCGGAATTGTAAACAGCGACGCCTTCCTAATCTTTTTCGCGAATAAAAGCGCAAACAAGAACGCAAAGACGTAATATGGAAATCCCTGTGTGAACCAGCTAGCAACGCCGTAACGGTATGTAAATTCTCCTACACCTAGAATGCCCCCGTACCAGGTGGAAACATTGGTTAATATGAAAAGGAATAATCCGACTTTCCTTCCGGATAAAAGATAATCATCGGCTTGGGTGCCGGTTTTTCTTCCGAAATAAAATCCGAACGCAAGAACGGCAGCAAAGAAAAGAAAGATCTCAACAAGATCGGCAGTGTCAAATGTAACCATTTTTTCTCATAATCCTGTAATCGCGTACTACAAATATCAACCCGCCCTTAATATTCAAACTGATTTTTTTTGAAACCGCCATATTGCTGGTGCTTTCTCTTGTTCCGAAAGGAAGAGCAGTATTATGAAGCGGATATTTTAAACCAATGCTTGTAATCTTGGTCTTTTTATTAAATCCGTACAGCGAAATAGTTTCGTTAATTTCAGCATTCAATTCTACTTTTCCGGTGTAAGCGGCAAGAAAAGAATTTTCC
Source organism: uncultured Bacteroidota bacterium (assembly GCA_963739955.1). Taxonomy (GTDB): domain Bacteria; phylum Bacteroidota; class Ignavibacteria; order Ignavibacteriales; family Ignavibacteriaceae; genus FEN-1297. The sequence continues at coordinate 11,073 of CAVUCX010000079.1, read as the reverse complement.
GCGATGATTTTTAGTTTAATTCTATCAAAAAATTTTAGCACTATACCCAGGTTGCAGAATGTATGGTCCAGCCTGTCGCCGGTAACTCCAATTAGTACAGCTTCCTTAAATCCTTTTTGCAGAGCGAACTTTATGCATTTCTCTACATCGGTATCATTCTGCCGTTTAATTTTTTTTATAATACTTGATTTTCTGAACAATTTTAAAAATTTATCTTCTATTGAATCAAGATCGCCGACAATATAATCAGGTTTTATTCCCATCCTTCCGGCCGAATTTGCTCCGCCGTCAGCACAGATTAATTTAGCGTAGCCTGATTTAAATAAATTAGTAATAACATTTTTAGCAGGCGGTTTGCCGTTTGCAAGTATTATGCATTTGCTTTGTTTTTTCATATTCAAATTCAGAGAAGATTTTTAAATTGATTTTACAAATTCAATATAAGTTTTCACCGGTAAATTAAATAATTTTGAAATATTTTAAATCTAATACCAACTCCGACTGTAGTTCCTCTGAATGACCGCCGTGTCCGGCAAAAAAATTCTAAAATTACTTATCACGTAAATAAAAGATGAACTAGATAAATTTAAAGCCCGACTTGCACTCCCATCAAGAAATTCCTTTCCGCCGCCGGGAAAAATTCCTCTCCGATAGCGTTTGCCGAATAAAGTCTGTCGAATATATTATTCACCTGAATGAAAACCTTAGAAGGACTTAATGCCCCGGGTGTTTTCAATTCATAAGAAGCAAAGAAATCAGCCGTAAAATAAGCATCGTTTACATTATCGGTATAACCGATCAGTCCGGGATAATTTTGCAAATAATCAGATAAATTCTTCCCGTAATTATCCGAATAAAAAGCCCCCACATATTTTCCGCTTAGCTGCATATAAAATCCCTCGTACTTTCCGGATATTCCTATGTTGGCGAGGAAATTAGGAAAGCCGCCCAGTTTATTGCCGTTAAGATTCAGAGTAATGCTGTTACCGTTATCGTCGAGATAAGTTGTACCGTCGGTAATTGTATTATTGCTGTAAGTAGCGTTAGCATAAATCTCTATTTCATTTATAGGCTTGAGTTCGCCGCTTAGTTCTATGCCTTTATGCAGAGTGCTTTTAAAATTACCGGTTATCGGCTGTCCGAAAATATCCAATTTCCCGTTCTGAACTATCTCATTATTGAAAAGCATATAATATAAATTTAAAGTAACATTATAAGATTTACCGATAAACGAATAACCGAGTTCAAAGTCGTTCATGGTTTCCGGATTAACATACGGTTTGTTATAATTATATTTACCGCCGGGGTTTTGTTCGAATTGAGGAACAGAACCCCAAATTGATTCCTCACCCGAATAATAGGTGCTTAAACGCGGCTCGCGCGTAACTCGGGCATAAGGAGAGATAAATATTCTGGAACGGATCGAACTTATAATTAACTCCAAGTCTCGGATTGAAATATAAACCGTTGATTGAAAAATCATGATTCAGATACTTTTCGTTGTAAAATCTGTATTTATGATATGCAAGTTGTATTTCCCCGAGGAAATTCCAATTTTCATCCGGCTTGTAAGTTTCATGAATAAAGCCGTTTATTATATCTTTACCTCCGTTGAAATAATAAACCCTGTAATCTTCGGGCAATCCGGCAGGAAGTCCGGTTGCATATTGAACACTTCCCCAATGAATTGATTTATGCTTACTAAATTCTGCTCCGATTATTAGTTCCCCGTTTTTGTGCTTATAACTCAGACGCGGAATCCATCCGAATTGTGTATTATCCACTTCGGCTCTAATAAGAATATCTGACGGATTGTCTGTCGGATGAAAGCCGTAAGCTGCTGTTAAATGCAGCGCCGTAGTATCCAGTCCGGTTCCGTCGTAATCAAAAAAACCGCTGCCGGTAACTAGGAAAAGGGCAGAATTAAGTTTAACATCATCACTTATTTTTATTTCATTCAGGATTTCAAAATGGGGCTGAGAAAAATTTTCAATTTCCGAAGTTCTCCGATTCATTGTGTAAGTGTATTGACCGTTGCTTGCTTCCCAGTATGAATAATTAGCTTTTCGCAGTGTTCTGTCTTTAATAGCAAACTTCGGCAGTCCGGTGTAAGCCAGGCCGTCAGCAATAGGTCCACCGTAAAAATCGATCTGCGTAGTAACTCCTTTATCGTACCTGACAGCCGATAAATAATAGGCATTATATTTTACCCATGAAAGATTTCTGTAGCCGCTGCTTAATATCCGGGAAAGTTTTGCGTAGATGGAATATTTATTATCAATCAATCCGCTTGATAGAGAAACGCTGTATTTACGCGTATTATAACTTCCGAGGGATGCCGCAAAATTTAACGATTTCTGATCCGACTGTGTCGAAGTTATTATATTTATTGATCCTCCGATTGCAGGGTAGCCGAAAACTCCTGAACCTGCACCTCTCTGCACCTGAATTACTTTGTACTTGCCGAGAATATCGGGAAAATCGAGCCAGTAAACATTGTGGTCTTCCGGATCGTTTTGAGGAATACCGTTAATACAAACCGATATTCTTCTTTGGTCAAAGCCCCGTATACTCAGATAATTATAACCAATACCGTTCCCGTTCTCGGAATAAAAAGTTGTCGACGGTAATTTGCCTAGATATTCCGGAATATCCTGAACGGTATAATCTTCTTCAATCTGTTTTCTCGAAATTTTACTGAAAGCAAGCGGAGTAATTCCTTGTTTGCCGAGACTTCCCTCCACAAGTACTGTTTGCGCCGGTATGATTTCAGGTTCCAGCTTTACCAGAATTTTTTTTGAAAGATCCAATCCTTTAAGTTCTATTTTTTTAGTATTATATCCTATAAAACTTACGCTTACTGAAGCGGACTTTGTGAAATCTCCGGTTAATTTAAAATCTCCGTTCTTATCGGAGGCTGTTCCTATGATCAGTACCTGCAATTATTATATTTGCATCCGGTAAGAGGATTTAATGTTTCGGAATCGATTACCTTCCCGAAGATAGAAAGGTTTTGTGCGGTCAAAAAAGACGCAGAAATGAACAAAAGAATAATTAAGTATTTCATTTTTACTCCGTATTTAAAATGAAAAAGCCGTTTGAAGAAACGGCTAAAACTTAATCACTCTTTAAAGGTTCAGCCCGTTTCCCTACGCTGGTATTATCCAGATCAGGTTTAAGGGTATGATCTCAGTTATCCCGACGGACACGGGCAACACCCCTAACGGCTCAATTAATATCAATAAATAATTAGAACAAACTTACAGCAAAGATATAAAAATTTTAATTAATAATAATAAATAATTATATTTTTTATTCTACTTTTAGTTTATCTCCGATTTTTATTTTATTTGATTTAAGGTCGTTTAATTCTTTTAACCTTGAAACAGACATTTTATTATCACGAGCGATGCTGTATAAAGATTCTCCGCGCGTTACGGTATGAAGGGTAACATCCGGTTTTGCGGAAGATTTAACTTCAGAATTTTTGCTTACAGATCCTGTAGAAGAAGGATTAACTTTAAGAGTATTGCCGGCAAGAATAGTACTACCATTTAAAATCTTCCAGTTTTTAATGTCCTCAACCGATACGTTATATTTAGCCGCAATATCGATTATTGTGTCACCTTTTTTAACGGTATATTCGCTTCCGCTTGTTGAATTATCCGAAGAAGCATTGTTTCCGATATCATTTATATCCGCATCCGAATATATCTTTAACGTTTGCCCCGCAAGGATTTTATTGCTTCTCAGACTATTCCATCTTCTGATACTTGAGGCATTGACTTTGTATAATTCCGCAATCTCACCGATGGTATCGTGGGATTTTACTTTGTAGTAATTTATGTTTGCGGAAGTTTTAGGAGCATTATCGCCTAAAGATTCTGTATTATCGTTAGAATAAATTTTTATTGTCTGACCGGCGATTAATCTGTTGCTTCTCAAACTGTTCCATCTTTTGATTGTTTCGAAAGGGACTCCGAATTTAATAGAAAGCTCGCTCAGATTATCTCCTCGTTTAACTTTATACCTGTAAACGCTGGTGCGGTTGGAATAAGATCCGGAGTTTTCGGTAGATGCAACATAACGCGAATTACGGTCAGTGTTGATTTTTAATCTTTTACCAACATATATTTTATTACTTGTTAGATTATTCCAGTCTTTTATTGAGTTCACCGAAACGCCGTATCTTGATGCGATATAATTAAGATTCTCACCCCGGCGAATCCGGTGGTAAATCCATTGGCTTCCGTTATTTGATACTAACGCATTGTGAGCTGATGATTTTTCCATGGAAGACTGGTTATCCAGACTTGCATAAAAATCTTTTTTATCGGACGGTACGAAAATAGTCAAGTCCTGTCCGACCATAACACTTTTTGTATACGGAATGTTATTCCAGTTCCTGATATCAATAACGCGGGAATTAAATAAATCCGCAATACCCAGTAAACTGTCGTTCTTTTTTACTTTATAGTGAACCGGAACCAAACCTCGCGGTACCACATTCGGAACGTCGGAATCAACCGAATCATCTGCTTCTGTACTTTCCGAATTCTCTATTGAATTATCGGCTACAAGATTTGCATTATCGGTCCTACCTTCGGAATCCAAAGAATCTGTATCAGCATCCTTGTTGAGAGACAAGTAAGGAGAAACATACCCGCTTGGATCTGGGTTATCACTCTTACTTACCGCTTGATTGCTTTGATTATCCTCTGCGGTCTGGATATTAGTATTATACGCAACATTATTATAATCGGGAGATGTAGCAAGCGGGATTTTCAATCTGACGCCGGGATAAATCTTCGATCTAATTGAAATATTATTTACATTAGCCAAATCATTAAGGCCTACACCGTACCTCGATGCGATTCCTGAAAGTGTTTCTCCACGTCTTACAGTATGAACAGCATAGTTACGCATTGCGCTTTTAGGAATATTAACAATATTAGCGGCAAAGGTTTGAAGCGAAGATTTAGGAATCTTTAACGGATAGCCGTTAGGATAAGCAGCCGGAGTACACATTTGAGTTAATTCAGGATTCATTTCCTCCAAAGTCCCGGCATCAATACCGGCACACTGAGCTAAATAATTTAAATCAACTGAACCCTTAACATCATATGTTGTATACTCTATAGGTTTCTGATAATCGATATTTGTAAAACCGTATTTAGCCGGATTCATTGCAATTAAACTGACAGCAATATACTGAGGAACATAACTTCTGGTTTCTCTCGGAAGATATTCTCTCGCCGCCCAGAAATCATTTTCGCCGGCTCTTCTTGTTGCTCTTGTTATTCTGCCTTCGCCGGCATTATATGCGGCAAGTACCAGATACCAATTGCCAAGGTCATTATAAAGATCTTTCAAATGCCTTGCTGCGGCCCTGGTGGCTTTTTCAGGATCCCTTCTTTCATCTAAATAAAAATCTGAGTGAAGTCCGTACAATCTGCCCGTAGATCTGATAAACTGCCACAAACCGACGGCACTGGCCCACGACCTGGCTGTCGGATTTAAACCGCTTTCAACCATACTCAAGTAAACAAGTTGTTTGGGAACTCCTTCTTCTTGAAAGATTTTTGTCATCATAGGAAAATAACGTCCCGATCTTTCAAGCCAGGCCTGCATATGATCACGGCCTTTTCCGGTAAAATAATCAACCCACTGATCTACATATGAATTAACTTCCAGTGGAATTTCCGAAGGAATTACTTCCTTTTTATTGTCTTTTGGAACACCCGCGAGTCCAGCTTTAATTTCAGGTAAAGATTTTCCCATCCACTCTTCCAAAGCAGCAAAAGAAACATTGGCAGGAAGTTCCGGTAGGCTGTCTACATATTTCTTATAATCGTCGATAATGGATTTTTCAAGTTCAACGTAGGCTTCATTTTGTTCGATACCGGGATAATAGCTTAAATTATTTATTATCCTGAGTGCAGATTCATAATTGTTAACGGCTTCAGAGGGACTGTTTTGCTCAGCTTTGGTCAATGCATCAACATAATACTGTCTTGCCTGCTCCAACATTTCTGACACAATACCAACTTTTTGAACTTTTAAATCCGAACCGGAATTTTCATTCTTTGATATATCTTTATTTCCTCCGCAAGAGTAAAACAATAGAGAAAATAAAGAGATAGCAACGAACGGTAGTATTTTTCTAACCATGCATGCTCCTTATTTTTATAAATTTTGGTTTCAATATAATCGGTAAAAATTGTTTAATCAAGTAAAAAGTTAGATAAATTAACTTAATTGATAGTTTTTTAAAGAGTTAGAAAATAGACAAACTAACTAAAGGGGAATATTGCCGTGTTTCTTTTTAGGATTTTTATCAACTTTATCTTTCAACAAATTAAATGCGTTAATTAATTTTATTTTCGTATCCTTTGGTAAAATAACATCATCAATATATCCTCTTTCCGCAGCAATGTAAGGATTGGCGAACTTATTTATATATTCGGATAATTTTTCCTCAACTTTAGCGTCTTTATCCTCTGATTGCATAATTTCTTTCTTAAATATTATCTCAACGGCACCCTTCGGTCCCATAACAGCAATTTCTGCAGAAGGCCAGGCAAAGTTAAAATCCCCCCTGATATGTTTGGAATTCATTACATCATAAGCACCTCCGTAAGCTTTTCTGGTAATAACCGTTACCTTAGGAACGGTAGCTTCACAAAACGCATATAACAGTTTAGAACCGTGCCTGATTATTCCTCCCCATTCCTGTTCGGTTCCGGGAAGGAATCCGGGTACGTCAACAAGAACTAGAAGCGGAATATTAAATGCATCGCAGAATCTGACGAACCTTGCGCCTTTAGCAGATGAATTTATATCGAGAACACCTGCCAGAACAGACGGCTGATTCGCCACTATTCCCACGGCTATTCCTCCTATCCTTGCGAAACCGATAATTATATTTTCGGCGTAATTTTCCTGAACTTCCATAAAATCTTCGTCATCCACGAGGATTTTGATAATTTCTTTCATGTTGTACGGTTTATTAGGATTTTCCGGAATGATCTCATCCAGCCGTTCATCAGGTTCTAAGGAATTTATATCAAACTCCAGTTCACGCGATTTATCCATAAAATTAAGAGGCAGATATCCTAATAATTTTCTCACTTTAAGCAGAGCTTCAATCTCATTATCGTTTATAAAATGGGCTACACCGCTTTTTGACGCATGGGTTTCAGCGCCGCCGAGATTTTCAAAACTAACTTCCTCATGAGTTACGGTCTTTACTACGTTCGGCCCGGTGACAAACATATAGCTGGTATTCTTTACCATAAATATAAAATCTGTAATTGCGGGAGAATAAACCGCACCGCCAGCACAAGGACCCAGAATCACCGATATCTGTGGAATTACTCCGGAAGCAAGAGTATTTAATAAAAATATATCGGCATAACCGCCCAGACTGACAACACCTTCCTGAATTCTCGCACCTCCTGAATCGTTTAATCCTATAAGAGGAATTCCGACTTTCAAGGCCATGTTCATAATTTTAATTATTTTTTCGGAATGTGTTTTAGATAATGATCCGCCGAAAACAGTGAAATCCTGACTATACAGAGCAACCGGTCTTCCGTCAATTTTCGCAAAACCGGTAACAACCCCGTCACCCGGATAATGTAGTTTATCAAGTCCGAAATCGGTAGATCTATGTTTGACAAACATATCAATTTCTTCGAAGCTGCCTTCGTCAACAAGAAGTTCGATTCTCTCTCTCGCAGTTAATTTTCCCTTAGCATGCTGCGCATTAATTTTATCGGCACCGCCGCCTTGTTTGGCAGCTTCCTTTTTATTCAGTAATTCTTCAAAATCATGCTTCATCATTTTACCTTGATTAATAACAAAAAAATAGTCGCTTTATTATTTTAATGGAAGAATTATTATTGAATTTCAGATATAAGCGGAACGCCGTCAAATCCGGAAAATGCGGACTCAATTTCTGTTCTTACTTGATTGTAAAAATCAGGAGAATTCTTTGATAATTTATCTTTCGCCAAATCGATCTCCTTGAAAATTTTACCCGGGTGACCTTTCATCAGATAAATTTTATCAGATAAATTAATTGCATCCGTAATATTTGTGGTTGAAAACATAAAATTCATATTTAGTTTTTCTTTTAAGTTTCTCAACAGTTCAAGTATTTCTTTCTTGGTTTCACCGTGAAGATTTTTTAAAGGATCGTCAAGTAAAATTAAGATAGGTTTTAATGCTAAAGCCCTGGCAACCGATATGCGAAATCTGAATCCGGTGCTTTTTTCGTGAGGGAAATGATCTTCATATCCCGTTAACCCGACTGAAGAAATTGCATCGTCAATTCCGGTAATTTCATTTTTATTTAATGAAGTCGAAAATTGAATGTTTTGTTTTACGCTCATCCAGGGAAACGAAGAAGGTTTTTCAGGAATATAAATAACCTGGCCGTCACTGCTTTCATAAGGCTTACCGTTTAATATGACGGTTCCCTCGCTGGGTTTTTCTATTGCGGAAATAATTTTTAGAAGTGTTGATTTTCCGGAGCCGAAAGGAGCGAGTATGGATACGATTGATCCTAATCGTTTATTAAAATCATTCGAGATATTGATATCTTCGAGAACAAATAATTTTGCTCCGGCTTCACCGTGAAAGTATTTATACAAATTTTTAATTTCAAGGTTTGCCGATAATTCTCTCAAAAAATACTCCAATTAAAAAATTTATTCCTGATATAAACAATTAAATGAGATCCTAAATAAACGGTTAAACCAACAATTATTGCATTGGTGAATATTGCCGATAAGTCCCCGTACATCAACGCAACCCGGAAAATATTTCCCAGTCCGTACTGCCCTTTGATATATTCAAACATTATTAAAACCGACCAGATATAAAAATGAAGTCCGAATAAATGTTTTATTAAACCGGGCTGAACGGAGTTCCAGATTATGGTTTTTCTTATTAAATCCTCACCCGCTCCCAGTGATTGAGCAGAATCTATATATTCGCTTCCCGTTAGAACAGCCTCGGATTTTAATTTTATAAGGAGTGAAAAAAACGCGGTACCGAAAGCAAATATAAATTCGATATAAGGTGAAAACGGAAGCCAGAAGATTAAAAAAAAGCCGAAGATAATTCCGGGAACATATTTTGAAAAAAGATTTAACGATAGAATGAACTCGCCGAACAAATGTGTATGCTTTAATAGAAAATTTCTGGAATAATATAAGGCAAAGTATGCTGCAAAAAGAGAAAAGTATACTGCGCTAACCGTAATAATTAAATTTACGGGTAATTTGTAAACTTTCCATAATGCACCTAATGATAGGATTACTACGGAAGGTTTCGGTAAAACCTGATTGGCCGGAAGGATGTATTCAAATAAAACTATCCAGAGTACGATATAACCCAGAATAAAATAGGCTGGATGTTTTGATTGACTTTTTTTTATTTTCATAAATTAAAGGTATTGCTGTTTACCGGAAGAACACAAGAGAATTTATGTTATGAATATATTGAATGCCGATAACTATATCAACATCGTTATTTTTTTACTTCATGTTGATTTAGTTTCTAATATGTAGCAATCATTCTAAAGAAAGGATAAGTTCGAATGCCGGATCCGAATTTACGCAGTAACAAATTCAATTCATTCAGTTATACTTTGTATTCGGTTCTCGCAAGAATGGATTTTCACTTTTTTCCAGACCGATCTTGCTGGAATCTCCGTGACCGGGATATATCAACACATTATCGGGCAAAGAGAAAAGTTTTGTTCTAATGGAGGAAATCAAAGTATCGTAGTCGCCGCCCCATAAATCGGTTCGACCGATACTATTTTTAAACAATACATCGCCCGTTATGCAAACCGCTTCTTTGCCGAAGTAAAAACAATATTCGCCGGCAGTATGCCCCGGTGTAAACAAAAAAGTAACGGGTGAATTGCCGAGAGTTAAATTAGTGTTTTCGGAAATCAGTATGTCCGGTAGCGGCGGATGTTTTAGTTCGATACCGAAGGTTGAGGCCTGCATTTCGGCGTGATCAAGTAAATCAATATCCTTCTCGGGTATTAAGTATTTAGAATCAAACTGGTCTTTAACAAAATTGCATCCCATGATATGATCTATGTGACAGTGGGTGTTTAATAAATATAAGACATGAAGGTGATTTTCGTTAATGTAGTTCAATATTTTTTTCTCTTCATTAGCATTCGAACAGCCCGGATCAATAATAAGACATTCCTTACTGCTTTCATCCCAAATAATATAAGTGTTTACCGAGAACACATTGAAAACAAATTTTTTAACAACAAGCATAAATTAAATTTTCCTATAGTTTTTATAAGTATTAAAATTTTCGGTATAGTTTATTTTTTAAAATTATTCTTTCCCTGGTATTTAATTTCTTTGTGTAACTGTTAAAATTATCCTTTGTTTCTTCAATTGAATTGCCTCCGAATTTGTCGAGGAAAAACTTAGCAAGACTCCATGCAAGCATTGATTCGGCAATTACCGCGCATGCAGGCACGGCAACAAAATCACTTCGTTCTCTCCTAGCGTCTATGCTTATCATCGTTTTTAAATCAACGCTGTCGATCGGACTCATCAGAGTCGCAATTGGCTTCATAGCTGCTCTTACAATTTACCGGCTGCCCTGTTGAAATCCCTCCTTCTATTCCTCCTGCACGGTTTGTTTTACGTCCGAGGCCGTCCTTTGTTTTTATAATTTCATCGTGAGATTCCGAACCGAATCTTTCTGCCGATTCGTATCCGGTACCGATAGATACTGCTTTAACAGCATTAATTGACATAAATGATTGCGCTATCTCAGCATCAAGTTTTGTATCGTACTGAATAAAACTTCCCAATCCGACGGGTACACCGGTAGCGATCACATAAAAGGTTCCGCCCAGAGTATCGCCTTTTTTCTTGGCGATTTTAATTTTGTTAATTATTTTCTCCTCGTGTTCTTTATCAAGCACCCTCACGTCGCTTTTATCGGCAAGTTCCGAAAGAGACCATCCGGAAAAATTTTTCGGATATTTGTTGTTGAAAAGATTCTCGGCCATATTAACTTTCG
>CAVUCX010000078.1:0-74541 GCA_963739955.1 uncultured Bacteroidota bacterium | reverse complement strand
CAAACGATTTAAAATTTCAGTGTAGTGCTCTTCCGGGTATTCAGGAGAAACGGCATCATAGAGATCCTTACTTTCTTCGTCAAAAGTAAAGGTTCCGCCTTTTTCCATAAATATTTTCGCTTTCACCGCAAGAAGCTGCTTATATAGGAAACTATAGCGCAGGGACTGCATTGCATCAGCTTTATTTTTACCGAGAGCATCAAGTTTATTTAGCAGCGTATCCGCTTCGGCGTTGCAGTCGTCAAGCATTTTTAAAGTATCGGCACGATCGTTAATTTTGTCTTTCGGTTCCCAGTTTTTCGGACCGTAATATGCATCAACAAAATCCTTATCTACCTGTCCGGCCCTTAAGACCAGCTTCACGTAATTTTCTGAAATTCTGTTCATTTGACTATCAAGCTCATCGTTTTTAAATGAATTGTTTTTTTTACCGCATGACGAAAAAATAAATGCCGTAATTAATATAACTATTGAAAATCTCTTTAACATTTCTTTCCTGTAATTAATTAGTTAAATATTATTTATTTTTCGCCCGGTCTTCGAAATGATATTTTACCGCAAGTCCGATATAAACTGCGCAGACGACAGTCATTATTATCTGAATTATAAATAAGAAATACGACATCACGGTTCCGCTATTCATCAATCCGTCAAGTACTCTTAATCCGGCTCCGAGAAAGCCAAGCGAAGTAAGAAGTACCGAGGCCTGCATGGATTTTTTAAAATGCTCTTTGTTGCCTGCCGTCTTGGAAAGCATGATTAAAGCAATTCCGAGAAGAGCGGGTAATAATGCGGAAATAGATGTCTGCCGTATATATAAATATCCGGTAACACCTGTTATAATTAATATTACTCCGAAAATTTTAGTAATCTTTATCATTTATAGTTTATGATTGATGAATAAATGCGGTTTCCCAAAAATACTTTCCCGGATAAAAAGCCGGAACAAATAAAACAAAAACCCGTTATCTAAAATAATACTATTTGGGAATAAATTACCGGAAATCCTTGCTGTCTCTCTCTCCTATTTGCTGACGCCACATTGCGTAATAAAGTCCTTTCTGCCGGACCAGTTCCGGATGTGTTCCGGATTCAATTACGCTTCCTCTTTCAAGCACATAAATCTTATCTGCGTGCAGCACCGTCGAAAGCCTATGCGCTATTAAAATAGTAATAAGATCCTTACCCTTTGATATTTCACGTATTGTATTTGTAATATCATCTTCGGTCAACGAATCCAAAGCTGAAGTTGCTTCGTCGAATACCAGTATGTTGGGTTTCCTTAGCAGCGCTCTTGCGATTGAAAGTCTCTGCCTTTCTCCGCCCGACACTTTAACTCCGCCTTCTCCGATCATTGTGTTTATACCTTTATCTGCTCTTGCAAGAAGGTTCTGACATGCCGCTTTTTCCAGAACTTCCATGCATTCCTCATCGGTAGCGGACGGATTTACAAAAAGAAGATTTTCTTTTATTGTTCCAGAAAAAAGCTGGGTATCCTGAGTAACAAATCCGATTTTAGAACGCAGCTCGTCAAAGTCTATCAAACTGCTGGAATATCCGTTGTATAAAATTTCTCCTGATTGCGGAGGGTAGAGCCCTACAAGCATTTTTACCAAAGTTGTTTTTCCCGCACCTGAAGGACCGACAAATGCGATCGTTTCTCCTAGCTCGGTACAAAAAGAAATATTGTTTAAGGCGTTGGTGGTAGCACTCTGGTGTCTGAACGATACATCCGAAAATTCAAGATTTTTAATTTTTTCCAATGCCAAAGGCGAATCCGGTTTTTTCTCAACAGGCAGTTTTAAAATGTCGCCGAAATTTATAAGCGATACTTCGGCTTCCCTGTAAATATTTATAATATCGCCAAGACTCTGCAGCGGTCCGAAGATAAAGAATGAATAAAGAAATAGTGAAAAGAATTCGCCCACTGTGACAGCCTGTATATAAATCAAATACAGCATAATAAAGATGATGCTTGTGCGTATAAAATTAACGCAGGTTCCCTGAATGAAACTTAAACTTCGTATATACTTTACTTTTTTTAATTCGAGTTCCAGGATTTTTTCAGTAGTGGAATTGAGTCTGTTTATTTCCTGCCTGCCTAAACCCAAACTTTTTACCAGCTCTATGTTTCTTAGCGATTCGGTAGTTGTACCGGCAAGCGCGGTTGTCTCGTCTACTATTACTTTTTGAATTTTTTTAATTTTTCTGCTCAACACCGAACTGATTATGCCAAGAATAGGTACCGCGGAAAAGAAGACAGGCGCAATAAGCCAGTAAACATTTATTGCATATATGGTTACGAATATAATTCCTACAAGAGAAGTAAATAGTGTGTTAATCACCGCTGCAATTAATTTTTCTACATCGATTCTTACTTTTTGAAGGACCCCGAGTGTCTGGCCGCTTCTTTGATCTTCAAACAGCGAGTACGGCAGTTCGAGCGAATGCTTAATTCCGTCGGTATATATTTTGGCTCCAAGCTTCTGGGTTATAACATTAACGTAATAATCCTGAAAATTCTTAGCAAGCCGGCTTACGAAGGCAACTCCGACTGCAGCAGCAAGCAGAGTAAAGACTCCCCGGAAGAATTGAGAAGAAGTATACTGATTGAATTTTGTGGCGTATCTGTCTATTACGATCCTGTATATCCAAGGATCCAGAAGTGAGAATATCTGATTTACCGACGCAAGCAATAGCGCAAGCAGTATCAGTTTCCAATATGCCTTTAAATAAGTATATAATAATTTCATCGGGTTTAGGCAAAGATAACCAAACCCCGGATAAGTATAAGTAGGAAATTGAAGTTTGTTAAACTACTTGACGGAAATTACAAAATGCGGAATAAAGAAAAAGCCCGCGTCAACGGGCTCTTTTTTCAGACTATTTATAATACAGCGTCTTTTGCTGCTTTTGCAATTCTGAATTTTAAAACTTTCTTAGCAGGAATAACCATAGTCTCGCCGGTAGCAGGGTTTCTGCCCATTCTTTTTTTACGGCTTACTACTACTAATTTACCTAGGCCAGGAAGCACAAAAGATTTTTTTGCTTCCTTATAAGCTAATGCAGACAGTTCATCCAAAAATTGGCCAGCCAATTTTTTGGTAGTACCGGTTTTTTTTGATAGATGATCAAGAACTTGCGCCTTGGTCATTGGTTTAGCCTTTGCCATAGTATTAACCTTTGTTTATGTATGAAATAATGTTAACTAACACGTGAAATTATAAATAATTTACTTTAAATAAAATAATAAACCGCCATTATTTAAAATTATTTTTTTATACGGATTCTTTTTAACCTCAATTGACGGGCATGAATTAAATGCACTCTGTACACTATCCCCTATTTAAGGCACTGAAACCACACTCATACATAGATAATTTATTTTCTTTGACAACACCCTAACTTAAATTCTTAGATTAGTTTCTACTTTTCATATCTCAACTCCGCTTACCGATACAAGGAAATAAATTAGTGTACAACTATTCCTTTCTGTTTTGTAGCTTATGCTTTATTTATTTATTTTCATGCATACTGTTTTATTTAAAATATACCGCAAACAAAACCTTAATGCGTAAAATTCTTTTTTCCCTGATCTGGATTTTGATACTACCATTTTCACGGGCGGAAGTCCGGCCCGTTTCTTTAGTGCTTTTCTCGTCAATACAAGATACGGTAAAAGCAGATTCTTTAAAAACAGACTCCTTAAAAACCACGGCTGAGGCAGACTCGCTGGCTCATATAAAAAAGGATACGCTTAATCCCATTGTAATAAAACCGTATTTTAACTTCAGCAGTTATTTAAATAGACATGAGATAGACAGATCCGATTATAAATATACAGGCGACTTATTTAAATATTTCGGTTCCGATTATTTAAGGAATTTCGGATTTGACGGTCATCCCGATGTAAATACTATATACGGCGCCGGCTCCAACGGAGTAAGCTATTTTGAAGACGGAATACTGTTAAATTCAAGGCTGCTAAATAATTTTGATCTTAATAACTTCCAGTCGGAATATATCGATTCGATTGAGGTCTTGCCGGTTACCAGGGGCTTTCTATACGGAATTTATAATAACAATGCTTCAGTTGTTTTTCACGACAGGGATTTTATAACCAAGCAGCCGTATTCAAGAATCAAATATTATCAGGGTCCTAACGGCGAAGCTCTTGTCGATCTTATTTTTAATCAGATTGCTTACAAAAAATTTAAATTTTCCGTTGATGTCACAAACCGGAAGTTCGACAGCAGTTATGTGAACAGTTCCTACAGTCAATGGATGGTACGGGGAAATATAAAATATTATTTAAGCGACAAATGGAATATGAATGCGGGATATAATTATGCAAAATCAAAAGTGGGACTTAACGGCGGAGTAAAAACAGATTCTGTAACGAATCCCGCTATCGGGCTTACCGGTCAGTTATACAACGAACGTTTCGCAAATGTTAATTCACCCTATCAAACTCAAAGTTATAAAAGCCATTTGTTTTATTTAAGAATGCTGGGCAATTATTCGAAACTGTCTTATACAGATTTGGTATTTTATTATAATTTCATAGAAACGGATCTTAACAACAATGTTGATTCGATTTATTATAAAATTATAGATAAAGAAAAGCTCGCCGGATTGAATCTCGATCAAAGAATATATTTTGGTATTTTAAATTTAAATCTTCGCGCGAATTATGAATCCGGCAGATTGAAATATTATTCGATTACCAATAACAATAATAATTTCTATCCTGTCTCCTATAATAATATTAGCGTAGCGCCCGTATTAAACTCATATCTATTCGACAGTACAATCGTACCGTCTTTGTTTTTTAAGTTTTCGCACAATAGTTTCAGTACAAATTACGGTACAGACGGAACATATGCCGGGTGGGGAGCGGATATAACTTATTTGTTTTCGAACGTTTTGAAATTGTATTTGGGTTATTCCAATTATAAACCCGGACCAGGGATGCAGTATGTTTATAACTATGAAGTCGGCGCCGGTTTAAAAACCGGATATTCCGGAATTGACATTAAGGTATTCAGAAGAAATAATTTTAGCGATTACAGCAGATATTCTTTTTTAACGGATTCGGTTTATACCGTTTCCGATTTGATCGGAACATCTCTGGATTTAAAAGCCGCGGTATGGAAGATTGTGCTTGAAACTCATGCATACTATTACATGAATCCGAAATCATCCGGATTGTTTTATCAGTTGCCGCAATTTAATCTAAACGGCGGAATATACTATGAGAACTATTTGTTTAACGACAACCTAAATCTTAAATCCGGATTCGCCGTAAACTATACGGGCAAGCGGAAAGAGCCGGGGTACGGAATTCTCGGTGCTGATTTTAATCTGGATTTTACTCTTGCCGGCGAAATACAAAAAGTAGCTTATGTTTATTTTACCTGGGAGAATCTTCTGAACAACCAATATTTCTTAGTACCGTACTATCCCATGCCGACAAGAAATATAAGATTCGGAATTGCCTGGGAACTATTTAATTAAAAAGTTCACGTACAAGTTTAAGTTCAAGTAGTTTTAAGTTGGCATCTTGAACTTAAACTTGTACTTCCTCTTTATCATCCTGGTAGAATTATCGGCCTAATCAAAGACTAAGCATATCCTTAAACTTAATCGCTTGCCGTCTTGATACTTCTATTTTATTTCCGCCTTTTAATTTTACAAGCAGGCCGCCGTTCAGCCATGGTTCAATGCTATCAATCCATTTTAAATTTACTATATGCTTCCTATTGGCGCGGAAGAAAGTTTTCGAATCAAGCCGCTCGTCAAGATAGTTTAATGTTCTTAATATGAGGGGTTTATTTTCGTCGAAATAAAGGCGCACATAATTACCTTCAGACTCGAATAATCTTACCGTTGCAAGTTTTACGAACCAGCATTTCTCTCCGTCTTTGACAAACACCTGATCATCTTCCGACAATGCATGCGAAGATACCGTCTCAACAGAATTTTTTCTTTCTCTTTCTATTATTTTTTTTACCGTATCTTCAAGTCTTTTCGGCTCAATTGGTTTTAACAGATAATCCATTGCATTATACTCAAAGGCTTTCAGAGCATACTCATCGTAAGCGGTTGTGAAGATAACAACCGGAACGCTGTCAAGTTCTTCGAGCAGTTCAAAGCCGTTCTTTCCCGGCATTTGAATATCGAGGAAAATAAGATCCGGGTTTAGTTCTGAAATTTTGCCGAGAGCGTCTTCTGCATTTACGGCTTCTCCGACAATACTAATTTCTTTGTACGGAGTTAACAGCCGGCGTAATTCTACTCTCGCCAGTCTCTCGTCGTCAATTATTAAAGCTTTCATTTTTTACTCCTCCGGTTGGAATGAAAAGTTGTGCTACCACTTCATTTTTAGAACAGTTATTAATAACAAATGAGGCTTCTTCCCCGTATAATAAATGCAAACGATGCTTAGTGTTGTTTATGCCGAATCCGCTTGAGTTCATCATCAAATGACTATCGATCTGACCTGAATTTATAATCTCAACAATTAATTTTGAATCTTCTATTTTTGATTTTATTGAAATTGCGCCCCCCTCGGTTATTTTCGAAATGCCGTGCTTTATACCGTTCTCAACTAGAGTCTGAATCATCATCGGCGGCACGGCAATATTAGCAGATTTCGGATCAATATCAATATTGTATTTTAATCTTTCTTCGAACCTAATATTTTCCAGAGAAAGATAATCCGATACAGTCTGCATTTCTTCCTGCAGTGGAACGGTCTCGACTCTTTCCATTTTTAGGGAGTATCTGAGAATATTCGAAAGCTTCGTAAGTGCAGTTTGCGCGCTATCAGGGTCTTCCCCTATTAAAGCGCGAATGCTGTTTAAAGCGTTAAACATAAAATGCGGATTAAGCTGCGACTTAAGTGTTTTCAATTCAAAATCTTTAACAGCCGCCTCCCAGATATACGACTCTATTTCCACCTTCTTATAATTTTCAAAAAAATGTACGGCAAAATATATTAATGCCCATAATAAGGATAATCACGCTGAATTGAAATACTACCCGCCAGCGGCATGCCGATTTTAAATTTAGATATTCTGAAAACACCCAGAGAAAATTCGGCTCCCAAAATTAGTAAATATATAACCGTCCCGATAATTACGCTTGAAATAATTAACCTCGGGATTATTTTTTTTAACGGAAGATTTACCCAGCCGTTCTTGCTGATAATTCCCCGAAATAGGTGAGTTGTGGATATACCTACTATAACAGTGAAAAAGACTACGATTAATTCCTTAAAGTTTAACCTGTCAAACAACGCCATCAATACTATATTTACAATAGCAAAGATGCCCCAGCCGGTAATTTGACTCAGCCAGTAAGCTCTTTTACGTTTAGTGTAAATATTCTTGCTCATAGCCCCTAATTCTGAATAAAAATTAGCAGTAAAACTCAATCTATTCAAAGGTAAATTATTCGTCTTCATGAAATATAATCGTATCTTAAATAAAAGAAAATTTTCAAAATTTATTCTCCCGGTTTGAATCTCCCTAAAAAATGAATCCCCCTCTTTTTGGGAGGGGGAGTTACTTAGGAGAGAGCTTTACCAACCAAAAGCTATTTCTCTATTCGCTTGCCAAAAATACTTTATTTATTGTAAACCGGGAGATATATTATTTCCACCGGACTAATAACGTGATAAACGGAAAAATAGAAAAATCAATGAAGGAAGCAGGGTATTCTGTTCCGTTCTTAAATTTAATGTAATGCCGGAAAAAGGGCGCGCCTCTCCTGCGTCGAAAAGATTTTTAGAAGTTTATTTTGATGTGTTTACAATGACTCTCCGTGAATTGATCGCCGGATTTTCCGGTCGCTTCATTTTACAGATATCAATTCACGAAGAATCCTAAAAAAATTCCGGATCTATCGTTTTGCCGTTACTGCTAAAGACTTATTAAATCATTGTAGATTATAAATGCCATCAGCAATATTAAAAGAACAAAGCCCACGTTCTGAATGGCAATTTTTACTTTAATAGGAATTTCCCGTTTAGTAATTCCTTCTATAATTATCATCACAAGATGACCGCCGTCCAATACTGGGAAGGGCAGAATATTTATTATAGCCAAACTTAAACTAAGCATTGCCAGGAACAGCAAGAAACTTAAAATCCCGTTATCGGCAGATTGTACCGCATACTGCGCAATTTTTACAGGTCCCGCCGAATGCTTTTCCGAAAGCAATTTTTCCGTGAATAACCTTTCCTGCCATATCAAATGTTAATTCGGTCATCTTTACTGAATACTTCCATCCGTAATAAAACGATTCGAATATTCCGTATTTCTCAAAAATTACCGGACCGGTAAACGTATCTCTTAATTCTACACCGATTAGCCCATCACTTCCGGGGGTAACAGATAAATTTACCGTCTCTTTGTTTCTCTTAACTTCCAGCGGCATTGGAACGCCTTTATGACTTTTAACTATTTCGGTTACCTGGCTGCTGCTGTATAAAGGCATATTATTAAGTGAAAGAAGAATGTCGCCTGATTTTATTCCGGCTTTCTCAGCAGGAGATTTCGGCATTACGCTGGCAATCAAAGGACGAACACCTGAAGGTATTAAGAAAAGACTGTTAGTTTCGGCAGAAGGAACTATTTTTCTGGGAATATAAAGAGTTTCGGTTTGTCCGTTTCTGAGAAGTTTTACATTTAAATTCTGTCCGAGAGTATTTATAAATATATCCGTTCTAACATCTTCCCAGTTATCAACTTTTTTTCCGTTTATCGAGATTATCTTATCGCCGGATTTGAAACCCGCGGAATCGGCAGCACTGTTTGGAATAACGTAACCGATAGATGTTGTTTTTGTTATCGCCTTTCCGTTAAAGAAATTAATTGCGCCGAAAATAACAAGAGCCAGCAGAAGGTTCATTAGAACTCCTGCGGTAATAACAATTATTTTTTGCCATGTCGGCCTGGCCCTGAATTCATAAGGCTGGGGTTCTTTGTCGGCAAATTCGGTATCAAAACTCTCGTCAACCATGCCGGCTATTTTAACATAACCGCCTAAAGGAAGCAGACTAAGCCTGTAATCCGTATGACCCTGGCCGTCGAAATCTTTTGGAAGATCTCCGAAAGTAAACCCGGTCAATTTATTCCAGCCGAATAGTCTTTTACCAAAACCGATGGCGAATACTTCCGCGCGCATGCCGCAAAGTTTAGCGGCAATGAAATGCCCGAATTCATGCACAAAGACCAGTATTCCGATAGTAATTGCAAAATATATAATATAATCCATTAACCGAGCATCTCCTTTTAATTTATAAAATCAGAACTTTTTGTAAACAAGGGCCGGAAAGATACTTATTAAAAATCCCGACAGTTTCCCGAAACAAAAAACTATATTAAGGCCGTTACAAATTCGCGGGTTTGTTTATCACAGTCAAAAATTGTTTCAATATCCGGTTCTTTATGGTTTTCAATTTTTTCGAGTGCGTTATTTATTAATCCCGGAATCCGTGAAAATTTAATTTCACCGGATAAAAACTTATCGACCGCTATTTCATTGGCCGCATTTAAAATACAGGGAGCCGTTCCGCCCGCTTCCAAAACATCATAAGCAAGTTTAAGACATTCGAACTTCTCGAAATCCGGACTTAAAAAAGTCAGGCTGCCTATTTCCGGAAGTTTTGTTCTTTCAAAATTATTCGGCATCCTCTCCGGATATGTAAGCGCGTATTGAATCGGAAGTTTCATGTCCGGCAAACCAAGCTGCGCTTTTATCGAACCGTCTACAAACTGCACCATTGAATGAATAATGGATTGAGGATGAATAACAACATCGATCTTTTCTTTAGGAGTATTGAACAGCCAGTGTGCCTCGATTATTTCAAGGCCTTTGTTCATCATCGACGCGGAATCGATCGTAATTTTATTGCCCATTTTCCACCTCGGATGATTCAGAGCTTCCTTTACCGATACGTCGCAAAGCGACTCTTTGCTTTTATGCAGAAAAGGTCCGCCCGAAGCGGTTAAAATAAGTTTTTCTACCTGATCGCTTTTTTCACCTTCCAGACATTGAAATATAGCACTGTGTTCCGAGTCTATTGGAATAAGTTTAGCATTATGTTTTTTACAAAGGTTAGTGACAAGTTCCCCTGCGACAACCAGTGTTTCCTTATTGGCCAGCGCTATTATTTTTCCTCTTTTAATCGCTTCAAGGGCCGGCGCCAGTCCGCTGAACCCCACAATTGCGCCGACGAATATATCGTAATCGAGCTCAGCGGCAACCTCGACAAGTCCGCTGTCCCCGGATAGAACATAACACGATGAACCTAATTTCTTTTGAAGCTCCAGAGCATAGTGTTCGTCTCTTACTACCACGGCTTCCGGTTTGAATTCTTTTATCTGTGATTCAAGCAGATCAATCCTGGTATTTACCGTAAGAGCCGCAATACTGAATTTCTCGGGAAAGTTTCTTAGAACATTTAGAGTATTTACTCCGATAGATCCGGTAGATCCTAAAATTAAAACCTTTTTCATACTTTCTAAATAATAATGTATAAAGGTAAACAACAAAGCCTTTTGAATCAATATCAAACCAATTCATGTAGCCTGCAGAAGTCGTCACTTTATTGAGTTTTGTCTACCTGTGTTAAATCAACATGCCGGCTGTATCAAATTTGAATTATTTATTGCTTTATAGCACAGTAATTCAATGATTTTGAAATGTTAATCTATTAAATTATGACCACTTCCAAAAACTAAAAGTTCAAAATTTACATTACAAAACTAATTATTGTCAGGATGTATCTATGAAACTACTAAAAATAGCTGTAGCTGGTCTATTTATTCTATTTTTTGTGCAGGACGGTTTTGCTTTACCCCGGTTTGCGCTTAGGATGGGTGCAAGATGCAGCGATTGCCATATTAACCCAACCGGGGGAGGAATGCGTAACAAAGGAGGATGGCACTATTCATACCGGGTTTTACCAATGGTTGCGGCGCATGAAAAAACTTTTCCGATGAGCGATTATATTGCTCCTAATATCCGGGTTGGTTTGGATTACAGAACTCAGTATTTATATTCGCAGCAATTTGGTAAAACTACTTTCCAAAAAATGGAAGGAACCTTTTATACCGACGTAGAATTAACCGATAAAGTAAATGCATATGCTCAATATGATTTTGTTAATGCTATATGGGAAGGCTTTGCCATAGCGCATATTCTTCCCAACAATGGGTATATTAAAGCCGGAAGCTTTTTGCCGAATTATGGTTTAATGTTGGATGATCATACTGCGTACACAAGAGGCGGGGACATGGGCTATTTATTTACCACAAATAAGCGGCAGGGATTAATTTTTGATCCGCGCTACGATATTACGGGAGTTGAACTCGGATATAATATAGATGATATCGGACTAATAACCGTTAGCGCCGGAAACCCTGTCCCGTTAAACTTTAATACAGATCCAACTTATACCGTAAGCGCTCAATTTAGTCCGGTTATTGCAAACACCGTGGCCGTACTGGCGGGCGCATCCTATATGAATTTCAGAGGTCCTCTTATTTATACACAGCTGCCGACGGAACATAAAATAAATATGTACGGCGGTTACCTTGGCTTCGGATTCGGAGATTTTACGTGTAAAGGTGAATATGATATTGCAACCGACTTCGAAACAGTCGGCTCTAATTCCAGCGCTACAATGCTGGAGGCGGATTACCGAATCGTTAAAGGACTGGAAGCCGTGCTTAGATACGACCGGTTTGATCCGAATGTAAAAGTAAGCAACGACGAAGTTTCCAGGCTTGTGGCGGGTTTCGAATTTTTCCCGTACAGTTTTGTTGAACTCAGACCTCAATACCGTTTTCAATGGGAAACACCTTCGGTTAAGAACGATTCGTTCGTTCTTCAGTTTCATTTCTTTTATTGAAAAGCCAGCAGCACGGGTAAAAATCTTTTCATGCTGCATAGTATCGAATTTTTTACCTTCCAATGCACTTTTATGAACAGGAAACAATTTATATTTAAAAAGAAGAATTTCTTCACTTGATAGCAAAATTGATTTTACTATCTTTGGAACATGGTTAAAAAAATATTTACATTATTATTGGTTTTAACGCCGTTATGCTTCTCGCAAAACAGTTTTGAAGCAA
This sequence comes from uncultured Bacteroidota bacterium, assembly GCA_963739955.1. GTDB lineage: Bacteria > Bacteroidota > Ignavibacteria > Ignavibacteriales > Ignavibacteriaceae > FEN-1297. Next base: position 62,395 of record CAVUCX010000078.1, on the reverse strand, counting down.
ACAAATTTGCGCTGTCTCAGGCATATATGCAGGGAGGACAATTTGAGAAAGCCCTTCCGATTATTCAGGAACTATACAATTCGAATCCGTCAAATTACCAATACTTCCAGGCGCTAAATGATGTTTATGTTCAATTGAAAAATTACGACGCGTCAATTGTGCTGCTTCAAAACCAAATTAAAACAGACAGTATGAATATCAACCTTTACGGCATGCTTGGTACTACTTATTATTTAAAGGGTAACGAGAACAAGGCTTTTGAAATTTGGGATAATGCGCTTAAAAAACTTCCGCCTAACGATATGTATTACAGGGTTATTGCCAACTATGCCGCGCAAAGAAGGGCTTTCGATAAAGCAATAGAGTATCTGCAGAAGGGTCAGGACATTTCAAAGAACCCGGTAATTTTTGCTTATGATCTGGCGAACCTTTATACTCTAACAATGCAGTTTGCCAAGGCTACTGAAGAATACTGCATCATATCTAAATCAAAACCCGAATCAGCTCCAGTATATTCAGAACAAAATACTCGGTTATATGAACAAGCCGGATGCAGTTGCCAAATCTATTCCGGTGCTTGAAAAATATTCTCAAGGCTCAAATACAGATTTCAAATTAATTCTGGCAAGACTTTACGCTGAAAACAAAGATTACGATAAAGCATTTAATCTTTATAAAGAAATAGACGAGTCTAAGAATACTCAGGGAATCCAGTTATATAATTTTGCGCAAATGCTTTATTCCGCCAACAGCTTCGACGAAGCATCAAAAGTATACAACGAAATAATCAGTTTATTTCCAAATTCTCCAATTCTTCCGAACGTAAGACTGGGATATGCAAAAACACTCGAAGCAATGCTGGATAAGGAAGAATCCGGCAACTCGTCCGCATGGAAACCTTTCTTCAAACCGGTACTACAAAATACTTCGGAAGCCAAAAAAGTTAAAGATGCGTATCTTGAGCTTACAAAATCGTATCCCAACACCGATGTTGCCATGGAATCCTTTCTAAGAATTGCGGATCTGGATCTTCATAACCTGGGCAACGTTGATGAGGCAAAGAATTATCTGAATGAAATTATAAAGAACGCCGGTAATTCAAATTATGCCTCAGACGCGTATATGAAACTGGCTAAAATTGAATTAATGAGCGGAAATCTTACTCAAACCGAATCTTATTATAATGACGTAATATCAAATAAAAATTATTCTCAAAATCAAAGGAATAGTGCCGATTACCGGCTCGCCAGACTTATGTTCTGCAAAGGTGATTTCGAAAAGGCAAAAAATAAACTTAACGGCATATTAAATAATCTTAAAGATAATACCGCAAACGATGCTCTCGAACTCTCGCTTATAATGAACACTTCCCGGGGCGATTCGTCTAATTTAGCGGCTTTCGCCTCTGCCGAGCTTTTAGCAGAACAGGGCAAATTTGAGGACGCCGAGAAAAAATATAAGCTGGTTGCCGCTGATCCTCAGAAATTCATGCTTCAGAATCTGGCTATGTTCAGGCAGGCTCAGATGGAACTGGCATTAAATAATTACGATACGACGATTATTCTTTTAAAGAGAATTGCCGGAGAGAACGAAAAAAACATCTATGCCGATAAAGCATTATATTTGCTGGGCAAAATTTATCAGTTCGGGGTTAAGGACAAAAGCAAAGCTATGGAAATATATGAAAATTTACTTGCAAAATTTCCAAACTCGTTATATCTTGATGAGGCAAGAGCACAAATTATTAAACTAAGAGACAAACTAAGTTAAAGTAGGAAAATGGCTAAAAAACAAAATCAAAAGATTGTAAAATGTTCTTTTTGCGGAAGGGACGGCAGTGAAGTAGGCAGTATGATAGCCGGTCCGGATGTTTATATATGCGATATTTGTATAAGCAGTAGTGTGGATATTTTAAAAAACAATTTGGCGGCGTATAATACAACAAAGACGAAGAATTCCGTTCTTAAAACTCCTGCCCAGTTAAAAAAGACTCTTGGATGAATATGTAATCGGACAGGAACGCGCTAAAAAAATATTATCTGTTGCGGTATATAATCATTACAAAAGGATTAATTCAAAGAATTCTTTTTTCGAACTTGATGACGTTGAAATAGAAAAAAGTAATATATTATTAATCGGCCCGACCGGCGTGGGAAAAACACTTCTTGCGCAAACCTTGGCGCGAATTCTGGATGTTCCTTTTGCAATTGCCGATGCAACAACATTGACGGAAGCAGGCTATGTCGGCGACGATGTTGAAACTGTGCTTGTTCATTTGCTTCAGGCATCTGATTATAATCTGGAACGCGCCCAAAAGGGAATCGTTTACATTGACGAAATTGACAAGATTGCGAGAAAAAGCGAAAGCACTTCGATTACCCGTGATGTATCGGGTGAAGGTGTGCAGCAGGCGCTCTTAAAAATACTGGAAGGAACTGTTGCCGGCGTGCCGCCAAAAGGCGGAAGAAAACATCCCGAGCAAAGCCTTATAAATGTTAATACTAAAAACATACTGTTTATTGTCGGCGGCGCTTTTGAGGGTATAGATAAATTAATCGCGGCCAGAATAAATAAAAATAAAATGGGCTTTTCTTCCGAACTGCTGAAGGATAAAAAAGAAGAAACTGATATGCTGCAATATATTCTTCCGGAGGATCTCTTAAGATACGGACTTATTCCGGAACTTATCGGCAGAATCCCCATTACCGCACCCCTGCAGCCGCTGTCAAAAGACGCATTCAAAAGTATACTTGTAGAGCCGAAGAATGCAATTTTAAAGCAGTATAAAAAATTGTTCATGCTTGAAGGCATCGAGCTTGAATTCGATCCGTTTGCAATTGAATCTATTGTGATGAAAGCGATGGATAGAAAAACCGGCGCCCGCGCTTTAAGGTCGATAGTTGAAGACTTTATGCTTGATATAATGTACGATCTTCCGGATAAGGACAAAGTGGACAAATGCATAATTACTAAAGACGTCGTTGAAAAGGGTTCAGAGCCGTTATATATAGAAGCGGATAGAAAATCGGCTTGATTGTAATTCAATAAAATCTTTTTTTAGGGCGGTCTTTACGGATCGCCTTTTATTTTTAAATATGCAGATGTCTTATGCTGAATAAAATTCTTTTAATTGCCGTCCTTTTTCATTTCACTTCTTTCTCCCAATCGAAGATATTAATTTACATGGATTTAAAACAAACCGATCATTTAAGAGCATACGGAATTACTTATCATGCCCTTGAACGCGGTGAAAAAGCCGACTGGCTGTTAAATTACCGCGGCGGCTCATTTCTCCTCGATTATTCGGATAATACCGCTAACGAATGCAGGATTGACGGAGTTGCTTTCGATCCGGTCTCAACGGCAGATGCGGCAAAAATATATTCGACGGTTGAAGCCGACGACAATAATATGGCCGTAGTGAGATTGGAAAAAGCGCCGAAGATTGCCGTATATGTTCCGCCTGGCTTCCAGCCGTGGGATGACGCCGTTACACTTGCACTGGATTATGCTAAAATTCCTTATACAAAAATCTGGAACGATGAAATACTTCGCGGCGATCTTTCAAAGTACGACTGGCTGCATCTGCATCATGAAGATTTTACAGGACAATACGGAAAATTTTATGCAAGCTTCAGTAACGCTCAATGGTATATCGATAACCAGCTTCAATATGAGCGCGACGCGAAGAAAAACGGATTTAAAAAAGTTTCGGAAATGATGAAAACCGTTGCCGAAACTATAAAACAATATATTGCAAAGGGCGGTTTCTTATTTGCTATGTGTTCGGCAACGGATACTTTTGATATTGCACTGGCCGCGCATAACGATGATATTTGTGCCTCGATGTTCGACGGCGATCCGCCGGATCCCGACGCGCAGGAAAAGCTGGATTTCTCCAATACACTGGCTTTTACGAATTTTAAACTGGAAATGAACCCATATGTTTATTCCTTCAGCAATATTAATGTTCAGCCCAATGAAATCGGCAGCCCGGATAACGACTATTTTACACTCTTCGATTTTTCCGCCAAGTATGATCCCGTTCCGGCAATGCTAACTCAGGATCATGTGAATGTTATTCACGGTTTCATGGGTCAGACCACCGCTTTTCACAAAGAGTGTATTAAAAAATCCATTATCATCCTGGCCGAACGTCAGGGTACCGATCAGGTAAAATATATACACGGCAATTACGGCAGAGGCACATTTACATTTTACGGCGGGCATGATCCCGAAGCTTATCAGCATCTGGTAGGCGACCCGCCGACAGATTTATCGCTTCACAAAAATTCACCCGGCTACAGACTAATACTTAACAACGTTCTTTTCCCGGCGGCAAAACAGAAAAAACAGAAAACGTAGAATTGGAAGTGGGAGGTTGGCGGTAGGTGGTGGGACATTGGAGGCTGGATGTGGGAAGTAGGAGGTTGGTTGTGGATGTTGGGTTAGGCGGTGGAGACTCCAGGCATGGAGCACAGATTAGCAATCTGTGCGGAATTATTCGTGGATAAAATAGATTTATCGTAAAGACGACAAAAGGTGGTTGGACGTTGGTGGCCGGTTGTTGCCGTGAAGATCCATCCCATCCGCGAAGTCCGTGGGCTATTGCTTACATGATTAATACTTAACCGCATAGGAAATAAACTACTAAAATTTCTAGCCTTCAATTAAATCTTTTCCATAAGAACTAGGAATTCTTCCCATACCGAATTCGGTATTTATACCGATGTTTTTGATTATTTATTTTCTTAATATTCCCGTCGGTTAATAGAGTCCTTCTTTGCTTACTATAGTAATTACATCCCTACCGGAATTTAGGACAACTAATAATCGGGAAGTAATTATTTATAATTTTGATAGAGAAGAGGTAAATTTTAGATTTTGTGAAAAAATATTACTAAGTGCAGGTAGAGATGAGATAATTACAGATTTTGAGCGGAATCTATCTCTAAGTCAAGGTAGGGACGAAATAATTATAGCAGAAAATTTCCTGACCAAAATAAAGTTCCGTAGGAACGAAATGCTATTTCAAAAAATATAGGCCTCTTAAAAATAATTTTTGAACCTAGCTATACTTTAAGCAGATATTATCAGCTGATTTTATAAAATATATTCATCATTTCTAATAAAAGTGGAGACTAACCGGCAAATATCTATTTGATATTCTAGTTGCCGGTAACCCGTAAGGACAAATCAATGAAAAATTCTGTTTTGTTATCCGCGGTAATCTTAATAATTATAAATTCATTTTCATGTAAATCCCCAAGCGAACCTAATGATACTTTGGGTTTGCAAATAATCGATGTCTCATGCACCGAAGCCTGGCTGAATGTAACCGGGCAGACCGGCAGCGAAGTAATACTAAACCGCAACGGAAAGGAAGTACGGAAAATTACTCTTGCCTCTTCCTCCCAGACCATATACGACGACTCTCTTCTGCCCAACAGAGTCTATACTTATCAAGCGATAATAAATAATAAAGCAACCGGCGAGATAACCGCAAAAACGCTGGACACAACAAGCAGCGATTTTACTTGGCAAGTATTCAAATTGGGAGATATTTCAACAGGCTACCGAAGCTTTTTATATGATATTGCAATAATTAACGACACTTTAGCCTATGCGGTAGGAGAAGTTTATCTGAATGATTCTACCGGGCAGTCGGATCCTAATGCATATAATCTTGCAAGATGGAATGGACATACATTCACCCTAAAAAGAATAAAATATTTTGGAGATTGCAGTATTGTTGAATATCCTGCATTAAAAGCAATAATAGCTTTTTCTGAAAAGGATCTTGTAGTCTCTAACGGTGGGAGTATTGGATGGTTTAATGGAAATTATATTACTTTAGATTGCAAAGTTAATCCTTTACTCACTGGGGCAATTAATAAAATTTGGGGTGCAGATAATAAAAATCTATACGTTGTGGGAAATAATGGAACAATAGTTCACTACCTCAACAGCAGTTGGCAAAAAATTAAAAGCGGAACTTCTCTTGATCTGTATGACATCTATTCTGAAAATGGAAAGGATATTTACGTTTCAGGAGGAAACTTCGGTAATTACAGCGGTATTTTGTTAAATGGCAATGGCGCCGGATTTTCATACCATTGAAGAAGGAAGAAACATTGGTGATTTAAGCATGTTATTTCATCCTTACTTTGACGGACTGGCTAAAACAGTTTGGGTCAGTAAATCCGGAAACGTCTATTTCGGAGGCAATGCTTTGTACGTGTACAGGGATAACCAGACAAGCGAAGTGAAATCTTTACCGGGCAATCAATCAAATGATAATGTTAGCGGAAAATATTTCGGTTTCATTTCCCAGGTAAGGGGCAGCGGCGAAAACGACATTTTTATGGTAGGTGAGGGCAATACAATCAGACATTTCAACGGGTTAAAATGGCGGCAGTTGGGGCTGCCTTATGATTTTTCTAGTGATTATACCTGGCTGGCGGTTTCAATAAAAAATAATTTAGTTATAACTGTAGGTTATTCTTCTAGTCAAGCAATAATAATGGTGTTAAAAAGATAATAAAATTATAGTAGTTATAAGCGGTAGAAAAATCCTCAATTTTTATTCATTCAATTTTATTAAGTTTATAGGTGTTCTTTACAACAAACAACAAACAACAAACAAAAAACCACAAACAAAAAAATGAAACCGAAAACCATAAAAATCAGAAATCGAAAAGAAGAAATCGCTATCGGGAAAATAGTCTGCGTCGGTAGAAATTATGCAGAGCATGCCGCAGAGCTGGGAAACGAAGTTCCGGAAAAACCGGTGGTATTTTTAAAACCAAGCTCATCGGTTATTTATTCGGGCGGGGAAATTATATACCCGAAGTTTTCACACGAGATGCACCATGAAACCGAACTCGTTTTATTAATAGGTAAAAATATAAAAGACGCGTCTCCGGAAGAGTCTGCCGAAGCAATTAAGGCATACGGTGTGGGACTTGATATGACGCTGAGAGATATACAGTCGGAACTGAAAAAGAAAGGTCACCCGTGGACAATAGCAAAGGGTTTTGATACTTCGGCTGTTTTATCCGATTTTATTTCTGCATCAGAACACGAACTGACTCTGGATGAAGAAATCATTCTTACGGTAAACGGGGAAGTAAGACAGAAAGAAAAACTGAGTTTGATGTTGTTTAAACCTGTTGAAATTGTTGAATATATATCGTCTTTGATGTCTCTTGAGGAAGGTGATTTAATCTTTACTGGAACACCGAAGGGCGTAAATATTGTTAAGTCCGGTGATATTTTAAAAGGATCAATTTCCGGGATTGCGGAACTTGAATGTGTGGTTAAATAAATCTTTTTGAAAAGGACGTAGTTTTCCTTCGACGATTTTGACGAATAGTGTGGAAAATATCGTCGCCTGATATTGAATATTTGAATCCGGTTATCTTTGAAACTTGGTAACCGGAAGCAATTTATATGTTAGAATTCCCAGCCGAGCCCGAAAGAATAAATCTTATTTGAATATTTATAAAAGATATCATTTGAACTGTTATTTATAGAGCTCATTGAAAACGAAGCGTACAGCCCGTTTATTACATCGCTCAGTTCCGCGTTTAATTCGAAAGATAACAAAAACCTCTTATCGCTGCGGAAAGAATTTGTTTCAAATCCGTTTTCATCAACAACAGGTAAATTAAGATAATTATTGGTCTGGTATGTCGCGTCCAAAACCGCGTTGAATACCGATGAAAAAATATGTGTAGCTCCGAACCCCAATTCATAACCGTCGTTGGAATAATTATCCAAAAACATTTCCTCTTCATAGTAAATTAAATCGCCGGAAGTGAAAAATCTGGTACCGCTGTTTAAGTTATTCCTAAGCAGAAAATGGGCATTAATTCCTGTTCTTTCGCCTAACGACTGTGCCGCCTGCACAAAATATTTCATCTGAATTATCTTCTGCGCCCCCGAATATTCCTCCGTTGAACTCAAATAATTTTTATAATCGTATTCTACGCCCAGTATAAGTGACGTTTTTGTGGGAAACGATTGGTTAAATTTGACAAACACTTTATTTTCGTCGTGCGAAAACATAGCATAATTATCGAATCTGTTCCTTATAAAAAGATATCCGCCTAAAAGCCTGCTGCTTTCTCCAAGTTTATGAAAATAATTTGAATAAAAAGAAAACATATTAAAATCAAAAAGCGTGAAATAATCCCGGTTCTTCTTAAATGAATAATTAACGCCTATATTCAAAGGATTTTCATCTCCGGTTAACAGGTAAGTATCAACAACACCCAGCTTATGCATTGTTGAGGATTTGTAAATATTGCTTTGGAAATAGCTGATATTGTTCATGTAATAAAATTGAATGTTGTTCTTTTCGCTTTCAATATTATAGCCGGCACCCAGCGAAAGATTGTTAACAAAGTCAGAGACATTCGATGAATTATTGAAAATATTATCGTCGGAATAGCTTTCGTATAATGACGACAATGTTATTTGAGGAAAAACAAAACCCGAAAAAGTTAAAACAATAACGGAGAGAAGAAGCCTAATCATTTATTGCCCCCTTGATTGCCGTTCCCATGCCCGCCGCTATTGGAACCCTGCTTTCTCCTTTGACGCTCGAAGCTCATTCCTTTAGCGCGATTGTCGCATATACCGTCGCCGTCTTTGTCTATAAAAAAGTCCCTTCTTCCTCTCCGTTGTTTTAATGACGGATCAGTCTTTTTCGTTATCGATTTTTCAAATTTATCTTTTGACTTTGCTGCCGTCGAATCATCACCTTCCGCATAAACGAAAGACATCGATAAAATAAAAATCAATATTAAAAGCATTTTCTTGTACATCGCTAAACCTGTTTTTTTAGCAATATAGCAAAGTATATACCAGTATTTGGCTTCACAAAATGTTTAAAATTCGGTTTGAATTTGAAGAATTGTTTGCGGGCGAAAAAAGATTACGACCGTATGGTCGAAAATCCCTTTTATATTTTTCCCTTTAAATATGCCTGTCTCTTTTTCTCCGGGAACTTCTCAATAGCATATCTAAGCATTGTTCTGGGCATTTGCTTGTAGTGTTTGCGCAGAAATATCTCTTCTGTTTCCAAATTCCTTTTTCCAATTTCCCTCAGCATCCAACCGACCGCTTTATGAATAAGGTCGTGAGTATCTTCAAGCAGTATTTCGGCCAATCGTAATGTAATATCAAATTCATTATTCTTTATAAAATAAAACGAAGATATGATCGATATTCTTTTCTCCCAGAGATTCTGAGATTTTGCCAAATCATAAAGAATCGATTTGTCTTTATCTATAAGGAAAGCACCGATAACAGCCGGTGCCGAAAGATCAACAAGATCCCAGTTGTTTATTCCGGCCATGTTAGTTAAATAAAAATTGAAGATCTCAACTTTTCCGTCAGCTCCGGCCTTCGAAAAAAGTTTTACCAATATAAGTAATGCCGCAAGCCTTTCTTCGTGATAATTTGAACCCAACAGTGATTTTATCTCATCGTACGATAAATCAAGATTTTCAAAGGCGATTTTTCTAATTATGGGTACTTTTATTCCCCGGAATTTATCACCTTCACCGTATCCACCTTTGCCGGTCTTAAAGAATCTTTGAAGTATTTCTGCTTGATCCTTATCGGATGCATTTTTAATCATTCTTTTAAGATTTATATAAGTCATATTTATTTGAAGTATTTTATATAGGTATAAAAATTTGCATGCTTTTATTTTTACCCACGCATTTTCGTCTTTATCACAAACAATGAGGTCTCCATTTGTTAGTTTCAAAGATATGTGGTCTAATTACTAAATAAAATAGGAGGAATCGTATGTTAAAAAAATTTATTTCCGTTTCTGCAGTATTCGCTTTGTTTTTTTTCTTCAGCATCGGACAGGCGCAAAGCATGCATCCGACCAAGAAAATAAAAAAAATGACCGCTAGCAGCGGCAAATTTGAAGCAACGCTAAGCGGAAAGAACGTTGTTCCGCCGGTTAAGACGAAAGCAACAGGCGAAGCTACATTTAACTTCAGTAAAGACGGCAAATCATTATTTTATAAATTAACTGTTCATAATGTAGATAACGTAATTATGGCCCATATCCATCATGCCGCTCCCGGTAAAGACGGCCCTATTGCGGTATGGCTGTATAAGGGTAAACCTTCAGGGGTTGTCAACGGTGTATTATCAAAAGGAGTAATTACCGACAAAATTATAAATTTAGACAGTCTGAAAACATGGATCAAAAACGGAGATGCTTATGTTCTGGTTCATACGAAAGCATATCCAAACGGAGAAATAAGAGGTACTATTAAATCAAAATAGTAAATTGTTTTGTTTACCACCGTACGGTCGGGAAATTGGCAAGTTGTTTATTCGATACCTTCCAATTAATTTTTCTTGCCGTATGGTGGTTTTAGTTTAAAGCTCAATTTATTTTTTTACGAAGTAGTCGACCTTATGATATAAATTTTCCGATTTGCCCGCGGCGTCTTTAATTATCAGAATTTTATTTTTAACCCAACAATATTTCTTTTGATCCCCGAGATATTTGTTATGAAGAACAAGCGTGTTTTTCTTGATTGTATAAGTGCCGTAACTCCAAATTCTGGGAAGCCTGAAAAACAACTTGCCGGATGATGTGAATCTGGATAACGCAATTTGTCCTCCCGGATATTTCCAGTAATAATTTCCCGAAATTTCTTTTTCCGAAGTTCCGCTTCCATCTTCTTTTACCATTGCTGTACGGTGCAGCAAACCGTCAATTTTATAGAAATTGAATAATGTGTCACCCTTTATTTTAATTACGCTGGTATCTACAACTTCTTTTTTGTTTTCAGCGGACTCAAGTTTTGTTATAAGAGTATCGTTTTTAAGTTTATATGAATAATCCGAAGCCACAACGCTGACTATCTCATATTTATGATCTGGATAGAATCGAATCATTTCAACATAACTATTTCTTATTTGGATGCTTTCCCAGATACCCGTAATTGCAGAATAATTTTTTTGCGGAAATATATTGGAAATACATAAAACCGTGAAAAGGGCTATTACTAAAAATTTTATTCGAAACATATTCTCCTCAAATAATATCTTATAATTGAACGGATTGATTAACTCATCCGTATTTTTCAGTTTGTTTTTAGCGTTAAAAATATTAAAAATATTTTTCTAAATTTAGATAATTTAATTATTACTCTCAGTGCAATTTGAAATAAGAATTTATTTATCCTTTACCCGCGACTTAAGTCGCGGGTAAAGGAGATACTAAAATAATTCAACTAACAGAATTAAAACAATTTTCACAGTTTGTTTTTTATCAATTATCGCGATTATTAAATAGTTGCGACATTTGTTTTTTGTAGCATCTTTGTTATTATATATGCCAAAATAAGTTTCATTATTTTTTAAGATATGAAAGAATTAGATTTTGACCCGCTTAAGTCGGGAGACGAGTTCAGACATAACTATAAACTGCATGATCTTGCCGAATTTCATGGCAAGAAAATGCTTAAAGATTGGGGATTTTCGTTTGATAACTTCGGTATGGATAAACGAAACGAAAAGGTCTGGGAAAAAGGCGAAGATAAACCGGATTTAATTTTTAGCTATAACGGCCGCCGCGTTTTACTTGATTGGAAGGGAAAACATAAACCTGTCTGGCTTATTAATAAGAGAGCTTTTTTATCATATAAAAAGTGGATGCAGAAAATAAACATGCCTGCTTTAGTTTGTTTTTTCGTGTTTGACGAGAGCAATAAAATAACCGACGTCAGGTTTGCGTGCATAGGCAGACATTCGTTCCTAGAATCAAAAGGAAAAGAATGGGATAAAAACGCAACCGTAGAATTCGAAATGGATCTGCCCGAGTTTACAAAACAAAATATATTAAAGTTCATATTATAAATAGTAATTGTTTTTTTTATTATTTATGTCTGACATTAATTTTCCGGAAAGATATAATGCAAAAACCGATACAGAAAGAACTTGAAGAAATTTTCAGATTGTCTGGCTCTTCCGATGAACTTTTTGATGCATTCAGAACAGCAATTGAATACCGCATTAAAGATCAGGAACTGTATAAAACTTTATTAAGAAATAAAGCTTTATCCGCTGATGAAATTTCAATGTTTGCGGAGAAAATTTGCAAAGAGTTCCGTGAATTAAGATATTCTATATTTTTTTGCGTCGGACAGATTTTTTCTTCTATCTCTTCTTATGCAAAATATAACGATAAGGCGCTCAGCTATTATAAAAAAGCCGCCGAATCTGAGCCGAAAATTCATGAGCCGTATATCGCAATAGCCGAAATGTATAATCCGGAATTTAACAAACCTCCTTTGGATGATATTGTTCAGGCATTACAGGACGGAATTAGAACAGTAGATAATAAAAGTACGCTTTGTTTTACTCTTGTAGATCTATACAGAAATACGGGTAACGTGGAAATGGTAAGGTCGTATCAAATTCTCGGCGAAATGTATAAGAGGGAAGGGAGATAAGCTCACTAGTAATAGTAGCCTATCGAAAAATAAAAGTATGTGTCTCCTAAACTAAGCGGGTTGCCCGGAAGATTCTTAACAAAAAGGAAACTCTTTCCGACAGAAAAGCTTGCCGGTCCAACAGGCGTATCGAACGAAACGGTGCCTCCGATCCCGTGCCTTAGATCTTTGAAACGAATCTCCTCCTGCTCTTTCCAAACCGAACCGAGATCATATCTCATCTCTAAATAAGTATCGAAAAAAATCCTGAAAGGCAGCTCATATCTGTATTCCAGAGAAGCTAAAAATATTTGTCTGCCCCTGAATTCATTGTCTCTCATACCGAAAAAAGAATTTTGTCCGCCCAATGAAAACTGTTCGCTAAGCGGCAGGGTTTTATCGGCAAAACCGATTTCGAATCTCGGTGAAATAATACTGGTGTTTGCTAAGGCGAAGTAGCTTTTATATTGGAAATAAAGTTTTGTAAAACCGACGTCCCCCCCGAGTATTGTCTGCGCGGATTCATAAGATCCTCTGAAATAAATACCTTTGCCTGGATACGGATATTTATCCTGCGTATCTATTGTGGTATTTATCCCCAGGCTTACTATTTTTTTCTTAAATGGGGATACGGGATTAACAGTATCATTTTGCAGAACCTTTACCTCGTCAAATTGATATCTTCCCTGGAAAATTAAATTGCCAAGCCGCTGCACTTGAGTACCGAGAGATAATGAACTCCCATAAAAAAGCTCTCTGTATTCGCCTACCTGCTCCCTGCCGAATCTTGCACTATTGGAGGAAAACATATCTTCATAATTATATATATCATGAAGATTATAATATGCGTTTATCTTATATGTAAAATACGTATCGAAGACACGGTTCGATTTATGTTCAAGTGAGATTCCGCGGCTTCTGGAACTGGCATTCAACAGTAAACCAAGCTCTGTACCGCTGCCGAATAAGTTCTCGTCAACAAGATCAAGATTTACGTTCGCTTTATTCTCATTGTCTATTCTGAATCCCAGCCTTAATAAACTGGAAGGTTTTTCTCTTACAAGAAGCGAGAGAACATTTTTGTCGTTTATTCTTTTAATATTTATGAATATATCGTCAAAAAGATTTGTGCTTCTTAAATTTATCAGTCCCTGTTTTAAAGCAGAAGCTTTAAATGTTTCTCCATCTTTTATCGGAATTTCCCTTGTAATTACCGTTCTGCTGGTATATTCGTTTCCTTCGATTAATATACGGGAAATTTTGCCTTCGTCGAATTCAATATTCAGTACACCCGACTTTTTATCAAAATCTATTTTTTTAACTTCGGCTAAGGCAAAGCCTTTTTTTCTGTAAATTTTTATTATTCCTATTACACCGGCAACAACATCCTGCTGGTTGAAAGGCATATTAATAAGCGTGGATATCCGGTTGTAAACTGTGCTGCTATCCAGCAAAGTCACTCCGCTGATTTTAATCCTCTTAATTAATGGTTTTATCCCGCCTTTGAAAGAAACCGTTGAATAATCTTGAAAACTTTTTATTTGTACGGTTAGGTTGTCGAATTTCCCCGTTGCATAAATATTATATAAATCTTTTAAAATTTCGTTTCTGGAAACCGAATCCTGTGTGGAGTATTTTTTCAAATAATCCAGTTCGAAACCGGACGCATCTGGTGCGACAAGAACATTTTTTATATAATAATTCTTTCCGGGGAATCTTTTATAATATGCGGAGTCTATTTTTTCTTTTATTTCTTTTACAACTGGAAGAGCAGCATCATACCCTTTATTAATAATGCTTTTTATATTTGAAAAATCGTTTATTGCGAGATCATCAAGTTTGGGTGTTATTACCGCGCTTGCTTCCTTTAGTTCCGAATCATTTAGGCTTTTCATCGGTATGCTCACTACCTGATCCGCAACATTCCAGGGCAGGCTCAGTTCAGGTTCGGTGTGGAGCGGACTTGTGGTGTTAACGGCGATTGTTATGTCGCTTCCTAATTTTCTGGCTATTTTTACAGGTATGTTTGCAACAAGGCCGCCGTCAACAAGTGTTAAGGAATCGATCCTTACAGGTGAAAGGAAAAATGACACACTTGAACTGGCTCTCATTGCTTCACTAAGAGAGCCAGAGTTAAGAATTACAGGATTTCCGGTTACCAAATTAGTGCATACGGCTCGATATTCGTATTTAAGTTCATTGAAACTCGAATCAACATGAATTGGAGCCTCCAGAACAAGTAAATTTAAAAAATTGGAAATCTTCTGTCCGCCGTTTAATGCCGTAGGCAGAATGAATTTAAAACCTTTTAATCTCAGAGAAAAAATGGCCTTGTCTTCAGTAACCTTCTGATCAACGAACAGTTCGCGCCTATTCGTTTCTCTGTCCGAAGCCAGAAGATTATCCCAATCCGTATTTATTGCAATGGAATCCATTTCGTCCAGGCTATACCCGGAAGAATATAGTCCGCCCACGATGCTTCCCATACTGGTTCCGGTTATAATATTTAAATGGATTCCTGCTTCGGTTAGTGCCCTTAAAACCCCTATTTGTGCAAGACCCCTTGCACCGCCGCCGCTTAAAGCCAGAGCAACGGTAGGTTCAGAGGCATCAACTTTTTCCTTTAATCCGAAGGGAATACTGATCTGCTTGGTTTGAACCGAATAATTGTGTACGGTTTGAGCAAAAGAAACGGAAAAGATAAAAGGAAGAAGTCCCCAAATTATTTTCTTAGTGTTAATCATGTATAATGCCGGTTCCGGGGGCTGACTAAAAAGTAATTTTCAATTTTAAAATCCGCGGAAGTCCGTTGAATCCGCGTCATCCGTGTGCGATTTTTTTTAGAATCATTACTTTTTAGTCAGCCCCATCAACAATAAATAACGCCTATCTTTTTTTCTTCTGCTGAGTCTTAGCGTTTTGCTCGGCAGCTTCCATCATTTTAGTAAAAAAGCCTTTTGATTTTTTGGGATTCTTTACCGGCTGAAGTTCCATTCCGTCGTGTTTATGATTTATATAATACTGCTGGCCGATAGAAAACAAGTTAAACATCAGGTAGTAAAGATTAAGACCAGCCGGGAAACTCATAAACAACAGCGTCAGGAAGACCGGCATAATATAAACCAGCGATTGTTGTTTCGGATCTTTAACGCTCATCTTCTGCTGAACGAACGTTGCGACGCCCATTAGAAGCGCCAGTCCGCTTATTTCACTTATTCCGAAAAACGGTATCTTAAAAGGCAGGTTATAAATAATATCAGGCCGTGAAAGGTCTTTTATCCAGAAGATAAACGGCTGCTGCCTTAATTCGATTGTTACTTTAAAAAACTCAAACAAAGCAATGAATATGGGCATCTGCAGAACCAGAGGCAGGCATCCCCCTGCGGGGTTTACCCCGTAGGTTGAATACATCTTCATCATTTCTTTATTCATCTTTTGCGGGTCGTCTTTTAATTTTTCCTTCATTTCCGTGATTTTCGGTTGAAGGAGCTGCATTTTCTTCATCGATTCGTAGCTGGATTTTGTAAGAGGATGAAGAACAAGCTTAATGATCAATGAAAAGACGATTATTACAAAACCATAATTGGGAATAATCGTATGAAGGAATGTAAAAATGGGTAATAGTACGTATTCGGATATCGGTCTAATTAAAAACTTCAGACCGAAAAAACTTCCGAAGTCTACAAGTTCATCAAAATTATGACCGTAAGATTTTAATAAATTATACTGAACCGGTCCTATAAAAACAGTAAAAGATTTTTCTTCGATGTTTTGGTTTGTAAACGGCAGAATTAATCTGATGTTGTAATACGCCATTTCGCCGTTATTTTTAGTTGGTTTTTTAATACCTTCAACATATGCTCCGTCAATTTTTGACGGATTGTCCGGAGCTATAATAGCGGCAAAATATTTATCCTTGGCAGCAACCCAATCAACCCGTCCGCTGAAATCTTTCTTTACTTTTTCATTATTTTTAGATGCTTGAACTTGTACGTGATCGCCTCCGTAATAAACGCTGGCGTTGGAAAAAGTAGCTTCGTCTACGGAATTTTCTTCAACAAACCTTAAGCCTTTTCTCCATACAAGGTCAACGTCGTTGTTGCTTATTATATTCTCCATACCCACAAACTTAACGGAATAACGGAGGCTGTATTTATCACCGTAAAAAACGTACTTTTTTTCGATATACTTATTCTTATCTACGTTCAGAGTATAAGTTATAACAAGAGAATCTTTCCCGGTTAATTTAAAGAATGCTTTCTTTGTATTTGCTTTGAAACTGAGATTAGCAGTATTTATTGCTTTCCCGTCTGAAGAAACGAAAGAAAGATCCGGTCCGCCGCCGCCTTCAGGGTAATTTATGAGTTGTACATGAGTTGCATAAAAATTACTGTTACTGTCAGCTTTTGCGGAATACCAGTTTTTATACTTTTTAAGAAAGTATTTTTCAATATCGCCGCCTTTGCTGGTTAGCTCCAGTTTTACAAGATCGTTTTCAACCGTTATATATTGAGGTTTTTCCTGAGAAACGGAAAAATATTTTCCAAACGAAAGGCTGTCGTTCTCTGTATTTTCTGTTTTTACCTTTGCGGCTGTTTCGTGTTTTACCTGTGCGGGTACTTTGCTTTCATTTTTCAAAGTATCCGAATTTACCGCCGTTGTATCAGCCTGTTTGTTTTTTTGTTCAACCGGTGAGGGTGAGTTCATATAAAGCCATATCATCAAAATGGCGCCGATCAGCACAAAAGCAATAGTTGTTTTTTTATCCATTCATTTTTTCCGTTACTCTAATGGGTCATATCCCCCTTTATTAAAGGGATTACATCTTAAAATACGCCAGATTGACTTGACGCCGCCTTTAAATACACCATACTTTGTAAAAGCCTGAACAGCATATTCCGAACAGGAAGGATAAAACCTACAAGACGGCGGGAAAAGCGGTGAAATAAATCTTTGATATATTCTTATAAGAAAGACAAAAATCCTTCTCATTGCAGCGTTCTCTTAATTCTACTCAAAACATCTGCTACGCCCGGCAGTAAATCATTTAAATAGATTAGCCTTGCTTTTTTTTGGTTGATTAAATTCGGAGAAAGTACAACTTTTACCAAAATTTTATTTTCCTTACAAAATGTAAGTAATTCCCCCTTATTCAACCTGTAAGATTCGCGTAACAATCTCTTAACCCGGTTTCTCCAAACCGCAAATCCTAATTTTTTACCGACCGCAAAGGCAACCTTTATTCCCTGCTGCTCACCTCCGGCCTCAATTATGTAAGCGGCTCTAACACTTTTATCTGAAGAAAAAATTGTTCTGCCAGAAGAAAAAATAAGTTCGAAATATTTTTTGTTTTTTAATCTTTCTCCGGCAGGAAGCCCGAATTGTTTCAATTGAGTTATTTCTCGTCGCTAACGGTCAATCTTTTTCTGCCTTTGGCTCTTCTTCTGGACAAAACCTTCCGGCCGTTTTTAGTTTTCATTCTTTCTCTGAAACCGTGCTTGTTTTTTCGTTTTCTGTTGCTCGGCTGATATGTTCTTTTCATGTTAACACTCCTTAAATCAAAAGACTTCAAAGATAAATATAAGACAATAAATTTACAACATATTTATTATTATGAAAAACACGAATATTTAATATTAAATAGTTTTTTTATTAATTTTTTGTAAAAATTAATTTGCAAAGCCAGATAATAGTTCCTATTTTTTCATCGTTATAGTGGTTGCTTGGCTCTGTTAATATGTTGTGGATAAGTTTTTTCCGTGAAAACGTTTCACAAAGCCAACAAAAGACAAACAACCCCGATTTTCCCCAAAAATTTGTTAATTACTTAAAAAAACGAAGCTAACTGCATGTAACATAGGGGGTTGCCTTGCTTGCTTTAATGTTAATAAACTGTGGACAACCCCAAAAAACAGTATGTGAAAATCTAAAATTGTTTTAATTTATATATTTTTTTAACTTTTTCATTTGTTGATAACTGTTTATGATATACAATCATATTTTGGAAAACAAAACAGATTTTGAACCAAGATCTATTTGGAGAGATTGCCTAAAAACAATAAAAGACAATGTAACGTTGATGACATATAACACCTGGTTTGTTCCCATTAAGCCTCTTGCGTTGGAAAATTCAACACTCCGTGTTCAGTTGCCGAGCCAGTTTTTTTGGGAATGGATTGACGAACATTATAATACTTTAATAAACAAAACTATTCATGATGTACTTGGACCTGAAGCAAAATTAGCATATGTCATTTCCGAGGAAAAGGAATCTGCCGAAGAAAAACAGACCGTTCATGAGATTAACAAAATAGAAAAACCCAAACCGGCCGAGGAAGTTAAGCAAAAGCCGGAATTTGAAAATTACCTGAATCCGCGGTACACATTTGATAATTTTATAAAGGGTGAAGGAAATCAGCTTGCACGAGCTGCCGCAGGAGCAATAAGCGACAATCCCGGAGGAACATCGTTCAATCCTTTCTTTATTTATGGGGGTGTCGGACTAGGTAAAACACATCTTATACAAGCAATCGGAAATAAAATTATAAATAACTTTCCCGATAAAAAAATTATTTATCTTTCATCCGATAGTTTTACTGTTGAATTTGTTGAAGCCATTCAATCGAATAAAGTAAACGAGTTCCAGAGTTTTTACAGAAACATGGATATTTTGATTATTGACGACATTCAGTTTCTGACCGGCAAAGAAAAAACTCAGGACCTTTTCTTTCACATTTTTAACAACCTTCACCAGGCGCGTAAACAAATAATTTTATCCAGCGACAGGCCTCCCAAGGAATTAAAGGGGTTGGATGAAAGACTCATATCCAGGTTTCAATGGGGATTATCCGCAGATATTCAGCCGCCCGAACTGGAAACCAGAATAGCTATACTAAGACGTAAATCTGCCGATTACGGAATGTCAATTTCAAGCGACATTATTGAATATATTGCTTCAAGTATTACGTCGAATATAAGAGAACTGGAAGGCTGCTTAATAAAACTTCTTGCAAACGCTTCGCTTAATTCTAAAGATATCAATCTGGATCTGGCAAAAAAGACGGTAAGAGAAATAGCAACGGACAGAAAAGTTAATATTACGATTGAAAGTATTACAAAATTTGTTTGTGATTATTACAAAATTGATGAAAATAAGATAAGAGATAAGACCCGTAAAAAAGAAGTTGTTCTTGCCCGGCAGGTTGCGATGTATTTATCCAAAGAATTAACCAAGTCTTCTTTAAAAACAATAGGACTTCATTTCGGAGGAAGGGATCATTCAACAGTAATTCATGCTTGCACCTCTATTGAGGAAATGAAAAACTCCGATCGTGGAATAAACGAAGAAGTGAATTCACTGAAAAATAATATTGAGTTAAGCTGTTCTTAATTTTTTGTGTTCTTAATGAAGAAAAAAAGCTGTTACAAAAGTAATAATCTTTTTGACTGTTCTTGCTTTACTATTGGTTATGATTATTGTTCTTAACTAATAAAACTAAATACAGAAACGGCAAGAATACAAAGGGTTATGTGATTTACTTAAGTAACAGCTTTTTTAGTTTCCGGTTATTGTGGATAATTTGTTATTCTGCCGGTAATATGTTGTTGAAAACAGCTCTTAATTAAACATTGTGTTGATATCGGCGAAATACTAAAAAGTT
Source organism: uncultured Bacteroidota bacterium (assembly GCA_963739955.1). Lineage (GTDB taxonomy): Bacteria > Bacteroidota > Ignavibacteria > Ignavibacteriales > Ignavibacteriaceae > FEN-1297. The sequence continues at coordinate 42,258 of CAVUCX010000078.1, read as the reverse complement.
ACCAACAATTTTTCGATAATATATTATGTGATTTTAATAAATAAATCGGCTTTTTGCCGGTTATCAACATATTAACATCCTTATTATTATTATTAATTATTTAAAAATGTATTAATTAATATAATAAGAGTGTGTAAATACAATAAAAACTAATTTGTTGATTATTAAAATCTTTTACGCTAATTTTTTAATTAATTTATTAAACAAAGGAATTAAATTCCTTAAATAGGAACAGGAAAAAATGAAAAATAACTTACTTTTAATTTCTTCCGTTTTATTGTTTACCGTTTTTATTGCAGGATGTTCTTCAAAGGTAGACACCAGTTTAACTTTCAATAATATTTCGGCAAGTCAACTGCTTGTAAATTTCAGAGGATCTATTGTTGAAGTACCTTCCGGCAAAGTTGTAGTTCTAAAGGCAATTCCTCAAGGAACATATTCCTATGCTACAACATATTCCGTTCCCTCTAATTACAAGTCAAATGCTTCGGGAGACATAGCAGGTACGGTTGTTATCGGGGTTGCAACAAAAGTTCAGATTTTATATTCAAGCTCTGTGAGTGACAGTACTTACACATTGTTTGCAACAAAGTCCAACAGCGACGACCAGAATGCAACAACCAGTACTACGGGGCCGTAGAAAATTTCCAAAGATCTCCCGGAAATAATGAAAATAGCCGAAGAGTATTACTTTTTGGTATTTATATTACTATGATATTATTGAGATTAGTAAGTAAATTTACTATTTTTCATTGTTTAAAAGGAGATTACATTAATGGAATTCAAAGTTAACAGTAAGGTCTTAGAAAAACTTTTATCGAAGATTGTTCCTGCGGTTCCTACCAGGACGCCGATGCCTATTTTGGAGAATTTTTTGTTCGAAATTAAGGACGGAGCTTTAACGGTATATGCGACGGATCTTGAAATAGCTTTGCGATCCTCGATTAATGTAGCCTCCGATGAAAACATGACTATGGTTATTCCGGCAAGACTTCTTTTCGATATTATACGGTCTTTACCCGAAACACAAATTCAATTCGAAACGCAATCAAACCAGAAAATAAAACTAACTACCGATAACGGTGTTTATACAATCAGTTATTCTTCTCACGAAGACTTTCCGGCCATCCCTGTTGTTTCACAGGAAAAAGAGATTGTACTTAACGGAACCGATTTGAAGAAATCAATCGACAAAACGTCTTTTGCAATGAGTAAAGAAGATATGCGCCCGGCTATGACGGGTACACTTTTTGAATTTTCGGCTGACGGTTTAAGGTTTGTTACTACGGACGGACACCGGCTGGTTAAGTTTATTAATAAGACCATACAATCTCAAAACGACGAACAGTACATTATTCCGGAAAGAGCAATCTCGGTATTAACTAAACTGCTTGGCGAAACAGACGTAAAAATTTATTTAAGCAAAACAAATGTTTCTTTCCATATAGGCGAACTGGAATTTATTTCCAAACTTATCGGAGAAAAATATCCTGCTTATAACAGCGTTATACCGATGGAAAACGAGAACATTATGAAGGTTAAAACAAACGATCTTCTTTCTACAGTTAAAAGAATGATGCTGTTTTCATCATCGAATTCAAAGCAGGTGAAGTTTTCCATAAACAAAGATAGTCTTGAAATTTCCGCCGAAGATATTGATCACGGTTCAAACGCGAAGGAAAACGTCGTCTGCGAATATTCAGGCGAACCGATGGACATAGGATTTAATACCTCTTATGTAAACGATGTTTTATCGCATCTTGATGAAGAAGAGATAATATTTAAGCTGCATTCTCCGACGAAGGCCTGCATTATAGAGCCATCGAAACCAATGGAGAAAGAAGACCTGATGATGTTATTAATGCCTGTTCGACTGAATAATTAAAATGATTTTAACCTCCGTTCAATTAAGAAATTTCAGGAGTCATAAAAATACCGCATTAAACTTTTCTGAAAAGTTAAATTATATTGTAGGAGGAAACGGGCAGGGCAAAACATCAATACTGGAATCTATTTATTATCTGTGTACAACTAAAAGCAGCAGTTCAAAATCAGATAGTGAAGCTGTTAGATTTAACGAAAACGAATTTGAAATTATTGGTTCATTAAAAAACTTGACCGAAAATATTATACGAATATTTTTTTCTCTGAACGAATCTAAAAAATATTATTTTCTTAATAATAAACAAATTCCGCGTTCTGCAGAAATAATAGGAAAATTTCCGGTAGTATTGCTTACCCCGGCGGATCATGCTATTACTCAAGGTTCGCCTGCTGAGAGAAGGAAATTTGTGGATTCGGTGATCTCACAGGCCAGTGAAACATATCTGAACATTCTGCTTGATTATAATAGAACTCTTCGCCAGCGGTCTTCTTTGTTAAATCAATTGAAAGAAAACAGAAGTCGCGGCTTACTGGAAGAACTGGACGCCTGGACGCAGAAACTTTTACAAACCGGAACGGAAATTATAAAACACAGGATTAATTTCATTGAAGAGTTTAATTCTAATATAAAGGAATCTTATAATACTATTATGGGAAACAACGAAATCCCGTCCGTTCAGTATTCTTTTTTAAGCGGTGATAATAATGCAACGGATATAGAAAAAAGTTTCGGTGATTTGCTCGCCGAAAAAAGAGAAGAAGAATTAAGGCGCGGTACAAATACCGTCGGCCCGCACAGAGATGATTTTATATTTGAAATAAATGACGTAAATCTCAGGAACTACGGCTCGCAGGGACAGCATAAAACTTTTCAGGTTGCGTTAAGATTTGCCGAGTTCTTTTATTTGAAGGAAAGAACATCAAACACTCCTGTATTCCTGCTGGATGACGTCTTCGGTGAACTTGATACGCATAGAGCGGTAAAAATAAGCGAATATCTTCGGCAGGTCGGTCAGGCATTCATAACGCTGACTGATTTCACTAATTTTTCTTTCCTTAAGAAAAACGACGACGATATGTTAATTAGATTAAATAACGGTACTGTTGAATATGCCTGATGGATTTAAAAGTCTCGCTGATATAATTAATAAAGAACCTGAATTTTCAGGTTTACGGAAGATGATAGATGAATCGGATGTAGTTGCGGAATTTAATAAAGTTTTTCCGGATCTCGAAAAAATTGCAAAGGCCGTTAAGGTCGACAGGAAAACACTTTTCTTAAAAGTAGAGAATGCCGCATGGAGGAGCGAACTGAAATTCAAAGAAGAAACAATAGTAAATAATATTAACAAATATTTTAAAGATAACAGAATAAATAAAATCAGATTTATTTCGTAAGAAATAATAAAGAGAAAAACCATTTAGTAATCGGAAATAAAGTATGGCTAACGGAAATAATTCGAGTGAATATAGCGCAAAAAATATAAACGTATTAAAAGGGCTTGAAGCCGTCCGTAAGCGCCCGGCAATGTATATCGGCGATGTCGGACCCAGAGGACTGCACCACCTTGTTAACGAAGTAGTGGACAACAGTATAGACGAAGCTCTTGCCGGTTTTGCAGACAATATTGAAGTGACTATCAATAAAGACGAAAGCGTAACGGTAGAGGATAACGGGCGCGGCATTCCCGTTGATATGCATCCGGAAGAAAAAAAATCTGCTCTTGAAATCGTAATGACAATACTTCATGCCGGCGGTAAGTTCGATAAAAATACATATAAAGTATCAGGAGGTCTTCACGGAGTAGGTGTTTCGGTTGTGAATGCTCTTTCTGAATCACTAAAAGCTGAAGTTAAACGTGACGGAAAGATATATTTCCAGGAATATATACGCGGTGTTCCGGTAAGCCCCGTTAGGGAAATAGGAAAAGCGAAAAAGAACGAAACCGGTACAAAGGTAACCTTCTTTCCTGATAAGGAAATATTTAAATCCGGAAAATTTAAATTCGATACGCTGGCCGAAAGGATGAGAGAACTAGCATATCTGAATAAGAATATTTCGATAAAGATTATGGATCTGAGAAACGGCGGCGAAGAAGAAACATATCACTTCAAAGGCGGGCTTATTGAATTTGTTAAGTACCTCGACGAAACAAGGCAGCCGCTTCATAAAACTGTTTATATCGAAGGCGAAAAAGACGATACACCTATTGAGATAGCATTTCAATACAGCGACACATATTCCGAAAATATCTTTTCGTATGTAAATAATATAAATACTCACGAAGGTGGAACCCATCTTGTGGGATTTAAGACCGCATTAACAAGAACATTCAATAACTATGCAAGTAAAAACAGTTTAATAAAAGAAGGAAAAATAACTTTATCAGGTGATGATTTCCGCGAAGGCTTGACAGCGGTTATTTCTGTTAAGGTAGCTGAGCCTCAGTTTGAGGGACAGACAAAGACAAAGTTAGGAAACAGCGAAACCAAATCAGCGGTTGAAACTCTTGTAGGAGAAAAACTTTCAGAGTTTCTCGAGGAAAATCCGTCTGTAGGAAAAAAGATTATTGAAAAATGTCTTCGAGCCGCAGAAGCCAGAGAAGCCGCAAGAAAAGCAAGAGACCTTGCCAGAAGAAAAAATGCGCTGGATAATATGAATCTGCCCGGTAAGCTCGCGGATTGTTCCATAACAGATCCAGAGCATTGTGAAATTTATATCGTCGAGGGCGATTCCGCAGGCGGTTCGGCAAAGCAGGGCCGCGACAGAAGATTCCAGGCAATACTTCCACTTAAAGGAAAAATCCTTAATGTTGAAAAAGCCAAACTGAACAAAATTTTGGAGAATAATGAAATAAAGGCAATTATATCCGCTATCGGTGCCGGTGTAGGCGCAGGTTTCGATACCGGGAAAGCTCGTTACGGGAAAATTATTCTGATGACTGATGCCGACGTGGACGGCAGCCACATCAGAACACTTCTTCTTACCTTCTTGTACAGGCATATGCAGGATCTTATAAATACCGGCAAAGTTTATATTGCCCAACCGCCGCTTTATAAAATCAAAAAAGGCAAAGAAGAATTTTATGCTTTTGATGAAACTGAACGTGATGATATACTGAAAAGATTAAAAGTAAACGGCAAGGCTGTTGTTGAAAACGAGGATGTTCCAATTGAAGAAGGATCAATAAAAGGCGTGAACATTTCCAGGTATAAAGGTTTGGGAGAGATGAATCCAGAGCAGCTCTGGGAAACAACAATGAATCCTGAAACCAGAACGATACTTCAAGTAAATTTGGAAAGCGCCGCCGCCGCGGATAAAATATTTGAAACGCTTATGGGCGATGCGGTTGAGCCGCGGAGAGAATTTATTGAAAAGAATGCAAAATATGTAAGAAATCTTGACGTCTAAAAATTATTAACAATCAAAACCAGAAATTATAATGGCAACTATTTTTGAAAAAATAATTCCTGTCTCGCTGGAAGAAGAAATGAAATCTTCCTACATCGATTATTCAATGTCGGTAATTGTATCTCGTGCTCTTCCAGATGTAAGGGATGGATTAAAACCGGTTCACCGTCGAGTATTATACGGCATGCACGAACTTGGTTTGGCTTATAACAAACCCTATAAAAAATCTGCCCGAATTGTGGGAGAAGTTTTAGGTAAGTATCATCCGCACGGCGATACTGCCGTGTACGATACCATGGTAAGAATGGTACAAGATTTTTCACTTCGTTATCCTTTAGTTGACGGACAGGGGAATTTCGGATCTGTAGACGGCGATTCGCCTGCGGCTATGCGTTATACCGAAGCCAGACTGGCAAGAATAGCCGACGAGATGTTGAGAGACCTCGACAAAAATACAGTTAATTTTGTCCCAAACTTCGACGACTCTCTTCAAGAACCCAGTGTTATGCCTTCTTATCTACCGAACCTGCTGGTAAACGGCTCCAGCGGTATTGCCGTGGGAATGGCGACAAACATTCCGCCCCAAAATTTATCAGAGGTAATTGACGGGTTGATTGCCTTGATAAAAAATCCTGATATAACATCGGAAAAATTAATGAAGTATGTTATTGCCCCCGATTTCCCCACCGGCGGCATTATTTACGGCTATCAGGGCGTTAAAGACGCTTATACCACGGGAAGAGGCAGAGTTGTAGTTAGGGCGAAAGCCAATACTGAAACGCTTAAAAACGGAAGAGAAAATATAATAATTTCAGAACTTCCGTATCAGGTAAACAAAGCAAATCTAATTGAAAAAATGGCCGATCTTGTAAGAGCCGGCAAACTTTCGGATATCTCTAACATAAGAGACGAATCAGACCGCGACGGTATGCGTGTTGTAATCGAGCTAAAAAGAGACGCGCAGCCCGCTGTTGTTCTCAATCAGCTTTTCATGCATACGCAGATGCAAACGACTTTTGGTGTAATAATGCTGGCGCTTGTTAACGGCGCTCCTAAAGTCCTAACACTCAAAGAAATAATGTATCATTTCATCAATCATCGTATGGATGTACTTATCAGAAGAACAAAATACGATCTTGATGCCGCCGAAAGACGTGCCCATATTTTAGAAGGCTACATAATCGCTCTTGATAATATTGATGCCGTTATAGAGACAATCAAGAAATCCAGAGACACTGAAACCGCTAAAAACAACTTGATGAAAAAATTCAAGTTATCGGAAATACAGGCCAAAGCGATTCTCGATATGCGTCTTCAAAGACTAACCGGACTGGAAAGAAAAAAAATTGAAGACGAATATAAAGAAGTAATAAAACTTATCGAAAAATTGAAAGGCATTCTGGCAAGCGAAGAAAAAAGATATTTAATCATCAAAGAAGAGCTGCTGGAAATCAAAGAAAGGTACGGAAATCCAAGGCGTACCGAAATTATATATAACTACGAAGAATTTTCGCTCGAAGACGTAATTGCCGAAGAGGATGTTGTTGTTACCATCACTCATTCCGGATTCATAAAAAGATTCCCTGTAAGCGGTTACAGACGACAGGGCCGGGGAGGCAAAGGGGTTACCGGTGCCGGTACTAAAGAAGATGATTTTATCGAACACATGTTTATTGCATCTACTCATCATTATATATTGTTTTTTACCGATCAGGGAAAATGCTACTGGCTGAAAGTGCACGAACTTCCAGAAGGCGGCAGGGCAACCAGAGGCCGATCGATAATCAACTTGATTGAGAAAGATAAAGAAGAAAACATAACGGCGTTTGTTTCCGTAAAGGAATTTAAGGATGACAATTACCTTATAATGGCAACGGAAAAAGGCACAGTCAAAAAGACGGTTCTTTCGGCTTACAGCAATGTAAGAAAAGGCGGAATAAATGCGATTAACGTAGTTAAAGGCGACAGATTAATCTCAGTTAAAATGACCGATGGAACTAACGATATAGTATTGGGAACAAAGAACGGTTTTGCCATTAGGTTTAATGAAAAAGATGTAAGAGATATGGGAAGAACCGCCACCGGAGTAAGAGGTGTTAATCTGGGCAAGGGCGATATTGTTGTGGGACTCCTTGTTATGAAGAGAAACGACAATATTCTCGTTGTAACCGAAAACGGATACGGAAAACGCTCGGATATAAATGACTACAGAATTACACGAAGAGGCGGCAAGGGCGTGATTACGGTTAAGACAAGCGAGAAAGTGGGCAAGATGATCGCCATGATGGATGTTGTAGACGGTGACGAACTTGTTATTATTACTACTCACGGAATGGTCATCAGACAAAGCGTTAAAGCCATCAGGGTTATGGGAAGAAATACTCAGGGTGTAAGAGTAATTAGATTGAACGACGAGGATAAAATTGCCGATATCGCTAAAGTAGTACCTGAGGAAGAAGGAGCTGATATCGTAGAAAACGACCAGGAAGAACTGTAGAAGATATTTAATTATATTTTCGATTATTAAAGAGCAAAGGTCTTTTCCCTTTGCTCTTTTTTTATTGTATTTTCAAGGTGCCTAATCTGCGATTCGCTGCTGATAAAAGCCGATGAAAATAAAGTAGAAAAATTAGTGCCGCCGAAAGTAAAATATTTTCAAAAGGATTATTTTTATTGCGATATTTGCGATAAGTTATTCTGGAAAGGTAGTCATTATGAGAAGATGTAGGCTATGATAGAAAAAATATTAAATAAACAAAGCACTTAAATGCGGTATTAAATGATTTTACGAACTATAATTTTTGCGCTTTTACTTTTCTTGATAGAATTTTACTTTCTAAATAAGACCGTAAAATCTGTTAAGACATTATTTCCTAATTTAACACCATTCAAGAAGAATATTTATAATTTAATACTTCTTTTCTTTTTCAATATTTATCCGCTGTTTTTGATTTTCGTCTGGACATACTCGACGATAACCGGGGCTTCGGTTCTTGTTCCTGAAAATACTTTTTTTGATTACCTGGTAATTTATCCGTTCTGGATATATATTTTTATCGCGGTTCAATGTGTCTTGTTTTTCCTTTTACTGGATATTATAAGATTTATATTCTTTCCATTTTACAGAAAAATAAAAAAGAAAATTTATTTTTATCAGTCGGTAATTGTTGCTGCTTTGATCGCTGTTTTTGTTATTTATGTGCCGTTCAGGATATTATACGATTATAATCATGTTCAGGTAAGAATGATTGATTACTATAGCGGAGATGTTCCCGGTAAACTCGATAATCTGAAAATTGCACTGATATCGGATGTGCAGGCTGACCGGTATACCGACGGCAAAAGATTGGGTAATTATATTTCTTTGGTTAACGAGCAGTCTCCGGATCTTGTTTTAATAGGCGGCGACGTAATAACATCAACTCCGGAATTTATTGATACCGCGGCAGAGTATCTGGGTAAAATAAAATCAAAGTACGGCATATATTCCTGCGTAGGCGATCACGACAATTGGGCTTACAGAAGAGATTACGCCAGAAGCCTTAGAGAAGTAAAAAGCGCGCTGTTTTTAAAAGGCATTAAAATGCTGGATAACAAAGATACTGTCTTGAACATCCGGGGTGAAAAAATCCTGATTACCTTTATAACAAACACGTATGTAGAGCATATTAATAAAAATGAACTAGTACATCTTACCGGTAATTCTCAAAATTACGCGTTAAAAATACTGTTAACTCATCAGCCGAGGCAAAATGTAGTAACACAGGCAATAAAATCCGGGTACGATCTTTTCTTAGCGGGGCATACGCACGGCGGGCAGGTAACTTTCCTATTCCCTGTAATAAACTTAACCCCGACATTGCTTGAAACAAGATATGTCAGAGGTAATTTTCACTTCGGCAATATGTTAATGATAGTTACCAGAGGGTTGGGAATGTCTTTGGTTCCTCTAAGGTATAATTCTACACCGGAAATTTCGATAATAAATATTAGAAAACACAAAAGTTCTTGAATTTTCTTATATTTAACAGTTAAAAGAAAAAAGTTAAAACCTAAGGTATATTTATGGAATCAACTATTCAAAAGAAAGAAAAGACAGAAGCTGTTTTAGCCGGAATAAAAAATCTTCCGTCAATTCCTAAAGTAGTTTTTGAAGTCACAAAGTTACTGGGTGATTCTAAAACAGCGACTAATCAATTAGCCGATATAATAAGTAAAGATCAGGGACTTACATCTAAACTTCTTACCGTGGCTAATTCTCCGCTATACGGTATAAAGAGAAAAGTATCTTCTATAGAATTTGCAATTCTGGTCCTTGGGTTTGAAGATATCAGGAATATTGTAACGGCACTTTCCTTGGCAGAATCAATTAAGACCGCGCCGAGCAAATATTTTGATCCTTATGAATTCTGGGCGCATACGATGGTTGTTGGAACCGCGGCAAAGGGAATATCGCTGAATTTCGGGTTCGATTTCGGAAGTGAAGCTTTTGTTGCCGGAATTCTGCACGATATGGGAATTCTGGTAATCTATAAATTTTTCAACAACGAGTTTAATCAGATTGTAGAACTCACCAAAACAGAAAACATAAAAATAATCGAAGCGGAAAAAAGGGTGCTCGGAATAACGCATCAGGAAATGGGCAAGTTTTTAGCCGAAAAATGGGATCTTCCGATATCGTTGTGTGATGCCTTGAATTATCACCACAGACCGTTGAGCTCTCTTGAAAACAAATATTTCGTGGCTATAATCCATTTGGTTGATTATATGACTCAAAAATTGGGAGTGGCTAGTTTTTATTGGGATAAAGACTTTGAACTCGATCATGGTATAATCGATCTTTTGAATTTCCCTTCCGAAGAGGCCTTGAATAATTTTATTATCGATTATGAGGATATGTTTAAAGTAACAGCCGAATCATTACAAATTTAGTTTTTTTATTACCTATCTAAACTCATCGGGTCTTCGTTTTAAGAATTATTTTTGCCGCGAAGACCCGGCGACAAAATATAAACCCACCCTAAATGATATCATATTAATTTTTTAGTTTGGCCGGGTTAAAAGCCATCCTTCCGTTCTTCTTTGAATTTGCGTAAAATAGGTAATTAACTTATTTTGTCGTCCGAAAGAAATACATAAACAGTCATAAATTACAAAGAATGAATGCCCGAATTCAAGTTATCCGAAATAAATATTTATCCGATTAAATCGGCTGCCGGAATATCCCTAAAAGAAGCAACGGTAGATGAAAGGGGACTTAAATTCGACAGGCGATGGATGCTTGTTGATGAAAACGGTAAGTTCATTTCTCAAAGAACGTACCCTGAATTATCACTAGTCGACATTAATATTGAAAAGGACGGCTTGGTTGTAAATCATAGAACTAAAAACTTCGGTAATCTTTTTATTCCTTTCGATGTTGACGACGAATATTCCAAAGAGGTAGAAATCTGGGACGACAAATGCTCCGCAATACTTGTAAGTAACGCAGCCGACTGCTGGTTCAGCAAAGTTTTAAATGCACCCTGCCAGCTTGTTTATATGCCGGATGATACGAAAAGAATTGTTGATGCAAGATATACTTCCGGCAAAAATATTGTTAGCTTTGCAGACGGTTATCCGTTTCTTCTAATCGGAAAGTCATCTCTCGATGATTTGAATTCCAGGTTGGATTACCCGGTGCCTATGAACCGTTTCCGTCCGAATTTTGTTTTTACCGGCGGAAAGCCGTTCGAGGAAGACATGTGGAAAAAATTCAGCATCGGACAAGTAACATTTCTTGTCGCAAAACCGTGCGACAGGTGCGTAATAACTACAGTAGATCAGAATACAGGAGTAAAAGAATTAGAGCCTCTTAAGACATTATCAACATTCCGGAAAAAAGATAATAAGGTTTTATTCGGACAAAATCTTGTTCACTCAGGAACCGGAATTATTAAGATAAACGACTTGTTAAAAATAGACGAATAATTTTTTATATCTCACCCAAAACAGAAAATCAGTAAAGCTAAAATAATCTTATAATCCGATAAAAATAAAAGGGAGTAAATGAAAGCATTACCGGATAAAAAATCAAAAGGCGTATGGAAATTTCCGAAAGCATTCTGGACGGCTAATATTGTAGAACTTTTTGAAAGGGCCGCATATTACGCTGTTTTTATCGCAATAACACTTTACCTGACCAGAGTAGTAGGCTTTAATGATATAAATGCCGGCTGGATCGGCGGTATGTTTGCGGCGGGATTATATTTTCTTCCACCGTTCAGCGGAGCTTTTGCCGACAAGATAGGATTCAGAAAAGCCGTTATACTTGCTTTTTCGTTATTGTCAATCGGCTACTTTGCTTTAGGCGCCCTGCCGTATAAGCCGGTAGTTCTGCCTTCGTTGATTGTGCTTATGATCGGCGGATCATTTATTAAATCTATTATTACCGGAACCGTTGCCAAAACAACGGATAAAGAAACAAGAGCACGCGGGTATTCAATATTTTACGGACTTGTAAATGTGGGGGCTTTTCTCGGCAAAACATTTGCATATCCGCTGCGAATTGAATGGGGATTAGTCTCGATTAATTTTTATGCTTCGGTTATGTCGCTTATTGCACTAATAACCGTGCTGCTGTTTTATAAGTCGGTTAATATCGACGGAGAAGGAAAATCGTTTAAAGAAACATGGAACGGCTTTGTAAGGGTAATATCGAACGTGAAACTGCTTGTATTAATAATTATAATCACCGGCTTCTGGATAGTTCAGCATCAGCTTTATGCGACTATGCCGAAATATGTTTTAAGAATAGTCGGCGAACATGCGTCTCCCGAATGGATTGCGAATGTTAATCCGTTCGTTGTGATGGTTTCTGTTGTCTTTATAACAAGTATGATGAGAAAAGTTAAAGCTGTTTCATCGATGATGGTTGGAATGTTTTTAATACCGCTTTCTGCGCTGTTGATGGCGTCCAGCCACTTTCTTGAATCTTTTACCGGTCAGTCTGTTTCTTTTTTCGGGTTTTTCAGCGCCCATCCTGTTACAGTAATGATGATCGCCGGAATAATTGTGCAGGGACTGGCGGAATGTTTTATTTCTCCGCGTTACCTAGAATACTTTTCTTTACAGTCTCCCAAGGGCGAAGAGGGTTTATATCTCGGGTTCAGTCATCTTCATTCTTTTTTATCGTCAATACTGGGTTTCGGTATTTCCGGATATTTACTCTCGGCTTACGCGCCTGATCCGGCAACGCTGAATCCTGAACAACTTGCCCATGCATATGATCACGCGCATTATATCTGGTATTATTTTTCGGGCATAGGGCTTATCGCAGCGATAGCGCTTTTTATATATAATAAACTGACCGGCACTAAAAAAGTGATGTCGGCAGCATAATGGCTCCTAAAAAATATGAGAGTGTAATTTTTATTTTTTAAAGTGCACCGGAATAATGACAACCTGATAAATCATATTTATATTTGCAGATATAAAATCTGGAAGAACATATGAATAAAAACAACAGACCGGCATGGGATGAATATTTTTTAAAACTTGCGATGCTTGCCTCCGAAAGATCGACCTGTCCGAGAATGCACTGCGGATGTGTATTTGTTAAAGACAAATTTGTTTTAGCTACCGGTTACAACGGTTCGCTGCCGGGCCTTCCGCATTGCGAAGACGTAGGCTGCCTGATTGTAGATAATCATTGTGTAAGAACAAATCACGCCGAAATTAACGCCCTTACGCAGGCGGCAAATCACGGAGTTAATATTAAAGGAGCGACTGCATATATAACCAATATGTCGTGTACTAATTGCGCAAAAGCATTAATAGCGGCCGGAATAAAGCGCGTGGTTGTTTTTTCCGATTTTCATGATACGCTGGCTACACGGTTTTATACTGATTCAGGCGTGGAGATCGCGAAACTGGAAATGCCTGACAGATTAATAAAATACGATCTTGAGAACTACTCTTCAGCAAAGAAAACAGAAAAGTCAAAGTAGTGTTTGGTTTCCATAGTTGAGATAAATATTGACTATGTCACCCTGAGCGGAGTCGAAGGGCGACAAATAGTAAAACCTAATACAGAGATATTTCAGAAAATCCTTTCCTTTTTAAGAAACGAATGAAATCAAAAATTATTCAGTATTGGAAGCCGTTATTGGCGGTAATGTTTTGGGGTAATTCGTTTATCGCAACGAAAATTGCGCTTAGAGAGCTTAATCCGTTAACCATAATAACTATGCGGTTATTGCTGTCGATAATACTTCTCGGCTCAATTGCGATATATACAAAGAGGAACTTTAAAATTTCAGTAAAGAATCACAGCTGGATATTATTGCTTGCCGCGGTAGCCGTATTTCATTTATGGATACAGATTACCGGATTAAACGAAACAACAGCGTCAAATACCGGATGGATTATCGGATTTACTCCCGTATTCATCGCCATACTCGGCATAATATTTTTTGGTGAAAGACTTAAGTTTGTGAATACAGCGGGAATGCTGCTCGCGTTTTTCGGACTCGTGCTTTTAATAAGCAAGGGGAATATTTTCAGCATTGGATTAATTTCGCACAAAGGAGATTTTCTTGTCTTAGCCAGCACCGTTACCTGGAGTGTTTATTCAATTTTGAATAAAAAGATATCGATTACATATTCGCCGATGATGATGATTTTTTATCTTTTCGTTATGATGATGATTATTGTAGCGCCGATTTCCGTTAATGCTGAATCAATTCATTCTGTTGTAACGCTTCCTGCCGAAGGATGGGTTGCGATATTATTTCTGGGAATATTTTGTTCCGGTGTGGCCTATGTTTTATGGGCGCAGACTCTTAAAAATATAGATGCTTCTAAAGTAGGCGCGTTCCTTTATGTAGAACCGTTCTTTACGGTAATAAGCGCGGGATTTATTCTTGGCGAACAAATTACTTTACTGATGCTTTTCAGCGGGGTTGTAATAACAATCGGTGTTATATTGGTTAACAAAAAATTCGTTAAAGTAGTGCAGGCTTAACAAAACCAAAAAACCGGAGCGGTTAATATCACCGTTCCGGTTTTTTTAACAGATTGTTTTTAAGCTGTTGCGGAAAGAAGTTCTTCGTCGATTGCTTTTTTTAGAGTATCCTTCGGTAATGCGCCTACTGCCATCTTCGGCTGACCCTCTTTTGGTACAAAAAGAAGCGACGGAATACTTCTTATACCGAAAGCCGAACCCAGCTCCTGTTCTTCGTCCGTATTTATCTTATAAAAGTTAACCTTGCCTTTATATTCTTCTGAGAGCTCGTCCAATACAGGACCTACAGCGCGACAAGGGCCGCACCACGGAGCCCAGAAGTCTATTATGCAGGGAAGATCTCCTTCAAATTTCCAATCCTTGTTGGTTTCAAAATTAAAAACTTTTTCCAAAAAAGTTTGTTTTGTTAAATGTTCAGGCATTTGTTTCTCCTAGTTTTTCAAATAAATTTCTTAAACAGCATCCAGCGCACGCTGCAGTTTTTCCTGCACTTCAGTTGCGATGGATAACATGTTCTCATTTTCGATTAGTTGAGTCATTATCATCGGATTAAATACCGAAATAACCGACCCGTTTTCTTTTTCGTATACTATTACGTTGCATGGAAGAAGCAAACCAAGCTCTTCTTCCGCTTGTAATGCTTTATGCGCAATCGGCGGATTGCAGGCACCGAGTATTTTGTATTTCTTGAAATCAACATTCAGTTTCTTTTTTAATGTTTCTTTAACGTCGATCTCGGTCAATACACCGAATCCTTCTTTCTTTAGTTCTTCAGTAATCCGTTCGACTGCTTTTTCATAAGGTAGATTTACCTTTTTTGAGAACCCGTATTGCATCTTTTCCTATCTCCTTTGTAAATAATTTTCAAACACATTCTGCTGTTTCACGCCGATAAATACATCCTCAATAATACCGTCTTTTACTGCAACCGTCATAGGAGTAGCTTTTACACCGAATATCCTTGCCGTCTGCATATCTTTTGAAATATCCACATCAAAAATATTCTTATATTTTTTCTGCAGCGATTTTATTATCGGGGTCTGCATTGTACAAGCTCTGCAAGAAGGACTAAAGAAATAAACAATTCCTTTTGATCCGTTTTTCTCGAGCGATTTTAAGCCTCCCGGAAGCCCGGATATTTTTGTTCCTTTAGAGCGTTTTGCGGAAAATATCATGAAAATCTGCAAGCCGATATATAACACTACAACGCCTGCGATTATATATACAAAAGTCATGGTTTAATCTCCAGTTTTTCGCCGTCTTTATTTTCTTCCGGGTTTTTACCGCCGGTATTTATGTTCAATCTTACATAACACGGACAAAAGCTTGTAACGCTGGTAAATAAAAGCACAAGGGCTATTATTCCAAATATAAAAGTTGCGCTTCCGGTTATTGTTTGAGTATACATTAGTAATAAAATTGATATGCCGGCTAAGGCCCGTATCACTCTGTCGAATTTACCTAAGTTCTTTTTCATTTAATCTCCGTTTCAGCCTTTTCCGTTTTATTAGATTTTTTTATAAATGCGGCACCGATCAGGGCACCGAATATCATGCTGCTGTAAGGATTGCTTGTAATAGCACAGCTTCCTGTTACGCATCCTACAAAATTGTAATAAAGAAATCCTCCCGCCGTTCCGAGTAAAACAGGAAGATATTTTCTTACTTTTGCCGGTTCAATTTTTATTTTCCGAAATCCCATCTTATAATTCCGCCTCTCATGTTGGCGCTGTTAAAACCTTTTTTCTTTAATTTTGCGGCCGCGTTAACGCTTCTATTTCCGCTTCTGCAGTAACAAATAATTTCTTTATCTTTATATTTATCAAGCTCCTTTGATCTCGAATCAATTTCATGTAAAGGAATATGCAGAGATCCTTTTATATGCTGCTGCTTTCTTTCACCGGGCGTTCTTACATCCAGCAGAATCGTATTTTTATTGTTTTTGATCTTTTCTTTCGCTTCGTCCGGGTTATAATGTTTAACCGAACGGTTTACCATAGACTTCTTCACATATGTGTAGACTATCAGTAATCCGAGCACAATCAAAATAATCTGGGTAGCCGACATACAAATTTCCTTAATCTAAATATATTTCAGTAACCATAAACATTCGATACAATAAATATGAAAAGGATTCATTTTTTAAGTGATATTTAATAAATTCGTGACCGGGTGTCAGGGTCCGATTAGTTGCCCGGTTATAGTGCTCTTTCTTGTAACATTCCAAGTTATTATTTTGTCATAAGTTATAGATTTAATTTTTGGAGGAGATGAAAGCATTAATTATAATATTTTTGTTGCTTCCCTTTACTTTATTAGCCCAATATTCGGAAGTAAGGGGGACTCTTTTAGACTCTGCTTCTCATAAACCGCTTCCTTATGCGTCTATTCTTTTAAAAGGAACGAACAACGGCGCGATATCCAATCTCGACGGTAATTTTACATTTAAACTTAATCCGGGTCAGCACGGTTTTATAATTAGATATGTGGGCTACAGAACGGATACCGTAGTAATAAATGTACCGGTTAACAAGAACTTAATAATAAATCTTGTAAAACAGCCTGTTTTACTTCCCGAAGTACTGGTTACCGACGAGGATCCTGCTTACAGGATTATCAGAGAAGCTATTAAAAGAAAACGGATTAACAAAAAAGGACTGAAAGATTACGAATACGATTCATATATAAAGAATGTTATGAATTCCGACGGCGAAATAGCTATGGTGCAGGAAATGATTTTGCGCGGATATAAGTTAAGTAATGAAAAAGCAAAAGAATTTATTCTTGAAACTCATAGAACAGTAAATCAGAAAAAACTTCCGAATCTTAATTTGGCGGCGGATCTTACCGACAAACATCTCCCGGATTTTTCGGCCGACACACTTATGCTGCTCATGAATACTATATATTTGCCGATTGCGGACAACGCATTCGATTTTTACGATTATAAACTACTAAAAATAATCCAAACCAGTAATGCTCCGGTATATGAAATTAAAGTTATTCCGCAATCTTCGATTCAACCGCTTCTGGAAGGAGTAATTTATATAGAAGGGAAAAAATATTCGATCGTAAAATTAGATCTTAAAGCAAATGAAGGCGTAAGATTCCCGTATATTCATAACTTAAAGATAGAGTTTAATCAATCTCTCGGTGAGTACGGAGGATACAGACTGCCTTCATATTTCGAAATGAAAACCGTGTTGGGTTTTAATTTCGGAGGATTGATCGGAATCGCTCCTATATCTCTGCATGAAGTCAATAGTATTACGGATTATAAGATTAATCCTCAAATTCCGGATTCGGTAAAGAATGCGGTTAAATCAAGTTACGGTGGTTTTGCATACGATTCATCCGAAGCTAAAAAACCGCCGCCGGAAATTTCATCGTCCGAAATGAAAAAACTGCGACCTGTTCCGCTTACAGGCGCCGAGATTAAAGCCTTTGCAACATTAGATACAAGTATGACGATTGAGAAAAAAATTAAATTTACCGGAGCGTTCGCGGGAATGATTCCCAAAAACCCGGATGATAAAAATAATTCCGGCAGAAGTTTTTTCGGCGAAGCCGCAAATATTTTGTTTAGCTATTTTTATATCAATAATAACAGAGTTGAAAACCTTTCCGTCGGCGCAAAATATAAATCCGATATTTTTAACCAAAGATTTTTTACAAACAGTTATGCGGCATATTCAACCGGATTAAAAAATGCTGTCGGTTCTTTTTCTATCGCTTATAAAATTCCGAAATTTTTCCTTAATGCTGTTTCTCTTGAAGTATTTAAGGAAGTACGTGGATGGCAGCATTTAAATCCGTATTCGAAAATAATTAATTCGGCTTCGGTTTTTCTCGGTTATGACGATTATTATAATTATTACCTTTCAAGAGGGTTCCGGATCGGGATCAAAAAGGAATTCGCAAAAATTTTTACTGCCGATATTAATTTTATGTCGGATAAAGAATCTTCTTTAAAAGAAGATAAATATCTTACAATCATTAATCCGAGACGGACGTTAAGGAAAAATCCATCCATAAAAGAAGGTTTCGACCGGAAGTTCAGAATGTCTCTAAAGCTCGGGCAATCTCCGATGGACCTGCAGATAGTGCCTTCCGACGGTTTAATAACGGAGATAGATCTTTCAAAACCCGTCTTTGGTAGTGATTTTAATTATCTCACATTCTTTTTTGCCGGTCAATTAAGAATGAACACAATTTACCGTGAGGTTTTTCTTTCTCCTTATCTTCAAATTAATTGTGAAGCGGCGTATATTAAAGGTAATTACGGAATCCAAAAGATAATTTCACCCGTTTCCGCGATGGGTTTTTATTCACCCGTGACATCATTTAAGGGATTAAGTCCTTACCGGTTTGCCGGTGATAAAATGATCGCCGTTCACATTGAACATAATTGGAGAACTATTCTCTTCCAAGCGCTTGGGTTAAATTTTCTGACTGACTCGGACCTTGACATGATAACCGGTGCGGCTGTCTTAAAGATATATAATTCTTCGGGTTACCTGCCGCAGCTTACGCAAAAAAGACCTTATTGGGAATTTTATGGCGGCATTTCAAGAATACTCGGTCTAATAAATATTGAGTGCGGATATAATTCCTTTCATAACGTCACAGTGACACTTTCCGTTGCGCCGTTATTTTAATTCAAATGATAAATAAATTCTTAAATCCGATTTATCAAAAATGGCAACGTATTCTCAATTCTAAATTTTCCCCGCATATTTCACACAACCACTATTTGATATATGCAATAATTTGTATCGCCAACAAACACCCCAAAATGGCATGGATTGTGTGGTAGTCACCACGCAAGGACACTAATACATAAAATATAAATTTTGAAAGAAGAATAATTCTTCTTTAAACGGGATTGTAAAGTGAAAGTTAAAACGTTTAAAGGCGGAATACATCCTCCTGAAGAAAAGCATTTAACCGAAGATCTGCCTTTCGAATATATGCCCGAACCAAAGCAGATTTTTCTTACCTTATCCCAGCACTTGGGTAAACAGGCCCTACCGCAGGTTAAAAAGGGCAGCATTGTAAGTAAAGGATCTATAGCAGCTTCGGCAGACGGATTTATATCAGCGCACGTTCACAGCCCGGTATGCGGTACGGTTTCTGGATTAAGTTTACAGACTCATGCCGGCGGGTTTCCCAAAGACGCGATTGTTATAACTACCGACGGCCAGGGCGAGAAAATGCTGTTGGAATCGCTCGACCCTGAAAAAATTACACCTGATCAGATAAGAGGAAGAGTTGCCGAAGCCGGTATTGTCGGCCAAGGAGGCGCCGCGTTCCCCACTTCGGTAAAACTGTCACCGCCGAAAGATAAAAAAATTGACTATGTGATTTTAAACGGCTGCGAGTGCGAGCCTTACTTAACAAGAGACTACAGGTTTATGATAGAACGGCCTGATGCGGTAATATCCGGATTAAAACTTATAATGAAAGCTTTGGGAGTTGACAGCGGCGTAATCGGAATAGAAAGTAACAAACCCGAAGCTATCAGGATTTTGACCGAAGCATTGAAGGTAGAAAAAAACATTTCAGTTGTTTCATTAAAAACCAAATATCCGCAGGGTGCTGAAAAGATGCTTATAAAGGCCGTAACCGGCAGAGAAGTGCCGCCCGGAAAACTTCCTATGGATGTGGGTGCGGTAATTCAGAATATCGGAACAGCCATCGCGATAAGCGACGCCGTAATTAAAGGTGAACCACTAACAACTGCCGCGCTTACGGTAACCGGCGGAGGAATTAAAAATCCGAAAAACCTTATTGTACATGTAGGAACCCCGGTAAGTGATGTAATTGAATACTGCGGCGGACTAAAAGATAATGCGGTAAAGATAATCGTAGGCGGACCGATGATGGGGGTTGCCCAGTATGATCTTTCCGCTCCGGTAATGAAGGCGACATCCGGAATTCTGATTCTATCCGAAGATGAAGTTCAAGACAATGAAGAAACAGCATGCCTAAAATGCGGACAATGTGTGGATGTTTGTCCTTTGAATTTAATGCCGACGCGCCTGGCGCGTTACAGTCAGCTGGGAAGATTTGAAGATGCCGAGCAGCTCGGTATTACTGTCTGTATGGAATGCGGAACATGCGCGTTCACCTGTCCGGCAAACATTCCGTTGGTCCAGTGGTTACGGTTAGGAAAACAAAAAGTAATGCAGATGCAGAGGGAAAGAAAAGCCTCCGTTAATTAAGATCTTTCAGAAGAAAAAAATCAAATTACAGAAAATCTATGGCTACAGAAATAAACGAAGCCGGAAAAATAACACAGCTCGATTTTAATACGTCGCCTCACCTTCATTCTAAATGGTCTACGAAAAAGGTGATGTGGATGGTCGTGCTTTCATTACTGCCTGCGGTAATTGCGTCTGTTTTCTTTTTCGGCGTTTATCAGTTAGTAATTTTACTTGTGTCCGTCGGTTTTGCAAACGGAACCGAAGCAGCCGTGCAAGCTTTAAGAAAAAAGAAAGTCACGCTTTACGACGGCAGCGCGATGATTACGGGACTGATCCTTGCGCTAACGCTCCCGCCTAATTTCTCATTAACCGCAACAGCAATAGGCGCTGTGGTTGCGATCGGAATCGGCAAACAAATATTCGGCGGACTCGGATACAATATTTTTAATCCGGCTCTGGTAGGACGAGCTTTTCTTCAGGCCGCTTTTCCCGTTGCTATTACAACGTGGACCAAACCGAATTTTATCGTTGACAGCATAACCTCTGCGACGCCACTTGCGGCCTTTAAATTCGATAAGATTGTTACTCCGCTCAGCTCGATGTTCTTCGGCAATACAGGAGGTTCGCTCGGAGAGACTTCGGCGGTTGCCGTTCTAATAGGCGGTGTTTTTCTGGTTGCAATAGGAATTGCTAACTGGAGAATTCCCGTTTCCATGGGGCTGGGTGTTTTTATACTGGGCGGACTATTCTGGCTTCTTGATCCGGTAAAATATCCTACACCTTTCTTTCATTTGTTTGCGGGGGGATTTTTATTCGGTGCGTTTTTCATGGCAACCGACTGGGTAACATCGCCGATTACCGGAAAAGGTATGTGGATCTTCGGCATCGGGATAGGTTTTATGATAGTAATAATAAGATTGTTCGGAGGACTTCCTGAAGGTGTTATGTATTCAATTCTGTTTATGAATGCGTTTGTCCCGTTAATTAACCGTTATACTGCTCCGCGAATTTTCGGAATGGCGGAAGGAGTCGCAAGATGAAAAAAGCTCTTCACATTATTCTGACGCTTACCTTCATCGGCATTATTGCGGGGGGATTGCTTGCTATGGTAAGCAGCTGGGCTTCTCCCCGAATTGAAGCAAATAAAAAAGCCGAAACCGAAAGAGCAATTTTTCTTGTCCAGCCCGAAGGAAAAACTTACGAGACGGTTAAGAATCCCGAATTTGAAGCATATAAGGTATTTGATTCTGATAAGAAGTTTATCGGATATTCGCTCGCTTATGAAGGGAACGGTTTTCAGGGAAAGATAAGGCTGATGGTTGGTCTGACAAAGGATATGAATAAGATTACTTCCATGGAAATTCTTGAACAGTCGGAAACTCCCGGACTCGGTAGTCGCGTGGCTGAGGCGTCGTACAAAGACCAGTATAAAAATCTTGTTACAATTCCTACAATAACCTGGGTAAAAGGAGTTAAGCCGTCAAAGCCAAACGAAATCCAGGCAATAACCGGTGCTACGATCTCTTCCAAATCTGTTGTTGCGATTGTTAATGCCGGCATTAAGAAGTTAAGAGATTTTGAGCATAAGGAGGGCAATATATGAAAAAGCAGGTAAGCCTCTGGCGCGAATATTCTAAAGGACTTTGGGAAATAAACCCGACATTCAAGCAGATTCTAGGCATGTGCCCGACTCTTGCGGTAACAGTTTCCGCGCTAAACGGTATAGCGATGGCTCTTGCAACCACATTCGTTCTTGTCTTTTCAAGTCTGCTCATTTCATTGGTAAGAAAACTAATTCCTAATCAGGTAAGAATCGCAGCCTATATAGTTATCATCGCTACGTTTGTTACTATTGTAGATCTTGTTATGAAGGCGCAGTTCCAGGCATTAAGCAAAGCTCTCGGTCCTTTTATTCCGTTGATTGTCGTTAATTGTATTATACTAGGAAGAGCCGAAGCGTTTGCATCAAAGAATACGCCTCTCCGCTCTGTACTTGACGCACTCGGAAACGGAACGGGATTTCTTATTTCATTAACGCTGTTAGGAAGCATACGCGAACTTATAGGATCAAGAACAATTTTAGGGTACCAGATTCTTCCGGACAGTTATAACGCATTACTGATTATGATATTGCCGGCCGGAGCTTTTTTAACATTGGGACTTTTAATGGGACTGGCAAACATGTACACCAAAAAGAAACAGAACCTGGAAAGAGAATCGCTGATAGCGCAGTATAAGAGAGTAGGCAGAGGCGAACTTACCGAAGAAGTAATTAAAGAGGCGGGAGTATAATATGGATCTGATTATAATATTTATTTCGGCTGCGATAGTAAATAACTTCGTACTGTCTTACTTCCTCGGCATTTGCCCTTTCATCGGTGTTTCGAATAAATTATCGTCGGCAACATCGATGGGAATGGCCACCACGTTTGTAATGGTTCTTACTGCGGTGGTAAGCTGGCTGCTGTACAACCTTGTACTTATTCCTTATCATCTTGAGTTTTTGGAGATCCCTTCGTTCATACTGGTAATTGCATCGCTGGTTCAGTTTGTGGAAATGTTTATAAAGAAAGTAAGTCAGCCACTGTACCGCGCTCTTGGAATTTTTCTCCCGTTGATTACGACAAACTGCGCTATTCTTGGATTGGCTCTTCTGCTTGTTATGAGAGATTACACTTTCCTCGAAAGCGTGTCGTTCGGCCTCGGAGCGGGGGTAGGCTTTACGCTGGCATTAACAATAATGGCAGGAATAAGAGAAGAACTTGATCTGGCAGATGTGCCGGAATCATTCCGCGGCGCGCCAATCACTTTGATTGTAGCCGGAATTTTGGCCCTTGCATTCATGGGTTTTGCCGGGATGATATGCAGTTCAAGTTAGGATTGAGTTCAAGTTTAAGTTCAAGATCAAGTTCAAGAAAGAAATTAGGATTTATATTTAGTGATAAACTCAAAACTACTTAAACGTGAACTTAAATTTGAACTTTTGTTGAGAATCTCACTGTCATCCTGAGCGGAGTCGAAGGGTGACCGGAGAAAAATAAAAATGAATTAAAGTGGTTCAAGTTCAAGAATTATATAATTGAAAAAACATACAGGAGTACACAATGATCTCACGCCGTTCTTTTCTAAAGATATCCGGACTTGCGGCCGCGGCGCTTGGTGCAGGTTACGGCGTAGGTAAAATATCCGAACCCGGTGAGTTGAAGAATTTTTCGCTGCACGGATTTCTCCCGGGTGATGAAAAAGTAATTGCAGGTGCAATTAAAACTTTCAACAAAAAATATACATCAACATCGGCTCCCGTAATCTATGCGGATAAGCAATGGGTTAATATTATATCGAAGGCATATGCTGTTTCCGGTAATAGAAACGATAATCATCGCATGGGAAATGTTACTTTCAGAATGATGAGGATGAATGATAAGGTAGATGCGGATATTATGCTGAGCGACAGTAAAAATCATATTTACAATCCCTCGGACGATTTCGATCATTCTTTTAAGGCATTGAGAAATTGTGTCCGGAATATGAAAGCAGAATATATTTTCTCTGCCGAATATTCGGAAAGCTCTTTGTTCTCTTCGTT
Organism: uncultured Bacteroidota bacterium; assembly: GCA_963739955.1. GTDB lineage: Bacteria > Bacteroidota > Ignavibacteria > Ignavibacteriales > Ignavibacteriaceae > FEN-1297. Next base: position 18,167 of record CAVUCX010000078.1, on the reverse strand, counting down.
ATTTAAATCGAATGAGAGAATCGTCTTAATCGAAAGCGATAAGGGTATTTCTGATAAAATTAAATTGGAAAAAAATTATAAGAATATAGAAATTAACGGACCGCAAGGTAAAATCGGGATATCGATAGAGAACGGACTTGTGCGTGTAAACGCAGCGCCGTGCCGTCATCAATTATGCCGTAATACCGGTTTTGCTTCTAAGCCCGGTGATGTAATTGCATGTGCGCCGAATAAAGTGTTAATAAAAATAGAATTGATATAGTTCTCCTTCGTGCCTTTGCATCTTGGTGGCAAATAAGGTACTAAGCCGCAAAGCCCACAATCTAAGATTTTGACAAATATGAAAAAGAGATTTATATACGGAAGTTTAATCGTTGTTATTTTTATGATTGGTTTCATGCTGGCCCGGAAGGGAAGCGAGAATCAGACCGTAAAGCGCACGCGGATACTTCTAGGTACGGTTGTGGAAATTCAGACACGAAGCGTTGATGAAAATAAAGCAGATAAAGCCATCAATAAGGCCTTCGACGAAATAAGCAGAATAGACGTTGAGTTCTCACCGTACAGAAAAGAAAGACCAGTATGGAAACTGAATCACAATAATGATTCTGTTATAACAGTAACTCCTGAAATATATAAGATAATGGAGTTGAGCGATTCGTTGTGGAAAGAAAGCCGCGGTGCGTTCGATGTTAGTCTGGAATCTCTCACCGAAGTTTGGGGCTTTAACGGTGATAATCCATCAGTGCCCGAAGAAAATAAAAGAATAAAAGCCTGGACGTATTCAGGATGGCAGCATGTCAAACTTCTGGGCAATAACAGCTTTTCCAGAAATGCCGATGTGGGATTAAACTTCGGCGCAATAGCCAAAGGATATGCGGTTGACCGGGCGCTTGAGATATTGAAAAAGAACGGGATTAAAGACTGCCTGGTAAACGCCGGCGGTGAAATAAAAGCGCTGGGTGACGAATGGGTTATTGGTGTTCAGCATCCGAGGAAAGAGAACAGCATAATTGCCGAGATTAAATTGAATGGAATGTCGGTTGCAACCTCGGGCGATTATGAACAATATTTCATAAAGGACGGAAAACGGTATGATCATATTATGAATCCTCATACCGGATTTCCGGCGGATAGCTGTCAGAGTGTTACGGTTATTGCCGGTAATGATACCGAGGCCGACGGATTGTCGACCGCGGTATTTGTACTCGGGCCTGAAAGAGGCATGAATTTAATCGAAAGTCTTCCCGGTATTGAAGCAATGATAATCGATGCCGGAGGCAGGATGACAATGTCATCCGGATTTAATAAATATTTGTTGAGGTAAGCAAATGGATATGAGTATTGTAATTGCATTGGCTACAATGGGCGGACTCGGTTTATTCTTTGCAGCGGCGCTTGCGATAGCCGATAAGAAATTAAGAGTGGAAGAAAATCCGAAAATAGGAGAAGTGAGCGAGGTACTTCCCAACGCAAACTGCGGCGCTTGCGGTAATGCCGGATGCTATGATTTTGCTGTAAAAGTTGTTGAAGGAAAAATTGAACCGAATAAGTGTACTGTAGGCGGACAGGATGTTGTTGACGAGATTTCGAGAATACTGGGAATCGAATCAGGACAAAGCGTAAAACAGGTTGCCAGGATTTTGTGCAAAGGCGGAAATAATGAAGCCGCGCGTAAAGAAGCAAAGTACCACGGTCCTGAGAACTGCGCGGTGCAGGCGCTGGTATCGGGCGGCGATAAGCTTTGTCTTTACGGCTGTCTGGGCGGCGGCGACTGTATTAGTGCATGCGCGTTCGGAGCAATGTTTATGAATGATAACGGTCTGCCTGTTGTTATCGAAGAACTCTGCACCGGCTGCGGGCTGTGCGCCAAAGCCTGTCCGAGAGGAGTAATTGAAATTCATCCTATCGATAGAGATGTCTTTGTTTTCTGTAAAAACCAAGATGATCCTAAAACCTCAAGAAAAATTTGTTCAGTCTCCTGCATCGGCTGCGGTATATGCGCAAGGAAATCGGACGGTGGCGTTGTAATGGTAAATAATCTTGCAGTGATAAATTACGATAAGCTTGATATGAGCAAGGTACCGATGGATAAATGCTCTACGAAAGCGATTGATTTTGTTCATGGAGTTGACGCTGTTAAATGTAACTAAAAAATATTTTTGTTATCCCGAGCGGAGTCAAGTGACGAGCGGGGCCAACAAAGAACCAACAAGGGGTACCGAAGTAACTGAAAAAAGGTCATAGTTCGACTCCGCTCACTATGAAAAATGAATTAAAGTAGAATTTATATTATCATGACCGAAGAATTATACGAAGAAGGAATAGTAAAAGAAGTTAAAGATGGAATAGCGCAGATTGTTCTTAACGAATCGGGTTCATGTTCATCGTGTGCGGCAAAGGCTGTCTGTAAACCCGGCGAGGACGAGCAAAAGATTTTACCGGCAAGGGATACACTGGGCGTTCATCCCGGCGACAAGGTGAGAATTGCAATTAAGGGAAAAAATATTTTGACCGCGTCGTTTCTTTTATACGGACTTCCGTTAATATTATTTTTAGCGGGAATATTTTTCGGAATTAAGTACTTCATTCATCAAAAAGAATTATGGGGAACGGTTCTTGGATTCGCTTTGATAGCCGTTTACGCGGTTATTCTAAATATATTTTCGAATAAAAAAAAGAACAAAGACAAGTTTATACCGGAAATAGTAATCGTGAACTCAAAATCCCATGTTTAATTCCTTTCCTTTCTGTCTAGAGGGAAACAAGTTGAGGATCTTTTTATTGCCCGTATCTTATAGTAATTAATGTCTTTGCATTATCCGGTTGATTGATGAACATTCCGCTTGCCTGACCTTTGGAATAAATATGTTCCAATTCGACATGAGGTGTTGCGTTAAATTTATCGGACATTACATCCACCTTAACATTCGGAGGCAGAAAGGCGTTATAATCACGGTTATAACTCCAGCCATTAAGTCTTTTCTTATACCATGCCGCAACTTTTTTGATCGGATCGGGAGTGGTGAGACCGAGTTCCGGAAGCAGCTTTTCAGATTTATCGGAGTATCCTGCCTGGTATACAACAATTTCCGCTTCCGGATATACGGGTACTCCAAGTTCGGATCTAGAGGGTAATTGTGCTATCCATTTCTTTTTAGTTGTACCCATTCTTTTAAACCAGACATCGGCATCTTTTTTAAACGACGCAAGAGGGGCAACCGTTCCGTTCCCCGAAGAATCCGCAGAAACTGAACTTCTATTGCTTGCCCTTGCGGACGGCATGTTTACAAATTCGAACATCGCAAAGATAAGGATAAATAAAATCGTAAAAGAAATAATCACCATTAGCGTATTTCTTGACCTTTTTCTTTTGAGGTCTGTTAGAATATTTTTCATTTGCATCCTTTCAATATATTTTGCCGATTTCATTTTAACTATTTATGCCATTCTGCAGGTTTGGTATTTATTACAATGCAGGTTTTGTAAGCATTTGAAGCCAGTTTTTTAAGGAACCCAATCCAGTAATTCCAGTGATCGGACATTGCGTCGGTATTGCCCAGTTTATTTTTATATTGCCTAAGTAAATGCCGCGCATATGAAACGGGACCGTCCTGTTTATCTTTAACCAGCGGAAAAAAAGAGACCTCTAAAAATTTATATTTGTTGTAAACGGCAATTAATTCTTTTTGAGAATGATGCTGCATATAGACTTCGTTCTTTAATCCGTCGAACAAATTCGACATTTCGCCTGCCGTTTCATCTGCTTTAGAATAATTTTGCTTGCCCATAGATTTCATAATTTGTTTTTGCATCTGTTCTAACTTAGCCTGCATGCTGTCGACAGATCCTGAATTAACGGACGGAATATTTGCCGTTTCGGGAGCAGAACTCCCGTCGGTTTTTTCGGCGGAAGTTTTCGCTAGCAATAATACTCCGGCATCCTTAGCATCGGGATCGGGATATCCTTCCTGCCGGCTGATTTGATTTGCAGTTAATATGGTTTTGCCGTATGCAACAACGGGAGTGTTTCCTAGGTCTTCAAGAAAATAAGATTCGGTAATCGGATCTTTGCTGCTCAGCTTACCGATCTTTGCGTTATAAAAAGATTCTACTTTTTTTATTGGTTTTTTTGAAAGATATACGGACTGCGTTTTATCGCTTCTTAAGGGAGAAACCACCGACCCAGGGTAAACCGGCGCGAGCAGTTTGGATGACGTGTGCGCAAATCCGACAGATACGATTATAACGGTCGCTATAAAAATTCTACTCAACAATTTCATAAAGAACCTCTTTACTTTAAATTTCCAAAATTTTACCGGGGAGTATGTATTAATTTTAGTTCAAGTTTTGCCGTTAGTTTATACCCGATACCGTACTGATAATTGAATGTCTCATCGTACGTCCTATCGAACACGGTAGCATTTCCGGATTGAACTACGGGGCGAAAGGTTAATCCATTGGTATCGAAATTATAATATCGTGTAGTATCGAAAGCAATAAAATTATCAGTCAATGTTATTTGCAAAGGGATTCCGCAATTGCTTTGACAATGTGTTCCGGTTTTAGCGCCGGAAGGATCAATTCCGAATTCCCATTGTTCATTCGTCGAACCCAAAGTATCAAATGTAATCACGAGGCTGTTGCTTTTGCATAAATCCAAGCTATCTGCGTACACAGTCAACGGAAATGACTGCGGCAGTATGAGCTCGTCATGGTAAGTATTCTGCGGAAAACCGTTCGGGTCTTCGCAGTCGTCTATTGTATAACCGCTTACAAAGTTTATATTCCCTGTCCCTGATAAAAGAAATTGGCCGCTAACAAATTGAGGCTGCAGATTTACGTTTCCTTGGATTACAATATGATCTCCCTGACTACCGTCGTTATAGACTAAATCTAAATCTTCGTTCAATTCGAGTTTAAATGTCATTGCTTGCTCTATATCGCTTAAGAATAAAACTTGGGTCCCGAAGAGCTGAGCCTCAGTTGACAGGTTTAGCAGTGAATTAACTACGCTGTAATCATGATCCTGTCTTAGTTTTGTCAGCTGAGCATCATAATATCTTTTTGCCCAGGCTCCGAGATTTGCAAATAGATCGGGCGAAGATCCGCCAAATAATTGCAATGCCGCACTGGTTGTAAGTAATGCTTTTGCCACGGCGGGGTATTTTTTATTGTCGTTTGAGTACTGATTATAAGCAGCCTGAGCTTTGTTAAATACCCGTTCCGCAAGCTTTCCCGCTTGCGCCAAACCGCCGAAGTTAGTATCGCAGCCGGCCAGGTCCATGGTGCTGAGTCCGCCAAGCATTCGTTTGATAACAGTATCTTCCGGGGTCTCGAGCTGTTTGATATAATCATCTATAAGTTTTTCCTTTGAGGCATCCAGGCCGCAGCCGTAATCAATATCCGGCGGCACCGGAGCATTAAGAGGCTGCTGCAGGAGATTGTTTTCTTCTTCTAAACCCATGTTGTATTGTGCGTGTCCGATAGCGCAAAGCTTATTGAAGTATTTAACTTGGGCCGCGGCCGTTCCGCTGAAATGAGTAACAGGCACCGTATAAGAACGTCCTGACTGAGAAAATGGCGTCAACTCAACACTTTTACCGTCCTGCGAAAAGGAGAAAAAAACAAATTTATTAGAAGACTGCGGAACCGTAACAGTTAAAGTAGCCGGATTAGAAAATGTGAAACCGTCAGGCTGAAACACGACACCGTTGGTGATATCAAAAGTAGTATCGGATTTAACATTTTTAATAGGAGTTATCGAAATATTAGTGTTGCTTTGAAAAACCTGTTTGGGGATATGAAGGTCCCATTTAACACCCCCGGCATCGGTAATTGAAATATCGACTGCTTCGGTATCAAGCATCGCTGATTTTTGTCGGGATAAATCTGGTGTATAAGAGATGGTTCCTAAATCGGCGGATACCGGCTGTTGGGTTTGAGTGCCAGGAGAACCGTTCTGCGGTTCCGTTGGAGCCGATTTTTTACAAGAACTGATCGACAATATCAGAACTATGAAAAATATTTTTGCCGATCGTTTAAACATTTTTTTTAATTACTTTCAAATTAATCCTTACTGCGGATTATGAACTAATTTAACATGCAATTGACCGATAAGATCTATCGTGCCTAAGCCGCTTGATAATGTGTTTTTAACGGTGTAGGTAGTGTCTACAGCATTGATATTTTTGTTATGGATGAACGGATGTAGATCAAAGCTGTTTTGATTATAATCGAAATAGCTTTCATCGGAGAAAATAAAATTATTTAAATCACGGCATAAAGAAGCGTTGGCAGAATGCTGCATATCCGAACCGACATTTGTACAACTGTGGGCACCGCTAATGTCAAATCCGTAATCCCATTGTTCAAATACGGAGCCTAGAGTATCAAGGCGGATCGACACATAATTTTGTTTGCACAAATTCAAACCGTCAACTTCTATATCTCGGTTAAAAGACTGCGGCAGCACAATTTTATCATGGCCGCCCTGCCCGTTGTCTGCCGAATTCTGGCAAGCGTCTCCGGTAAGTCCGTATATATAATTAATATCGCCCCTGCCCAGGAAGAACAATCCGGCAGCCGTAAAGTTCGGAGTTAAGTCAATAGTGCCCTGTATTTTAACCTGTTCGGTATCGGGAAGTATTCCGTTATCCCGGATTATGTTCTCAACGTTTTCATTTATAATAAATTTAAAAGTCATTGCGCCTTGTATATCGCTCAAAAAGTTAACCTGGGCTCCGAAGATCTGGGCCTGGGTTGAAAGACTTAATAAAGATGAAATTACGCTGTAGTCGTGATCCTGTGTCAGTTTTGTTAGCTGAGCATCGTAATATCTATTTGCCCAAGCACCGAGATTTGCCAATAAATCGGGCGGGGAAGAAACGCCCATTGCCTGCATTGAAGCGCTGGCGGTAAGCAATGCCTTAACAATGGCAGGATATTTTTTATTATCGCTTGAATACTGATTATATGCGGCTTGAGCCTTTTTAAATACCCGCTCAGCCAGTTTGGAAGCTTGCGCCAAACCGCCGAAGTTAGTATCGCAGCCGGCCAGATCCATGGTGCTAAGTCCACCCAGCATACGTTTTATAACTGTATCTTCCGGGGTCTCCAGTTGTTTGATATAATCATCTATAAGTTTTTCCTTTGAGGCATCCAAGCCGCAGCCGTAATCAATATCCGGCGGAGCCAGAGCCGTGATAGGCTGTTGAAGGATTTTATTTTCTTCTTCTAAGCCCATGTTGTATTGTGCATGTCCGATAGCGCAAAGTTTATTGAAGTATTTAACTTGGGCCGCGGCCGTTCCGCTGAAATGAGTAACAGGCACCGTATAAGAACCTCCTGACTGTGAAAATGGCGTCAACTCAACACTTTTACCGTCCTGAGAAAAGGAGAAAAAAACAAATTTGTCGGATGATTGAGGAACGGTAACAGTTAATGTTGCGGGATTAGAAAATGTGAAGCCGTCAGGCTGAAACACGACGCCGTTGGTGATATCAAAAGTGGTATCGGATTTAACATTTTTAATAGGAGTTATCGAAATAGTAGTGTTGCTTTGCATATCCTGTTTAGGAATATGCAGATCCCACTTAATACCGTTGGCATCGGTAGTAGAAACGTCAACTGCCGTAGAATCCAATTGTACGGTTTTCTGTCTGGACGCGTCTTCAGTGTATGAGATGGTTCCGATATTTGTATACCCGGACGGCGTATTTTGATTTCCGGATGATCCGCTTTGCGGTTCGGTGGGAGCGGGCTTTTTACATGAATTCATTAAAACTAAAGTCGCCGCTACAATTATTGAAACAAACAGCTTTGTTTTTTTTAACTTCATTTTATGTAATTCAGAATAAATATTAATAGTACAAAGATAGAACACTTACATTTGGATTGACGATTTTCGATTGAAGAATGACTATATATATCTGGATATTCAAAAACCAATTTCATTCAGTAACGGTACCGCCTCGGAATGAAAATACCACAAACCGCATCCGACGGCCTGCATCCAGGCGCCAATTTCCCACTCGACTCCGCTTGGGGTGACAGTACGACAAACCACAGATGCAAGACACCTACATCCAACGACCAACATCCTATTTCATCTATCAACTCCGTTCGGGGCTATTAACTACCGGCTACTATCTACTAATAAATCATTTTTCGAGCACCATCTTTTTTATTAAGCTATACGATCCAGCAGTCAGTCTGCAGAAATATATTCCGCTTGAAAAATTGTCCGCGTTCCAGCTGAAGGTATATCTTCCGGCGCTAAGATTACCGTTAAATACGGTTGCTACCTTCTGTCCCAGAATGTTATATATTATAAGTTTTATATTCTCGCTTTTAGGATTATCCAATTTAATTGTAGTCGTCGGATTAAACGGATTCGGGTAATTTTGATATAAAGTAAATTTACCCGGGATATTGTTTCGCGAAGACTTAACTTCTGTGATCTTACCGAAAGATAAATCATCCAGTAAGAACCTGCTTCCCAGGTGGTACGAGTTTGAATTGCCGGGTTTGATGCCCGTTTCGATCGACAACGAATCAATAATTGAAGAGCCCGCGGTGTCTCCGGGAATTTGAGTCAGAAGAGAAATTCCGATATTAAATTCTTTATAAGAGGAAGTCCCGGATGAATCAATGAAAGAACCTTGTCCGACAATATTCGAATCCTTATATAACTTCACCTCGATATAGTATTTATCTCCGTTAACCGGGTAGAATTGGTAGAAACCTTTTACTGCCTGCGGATATTTCAGGAAAGGAATCGAAAACTTCATATCCGGGACAACAACATCATTATTATATCCGGTTATCACGGTGCCTTCAGTAGCATAAGACCCCGAATGAGCGCTGTCGGACTGAATTATACCCGTAGCATAAGCTTTAACTCTTTCCTTCCAACCGTAAGGCCAGCCGTATTGCCACGTTTCAAAATTGCCGTTGGGTAATTTATATAATTGGCCCACTGTAAAATCACCGAACGACTTGACCCTGGCATTAACGGTGCTGATCGAGTTTGCCGGAATAGCAAGGGCTGAATTACCGAGGTTGTTATTTACAACATTCCACTGCCCGGTGGTTTGATTGCCCTGTAATACTGTAACCGCAAGGGAATTATGTATATAATCCAGCTGCTGGATATTATGATATTCATCGTTGAAAGAAAGCGAAACGTCCGCGTCTACGTTTCCTGCGTATCCTGCAGAAGGTTTTATTTTCCAGAAATAATATTTTTCATAGGCAGAAATATCCGGCGGAAGCGAATTCATATTTACAAGAGAGTCGGATGCCGTTACGGTGATCTTTGTACCTGAGGCAGGTAAATTATTCAATTTAATTGCTATCGGTCTGGCCTGAGCCAATCCTGGTGTCCCGACAAGAAAGACAAGACTATCTCTCGAGCGGAATTCTCTGGCCAAATTTCCGATCACATAATTATGGTAATCATTGTCGATAAGAAAACTTGCGCTGTCGCCGAGAGTTAAGGTATCACTTCCGGTATATATATATGCGTTATTATTCGTTTTAAGGCTAATTCTGTTAGTAATTGTAATTGATTTATCAAGCGTAAGATTTCCATACAAATCTAATTTATAGATACTATCCGGTAAACTGGCTGTAGTGGTAATAAGCGGGCCTAATTCAAAAAAAACATTATTACCATATCTTGGTTGGAAAGCAAAACTCGCCGATGAATCCAGTAGAACAGAACCATTGTTGTCTATTGATAATATGCCGTTTGTGTTATTAAATGTCGAATACAATTCCAAAGAGTGGCAATATAAAAGTCCGGTTAAAGTAGTATATTTTAATATTACCAATGAATTAATATGAGTTTTCTGATAGGCATCAATAGTCACCAGACTTCCTGTCATGGTTACTTCTGAATATATAGAATTTTGGGAATTAGACATTGAAGGAACGAAAGTTCCATAATTTGAAAAATCTCCGCCTATTGAGATAGAATGAGAAAAAGAGCTGGCTATGTTAGTCGTGTCCGGCGCCGGTTGAATTGTTCCATAATCTCCGATTGAAAGTGAACCGTACACTAAAAGATTTGTTTCAGGACTATCATAATACCCCTCACCCAATACCAATGTGCCGTAAACAGTCAATGAATGACAAATCACCAGTCGATTTGTGAGGCCGTAGTCAAGAGTTACCGTATCACCTTGAGAAATAATTACATCATCATTTTCACCGGGTACCGTATTACTGTCCCAAATTCCGCTTTGGCTCCAATTCCCGTTGAATGTGCTTCTAATAGTTTTTGAAAGAATAGGTGATGTCGAAAATATTAATATGCACAGAGAAAAAAGTATTTTAATTTTCATAGTATCCCTGTTTTAAATAATACATAACTTACTTAAGCAATATCATTTTTTTTATTCGGGTGCGGCCGTTTTCTTTCAATCGGTAAAAATAAATTCCGCTGGCAAACTCGCTGCCGTCGAATGTGGCTACCGATTGTAGAATCCCAGCCGGCAGGCAAGCCGTTGGTCCAATTTTCAAAGCCGGGATCTGGAATTTGTGAAAAAGATAGGCCCGTTATAAATATTAAAGTGAATAAAATTAGTAATAATTTCTTCATTACTTTTCTTCCTGGACATTTGTTATAAGTAATGAGCCTAAATTTGCCGTAGCATGGTAAATTGTTGTGTCCGCACAAAAGTTGTCTAAAATTATTAATGTCCGGCGGGTAAATCAACTATCCATCCGGATAGTTTTGGAACTGCCGGAAAATTAAATGATTCTGTTTTTTAATGCTTTCGCAACAGCTTCGGTGCGGGAGTTGACATGCAGTTTGTTGTAAATATTCCGCAGGTGAAATCTGATCGTATTAATACTCACGTAAAGTTTATCGGCGATATTCTTAGTGCTATGCCCTTCTACGAGGGCCTCCAGTACTTCCTTTTCTCTATCGGAAAGCACTGACTGCGAGGCTTCGAATAAAGGAGTTTTAAAATATTGTAGTACTTTACGTGCAATCTCGCCCGGAAAGGGAGCGCCGCCTTCATAGGCTTCCTTTATTGCTTCCAATAATTTTTCCGCCGGGCTTTTTTTAAGAATATAACCGACCGCCCCGCCCCTTACCGATTCAAAAATTTTTTCGTTATCGCTTAATACAGTTAACATGAGAATCTCAACAGACGGAAATTTGCTTTTAATTTCTTTTAGGCATTGAATGCCCGATTTATTCGGCATAGCTATATCAAGAAGTAAAATATCCGGAATGTCTTCTTCAATTTTTACTTGCGCCTCGTCGCATGTTGAATACAATCCAACGCAGGTAAAATCGTCGTTGCTATTAATTGTTATCGATAGCAATTCACGGAATTCGCTGTCGTCGTCAAGAATTGCAACTCTTATAATTTCATCGTTTTTCATTGTCACCTTTGGATGTAGCCGTAATTTAAGAATCGTAATTTTAATATATCAACTATTCATTTGAATAGTTTTGTCTTCAACGGCAGTCTTATTTTTATAATTGTTCCACCGCCTTTCGGTCCTGTTTCAATTGCGAAAGATCCGTTAAGTTCTACCGTATGTTTCTTCATGTTCATCAAGCCGTTACCGGACCCCTTTTTATCGGGATCGATTCCCGTACCGTTGTCTTTGACTTCAACATTTATCGATTTGTCTTTTACGATGAGCGAATAATTTATTCTGGAGCAACCTGAATGCTTAACAGTGTTTGTTAAAGCCTCGGTGGAAATTAGTTGCAGTTTCCTTTTTACTTGTGAGTCAAGTTTTATATCCAGGATATTGATTGTGTTGAATTCCAAAAAAATATTTTTTGCCTCGCATACCTCGTAGGCGTAATTCTTAAAGTGAATGATGAAATCTTCAAGCTTATCGTACTTTGGATCGATTGACCAGATAACGTCTACCATCTGATCCACAAGCCCTCTGGCAATAGTTCCGACTCTTTCTATGGAAGTATTCTGAATGGGTGGATCTGGTTTTACAGAATTGCGGTTTTTTCCCGGATCATTTTTCAGAAGCGCATGTTCCGAAAGTATCGCAATTTTCGTCAGTCCGGCTCCTATTTCATCATGCAGCTCGGCGGCAATTTTTGACCGGACTCTTTCTATTTCCAGAATTCGTTTTACCCTGTATCTCAGAAAGATTATCACGATCGAAACGATTAAAGCAATTATGGCGAAATCAAACCACCATTGTCTGTAAAACGGCGAATCGATGATGAAAGTTATTTCCGCACGTTTGGAACTTCTTTTTCCGTCGGGCGACAATGCAGTAACCTGAAAAACGTATCGGCCGGGATTTAAATAGGAATAGGTTACGGAATTTTTATTTTCCATTTTATTCCAGTTTTCTTCCTTGTTCAGAAGTCTGTATTCGTATATCCGATTGTCCGTACGGTTTGTAATAGCGGTAAATTCGAAAGAAATGTTATTCTGAAAATTGGCAAGTTCAATTTGTTTTTTTATCGGATAACTCTGTCCGTTAACCAGAACCCTATTTATAAAAACCGGGGGCTGCCTTTTTATGAGATGGCTCTGATGAGGCATATAAACGTATAATTCGGTCGGATTGGCAAAAAGGATTTTGCTTTTGCAGCATGCAACCGAATAAAAAGGAATTTTCGGAATAATCTCGGATAATTGATTATTGAGAGACCAGTCCGGATTCAGCTTCTGTATCCCTGCTTGAGTAGCCAGCCATGTACCGAAACTATACGAACAAAATACCCGCCATATACCGTTACTTAAAAGCCCTTTTGATCTGGAAATCACTTTAAACTTTCCTTTTTTAAGAATGGCTAAGCCTCCGTAGCGCGTTCCCACGTATATCGTCCCTGCACTATCCTCCGCAACGGAACGAACTGCGTTATCGGGCAACCCGTTGTTAGTAGTGTATTTTATAATTTTTACTTTCGAAGGATCGTAATTGAGGCCGAGGTCTTTCATTACTTTATCTTTGGAGAAGAAAGTCAATCCTCCCTGGTATCCGCCGAGCCAGTAGTTTCCGTTTTTATCCTGGAAGATGCATCTTATTGAATTATCGGGCAATCCGACGGACGTGGTGTAAATTTTCAGAACGTTTTCCTTTTTAGTTCTGTTAAGTACAATTACACCCAGATCGAGAGCGCTTGTCCATGTAAATCCCGAATTATCTACTGTTGTTACAAATAGTCCGTAAAATTTATATCTCTTTGATAGATCAATCGAAGATATCAGTTTCAATTTTGACGGTATATTCGAAAGATGGTTATTATTAATTATCCGGAATTTTTTTATTACTCCTCCTGTATAAGTTACAATAAGATCCGAACCGTTTACAATATAGAGTTTGCCGAAGGAACTTTTAGACGTTGTCGAAAGCTGCAGATGTGTTTCTTTATGCCATACGGCACCGTTTGTATTCCACAGTTCTATAAGTCTGTCCGATGTTACCAGCCATATACGATTATTTTTATCCGATACTGCCGATATGTTGTAAACATTTTTTAACGGTTCTTTAAGATTGATTTTAATTAGATTGGTACGAACGATTTTCGCGATTCCGTTATTTCCGGTACCCAGCCAAGTAACACCCTCGCGGTCTCTTAACATGCACGAAACGTTGTCGTTCGGCAGACCGTTTTCTTTAGTATAGCGAATGATGCTTTTCATCAGTCCGTAATCTACTTTATACAAGCCGTGATCGGAAGTAATCCAAATTTGATCATGAGTAAATGATTTATAAATATTTGAAAAATTCCCGATCCGGTTGAGTAGAAAATATTTAAATGTACTGCCGTTGTATTTTAAGAAGCTCCCGTGATATGTAAGCAAAAGTACGGAACCGTCGGATGCACCTAATACGGAGGATATATCGGCGTTGCTGAAATTTCCGAGAAATATTTTTTTAAGCGTTTGAGAAACGCGCCGGAAAATGAAGAAACCGTTGCTTGCCGCAATTAGGATGTTTCCCGTCCGATCTTCCGAAATTGAATTAACGGCTTTGATAATTCCGGCATTTTTAAGCGGCAGTATTTTTTTATTTTTAATGATAAAAACAGAACTGTCCGTACCGCACCAGAGAACCCCGGATTCATCCATGTAGAGACACTCAATATTGGGATTTAAATCGTGCCGGTTTTCTGTAATCGGGATAAACTTACCTTTTTCATATTTTACCACGCCTTTACCGATAGTGCCGAGCCAAATTGTATGTCCGTTTTTTTTATCTACCGTAGCATATGAAATATTGTTCGTCGGCAGTCCGTCTTCAACCGTAAAATCTTTAAATTGCTTACTGTCGAATCTGCTTAAGCCTTCGCCCGTTGCAAACCAGATGAAGCCGGAGGAATCCTGACAAACGGTATTTATGTTGTTAGAAACCAGTCCGTTTACAGTAGTATAATCCCGTGTTAACAGAACCTGGGCGGCTTGATAAGGAAAATAAAATAACAAAAAAAACAAGACTGCTATATAAAATTTCGGCTTCAAAATATCCGAGGTTTGCAAAGTTTATAAATAAAGATATAACGGGAATAAGAATTAAATTCCCGAATATTGTGCGGATCTTAGATAACAGAAGATTAAAAATTTAGATTCGCACGGGATGATAAAAATAACGGATTTACTCCGGTTTGAATTTGTGTTAAAATTAAACATTATACCGGATATCTTCAATAACTCTGCTGTTTTGTGATTTAAGCCGAATAATTGCTATTTCAACTGATTGATTCTCTCTTTTCTTTTTCCCAGATTAGATTAAAATTATTATGTTTATGTCTAAGGCGGCATTATGAATAAAATAAAATTTAAGGAACTTAGAGAAGAAAGCTGGAGCGATTTTGAGAATTTATTCGGCAGCAACGGTGCCTGCGGGGGATGCTGGTGTATGTGGTGGAAGTTAAGCAGGAAGGAATTCGAAACAAATAAAGGAGACGGGAACAGAAAACTTCAAAAGGAAATAGTCGAATCCAGAAAAATACCCGGCATTATTGCTTATGTAGATAATGAACCGTCCGGCTGGTGCGCGATTGAGCCGAGAGAATCTTATCCGAGACTCGACGGTTCAAGAATATTAAAGCCTGTTGATGATCAGCCCGTATGGTCGGTTACTTGTTTCTTTGTTTCAAAAAAATTCCGGCTGCAGGGTTTGTCGGTGGAGTTATTAAAGACTGCTGTAAAGCATGCTTTAAAAAACGGAGCTGATATTATCGAAGGTTATCCGGTTGAAGCTAAAGAGAAAAAAGTTGATGCTTTTGTTTATCATGGAACAGCATCTGCTTTTTTGAAAGCCGGTTTTAATGAGGTTGCGAGAAGATCCGAAACCAGGCCAATCATGAGATATTATAAAAAATTGCCCCGGCATTAATGCCGGGGCAATTGTTAAATAAAAATATTTTTTAAACTAGTAAGAGCCTAATGCAGAAGCAGCCCCTGAACCATATGAAGTCAGTTCACATTTATACATATCTCCGTTATCCCCTGCCATCTCATATTTGACAACACCGCCGGGTACCTTTGTGGATCTCCAAAGCCTTAATGTTATTCCCTGAGCCACCCCAAACTCAAGCTGATCGCATGTAAAAGTACCTGCCGGTACTGTAACACTTACGCCTTTTTTAACAACCGAACCCTCGATTGATTCCGGTGTAAGCTGCATAGGTGAGTTATACCATCCTTCTGTTACAGGCACCTCCTTTGGAGCATCGCTTCCGAACTTTGCTCTCATTCTTCGTATCGACTGCATTTTATCGCTGAACAAAACTTCCATCAGCATTGAATCATTTTTTGTTTTAAAATCTACCTGCCACCATTCCTGTCCGTTCGGCAGTTTTGTGAGGTAAGCTTTTCTTGTCGAGAATTTATCTTCTCCGTTAGTGCTTATTTCCCAGTTTGTATACTGTCCGGCATCGTATTTGGCAAGATCGATGCTGTAGCCGTATGCGTTAAATACATATTGGAAAAGAATCGGATAAAACCTTGCACCCATCATGGCGAAGTAATTACCGCCGCCCCCTGCAGCTACTCCCTGTCCTCCGCCGGACGGTGCCGCCGAAGCCACATAATTTGCGGTTAATGTCTTTCCCCCGTCGGAAGGCATTGAAACATTATACGAAGCTACTACATTATCCTGATATCTTACAGATATATAATAAGGTCCGACATCGGAAAAATGAATTGTTGCAATGCCTGTGGAGTCGATTGTAACGGTTTCGCCGTTGCTGCAGCTTACAACAGCGCCGAGTAGAGGTGCGTTCGATGCACCGAGAACCTGTACTTTTAAAAGAGAATAAATGCAGCCCCATCGGATTCAATCCGAAGCATCCGCTGCAACCGGATGAAGTTAATGCAAGCGCCGCTAAAAGGATGATTGCTTTTAGATACCTAAAACGCGTCATTTGATGTTCCTCCTGTAGTTTTAATTGATTTGAATAATGGATGTACACTGTCAAAGATTAAAAAACTATAGAATTTAATTTCGATAAATGATCACTATATTTCGTATAAGGCTTTGCTGGTAAAACTCAACAAAAGAATTTTACAATAGTATCATCAGCAATATTGGGATCACTTTGATATTCTTACGACTTAACCTTAAACACAATAATGAATTCAAATGCGCGAGTATAGGTTTCTCTGCTAAGGGAAATGTAATGTTTTATGCTGCATTACAACATGGTAAAAAAGCGCGTAAGAAACAATATGCCCGCAAAAACTTTTTAAGCGACCGGCATTTAAATCCTCACAAATTCAACCCGTCTGTTATTAGCCCTTCCTTCGGGGGTATTGTTGGTATCAACTTGTGGTTAAGCGCGAATCGTCTATATTATGTTTTGGGCCGCCGGTTTTGTTTCCTGTTTTTGGTCGCTGCTGTTTTTGTTCATCGCGCTTTCAACTTTATCTTTTGCTTTATTTAATAAATTATTGAACTACGCATTGCAGAATGACGAAGCGGCAAAAATAGATACGCATATTATGACCAAAATATTTTTCATAAAACCTTCCGGTATAGTTAAACCGATTCAAGCCGATTTAATCGATGCGAAAAATTGCTGGCTATTGTTAAATGTAATTGTTTTTGCATTCTGATAAGAACATAGAGTCCGCATTCTAAATTTCTTAATTAAATTAAAACATCATGCAGGCTAAAACAACTGATCATTTGATTAGTTTAAACGGAGACGAATTAAAGTATTTTTTGTTAATTTAGAATATTGAGGGAATGATACCAAAGGTAAATTTCTTGTTTTAACTTCATGTCGAAAGGCATGAAAATATTTATCTCCGGCTTTTGTAATTCTTGGTTCAGAATAAAATAAAAAACCCCGCGGTTTTAAGTACGCGGGGTTTTTAAAAAATTTATAATAAAAATTAAAATTTGAAATCGACTCCGAAATCAATTCCGGAATAACCCAGAGTACCCAGACCGATTCTGCCCGATATTGCAATTGTCGGTGAAATCCAGTATCTGGCACCGCCCTGAGCCGCAAGCCACAAACCGCCGTAAGTCGGAGATGCATAATTTCCTCCATAAGAACTGCTCCAGCTTACGGAACCGGCATCATATGCAAGAACCAAACCGACGAATGGATCTATTTTATCGTTGTCCAAAACAAAATGATAATTGCCCTGGGCGCCTATCAGAATGTTAGTATATTTCCACTCTCCGTCGAAATATGATTCGCTATAGCCCCAGTATCTGAATAAGCCGCCTATGCCGACCTTACCGAAATTTTGAAATTCCATTCCGTACTCATAATTCACTCCGAAATCTGGAGTACTTCCTAAAAACGAAAAGCCTATTGATGGTCCGAGGTAGTTTTTCTGGATCTCAAATTGAGCATTTGCCTGATTTTGTAATAATAAAAACATTATCACAATTAAAGGGATAAAAAGAAAGTGACTCTTGTTCATCTTATACTCCTCCGATTTATTTTTGTATTAGTTATAGCTAAATACGAAATGGACTTTTACTTGCCGCAAAGTTTACGGTTCATAAATTACGAAAAATAAATTAACATGAAAACATTTTTTAATTAATAATCGGATTTAGCTGAATTTATTTTAATGGATCAGCCAATTAAAATTTATTAATTACGGAGGACAAATTTTAATTAACGGCGAAAAAGAATACCCGTCCGTATTTAAAGAAAATACATGCTGATAAACCGGGTTATATTTTTATAA
>CAVUCX010000077.1:0-6452 GCA_963739955.1 uncultured Bacteroidota bacterium | reverse complement strand
ATCCCAATTTGGTCATAGCCATTTTCAGAAGGTCCGAACCCGCACTATTAAGTCTGCAGTATTGCCTTACTTCACTTGATCCCATATCGCCGTTGTTGTATACATATTTTAATTCTTTGAACCTGTTCAGTTGAATTTTCCTTGCCTCAATTACGCGCGCTCTGACTTCATTAGATTTTTCACCGCATTGACCGCCTGCAAGCTCTTTATACTTTACAGCCGGAACTTCTATGTGTATATCGATTCTGTCGAGAAGCGGTCCGGATATTTTTGCCATATATCTCTGTATCTGCTGCGAGGCGCATGTGCATTCTTTAGATGGATCAGTATAGAAACCGCACGGGCAAGGATTCATGGCGGCAGCCAGCATAAAGTTTGCTGGGAATTCAAGCGACAATTTGGAACGGCTTACCGTAACCCTTGAATCTTCAAGAGGCTGTCTAAGCACTTCAAGGACATTCTTTTTAAACTCAGGCAGTTCGTCCAGAAACAGAACTCCGTGATGAGCGTAAGATACTTCACCCGGCCGGGGAAACGAGCCTCCGCCGATAAGAGCCGCATCAGACACCGTATGATGCGGACTTCTGAAAGGTCTTTCTGTAATAAGAGCCTTATCTTTCGGAATTATACCGGCAACGGAATGAATCTTTGTAGTCTCCAGCGCTTCGTCAAATGTCATAGGCGGAAGAATAGTGGGCAGTCTTTTTGCCAGCATTGTCTTACCCGATCCGGGCGGCCCTATCATTAAAATATTATGCGAGCCTGCAGCGGCAACTTCAAGAGCGCGCTTCACGTTCTCCTGTCCTTTTACATCAGAGAAATCAAGATGATATTGATTGACCTGAGAAAACAGGGCATCAGTATCGGTAACAACTTTTTCTTTTTTTATTTCGCCGTTCAGAAAACCAATTACTTCCGAAAGAGAGTCGACACCGTAGACATCAATACCGCTTACAATTGACGCTTCTTTTGATGAATCGACAGGAAGAATAATCCTTTCAAATCCTTTTCTCCGGGCTTCTACGGCTACCGGCAGAGCGCCTCTAACGGAACGCAGGGTTCCGTCCAGTGAAAGCTCACCCAGAAAAATCGTTTTGGATAATTGATCTTGCTTTATGATTTCCGCTGCCGCAAGTATACCAACGGCAATGGGAAGATCAAAAGAGCTCCCTTCTTTTTTTATATCCGCGGGCGCAAGATTGATAGTATATTTTTTAACCGGAAATTTATACCCGCTGTTGCCTATAGCGGCTATTACCCTCTCGCGGCTTTCCTTTACGGCATTATCGGGCAGACCGACGATAATAAACGCCGGAATATTTTTTTCCGCATTTGTTTCTACTTCAACAAGGTACGCATCTATGCCTACCGTTGCACTGGACATTATTTTTGAGAGCATTTTTCCCTACTTAACTTTTAACAATACGGCATTGTACAAACGCGCGAATAAAATGTTCATGAATCGAGAATTTAGAACAAACGGTTTTTTAATTATTCTCAGTCTCAATTTAATTTGGAGAATCCCGGAATCAGAGTTTAGGCAGGTATAAAAAATTTATTCTCCCCCTAGTAACGGCTTTTAATATAAATCATTGAAAACAAAAAGTAAATCTTTGGTTCAACTTTAATACCTTTAATTGCATAATATTAAGATAAATTATGATTTAATTGCATAAATATGTATCAATTAAATATCCTATATTTTATTTTAATAATGTTTAAGTAGAAGAATATATGCAAGTGTTTTTTTTTATTTGTAAAAT
Organism: uncultured Bacteroidota bacterium; assembly: GCA_963739955.1. Lineage (GTDB taxonomy): Bacteria > Bacteroidota > Ignavibacteria > Ignavibacteriales > Ignavibacteriaceae > FEN-1297. The sequence continues at coordinate 4,689 of CAVUCX010000077.1, read as the reverse complement.
ATTTTTACAAATATTCAGGCTTTTTTTAAGCAATAGATAGGCGATAGAAAAATTTTTCATAACCGGATAATCGACGGGGTGAATAACCGTGTATCTCATTTTTTCTATAATCAGATCAAAGGTGTAAATGTTATTTCCGATAATATTCATTCCGGTCTATGTAAGCGGATAACAATTTGAACCAAGAATTTTTGTTTGTTTGTTAGTTGCTTCCCATTTAGTTTTAGTTATTTAACTTAATCACTAAACTAACGAATAATTTCCGGCTTCTAAACTCAGCTCTCCTCCACTGTCATTTGAGAATTACCAGCTTCTTGGCATCAATGAACTTTCCCGCTTGCAGCCTGTAGAAATAAACACCGCTTGATAAACCGCTTGCGTTAAGATTTATTGAATGGTTTCCGGGTCCGCGGTATTCATCAATCAATGTTTTTACCTCTCTTCCTAGAGCGTCAAATAATTTCAGAATTACACGGTTACCCGAGGGCAGCTTAAAGTTTATTGTAGTTGAAGGATTTAACGGATTCGGATAATTCTGCATAAGCCTGAATCCGGCAGGCGGAACACCGAGATCATCCACTGAATGATAATATATATGATCGATGCTGGCGTATTCCGTTTCCCTTTGGGCCAGCCAGGCTGACTTTTGGACCGGAAACCAGTTCAAATCGCCTACCGGGAATCTGTTTAAACCCGCGGTAAGTAGATCCGCGTTGCTGTAAGAGAGATCCACCGGAATAGGCCAGTCGGGATAAATAAATTTATCCGGGCCCTTGTTGATCACTCGCCAGTCTGGTAATACAGTCGTAATGTTTGTATCCACCGTTGCGATTGCAAAATCTTTAAGAACCGTCAATCTGGTTGTTAAAAGATCTTTTGGATCAACAAATTCCGGTTTATAATCCATTATCCAACCGTTTTCAATTAAATTAGGATATTGATTATTATTATCAAACATTATCTGGGATCGCATATTCATTAAAAGCATTTGAGACATCCAGGTAGTAACGCCGTTAAGAGAATCTGAATCAACTATTGCTATAATATCAGAGAAAAGCGGATCCCAGTATGCCAGGTTATAACCGCACCACATGATTCGTGGATCAGAAATCGGCTTTTCAGCGTTGCCGGGATATATATTAATAAGTCCCATTGGCTGCCAGTCAAGGTCCTGTTCTCCGTAGTCGATCGTATGAATGCCGGGGTACGGCTGAATATTGCAGTTAATAAAAATATTATTTAAAACATACATTCTGCTCTGATAACCGAGGTTCATAAATACCGAACCTGCCATATTTACAAAAGTGTTATGATTGAAAAAGATTCGGTTAAAAGGATAGGTTCTGAGTCTAAATACACTGCCCTGGGCCATGATGAAAGTACAATTTTCAACAAGCAAAGAATCCTGTTTTTCAAAGCTGTCGAACACGCCGCCTTCCCGCCGGCAGGGATAACCGCTCATATTTACAAAGTAACAATTTCTGAAGATGTAATCGCAGTCGGGATAATTTGAAAATACCAATACTCCCATTGAGTGTTCACAGAGGCAGTTATCGAAAAGCAGTCGAAGATTCGGGGCGGATATTTCCGCAAAGCAGCCTCCCCTTGTTCCGTCTTCCGCGGCCGGTACCAACCGGCAGTTTTTAATTGTCAGATTCCCGTTTACTTGAATACTTGTGCTTTTCAAAGACTGGTCTGTCCCGGCAGCATTGCATATCAGCGGGGGAGGTAATTCCGCGTTTTTATTATTAACAATTATTGAAGAATCCGAACCTACAATAACCACTGACCGTTTAGGAGATTGTATAAAAAAAATAGGATAATACCCGCCGGCTTTCAGTTCATATACCCTGCCGGGAGGTACATCTATACTGTCCAAACGCAGAACTTCGCCCAACGTATTCGGTTGGTTATTCATCTCGTAATAATCCTTGATTATAAGAGTGTCGCCCTTTATCTCAGAGACGTAATCCGATAGGTTCTGTGAAAATATTTGAGATAAGAAAGATAGAAGCATCGCCGATAAAAGAAATAATATCTTTTGCATAAATCCCCCGTTATATTGTTGGCAAATAGATTTTAAATCAAAAAACTACTGACCACAAACAACAGACTACACACAACAAACCACAGACCACAAATCTAGGAAGTTATTTTGTAAGCACCATCTTTTTTATTTCGGAATATCCCGGTGTGGTAATCTTATATAAGTAAACACCTGAAGGAAGATCGGTTCCGTCGAATGAAAACGTGTGCGATCCTTGAGGAAGATAACCTTTGTATAGTTTGACGATCTCTTTTCCTTCAAGATTGTAAACAGTAATATCCGCTTGGGTACCGACAAGGAAATTTACCACTATGCTGGTTTTAGGATTAAAAGGATTTGGATAATTGGGCTGTATTGTAAAGGGCTCCTGAGTGCCCTGTCCGACTTTTACCTGCGATGAGAAAACCGTGCTTCCGTCGGAGTTAACCTGTTTTACACGGTAGTAAACCACATCGGCTGTTTCGTCTTTGCCGTCGGTAAAAGTGTATTCCGAAGGGTCCGAATTATCCGCAGCAACCTGGTAGATATCTTTAAATTCCGAATTGTTCGAAGATTTTTGAAGAATATAATATTCCGCCTGCTGATAGTCGCCCCCGCTCCATCGTAAGCTGTAAGAATTATTCAGTACGGAAATATTAAGTTCGGGAGCCCTGGCAAATATCGGCGCATTAGAACGAACGTAACGTAAATTAACAGCTTCCGTTTTTATATTGTCATTGGAAACATTCAAATTGTCGTTGTTGTCGAATGTAAAAAGATAAATTACCGATGAGCTGTCGGCTATAAAATCTGCGTAATTCCTGTTAGCAAAGGCCACGTCAATAGTATTGCCGAGATTTATCATTCGAAGCAGATCGATTGCAAAATTGTTAGGGGAGCTTACACTGCCAAATTTAAATACAAGGTCTTCCGGTTTTGCAAAAGCAGGCAAATCCGTTTTTCCCACAAACGAACCGTTGCAAAAGAACATAACGGAATTTTCGCCGAACTGGAAATCGGAGGTAATATGATACCAGTTTTTATTACTCAGGAACAGCGAACTCAGATTTTCGATCAGGCTCCCGTTCTTAGCAACGGAAAGCATTTGAAATACGTTTGTTGAGATTGTGTAGTTCAGACCAGGACTGTTAGTGCTGCCGATTGATAAAATATTTTCGGAGCCGCCGGTTTCTTTAAACCAGAAATCGATAAGCAGATTCATTGCACTAGTTTTAAGTCCTGATATTTTCAAACGTGCGTTGCCTTGAAACTGAAGGGCGCTTCCGGCATTTTTCTGAGGTTTATAAAAATTCAGTTTTGCCTTTATATAGTCCTCGGCGAAACCGTTCACCGCGTTAGGATTTATCCGGCCCACGGCAACTCCGTTATGGATATAAACACCCATAATCTTCAGTTCAGATTGAGAAGCAGCCTCGGCGTTAAGTCCGAATAGAAGTTGAAAAAATATTCCCGGAGTAAAAGCCGTGTCAGCCAAATTCAGAATAGTTTTATAAGCCTGGTAATCGGCTCCCGGCAAATCGACAGGAAAGAATTTTAAAGATTTCATTTTAAATACGGAGCGCAGTTCTATTCTAGAAAGGCTTACTTTTGAATCGGGTATAATATATACTTCGAGAGTATCGGCCTCCGGATAATAGTTCGATGTAATCAATGAAACTTCGAAAGTTGAATAAGCAGGTATATACCGCGCATAAGAAAGCCTGTATCTTTCCGGAGCGTTTCTTTCGGATCCGAACGCAATGGTTACTGCCGCCAATAATATACAGATAATTTTTTTCATCCTGTTCCGTTTTTATGGAACTATGAGTCACATCTTCAATTATTATTTATAGTTTCGTAGAAACTCTATTCTGTCTTGAAGCTGACTTACGGGAGTCAATAATTTATCTTTCCCGTAGATTGCGTCTTCCCTGTTACTAAAGGCAAGTTCATAATCTTTGCTCATTACGATTGCTTCTTCCGGACAAACTTCTTCGCAGAATCCGCAAAAGATGCATCGTATCATATTTATCTCAAACTTCTCAGGGTATCTTTCCTTTTCCCTGTCTGTTTCCGCAGCCTGCACTTCAATAGCGAGAGCAGGGCAAACCCTGGAACATAATCCGCAGGCTACACATCTTTCTTCACCGTTTTCTTCCTGTACAAGAACCGGGCGCCCCCTGTAAGATGCGGGCGGAATAAACTTTTCTTCGGGGTATTGCATCGTAAATTTAGGCTTAAACATATTCTTCATCGTAAGAGACAAGCCTTTTACGATTTCCGGAATGTATATCTTTTCCCAAAATGTCAGATCTTTTTCTCTCTTCTTAACAGCCATCTAAACTCCCAAAATTTTATTCTGTTTTACGCCCCTAATAAAAATATCATTATTCAAATTCGAATTTAAAGTATGTACAATTTAATGAAAAAGCCAGATAAAGAATAAATTTCGTTTTGTACTTATGAAAGAACTCGCCTTAGTGAAAATATCAAAGAATTATCTTCTTAACATGTAGTTATGTTGACGAATATTCTTAAGTCCGGATGAATAAAGGAATTAATTTTACCACTAAGTTACTTACCGGCGAAAATCTGTTTAACCTGCCTGTCCGGTAAGCAGGTCTGCGTCATCAGCGTGCTATTGAGAACTAAATTTTAAACAC
>CAVUCX010000076.1:0-55538 GCA_963739955.1 uncultured Bacteroidota bacterium | reverse complement strand
GCGAATTTTACTAAATTTTATAATTCTTATTGCCGCGCTGTTGACCGGCTGTACGAATAATCAGGTTTTAAATTCCGCAAGCGGCGGTATAAACTCTATTAACGCGTCGCTCATAAAAAACGATCTTTATTTTTTAGCGTCCGATTCTTTAAAAGGAAGAACTACACCCAGCCCCGAATTAAATTCCGCTGCAAAATATATATCGGATAATTTTGCTGCTAACGGCGTATCACCGGTAGATAACAGCTATTTTCAAAAAGTTAAACTCGGATACATTAGCCTAGCGGAAAACAATAGTTTAGTAATAAAATCTAAAAACAACGAAATTTCTTATAAAATAAAAAAAGATATTACTCCCTTTGAAATGACTGCAAATAAATCCGCAACCGCTCCTGTGGTTTTTGCAGGTTACGGAATCGACGCTCCGGAATATAGATACAATGACTATACAAACATAAATGTAAAAGGAAAAATCGTGTTTGTTCTTAGACACGAACCCGGAGAAAATGATCAGGCTTCGATTTTTGCCGGAAAAGAAATGACTAAATATTCGAATATAGATGAAAAAGTAAAAACCGCAATTAAGTACGGTGCTGTTGCTGTATTGATAGCTCAAGATCCGCTGAATCATCTGATGCTCACTCCGAGGGGTTACCCGTGGCCTTCTCTTTCTTCGATTATACCTGATAATCTACTCCCCCTTACGCTGCTGGAAGATGAAAATGAAAAAGTTCCGGTTGTTCAAGTAGGAGAAAATGTAATCGGCCAACTATTCGGAAGTGCCGACAATCTAAAAAATATTCAAAAGAAAATTGATGAAGACCTCCGGCCTCAGTCGTTTGAATTAAAGGACATAAATGCCGCATTAAGAACTTCCACAATCACTAAAACCGCGGATGCAAGTAATGTAATCGGATTTATTCCCGGGAGCGATCCGGCTTTAAGGGATCAATTAATTATTTTAGGCGCGCATTACGATCACGTGGGTATAAAGAAAGAGCATGAGAAAGGCGAAGATTATATTTATAACGGCGCAGATGATAACGCCAGCGGTACGACAGCGCTTATGGCAGTAGCAAAGGCTTTCGGTAATTCCGAAATTAAACCGAAGAGAAGTATTCTATTTATAGCTTTCTGCGGCGAGGAAAAAGGCTTATTCGGTTCAAGATATTATACAACGCATCCTTTATTCTCTGTGAAAAAAACGGTTGCAATGATTAACATGGATATGCTCGGCAGAAACGGAATAGATTCGCTTATGGTTTACGGATGCTCTCAGAATCCCGGGCTGACGGAAAAAATAAAAGAAGTAAATAAAGGAATAAACTTCCATTTGCTTTTATTGGACAAAATATTGAACGGCGACAGCGATCATTCAAGTTTTCAGAACGCCGGAATTCCCTCGGTTTGTTTTCATTCCGGTATGCACAGAGATTTGCATAAGGTTTCCGATGAGCCGGATAAAATTAATGCGGGAAAGATACAAAAGACCGCTAAGCTGGTTTATCTTACCGCTTTGTCATTGGCAAATGAATAAAATTGTTTGAAACGTATTAATCAAATTGTTTATTTTAATTGACCCTATAAGAAATTGATATTTAAAATTTTCAACAAATAAAAGAAAGATGATATGAAAACATTCTTAGGAAAAATATTATTTCCGGCAATTCTCATAATTGCAGTCGGTTCTCTTGCCTGGGCTCAGGAAAGTGTTAATCTGAAATATCAAATGCCTGTCGGTAAAACATATCTTTATAAAACAGTGCAGGCAAGCACCATCACCCAGGAAATGATGGGTAAGGAAATGAAATTTAATAATGATATCAAGAGCGTAACTAGAGTCAAAATAAATTCAGTTGATGAAACCGGAAATTTAAGTTTAGTAGTTTCATCCGACTCGGCTATTGTTCATAACAATATACAGGGAAGAGATACAACCTTAAATCTGGATGAATTAATAGGTAAAAGATCCAAGCTGGTTATTTCCCAGTACGGCGAGGTGATTAATAAATCCGTTATTGATACGCTTTCCGAAAAGGAGCAGATGATGAGTAACGCAGTTAACCAGTTAACAACTAACATGTATTTCAAACTGCCGGGCAGGGTAATTAAAAAGGGAGAGAATTGGACTTTCTCCAGATCCGATTCCGTGAAATCTATGGGAGGAGAAATGGTGGTTACAAGTAATTATACATATACATTAGGAGATAAAGAAAAAAGAAACGGCATAGACTGTTATCAAATTCCTTATACAGCGGTTATAACGTCAAGCGGACAGGCTAATATGTCGGGTATGCAATTTTATATAGACGGAAACGGAAAAATGAAAGGTACAATTTACTTATCGGTAACGGATTGTGCGATGGTGGGAATAGAAGGAAATAACGAGAACAAAATGACCTTAGCTACAACGGGCGACCAGAAGATGGTAATACCCATAACCCAGAGCAGTACGATGAGTACAGAATTAATAAACAATTAAAATGAAATTTTGCAAAGGCCGGTAATAAAGACCGGCTTTTCTTTAAACAAATTTTTTATAGGGCTAAAACCGAATCAATCGCAGATACTAATTCGCTTGTCAGGATAGGCTTAATAAAATATCCGGAATGATTTACCGCTTTTGCTCTTTCCAAATGATCTCTGTCCGGATAGCCCGTCATAAATATTATCGGGACATCACTTTTACTTTTTATTTTCATTGCTGCTTCAATGCCGTCCATATCTCCCGCAAGCCTGATATCCATTAAAACTATATCAGGATTTTCCTCATTGGCTTTAGTAACGGCATCTTCACCCGTAGCTACTATATCCTGAATTACATAACCCGCCTTTGTGAGAATCATTTTAAGGTACATCGCGTTCATCGCTTCGTCTTCGACGACCAATATCTTGTTCTGTTTTGCCATTTTAAACTCTAGGCGAATATAATGAATTATTCATTCTGATTTTACATTCTAATCCGTTATTTACTCGGAATTCCGCCGTGCCTTGGAGCTGATGTTCTGCAATTGTGTATATACTTTGTAAGCCTAAAGATTCCTGCTCTCTGAAATTAAAACCTTCATGAACACCTATGCCGTTGTCGGCATAAAATAGTTCTAAATTCTCACTATTGCATTTAGACAGCCGGATGATTATTTCGCCTTCCTTTTTTGTCCGGGAAAGCATGTTCCAAAGAGTTTGCAAGCAGCTCGTTTAATATAAGTCCGCAAGGGATTGCAATATCGATTAATACCGCAGTGCTTTCCAGATGCATATCGATCTTTATTTTATCGCCCGGAGCTTTATGGCTTTTCATCAATAATTGAACGAGCTCTTCTATATACTCTTTAAGATCAAGACTTGACAAGTTATGCGACTGATATAATTTTTGATGAACGAGGGACATGGAAAGAATTCTGTTTTCCATATCAAGATAATTCTTTTTAACTTCTTCGTCGGCGGTATATGCCGATTTAATCGCAAGCATAGCCCGGATTACCTGCATATTATTTTTTGTCCGGTGATATAATTCTCTTAGCAGAACTTCTTTTTCCCTTAACGAAGATTTCAATTCTTCTTCTGCTTTCTTTCGTTCGGTGAGATCTTTTATGAATGAAAAAGAAAATTCATTCCCGTTGAATACCCGGTAACTAGCATTAATTTCAACTGGGAAAACAGAACCGTCTTTTCTTCGATGCGCAGTTTCGAAAACTGCAGATTCTTGTTTTTGTAAAAATCCCCTATGCTCTTTCCATGTTTCTTCAGAAAATCCCGGATCGATTTCCCATACATGCATGTTCAATAATTCTTCTTCAGTATAACCGAGATTTTTACAAACATGTTTGTTTACGCCTAATATTTTTCCTTGTTTACCGGTTCTTATAATACCTATCGAAGCCGAATCAAAAGCATATTGAGTTAATAACAGCGTCTCTTCGGATTTTTTCCGCTCCGTTATATCCCTAACAAACGAACTATGATATTCTTTTCCTTCAAAAAAGATGAACCCTATTGCTACTTCAACCGGTATTATTTTACCGTTTTTAGTTTTATGTTTTGACTCAAATAAAGAAAATTTTTTCTCTTTACTGTCCTCCCAATGATTTTCCCAGTCTTCTTTTCGAATTTCAGGATCTATATCATATATCCTTTTACCGATAAATTCTTCTCTGGAATATTCGAGCGTTTCTAAGGCAATTTCGTTAGCATAAATTATATTGCCTTTCGAATCCAGCCCGTATATTGCTTCGTTAGCTTTATCCATTATATAATTGGCTAAATGATGAATAATTACGTTCGTTTCCGCCGCCCAAAAGGCTTTTGATTGAACTTTTTCAGTGCGTGAATTAATTTCATCATTTGCTTTACCGTTGAATTCATTCAGCTTTTTTACATGAAGGAATAATTCATTCAGAGAATATAAAAGATTATCCAGCTGAATATCACTACCCGTTTTTTCTATCTTAACATCCGGGTCTCCACGAACAGCTCTTTGGATACATTCTATTATTTCACTGTAGATTTTATTATCGATACTTAAACTCATTTTAATATATTTTTCCTGCTAGAATTAACCGGAAACAACTAAGACAATTTACAACTGTAATCGTTCCATTTAGTTTTGCGCGCTGAATGATTTTTAAAATTGCGGGAATAAATTTGCAATAAACGCAAAAATAAATTCAAAGTCTGTTCTTGCATAATTTACCCTTGCAAAAATACATAACAATCTAATCATATTATCGAAAGATTTAGGGCAAACATTTATACCACAAAATGATAATCAGGCGAAAATATTATCAGTAGGAATTATTTCGAGAGGCAATCCATCGCACGCATTTTTCATATGAGAAAATGTCTGTTGAAACTAATTTATTATCTTTTTAGACGCTTAGTATGGACCCCGGATGTATTCTTCAACATTATTTTTGTAAAAATTATGAAGAACCCTGTGCATATCTTTAGATAACGGATTCAACCGGGATACAATTGCATTTGATTTAGCCTGTGAAGGCGAACTTGCGCCCGGAATTACCGTCGAGACTGAATCGAAGTCGAGTATCCATCTCAAGGCCATTTGAGCCATAGTCAGTTCGTCAGGAACATGCGCCTGTAATCTGCTTGTAATCTTAACGCCTTTTTCAAAAGGCAGACCGGCAAAGGTTTCGCCAACATTAAAAGCCTGTCCATCACGGTTGAAATATCGGTGATCGCTTTCTGCAAATTTGGTATCTTTTGTAAACTTACCGGAAAGCAGCCCGCTGGCCAGCGGTAGTCTTACGATAATTCCAACACCTTTCCGCTGAGCTTCCGGTAATAGATTTTCGGCAATTTTTTGCCTGAAAATATTAAAAATAACCTGAAGCGAAAGCAATCCTTCCTGCCGCATACAAATTTCTCCTTCTTCTATTGACTCAACGCTTGCTCCGAAGTTTTTTATCAACCCGTCGTTTTTAATTTTTCGAAGCCACTCGAATACTTCACCTTTACGAAGTTCCTCCGTGGGAATGCAGTGCAGCTGCACAAGATCAAGCGAATCAACGCCTAATCTCCTTAAGGATCTTTCTATCGACATTCGCATCAGTTTCTCAGAATACTTATCGGGAAATACATCAGATCCTCTTCCGAATTTGGAGGCTATTTTAATCTGCGCACCGGAAATCTTTAAAAACTTTCCTATTAGTTCTTCGCTCTTGCCGTTACCGTATACGTCCGCAGTATCAAATAAAGTTACTCCGTTATCCACTGCCGCGTTCATTATAGTATAAGCGGCCTCATCGGACATAGGGCCGAAATCTCCTCCGAACTGCCAGCATCCTAAACCTATCTCACTAACTTCAAATCCGTTTTTACCTAGTATTCTTGTTTTCATTGTATCTCCATTTTTTATTTCACGATATACAAAATCTTATTTACCGTTAGCAGCAAATGAAACGAATATCATAATTGAAATGTCCCCCGGCGCTCAACTATCTTTCTCAGCATATTTATTGTACCTCCCCAAAAAAGAACAATTAAAAATCAGTTGCAATTAAACCGGGTTAAACGATAGAAACAGCAAGAAAATATTTCCGCAGACCGGCTTAAATTTCAATTTTGATTTATGTAAATAAGCAAAAAAAATAAGAAAAGTAAATTGATTTATACAGTTCGCTTGGTTTATAGTTCAAATAAGACCTTAATTGCGCTAAAAAGGAGCCAACAATTTATCCGGGAGAAAAAATCAGCTGGAGTAAATATTTTTTTAGGTAATTAAATAAGTATTTAATCTCCGGAAACAACACCAAAACCTATTTTAATAACCATGCCGTCATCATTAACAAAAGTTTCGGCCGGCTTATTTAAAAGTTTAACGCTCACCCATATATCGCCTATGCAGCCTGCGGCATGAGCTGAAGCCGTAATAAACATTATTGTGGAAATTGAATTAGTAGTTAAAAAGAAAATCCCGAGGATGACGATTGATAAAAAAATTAGCGGACTTAAACTGGCAATTAAGTAATATTTTTTCTTAATGAAACTTTTCGGAATCCCGGCATATGCTGATAAATTCTTAAAACCGAATACCGGTTTTTCGCCGGTAAAAATGAAAAAGAATAGTCCGTGTATAAGTTCATGTATAAACATCACCGCAATTAAAATACCGAAAAATAAAATCAAATCGGCATTAGTAATTCGGCTGAACGATACAAAATAATAAAATATACTCAGCGGCTTATTTGCAATAAATATATTTGTGATATAGAAAAATACTAAATAAAAAAATGGGAACGCAAGTATGCTTACTATATTTATTATTGCGTATAGGATCTTGTTATTTAGAAAATTTACTTCTTCAACACTCCGGAATTTTGCATCGGATAATGAGATTGATTTCATACTGTCCATTAGATTAGTTTAACCTATTATCGAATAATTTAACAACAATTACATTTACCTTTGAATTTCAACTTTATTTGTATTCTGATTTGCCGATTGTTATAAAATATTTCAACTTTCCGTAGGTTGCTCATGTGTCAAGCAATGCAGCGTTCCCAATCCCCAGACAAGATCTAAAGCATGAATGCCTATAACCGGTCTGTCGTTAATCAGTTCCCCGATAATTCCCAATGCTTTTTTATCGTTTGGATCATTGAAAGTAGGAACTAGTACGGCCGAATTTGCAATATAAAAATTAGCATAACTTGCCGGCAGTCTTTGTCCCTTAAAAATTACAGGTCCTGGCATCGGAAGAAATTCAGTGTGAACCTTGGAGCCGTCTGAGAGTCTGAAATCCTGCACCCGTTCTCTGTTTTCGTTCAAGTTGATATAGTTATCATCTTTAGAATTATTTTCCTGCACCAGAAGCAAAGTGCTATTGTTAACAAATCTGCATACATCGTCAACGTGGCCGTGCGTATCATCCCCGGCAATTCCGTTGCCGAGCCATAATACTTTTGTTATTCCCAGGTAATTTCTAAAAATATTTTCATAATCTTTTTTTGTAAAATCCGGGTTTCTGACCTGCAGCTTTTCGCTCATCAGGCATTCTTCGGTTGTTATCAGAGTACCTTTTCCGTTGATGTCTATTCCGCCGCCTTCCAGAACTACATTCCGACCTTTATGATTAACCTGCAGACGTGAAGCTTTGATTTTCTTCGAAATAAACGCGGGTATTTTTTGGTCTTTTTTATGATTGGAATATTTGGCCCAGCCGTTGAACATAAATTCGGCCATTACCAGACCCGATTTATATCTAACAAAAGCCGGAACAATATCCCGCATCCAGCCTCTGTCTGTCCTTGCGGTATAAAACTCAATATTAGTTGAATCTACATTTGCTGCTTTTAATACATTCCGCGCTTTTTTTTCATGTGTTTTATCTTCCACAAATATTCTTACTTTTTCTCCGGGAGAAATTCTTCTTACTATTTCCGAGTAAACCCAGGGAATCGGGGAGAATTTTCCCGGCCAGTCTTCCGTATTATGAGGCCATCCGATCCATGTTGCTTCATGCTTTTCCCATTCGGCGGGTAATCTACTCAGAGTATTTTCTTTTACCATTTGCTGAAATTTTCCGGGAGTTATTTTGTATAAATGAAAATTAATAAATTCAGTACGAATCAGTGAAAAATTGAAGATTATTATTTTAAAAATCTTTTTGTAATGTCGCCGTAATCTTCAATCCTTCTGTCTCTTAAGAAAGGCCAGTTTCTACGAATATATTCAATCCGGTTTAAATCTATTTCGGCGGTAAGTATCTCTTCTTTATCTGATGAAGCCTGGGCAATAACAACTCCCTGAGGATCGGCGATAAAAGACTGTCCCCAAAACTCAATTCCGGGAGAGTCAGCATCATGTTTTTCAAGTCCGATTCTATTTGCCGCGGCAACGTACACTCCGTTAGCTATTGCATGCCCGCGCTGTATTGTTTGCCACGATTCAAACTGAGCATTGCCGTGTTCATCTTTCTCATACGGATGCCACCCAATCGCGGTAGGATAAAATAAAATATTCGCGCCTTTAAGAGAAGTAATTCGAGCTCCTTCCGGATACCATTGATCCCAGCAGATAAGCGTACCGATTTCGCCGAATTTCGTGTTGAATGACCGGAAGCCGAGATCGCCGGGTGTAAAATAAAATTTTTCGTAAAATCCGGGATCGTCGGGTATGTGCATTTTCCTGTATACACCGGCTATTTTACCGTCTGCATCAACTATCGCAGCGCTGTTATGATATAAACCGGGAGCGCGTTTTTCAAAGAGAGGAACAATTACAACAACTCCGTACTTTTGCGCTATCTTGGAAATCTTTTCCGTAGACGGTCCGGGAATATTTTCGGCTAATTCAAAATTAGCGATGTCTTCGGTCTGACAAAAATATTGCGACTTAAATAATTCGGGCAGACAAATTACATTAGCCTTCTGCCTGGCTGCTTTCTCAATCCAATCAGCCGCCTTCTTTTAAATTTTCATTAGCATTTTTACCGAAACCCAGTTGTAAAAGCGCAACTTTGTACTTATCCGGAGTTTTATTTTTACTCATTCTGTTGTCCGTTTTTAAAAACAATTAACCGGTTAAAGAGGGTAATTATTTTAAAATTAAATAGTTATAATAATTTACTTTAAATATACTAAACAGGACTGGTTACACTCAAATTAATATGAAGGCTTTGGAAATCCGGACGTAACTCTGTACCGGGGAAAAATTATTATTCTTCCATCTTAAAAACTAATCAGTAACCGGAAGTAGAAGTCAACCTGCCGTTTTCATTATATACTTTTTCCCTAAATTTAGTACCGTCAACATAGTATTCTTCCTTTTTAAGTTTACCGTTCTTAAAAAAGGTTTTAACCCAGCCGTCAATTTTCCCGTTAACATAGTTCTCAGTTTTCATCAAAGCGCCGTACTCATAGTAATATTTCTTTTCTCCGCTTATATTTCCGTTACTATATGCAGCCTCAGATTCTATAAGCCCGCTCTCATAATATGTTTTATAATCGCCGTCAGGTACACCGTTCTTATTATAAAATACAGCCTTTAATCCCCCGTTTTTATAATAATCTATTTCTATCCCGTTTTTCTGATTATTATCATAACCTGTTTCGCTTGCAAGCCGCCCGTCGCCGTAATATGACCTTGTCATACCTCTTTGAATACCCTTTATATAATCAACCGAAAGTTTCAGTATACCGCCGTCGTAATAGGAATAGGAATTATCTTCCAGAGTGTCGTTGACATAATGCCATTCGTGCTTTAGAAAGCCGTCGTCGTAATAATAGCGGCTTACTCCGTCTCTTTTGCCGTTTCTGAAATGGATTTCGCTTAGCAGTGATCCGTTTGAATAATATGTTCTGTCTGTGCGTTCTTTTTCCTCGGTTTTTCCGGTATAATCATATTTAACGCGATCGGTTAGTTCGCCGTTAACATATGTGTCCAGAACTCTGAGATTAGCCGACATATCAAATATTTTCACTTCGCCTACAAGTTTATTATTAGAATAATTGGCCTTTAAAGCCAGTACTCCGTTCTCATGGTAAACGTTTGTCGGTCCGTCTTCAACACCTTCATGAAAGCTTCTCTCAACTTCTACTTTGCCGGATTTAAAATAAGTTTTTGAAACTCCATCCAGTTCACCGTTTGCGTAATTCCAGTCTCCCTCCAGCTCGCCTGTTTTATAATATGTATGAGTGATCCCTTCCAGTTTGCCGTCAACATAATTCTGTTCGGACCATAATTCGCCCGACTCATAATACCATTTGGAAATCCCTTGTTTTAAGCCGTCCCGGTAATTCCACTCGATGCTGAGAATCCCGCTTTCAAAATACCAATCCGATTTACCTTCTTCCTTGCCGTCGACATAATTCCACTCTTTCCATAATTTACCGTCCGAGTAATATTCGAAGTATTTTCCGTTCAATTTTCCGTTTACATACTCACCTTGAGTTTTCAGGGTACCGTCCGGATAATACGTCTTCTTGTAAACGGCGCCTTGATCACTTTGAGCATTTAATATTGCGGATAAAATAAAAGTAATTAAAAGGATTTTAAACAGATAAGAGATTTTGAACATTTGATGATTAATGATTGTTAACCGATATTATGAGTAATTGCATAACTGTTTTAATTTGATTTGTAAAATTAAAATTATTTTATAACATTAAAAATTGAATAATGAATACATAATCATGATATTTGGTTTTTATTAATACATAAAAAAATTGCGGTAAGCAAAAACTCTAAATAATTAGGAATATGCACACACATTTAAAAAATAAGTCAACAATCGGAAGAAATTTAATTCTGTCCATACTGCTTAATTCAATAATAGTAGGAGGAGAGATAACCGCCGGAATTCTAAGCAACAGTCTGGCTTTAATTTCGGATGCGCTGCATAATTTTAGTGATTTGATATCTTTGATTTTGAGCCTTTTTGCAGTTAAAATGTCTCACTGGAAAGCTACACCAAACAAAACATACGGATATTTGAGAGCTGAAATTATTGTCGCGTTTATAAATTCTTCCGCTCTTGTTATAATCGGTATCTATATAATTTATGAAGCAGTCGGCAGACTGCTTAATCCGGAACCGGTCTTGGGAACATGGGTAATAATTGTTGCGTCCGTAAGCTTTCTTGCGAACACAATATCTACTTATTTATTGCATAAAAACTCCAAAGAAGATTTAAATGCTAAGACAGCTTATCTTCATATGTTTTATGATTCGCTGAATTCCTCACTTGTAATTGCGGCCGGGGTACTGATTTATTATTTCAAGTGGTATTTGTTAGACCCTCTTTTCTCTATACTCATCGGTCTTTTTATAATAAAAAGCGGATGGGATGTTGTTCTTGAAACTGTAAATATTTTAAGTGAAGGGACACCGAAACATATAGATATGACCGAAGTAGCGGAATTTATTTCTTCTTTCCCTGAAGTAAAGCATATTCACCATTTGCATATATGGTCAATTTCGTCAAAAATGAACGCACTTTCGGTACACGTTGTAGTCGAAGATCAAGCAATTAGTAAAGGTTATCTTATAATTGACAAAATTGAAAAGGCACTCAACGATAAATTCGGAATTGATCATCCTACTATACAACTTGAGGCAGATCTGAGTAAAGAACAGAGAAAAGTATTAAAATTGAACAGTGATGTTTGAGAATCCGCTTTATAATTATTGTAATAAATAGTAAAAATAATTTCAGCATAGAACTGCTGCTAATTCCGCTGCATTCTTTTGTATATAAATAACAAGTCTTATGCGGATTATTTTTTTTCTCTCAAATAATAATCAAAAAGCTTCGACATCCAGATTTTCTGAAATTTCCCGTTAAATACAGCCGGAATAAATTTTAATTTCGAAACATATTCTACAGTTGCCCTGTCTAGTAATTCTGATCCGGAAGTTGAATCTACAATAATTTTGGAGACATCGCCGTCTTTAGTAACTAAAAATCTTATTTTTACCTTACCTTCGATTTTCCTAATAACCGCAAGCTGCGGATAGACAGGAATAATATTAGAGATTAACCGAGGGTCTTTAACATCTCCGGTATCTTTATAAAAAATATTTTTTATATTGACCCGGCCGTAACTTTTTATCGGGACAGTTTCATTCTTAAAAATAACAATATTTCCGGACCCGAAGGACTTACAGCTCAAGCCAAATTGACTTAAAAAGTTTTTCAATTCTTTTCTATTAAGATCGCCGGCAATCTTATAATTAACTCTAATATCCTTTATTACATTATCAGAATAAATAAAATTTACTCCATCTTTATTTCTAATATCCTCTAAAATTGAGCTAAGCGAATATTTGTCACCTTTCATTGAATTTACGGCACTGAGTTGAGGTTCCTGGGCAAAAGCCTTTACAGCCATTAATAATACGATATTTAACGCAATCCAATAAATGTTGTTCACCTTAGAAATTTTGTTATGACAAGTGAAACCGGAGTATTTTCATTTATTTCCTCAACCTCTGTTCCGTTAAATCTATAATCCGGGTAATTAACCGCAACAAAATCTTGAATTTTCTTTAATATTTTTTCTTTTTCCTGAATTGAAGAAGGACCATTGTTCTGAGAGTCATGAATATATTTTATATCATAATTCAGGGCGCTGTACAAGAATTTTTTGACGGTCTGCATACTGTCATAGTCCGGATATCTTTGAATGAAATCGTGAAAAAGCAAAAATGAAAGAGGCCACGAGTCCCAGTCCTTTCTCCATTCAGAAACCACCTTCGAAGATAAAACTTCTGCCGCATAAGTATTGAAATTTAACGCGTCTTTCATTTCATTAATAAAGTCAACATGCTTATACAATATTTCTCTTTCAAGTATTGTTCTGATATCAGGCCTGGCATATTCAAGTTGATTGTACAGGCTTTGAACGTCCATTACATATGTACTTGCGAGCATATCCAAATAGGAAATTTGAAATTTTATTTCCATAGACATTTTCATATTAATCGGCCGGCCGTTGACTTTTGCAGGATTGAAAATCAGACTATGGCAGTAATCCAGCGCTGCCTTGTCTAATATTTCAGACCCTGATGATTTGGATATATTTGTATTATTTACCTCACCTTCCTTTGAAATATCGAAGACTACGGTGGTATTTCCGGTATGGGAGTTTTCCTGTGCTGTCCTTGGATATAATATTCTTGGATGATTTATTTGAGTTGGCGGAGTGTAGTTTTGATTTTCAATAATATTAGAATTATATCCGCAAGACAAATTGATGAGAAGTAATAATAATATGAGACCTGCAAATCTAGTCATTGTCTAATCCTCCCTATTGATAATTGATTAAATATGTTATTTAATCTTTGTTAATTCGAAACAATCTTATCAAACTGAAAAGGAATATTTCTGGGTATTTTTATTTAGCTTCTATTAAATAACCTCCGTTCTGTTTGCTGTATTTAAGATCCAGAGCTAAACAAATCATGCTTAAAACGCTGTCGACGCTCATTTTTTTGAACGACCCGGTTAATGTATTTACATTTAGGCTATCGTTTTTCAGCGTAACCGGTGTATTATAATATCTTGCCAATTCTTCGGAAATCTCTTTCAAATGCGTATTTTCAAACACCAAATTTCCGTCGGTCCATCCTTTCAGAAATTCCGCGTTGACTTCTTTTGGTTTAGTAGGAGTCAAGTCGCCTGTAACTATACTCAACTGATTTTTAGTTAATCTAACGCTCCCGTTATTTTCTTTTTGTGCGGATACTTTAACTATCCCTTTTTCAACATATACTCTTGTTTGCGCGTTGCGGGACCAAACATCAAATTTTGTCCCTAAAACTGTTGTCATAGCATTTTCTGTTTTTACGATAAAGGGATGTTCAGACTTTTTTACAGAAAAGAATGCTTCACCGCTTAAAATGACTTCATGTTTATCCCCCTTAAAACTTTCAGGATATTTCAAACTGCTGCCGTAATTAAGTATAACATCGGAACCGTCCGACAACCGGATTTGTTTCTGCTGCCGGCCGGCAGTAACCTCAATTATTTTAATCGGAGTTAATCCAATATCATTTCTGAATAAAAATATTCCGGCTATAATAATTACCGCTGTAGAAAAAGCTAAAATCGGTTTCCATTCCAAATTTAATCTTTTCTCTCTCCCTGAACTTGCACTTGATCTTCTAATCTCCTCTTCCAGCTTCCTCCAATCTTCCTCCAGACCAAGTGCATCTACATTACCGTAAATTAAGCTGTTATCCCAAATTTTTTTAATTTTATCGAATTCATCTTTATTTTGTTCTGAGGTATCAAGCCAAAGTTTCAGCAGGGCTTTTTCATTTTCATCAATGTTTCCTGATATTGCTTTAACACAAAGGTTTCGATATTTTTTCAAGTTATTTTGGTCATTCATTTATTTGTTCCTCTGTTTAATATTACAGATGAATGAGGAAAAACCCCACCTCAGGAAAAATATTTGTTCGAAAAAATTTTCCTTAAAATGGAGATTGCCTTAGACATCCGTTTCTCAACCGCTTTTTCCGATATCTCGCAAATACCGGCAATGTCTGAATATTTCAATCCTTCTGTTCTGCTTAAAAGATATACAGTTTTAATCTTCTCAGGAAGTTTTTCCAAAGCATCGCGTATATCAATTACTAATTCTTGATCTGCTTGAACCGGATTTTTTAAAATTAGGGCTGAGATTACTTAACGATATATTTTTTGATGAATGAAGATTTTTATTATTGATTAGAATATTATTCAAAGATTTATAGAGATAGGCTTTTATTGATTTTTCAGGATTAAGTAAGTGTCTCTTAACCCATATCCTGTAAAAAAGTTCTTGAATGGTTTCGCGAGCCATATCCAAAGAATGAGTGCGGTATAATGCAAACCTGATTAACATCGGATAATACTTAAAATATAGCAGCTTAAAAGAATCGGCATTACCGTTTTTGATATCCGCAACTAAAGATTCATCGGCGGGAATATTATTATTGTCCTGAGGCATTTGATAACAGTCCTTAATTCTTGTTATCGTTATAATTAAAAATCCCTTTACAACCCCCTACCGGAAGAAAAGCCATGATTAATTTATATAAATATAGTTATTATGGGGTAAAAAAATCACAGAAAATAATTAAACGTTGTTTGATGTGTTTTTAATAAAGGTGCTGTCTCATAAGCCGGGATCACCTCATGCTGAGCTTAGTCTAAGCATGAATTTGCGATGAGTACTCGGTTCGACCCTGCTTGTCCGGTAGGCATGTCCGTGCCGTGACATTTGAAGTACTTTTGAGCTTCCTTTTTAATGAGGTTAATTACGATTTGGTTTTAAAGCCAGCTTCTTCCATCAGCTTTTTTGCGGCCACAGCAGTTTCATCATTTTCAAACGACATTCTGAAAGTTCCGCCGGTGCCTTCACGAATTTTTAGGAGCTCAACATCTTTAATATTAATATTATTTTTGTACATGATGGTAGAAAGTGTACTGAGCACACCGGGCTGATCTTTTACATAGATAAAGACATCAACCAAAGGATTTATGAAACCTTTTGTGTTTTTTGGAATTTCGTCGCGGCGCTTTCTCGCCTTTTCAAAAAGTTCTTCTATCGCACTGTAATTATCTGCGTTCAGGTTGTCTTCAATTTTATTTAATTTATCTCTCAGCAAATTAATAGATGAGATAATTTCCGCTTTATTCATTTTTAGAACCGATTCCCAGATATTGTAACTGCTGGATGCAATCCGCGTCATGTCTCTGAATCCGCCGGCAGCGAAGTCCAGGTAATTAATTTTGTCCTCATTATATGCGGCGGAGTTCACAAGGCTTACTGCTAAAAGCTGAGGAAGATGACTTACCCGTGAAATAACCTTGTCGTGAAGAAAAGGATTAAGGAATCTGACTCTTGCACCAAGCAGTCTGATCAGTTCGACCAGTTCATTTAATTTCTCCTTGTTTTGGGAGGTATCGGAAATTATATATACGGAATTCTCAAACAGAAGTTCTTCAGAGCTTTCGTAACCATTGGTTTCTTTACCTGTCATCGGATGGCCGCCTATATATATACCCTTGCTTGATATGGAATTCCATCTATTTTCGAATACGCCTTTCACTCCGCTAACATCGGTTAGTATGGAACCTTCTTTAAGCTTAGGGGCTATTTTCTCGAAATATTCCAGTGAAAGATGCGTCGGAAGGCAAAGAAAAATTAAATCGGAATCAAGGCTGTCTTCCATATTTTCTATTTTTCCGTCGATACTCTTATCGGCTAGTGCCCGGTTAAGTATTTCTTCTTTATCGAATGCTTTTAAATAAAAGTGACCGTTGCTGCTCTTTAATGCTTTTGCAATAGATCCGCCAATTAATCCCAGACCGAATATTGAAATTTTGTTTATAGCCAATTTTTTCTTCAGAATGTTAGAGGAATAAAATAAATTATTTAAAAATATTAACCGGTTACATCTTTCTTCCGATAACTTCGGCTATCATTTTAACCTGCTTCATAAGTTCAACAAACTGATCCGGCAGAAGTGCCTGAGGACCGTCGGATAAAGCTTTCTCAGGATCGTGGTGAACCTCTACCATCAGTCCGTCGGCGCCGGCAGCAACCGCGGCTCTTGCCATAGGCAGAACTTTATCCCTTAAACCTGTAGCATGCGAAGGGTCGGCGATGACCGGCAGGTGGCTTCTTTTATGAACAACCGGAATAGCAGAGACATCAAATGTATTCCTTGTATAGGTTTCGAATGTTCTTATACCTCTTTCACAAAGCATTACTTCTCTGTTTCCGCTTGATAAAATATATTCTGCTGACATTAGCCAGTCTTCCACAGTTGCCGAAAGCCCTCTCTTTAACATTATCGGTTTAGTTGTTTTACCCAGATCCCTTAGCAGTGAAAAATTCTGCATATTCCTGGCACCCACCTGAAATATATCGGCATACTCTTCGATAAGTTTTATCTGGCTCGATTCCATCACCTCGGTAATAACAAGCAGGTTATATTTATCTGCAGCTTTTCTCATGAGCTTCAGACCTTCTTCGCCGAGCCCCTGGAATGAATACGGGGAAGTTCTGGGTTTAAAAGCCCCGCCTCTCAGAATTTTCGTGCCGGTTTTAGAAACAATTTCCGCTATCGTAAAAATCTGATCTTCGTTTTCCACCGAGCACGGCCCGGCCATCATTACAACTTCATTCCCCCCGATCACAATGTCCTTAATTTTAATCTCGGTATTTTCTTTTTTAAAACTTCTGCTGGCAAGCTTAAACGGTTCGGTAATTCGGTATACTTCGGCAACGCCGTCGAGTACCTTTACATTTCTTATATCGAAATTAGGTTTTACTCCTATCGCCCCCAAAACTATCTGTTCAACCCCCGTAGATTTATGTACCGCGAAACCGAAATCTTCAAGGTGTTTTATTATATTCTCAATCTGCTTATCGGTCGCATTTTTTTCTAATACTACTACCACGTAAGGCTCCTAATTATTATTTATGAAAACTTTTTTCGCCGGCCGTAACTGCCATATCAAGGTGATCCTCCTTTGTAGGGATCGCACAGGAATACCTTGCACTATATGCACAGTAGGGATTATATGCAAGATTAAAATCTATAGTATAAACAAAATTACTGTCGGGGTTCAAATCAAAATCAAGATACCTTCCCACTCCGTATGTTTCATTCCCGGTTGTTTTATCGGTGAACCATATAGAATAATATTCAACGCTGTCTTTTGTCGTGCCCTTGTAAACATTGAGTTTATGTTCCGAATCATTATAATTGATCTTAACATAACCGAAGCGGATAATTTTTCTTTCTTCGCCCTTAGTTCCGAATATTTTTACCGTATCTTGATTTTTGTAATAATACAATTTGCTTTTAAATACAAAATCCGGGTCTACTTTGTAATATTTCAGAGGCTCGAAATGCGCGTTCGGATCATTAACAAAGGGCGATTCCGGATTGCTCTTCATCCAGTTATCTTTTTCGGCCCGTTCGTTTTTTATCTCTTTAATATAACTTTCCTGTTCAGGCGTATACTTTTTACCGCACGAATAAAAACCTGCGATACTTATTATAAATAGGGAAAGAGAAAAGATGTATTTTAATTTCCCGTTATTCATTGCTCCTCACCTTCTTCTGAAGTTCACTTAGTTTGTTCAATGCCTCCAGCGGAGTCAGATTGTTTAATTCGATGTCCTGGATTTCGCCTCTTATTTTATCGTCCTTTATTTCAAAAAGACTGAACTGGTTTTCGTCCTCGTGATGCAGTTTTTTCAGTCTTTCCTTTTTCACTTCATACGGTGTAAGTTCCTTGCTTTCAAGATTCTGCAGAACTTCCTTCGCCCTGTTTGTTACAAATACCGGCAGACCCGCCATCTGCGCAACCTGAATTCCGTAACTGTGGTCGGCTCTTCCCGGATTTACTTTGTGAAGAAAAATGACTTTATCGTCGTACTCCCGCACTTCCACTTTATAATTTTTTATTTTAGGAAACAGTTCCGCCATTTCATTCAGTTCATGATAGTGAGTCGCAAAAAGTGTTTTAGCCGCCACTTCTTTATTTTCATGAAGGTATTCGGTTATGGCCCACGCGATTGAAATACCGTCGAAAGTGCTGGTTCCCCTCCCGATCTCATCCAGAAGTATAAGGCTTTTTGAAGTTGCGTTATTTATAATGTTAGCGGCTTCCTGCATTTCCACGAGGAATGTACTCTCGCCTGCCGAGATATTATCGCTTGCGCCTACTCGGGTAAATATCCTGTCGACTAATCCTATTTTAGCGCTCTTTGCCGGAACAAAAGAACCGACCTGAGCCAGTAGAACGATCAGGCCGATTTGCCTCAGGTAAACAGACTTCCCGGCCATATTGGGTCCGGTTAATAAAATGATCTGGTCTTCTTCGTTATCGAGCTTGCAGCTGTTTGCGGTGTACTTGTCACCGGGGGGCAGAATCCTTTCGACTACCGGATGTCTGCCGTCCGTAATTTCAATACCGTCGCCTTCGTTGAGCTCGGGTTTAACGTAGTTATATTCCTCGGCGCATTCGGCAAACGAAAGGAAGCAATCTATCATCGCGATAAAACGCGCGTTCTGCTGAATCGGTTCGGCTTCGGAGGCAACCGATAATCTTACTTCGTTAAATAATTGCGATTCAAGTTCGTAAATTTTTTCTTCCGCGTTTAATATTTTTTCTTCGTATGTTTTTAAATCCGGAGTTATAAATCTCTCGGAATTCACCAGAGTCTGTTTGCGGATGTAATCCCCGGGAACTTTTTCTTTGTTTGCGTGGCTTATTTCAATATAATAACCGAATACTTTATTAAAGCTTACTTTTAAAGATGAGATACCGGTTCTTTCTCTTTCAATCTTTTGGAGATTTGCGATCCAGTCTTTTCCGTGAATTGATATATCCCTTAATTCATCTAGCTCCGCGCTGTAGCCGCTTTTAATAACGCCGCCGTCAGCGAGATTTAAAGGCGGGTTATCCACAATCGAATTTTGAATAAGTGAAACTACTTTATCGGGGGACGTCAGGTTATTCCCGATCTGCAAAAGAGTATCGACAGTCGATTCGCTTAATAAATTTTTTACCGGGTTGATCTTCTGAAGCGAAAATTTTAAAGCTACAATTTCTCTGGGGTTTGCTCTCCCGGTACAGACTTTTGAAATAAGCCTTTCAAGATCGCCGACTTCTCTTAGTTCGTTTAGTAAATTTTTTCTGAGTTTCTTATTATTTAAAAGATCTCCTACGCTCTCAAGTCTCTTTAATATAGGCTCAAGTTTCCGGAGCGGCGCCGTAATCCATTTTTTCAGAAGTCTGCCGCCCATAGCCGTTTCGGTCTTATCGAGAATAGATATCAGTGAGCCTTCCCTGCCGAAATCGTGCATTGAAAATGTAATTTCGAGATTTCGTTTTGTAGAATAATCAAGAGTCATGTATTCGGAAGGATTATACGCGGAAACTTTATTAAGATGGGAAAGATTTTCCTTCTGAGTTTCTTGTAAATAACTCAGCAGCGCTCCCGAAGCAGTTATTCCGGCAATTAAATTGTCAACTCCAAAGCCTTTAAGATTCACAGTCTTGAATTGATTCACAAGAAGTTCTTTAGCGTAATCAAAATTGTAAATCCAGTCATCCTGCTTTGTCACTCGTATAGCCGGATTAATTTTATGAACCAGCGAAGTAAGCATATCTTTATCTCTTTTTTGAACAAGCACCTCTGCGGGAGAGATGGTTTCAATCTGGGAGATCAACTGGTTATACCGGACTTCGAACGCATAAAATTCACCGGTGGAAATATCGCAGAAAGATATTCCGGCGTTGTCGTCTTTAGTGCAGACAGACATCAGATAATTATTTTTTTTATGATCGAGAAGTTTATCGGAAAAAGCTACTCCGGGAGTAACAACTTCTATAACTTCCCGCTTTACAATACCTTTAGCAAATTTAGGGTTTTCAATCTGTTCACACACTGCAACCCGGTAACCTGCCCGCACGAGTTTCGGAAGATATGTATCAATAGCATGATGCGGAAACCCTGCAAGCGGAACATCGCCGGCGACGCTGCTTGCCCGTTTAGTCAAAGTTATTCCCAGTACTTTCGAAGCGATTCTTGCATCCTCTTCAAAAGTCTCGAAAAAGTCGCCCATCCTGAAGAGTAAAATCGTGTCAGGATGCGCCGCCTTGATCTTGCTGTATTGTGCCATTAAGGGAGTTTGCATTGGTTCCGTTCTTTTAAGACATTAAAAATAATCCAATATAAAAAGAATATCAATTTATTTGACATGGATTATTATAAAACCGGCATGTATCAACCGGTAGGTTTTTCAAGTTTCTGAAGTAATGTAAAAAATAATGAACCCTCATAAATTAAAAATCAACATTGTTAAGAAGGTAATAATTTATATATTTACATAAAGATTAACGACACCCTTCAATTGCCAGCAACAAATAATTAGGCCGTAAATTATGAATGAAGAATATCATAAATGGAATTCATATTATCTGCACGGTGAATACGAGATGCTTGTTTTCGGTTACGGCGGTTATCCCGTAATATACTTTCCTATGTCCAAAGGTAGATATTACCAGGCTAAGGATCTCGGTTTTATAAATTCGGCATCCAGGCTGATAGAAAGCGGTGTTATAAAAATTTATTGCCCCGACAGCGCCGACGCGCAAAGCTGGTACAATTATTCAATTCAACCAGCCGATAGAGTAAAGACTCAAAACGGCTATGAGAATTTAGTAATGAAGGAAGTAATAGATTTTGCAAAGCATGAAACCGGATATGATAAAGTAGGTGTTGCCGGAAGTTGTTTCGGAGCTTATCATGCATTGAATTTAGCGCTTCGCCATCCTGATATGATAGACTCCATAATTTGTCTGGGTGGTTCTTTCGATATTCAACGTTTTATTTTCGGCTATTATGACGATAACTGTTATTTTAACGGCCCGTTGGATTACCTGCCCGGTTTGAATGACGAATGGTACCTGGAAAGAATCAGGCAAATGAAAATTCATTTCGGAATCGGCGAGCTCGACCGATACCTTGATGAAAGCATAAAAATATCCGGTTTGTTCAATCAAAAAAACATTCAACATGAACTGGAAGTCGTGGGAAACAAAGGGCATGATCTTAATTTATGGATAGATCTATTCCCCCGCTTTCTCGAAAAGCTGACCTAATATCTAACCGTCAAACAAAGAGAAGAGTAATGCAGAATTACTTTAAGGTTTTTACTGGTTGTTGTTTGCCTTTTGGAGTGCTTCAAAATACTTTCTGATGAGATCCTGATAGTCCTTCGTATATCCTTCCTGTTCGGCTTTATTCAACGCATCCTTTATCTCCGATTTATCTTTATCGTTATTGAGGTTTAATTCCGCCGGAGATTTCTGCGCGATATCTTTTCCCGAATTTGACTCCCGTTCTTTTTGATAATCTCTTTCATTTACCGAGCGCTGCGCGTCAAGCAGTCTGGAAAGGATATGTTCCTGCTGCTGCAGTACTTTCTGATCTATATCGTTTGATGTTAAATCCTTTACCACTTCCTGCATTTGTTTGGCAATATCGTTAAGATTAGCCGGAATTTTTTTAGACTGTCCGGCTTTAATTGCTTCTTTATTCAACTGCTCAAGTGATTTTCTTATCATTTCCTGCTGGTCGGATAATCGCCGCATCTGCGCCTGCTGTTCCATCGAAAGCTTGCCCTGCATTGCCTGCTGCATCATCTGGGTTAAATTATTCAGCTTCATTTGCTGACCTGAAAGATTTTGCAGCTGCTGCATCAAAGACGGCATACCTCCGCCCTGCCCTCCCTGCATCATTTGATCCATTGAACTTTTCATCAGGCTTGCCGCTTCATTCAGCGATTCCATTGCCCCGCTTTGTTGTGCCTGTGCAGAACTTTTGTCTCTTTTCTGAAGATTATCGATCGACTGTCCCATCTGTCTTTCCGCATTGCCCAGCGCTCTGCCCATTTCCGGAGTAATCGCAAAAGTCTTTTGGGATAATGCCGAAAGCTGCTGCAATATTTTATTCAGATTATTCTGTATATCACTTTGGTTCTGGGCATTTTCATTAAAAGAGGATATGCTTTGATCCATACTGCCGGTTTTTCCCTGCAGATTTTCCTGCTGTTTTGAAAGAGTTATAAGGTTATCGGTAATCCTCATCATGTCCGTAAAAGTCTGCATCTGGTTTTGTCTTGAAACCGACTTCTGGAGCTGCTGCATCCCCTGTTTCATCTGCTGCATATTCTTACTTATCATCGATTGATTTCGCTGAGCCTGCTGCATCATTTGCTGCTGAATATCCTGTGATGCCTGCTTTGATAATTGCTGATTTTGCTGCTGTTCAAATTCCTTTTTTAACTTATCAAGCTGGTCTTTAGGCAGATCTTTCAACTCATCGAATTTTTTCTGAAGATCCTTCATTTCATCGGAAAAATTCTGAAGATCTTTTGTTACGTCGTTTTGTTTTTTATTGAGCTCGCTGTTTTTTCCCGCGTCGTTGGATTTATTCGACTGCTGTTTTATTTCATCCTGATTTTTCGAAATCTGTTCGGTCCTTTTCAGAAGATCTTCTATTTTTTGCTCAACCTGAATTCTCTTTAGCAGATTCATCGTGCGTTCAATACTCTTTTGAAATTGCTCTTCGGAAATCTGCGTTTTCTCAAAAGAATTCTGCGTCATGTCCCGGTTCATATTCTGCAGTACATTTTGAAGCTGCTCCATAGCTTTTTTCATTTCATCGGACGACATCTGATCAAAAAGCTTTTGAAGCTCCATATATTTTTCGAGTGTTTCTTTGGAGAGCAGATTATTTTTCTGCATTTCATTCTGCATTTTCTGAAGATTATTGCTGATGTCGCTAACTTTCTTCTGCAGATCCTTAAACTCATTTACTGTCTGCTCTATTTTTTGCTTTTCCTGCCAGGAGATATCTTTCTTGTCCTGTTTTAGTTCCTGATTCAGCTCTTGCATTTTTTGTTTAAGCTGTTCTGCTTTCTGAAGAGTCTCATCCAGATCGGTAATACTTTTATTCTGTGTATCGTTAGCTTTTGTCAGCATCTCGTCAAGCGTCGGAATACGCACCGTAAAAGATTGGGTCTTAGCCGATTTCGGACCGCTTACAATATCATTATCAAATACTTCCAGGTAATATGTTACCACATCTTCAGCGGTGAGATTCATAGATGTTAAATTCCAAACATACTGAACATTCTCCTGTGCGGCGTTTTTATTAACGGGAATCTCAATGGAAGAAAAATTTTCATGAACCGGCTCGTACCTGGAACTCGAAAGCCGGTAATTTATAAGCAGTTTTGAAAAGCCGTAATCGTCCGATATCCTAACGCCGAGCGGCAGCCTGTTATTGTTTGAAAGCGAAGTATTCTGATTAGGGTATTGCATCTCGATTGAAGGGTAAGCATCGTCGAGTACCTTTAATGAATATACGATCGGAGATAAATTCAAATTACCGTTTTCATCGGATAAAATAATCCGGTAATTATCATCCTTATTTACGGTAAATGAAACGGCGGCTTTCATGCTGCGGATATTCATTTCCTTTTTTACTTTCCCGCCGAATTCCAGCCACGCTTTTCCGAGCGGCTTTGTTGAACTTATATTCAAATCAACCCGGCTGCCTTTTAGCGCGGAAATATTCCCGTTATCCTTCTGAACAACTTTTGGAATCCGCGAATAAGACGGAGAAATTATTTGCATATCTATAGTCTTTACAATCGGACGGTCAATTACTTCAACCGAATAGATCTCTGATTTTAAATTTTGAGATACCGCATAATACCTGAACGATGATCTTACGGCCGGTATTTCATAATTATATATTCCTGAAGAATCCGCTTCGAGTTTCTGATTTTCAAACCCGGTCTCATCGCTGTTTCTCACAGCAAGTGAAACATCTTTGGGTTTTTCTCCTTCCACTCTCACAGATATGTTTAAACTATCGCCTTTTGTAACTTTGAAATTTCCCGGAATAATTTTAAATACAAATTTAGGAGGCTGAACAAACGATTTGTCAAAATTCGCCAGCCTGAATGAAGCGGCGTTAATACCGGGAATTAAGACTAACAGAAGAACACTTACCAGCAATATACCTGCGGAATAAAACCCCAATTGTCTTGCTTTTTGAAAGCTTACAATTGATTCGAATTTGAGTTCTCTGGTTCTTTCAAAAACATTTTTAAATGCCGCGTTTATTAGAGTGCCTGAAAAAATCTTGCTGGATTCTTCCTTTGAAACAAGCTGCATTGCGTTCAGAAGGTCATCTTTGATGGAAGGGAAATTCAATCCGACTTTTCCCGCAGTCTGATGATAATCGGTTTTCCTAAAAATCTTGAAATATTTAAATACAGGCATCACGAACAATGTAAGAAATATCAATGCGGTTATTAAGGCGAACAGAATTACAAATACGGTTCTTATCTCGGTAGAAAAATGCCCGAGCATTTCGATAAATGAGAATGACAACCAAATCGATGCTCCGCATATTAAAACCGTTTGAATGCCGATTAAAGCGATAAGCGCGTATTCTCTTTTGACCAAACGTTCAAGTTTGTCAATAATTTCTTTGTAATATCCGGATTCTTTACTCATAAAATATTTTTAATTAGATAATGCCCAGATAACTAAATTGGTGCCGAATTTCAGCGCTTCCAGTCTCTTTGCCGGTGGATCGCCGTGTACTTCGGGATCGTCCCATCCGTCGCTTGGATTTGACTCATAGGTATAATAAACCGCAAGCCGGCCGTTTATAAAAATTCCGAAACCCTGAGGAGGTTTCCCGTTATGTTCGTGGGTTTTAGGAACACCGTTCGGGAAATCATAAAAATCATGATACAATCCGTAATCGAACGGAAGCTCGACAAGCTGTTTATCCGGAAAAACTTTTTTCATCTCGCGCCTGAATGATTTATCCATACCGTAATCATCGTCGGCATAAAGGAAGCCTCCGTTTTCGCAGTACTTTCGCAGTCGGGCAGCTTCGTCCTCGGTAAATGAAATATTTCCGTGCCCTGTCATAAATAAAAAAGGATATGAAAAAACAGCGTCGGATGAAATATCCACAAACGTATAGTCGTCTTTTACTTTTATATTTGTATGCTTTGCTACAAAATCAAGAAGATTTGGCTCTTCGGTCTGACCGTTATACCAATCGCCTCCGCCGTCGTATTTGAGTCGGGCAATTTGAAAAGCGCCTTCGTTCTGCCCGAATGAACATTGCGATGATATTAATAATAAACCGGTTATCAGCAGCGGAAAAAACTTCATGCCTATTTAGAATAAAAAATTAGTGAATAAAAAGATTAAACCATTTTTGTATCATAAACATATAAAAAATAAAAAAGAAACGAACAGTAATAATTATTACCGAAGGAATATTAAAGCTTAAAAATAAAAATAAAGAGGCTGTTTTAAAAGTAATGAATTGATCCCTTTATAAAATTAAAATTGCACTGCCGGGATAATTACTTATAAAACAGCCTTATAAAATGAAGGATATTAAAATAAAATTTAAAGATCCTTAAATGTAAACCACCAGTCGTAGCCCTCTGCGGTTTTCATTCTTTGTTCCGCTCCTTTTACATCTTTGGGAGGCGGGATAATAACCTTCTTTCCTATCAGTTCGTTATTCGGCCAGTTCTCCGGCATAGCGACTTTGTTGCGATCGGCGATCTGAAGCGCTTTAAGCGCCCGGAGCACTTCGTCAATCTGTCTGCCTATTTCCTGGGGATAATAAATCATCAGACGTATAACCGAATCAGGGTCAACCAGAAAAACAGCGCGTACGGTATTAGTACCTTTGCCGGGATGAATCATTCCCAGCTTTGCAGCTATTTTCCCCATATCATCGGCAATTACAGGAAACGGTATTTCAATTTTCAAAGTATTCCTTATCCATTCCAACCACTTAATATGAGAAAAGACCTGATCGATTGATAATCCGACCAGAGCGGTATCGTTTTTTTTGAACTCTTCATTTCTTTTCGCGAAGGCAATAAATTCTGTGGTGCAGACAGGCGTGAAATCTGCGGGATGGCTGAAAAGTACAAGCCATTTACCCGCGAAGTCTTTCGGAAAATGAAATACTCCCATAGTAGTTTGCGCGTCAAACTCCGGAAGCTTTTCACCCAACAACGGAATACCGGTTCTTTGACCGTTTGTATCCATTAGGTCCTCTTTTCTTATTTTTAGAATTTATTAATTTGACTATGACTTCGGACTTAATTTACTTAATTGTAAATAAATAAAAAACCTATTTGACCGGAAGCATAATGACAGAATTCAATTGCCGCTATTTTTAAAAAATTAAAAATTGGCATGCTATAAGAAATATAATAATCCTTGAAGGGACCAAAAATGGCTAAACGATACTGGCTTTTTAAGTCAGAACCCGGCGCCTTCTCGATAGACGATCTGGCGGGAAGTAAAAATAAAACAACTTACTGGGACGGCGTCAGGAACTATCAGGCAAGAAATTATCTTCGAGACGAAATGAAAAAAGGTGACGGTGTTCTTTTCTATCATAGCAACACGGAGCCTAACGCAATTGTGGGAGAATGCGAAATAGTTAAGGAGGGCTATCCTGATCATACCCAATTCGATCCTGACAGCGGTCATTACTTCCCTTCTAGCGATCCTAATAATCCGATCTGGTTTATGGTTGATATAAAATTGGTTAAAAAATTTGAAACCCCTGTTACTCTTCAGAACGTAAAGGAAAATCCAAAGTTGAAAAACATGAAACTTATACAGAAGGGAAACCGATTGTCCGTAATGCCTATAACGAAAGATGAATGGGATGAAGTTCGTAAAATGGCAGAGAAGTAAGTGAAGTAATATCTAGCCCGAGCTTGGAATAAGAATTTTTAATCGTCAAATCCGGGCCTTCTAAATTTCATACATCCCGGAAATAATTCGTCTGATAAATTTAAAATCCTTCCGAGTAAAATAAAAGCCTCCTCGATCTCAGCCGAATATTCCGGAAGATTATTATGCAGATTATTAAGCGCTTCCACGGATCTTTTAACTGAAATGATCCCGATTTTTGCGCTGCCGTTTATATCATACATATTCATTTCTCTAAGTTCTTCGTCATTTTCTTCTTCGGCTGTATTCAATCCGAACAAGGCTCTGTTTAATTTCGGACCTATCAGTGTATGATACCACAATACAATTTCGAAATCATCATATATTTTCAAGGCGGCCGGGTCCTGTATTTTTCCTTTGGGACGGTTAAGCAATCCGAACTTTGAGTCGATAATTTTAATTAAGGCGTGCGCTTTAGAAAAATATTCATCAATAAAATTATTTAGCGGATTTTCGGATTTCCCGGGGTCTTCTTTATCCTCGTCGAGAAATTCCTCTTCTTCATCTTCATGAGATTCCCAGAAATCATTTTCATGAAAATCAATCTCGTCCTCGCCGCTATCGGAATTTTCATCTTCGGAAAGATCCAGTTCCTTTTGGAGCATTTTATCTATTCCGGTCATATCTCCGTTGTGTAAAATCTCGTAGGTTTGTATCTTGGATTCCTGTGTGAATAAAAAACATTTTGCCGTGAAAGTGCATTTTTCACACCACCGGTCGCAGTAGTTATAAATTCCGTCAATATGTTCTTTCTTTTCGCTGCTCATCCCCTTTTACCCTTTAATTGAATGTTATTCTTCTAAAAACGAAGATTCGCCGTCTTCATCATTCGAATCGATTAAAGATTGCGGTAAAGATTTGCTTACTTTCGCGCCCAGTTTTTTTATTTTCTCAGCACGCGAAACCAGATTACCGCTTCCTTCATGAAGTTTTTTCATTGCACTTAGATAACTGTCCTTTGTCGCGTCAATTTTATTGCCAATACCGATAAGGTCTTCAATAAAACCTACGAATTTATCATATAAAGCGCCGCCCTGCCTTGCTATTTCAAAAGCATTCTTATTCTGATTTTCCTGTCGCCAAATACTGGCAATTGTACGTAGAGTGGCAAGCAAAGTAGAAGGACTTACGATTACGATATTCTTTTCAAATGCCTCGTTGAATAATGTCGGTTCGGTCTGCACGGCAAGACTGAACGAAGGCTCGATAGGCATAAACAATAAAACAAAATCAAGACTTTTAATCTGATACAAGTTCTGATAATTTTTTGAACTTAAACCCTTTATATGGTTTCTAATAGAATTGATATGTTCTTTAAGCGCTTGCAGTCTTTCTTCATCATCTTCGGATGACGAATATTTCTCGTAAGCCACTAGTGAAACTTTAGAATCGATTACTATTGTTTTTTCCTCGGGAAGCTTTATTAAAACATCAGGCTGATAACGTTTTCTTTCATCGGTAGTCAGACTTTCCTGAACCAGATATTCCCGGCCTTTCTGCAAACCCGATTTTTCAAGAATGCTTTCCAGTATAAACTCACCCCAATTGCCCTGAGTCTTTGTCTGCCCCTTTAATGCGTTGGTTAAATTCAAAGCATCCTTGCTCATCTGCTGGTTGAGATCGTGAAGATTCTTTATCTGTTCAATTAATCCGGCTCTTGCTTTCGAATCGTTAACGTATACTTCTTCGACCTTTTTCTCAAAGTCTTTTATCTTCTCACTCAAGGGTTTTAATATCTGGTCAAGGTTTTCTTTATTCTGCAATGTAAACTTGCTGCTTTTTTCTTCCAGGATTTTGTTTGCGAGATTTTCGAATTCCTTTGTAAACTTTTCCTGAAGATCTGTTAGCTCTTTTCTCTGCTCATTTAATCTTTCCGCTAAATTAGTATTTTCTGTTTTTACGGATGACAGAGATGAACTTAGACGCAACACATTTTCCCGTTCGGCATTAAGTTCAGAAAAAGTTTTCGACAAGCTTTCCTCGGAAATCTTATTTCTCTCACCGGACTTGCTAAGTTCGATATTTAAATTATTTATCTGATCCTGGTATTGTTTTATTTCCTCCGGAGAAATGCCTTTCCGATTCTCATATCTAAACTTAAGAACTAAAAAAGTGGCGACTACACCCAAAAGAATACCAATTGCAAGAAATACTATATCCATAATAACGTACAAAATTTTTATTTATTTATAATCCTAAAACCAGATTAATTAATTTATAACAGGAATTCCCCGGCCGAAATTAGAAAAGCTTACTTTACAAACTTAATTCAAATTTATTTTCTTTTCTACGGCATCGAGAATAATATCTTCTTTTATCAGCTTTGCGACTTTCTTAACATCTTCATGCAGAAGTCGGTCGTTGCCGAGCGGATTTATAACCTTCCTTATTTCGTTGTAAGCTATCGATGTACCCAAACCCGGCTTAAGAGGCTTTAAGAATTCAAGAGCCTGCGCCGCGGTCATTAATTCTATAGCAAGGACATTTTCCAGATTCTTCATTATCCGGTAGCATTTCTGCGCGGCAATTGATCCCATTGAATTATGATCCTCCTGGTTGGCGGATGTAGGAATTGAGTCCACGCTGGCCGGATGCGCCAATACTTTATTTTCCGAAACCAGGCTAGCGGCAGTATATTGAGCAATCATTAATCCCGAATTCAATCCGCCGTTCTTTGCCAGGAATCTGGGAAGTCCGCTTAGCGCGCCGTTTACCATTCTTTCAACACGTCTTTCCGCTACATTTGCAAGTTCCGAGAGGGCGATTCCCATGAAGTCCATTGCCAGCGCCATTGACTGGCCGTGAAAGTTCCCGCCTTCAACGTGCTCGAAAGTTTCAGGGAAAATTATCGGATTATCATTAACGGAATTCATTTCGATCGCGACTCTGGATATAACGTAGTCTATTGCGTCGCGCGAGGCCCCGTGTATCTGCGGAACGCATCTTATCGAATACGCATCCTGTACACGCAGATCGCCTGTAACATGCGACTTTCTGATATTGCTGTCTTTAATTAACGACAAGATATTTTTTGCTGTGGTTATCTGTCCGGGAAACGGGCGCAGCTCATGCAGCTTCGGATCGAAAGCTTTATCCGTCGCTCTTAATGCTTCGTGAGTAAGCGCCGCGCTGATATCAGCTATTTTATTCAGTTTTTTTGCCCTGATTGAAATATAAGATGCAAAAGAAGTCATCATCTGCGTACCGTTAATCAAGGCTAATCCCTCTTTAGCTTCAAGCACAACAGGCTTTAGTCCGAATTTTTTCAACGCCGTTCCTGCCGAAATTATTTTTGCGGCGCCCGCGTTTTCAAGAGTAACATCTTTAACAATCTGAACTTTACCCTTCCCGATCATGGCAAGGACAAGATGAGCAAGCTGAACAAGATCACCGCTGGAACCCACCGATCCCTGTGAAGGAACTACCGGAATTATATTATACTTCATCATATCGATCAGAAGCTTCAGGGTTTCCATTCTTATGCCTGAGTAGCCTCTGGCAAGAGCGTTAAGACGCAGCAGCATCATAATCTTCACAATCTTCGGGGGAAGGTTCTCGCCGCAGCCTACAGCATGACTTAGAATCAAATTCCGCTGCAGTTTCTTTAAATCGGAGTTTGATATTTTTACGTTCGAGAATTGTCCGAATCCCGTTGTAACACCGTAGATACTTTCGCCGCTGTTCACCCATTTTTCAACAAGTTCTCTCGATTTGCGGATTTGTTTTTTTGAATTTTCCGAAATTTTTATGTCCGGGTTTTCAAAAAGGAACGACTCGATTTTGTCGAGTGTTAATGAAGTGCCGTCAATCAGTAAAATATTATTCTTCATAAACCATCTTTTTTATTTTGTCTGAATTTTCTTTGTTGGTACGGTAAATAATATGTATCCCTTTTTCGTCATACTTTGAAGATATCACTTCGGCAAGACTATGGATTTTAGCCGCCTTCTTTGAATCCGCCAGTTTCAACGCGATTTTTTCCTGCACGAAATTTTCTTTTGTAATTTTTATTATTTTTTCTTTCAGCTTGGATATGTTGATTCCGCGCTGAGCCGATATAATCACGCATTTGTCGTACTTATTGCGGATATACTGAATTTTATTTCGGTCGTCCACAGCATCTATCTTGTTGAATATTTTAAGCTGTGTTGTGTTCTGGCAATTAAGATCTTTCAAGGTTTGTTCTACAACATTTATATGATCTTCATAAAACGAATGCGACATATCAATAACATGAAGTATTATATCGGCGTCTCTTACTTCGTTAAGAGTACTTTTAAAAGACGCTATTAAGTGCGGCGGCAGCTTTCGTATAAATCCGACGGTATCACTAAGAAGAATTTTCTGTTTCTTTTCAATTTCAAACGATCTTGTTGTCGAATCGAGAGTTGCAAAAAGCTTGTCTTCGGCAAAAACACTGGACGCGGTAAGCAGATTAAACAAAGTTGATTTGCCCGCATTTGTATATCCTACCAATGAAATCTTTATCATATCTTTTCTTCCGGTACTCTGAGTAGCTCTTTGTGATTCAATCTTAGTAAGCTTTTCTTTCAGAATTCCGATGCGAGTTCGAATCATTCTTCGGTCGGTTTCAATCTGTGTTTCGCCGGGACCTTTAGTGCCGATTCCTCCGTATTGTTTGGAAAGATGTGTCCATGCCCTTGTTAATCTCGGCAGCAGATATTGCAGCTGGGCAAGTTCAACCTGTGTTTTTGCTTCTTTAGTTTTTGCGCGGGAAGCGAAAATATCGAGTATCAGACCGCTTCTGTCCACAATTTTTTTATTTACTAATCTTTCCAGGTTTCTTACCTGTACGGGAGATAAATCATCGTCAAAAATCAGCAGGTCAATGTCATTTGTTTCAGCCATAGAAACCAGTTCTTCGGCTTTGCCCTTACCTATATAATACGCCGGGTCAATAGAATAGCGGTCCTGAATTACTTTTATTATAGTTTCGGCGCCGGCAGTCAAAGCCAGTTCTTCAAGTTCCGCAAGATGCTCTTCAACCATTTCCCTGCTTATATCCCTTGAATTCAATGCGACAAGTATTGCTCTTTCAGTAGTCTTTTTAGGTATATCAATCATTTTTTTCTCTTTTCAAATCCGTTTCTTATTATAAGATAAATTTTATTAACCGAAACGCTTTGTGAAAAATATAGACTCTTTAAACAATCATAATTTAAATAAAAAAAGTTCTTTTTGAGGTATTACAAAGATTAATTATTTACGGTTTTAAATCTGCGAAGATCAGCAGAATCGATTTTATCAGTGCGCCGTTTTTCAGTCAACACCAACCAGTTCCTTCTTAGTATTCTTTGCTACTGCCATTTCAGCCAAAGCCAATATAAGAGCAATAATTAAGAAGTACTGCCACAATTCCGAACCGAACCTCGACTGCATTATCACCTTAACAGGATCCTGGTTTTTTCCCACTGCGATAAAACTCCCTTTAAAATCTATCTGCTTCAGATATTTCTCAAAGTCATTCATTGATAAATATTTCATCAAGGATTCCGCCGGGTCGGGGTTTACCGAGAATTCACCGATAATTTTTTTGCCCGCCAAGATTTTATAGTTCCCGGCCAGATCTGTCTTATCGTATTCCAGGAAATTCATATTATTCTGATCCTGAAGATTTATAAAATCTTCTGTTTTATCCGGTCTTTCAATTTTTATCTGCGGAGAAATATTGCTGCCCAGGCTGACAATTGCTTTGGAACCGGCGGTAAATACGTTATCGCTGTTATTCTGTGAAGCAAGGAAATATACCGATTTATAAAAGAGCGGAGCGAAAACGGCCTTTAGAGGAAATGTTCCCCATGATAAAACCGGTGCGGAATTAATAACAAATATTTTTCCCTTTCCCTCTTTAAAACTGCTTAGGAAAGATGAACCGTCAGTCAGGGTAATAATACTTTCTCCTTTGCCTTCGGTATTATATTTTAAGTAATAATAAATTTGAGGCGATTCGATATTCTGCTTCTGATTTCCGGAATATAAATCTTTGAACACAGGATGATTGAACTCGATTTTATCGAATCTTACCGGATTATCCTGAGAATTTAATCTCCCTGCGGCCGCAACCGGCGAAGGTATTTGAAGAGTTGATGTAATTTTTTGGAAACTGTTCAGATCATCTTGTGAGCCGGGCATTAATAGAAGTCCGCCTCCGTTCTTTACGTATGAAACCAGTCTATCCGCTCCGGTGATATTTTTAGTACCTATTACTATTACAGAACCGTACTTTGAAAAATCTATTGATGCGATCTGACTGTTTTGCTTATGATCTATTTTAAGTTCTCCGTTCGAATTATTAGCCGTCAAAGCAAGGTCGATATATTTGGCATCATCCGGATTATCGGTAAGGATTAAAACAGGAACCTGATCCGGGATATAAAAACTAAGGAATCTTTTATTATCCTGAAGGATATCGTCGTCTTCAATCTCGGCGGTTACGCCTATGTAACCTGTAGAATTTATCTGGGTTTCAAGATCGATTATTTTAGATTCGCCGGCGGCAACGGAAACACTTTGCTGGGAACTTCTGGCGCCGTTTATAAATACGGATGTAACAAGATTATTAATGCTCTGGTTTGAATAATTTGATAATGTTACCGAAAAATTTACCGGTTTATTTTTTTCGAAGATTTGTGTATTTAATTTTAAATCGCTTATACCGGTGTTGAAAACTTCCTTACCGGAATAGTCGAACGCAAAAATCCTGACATGCTTCGTCAATATCTGCCCGAGATTTGAGAGAGAACCGCTCTTATAAAGCCTTCCCGATTGGAAATCGGAAAAAATATAAATTTCTTTATTAAAATTCTGAGAACCGGCAATAATACCGGCAGCTTTGGTTATCGCAGCATTCAAATATCCGCTTACATCCGATATTTTTGCTTCATTCACCTGCTTTTCAAATTCGGCTAAGTTGGTGGTTGGCTTTGTCTCTTTATTTACCGTGCTGCCCACCAGCAACAAAGCGGCTTCATCGCCATTCTGAAATTGATTGATAAGCCGTTCGATTGCGGCTTTGGCTTGATTAAAATATGATCCTTTGGAGTCGACCACCGACATGCTGGCCGTGTTGTCCAGAATAAATACCGCCGTGGTTTTGGCCGCCGAAGTAGTTCCTCCCAAAGCGATGCCTTTCAATGTCGGTCTGGCAAACGCAGTAACAAGAAAAAAGATTATCGCTATCCGGAGTGCGAGAAGAAGTAATTGCTTCAGTTTAATTTTTCTAATTTTATTCTTCTGCAGCTCTTTTAAAAATGAGAGCGTACTGAAATCGATTCTTTTTAATTTTCTGAGATTCAGCAGATGAATCAATACAGGGATCGAAGCGGCGATTAAGCCGAATAACACGGCCGGATTAAGAAATATCATTAACTAAGTTTAATTTCCTTTTTATTTATCCAAAAATATAACTTTGAAAGGTAGGATGCTATAGACATTATCAGGGTAATAATTTTATTATTCGCTTAACCGGTAGAACCGTATTTAATAAAATTTATCCGACTTGCAATAAAAAAGAATGGAAACCATTTATCATAGTTTCCATTCTTAAAGACAATTAACGCAGTATTTGAATATTTTTCAGTTCTTGTTTTGCTGAGCGATTAAGTTCAGCGCGCTTCCTGCTTTAAACCATTTAATTTGCGCTTCGTTAAAAGTATGGTTTAATACTGCTTCGTCGAGACTGCCGTCCTGGTGGTTAATAACCAGTTTAAGCTGTTTTTCCGGAGCCAAGTTTTCCAGACCGATAATATCAAGTGTATCCGTCTCCCTGATTTTATCATAATCGGACGGGTTTGCAAAAGTAAAAGGCAGCATGCCCTGTTTTTTCAAATTCGTTTCGTGAATTCTTGCAAAGCTTTTAACTATAATTGCCCTGCCTCCTAGAAACCTGGGTTCCATAGCAGCATGTTCGCGGCTCGAACCTTCTCCGTAATTTTCGTCGCCTACAACTACCCAGCCGATCCCTTCTGCTTTATACTCGCGGGCCACCTCAGGAACAGATTTGTATTCGCCGGTTACCGTATTCTTAACCTTTCCGGCGTCACCGGTAAAAGCATTGATAGCGCCTATAAACATATTGTTGGAAATATTATCAAGATGACCTCTGAACTTAAGCCACGGTCCCGCCATAGAAATATGATCTGTCGTACATTTTCCTTTTGCCTTCAATAAAAGTCGCAAACCTTTCAGATCTTTTCCGCTCCACTTTTCGAAAGGCTTCAGAAGCTGCAGTCTGTCGCTTTCCGGATTTACTTTTAACTCGACTTTGGAACCGTCTTCGGCAGGCGGAATAAATCCGTTTTCGCCCGGGTCGAATCCCTTCGGCGGTAGTTCTTCACCGCTGGGCGGATCAAGTTTTACCTTTTCCCCCTTTTCATTAACAAGCTCATCTGTAATAGGGTTAAACGATAAGCTTCCTGCAATTGCCAGAGCGGTTGTTAATTCAGGACTTGCAACAAACGCCAAGGTTTCCGGATTTCCGTCATTTCTCTTAGCGAAATTTCTATTGAAGGAAGTTACGATTGTATTCCTGTCACCGCTTTTAATATCCATTCTTTTCCACATGCCGATGCAAGGTCCGCATGCGTTGGCAAGAATAGTTCCTCCGAATTCTGTAAGAGTTTTTAACTGTCCGTCTCTTTCTATAGTAGCTCTAACTTGTTCCGATCCAGGAGTAATGGTAAACTGTGATTTTGTCTTTAATCCTTTTTCCAATGCCTGTCTTGCGATGCTCGCCGATCTGTCAATATCTTCGTAGCTGGAGTTAGTGCAGCTGCCTATTAAAGCAACTTTGATGGTATCGGGGTAATTATTTTCTTTTAGTGCTTCTTTCATTTTTGAAACCGGCCAGGCTTTATCCGGCGTAAAAGGACCGTTAAGATGCGGTTCCAATTCATCCAGATTTATTTCCACAACCTGATCATAAAATTTACCTGGATTTTCATAGACCTCTTTATCGGCAGCCAGTTCGTCCGTCAACCCTTCGGCCAAAGCAGCCACATCCGCTCGGTTAGTTATTCTCAAGTAAGAAGACATTTTTTCGTCGAACGGAAAGATGGATGTAGTAGCACCAATTTCAGCACCCATATTACAAATAGTACCTTTGCCCGTACATGAAATTGTTGAAACGCCTTCGCCGAAATATTCTACAATAGCTCCGGTGCCGCCTTTTACTGTTAATATGCCTGCAAGTTTCAGTATAATATCCTTTGCCGAAGTCCAGCCGCTCATTTTTCCGGTTAATTTTACGCCGATAATTTTCGGCCATTTAAGTTCCCACGGCATACCTGCCATTACATCAACCGCATCAGCTCCGCCGACTCCAATAGCAATCATACCCAAGCCGCCGGCGTTCGGCGTATGCGAATCGGTACCGATCATCATCCCGCCGGGAAATGCATAATTTTCGAGAACAACCTGATGAATTATGCCGGCTCCCGGTTTCCAGAATCCTATGCCGTATTTCTTGGAAATCGATTCGAGGAAATCATAAACTTCTTTATTTTCCTGAGTTGCCCTTAATAAATCATCTTTTGCCCCGACCTGAGCCTGGATTAAATGATCGCAATGCACTGTGCTGGGAACCGCGGTAGTTTTTTTACCGGCCGACATAAACTGCAACAAAGCCATTTGTGCTGTTGCATCCTGCATTGCTACTCTATCCGGAGAAAGCTCCGAATAATCTTTCCCCTTAACAAGTTCCTTTTCCGGATTGCTCCATAAATGTGTATAGAGAATTTTTTCA
The DNA here is from genome assembly GCA_963739955.1 of uncultured Bacteroidota bacterium. Classification (GTDB taxonomy): domain Bacteria; phylum Bacteroidota; class Ignavibacteria; order Ignavibacteriales; family Ignavibacteriaceae; genus FEN-1297. The sequence continues at coordinate 18,432 of CAVUCX010000076.1, read as the reverse complement.
GCATAAGTAAGCGGTCTGTTCAAAACTTTTCGCGTATTATTAAGCTTTTCTTTATATCCGGAGTATACTTTTTTTATCATTTCAATATTAGCTGCCATAATAAATCCTTATAGTTTAGAGTTATTACTTCCTTAAACAATTGTTACTAAAATAAAAAAAAGTAAAGAAAATTGCTTGACGGCAAGCTTTTATTATCTAAAATATATTTCAAGAGTAAGGACAATCATGTTATTTAGCGATTTCTTTATTAAGTTTAACACATGAATATCAAAATGGATAAATACTTGCAATTTTTAGATCCCTGAAGTTTATATGACAAAAACCACTATTTTAGTTGTTGACGACGAACCCAAATTTCTGGAACTAATGAAGGACCTTCTTATAAGTGAAGGCTACGAAAATGTTATAACCGAAAATGACCCTCAAAAAGTAATGTCTCTCTTAGGCAAAACAGATGTTGATTTGATCATGCTGGATGTTTACATGCCGAGATTAAACGGGATTGATCTACTTCAAAATATTCACCGTTCTTATCCGCAAATACCGGTTATAATGATAACAGCCGTTGAGACAATTGATATAGCGGTAAAAGCAATTAAATCAGGGGCATATGAATATCTAACAAAGCCTCCGGAAACGGACAGGCTAATGATAACGGTTAAGCGTGCTCTTGAACAAAGAATTCTTGAATTGGAATTAGATGCACTACACTCTATTTTACCTGTTATAAAATTTAAAAGGGAATCTTTCGATGATATTATAACCGAATCGCCGCAGATGTTTAAGATATTTGAGCTTGTACAAATCTTTGCACCTACCAATGAAATAATATTGTTAACCGGAGAAACAGGTACCGGAAAAGATTTGCTTGTAAAGAAAATTCATGAACTATCTCCAAGAAATAAAAAACCTTTTGTTGCAGTTAATCTGCTCTCTTTTTCACCCGCATTATTTGAAAGTGAGTTGTTCGGTAACACAAAGGGTGCATTTACAGGATCGGTTTCTGAAAAGAAAGGTTTTTTTGAAGCAGCAGACGGTGGAACAATATTTTTAGACGAAATCGGAGAACTCCCTCTCGAATTACAGGGTAAATTATTGAGAGTAATTCAATACGGAGAAATTTATAAACTGGGTGATTCGAATCCTCTATTATTGGATATAAGGATTATTGCAGCTACCAATAAAGATTTGCGGAAGGCAGTTTTCCGGAATGAATTTCGCGCCGATTTGTTTTATAGACTTAATAGAGGTATGATACAACTCCCTCCGCTTCGGGAAAGGAAAGTGGATATTTCCCTATTAGTTCAGCATTTTTTAAAAACCGGTAATTTAATGTATAATAAAAAAATTGCCGGAATTTCCGACAAAGCTATGATGCAGCTTTTAAATTATGATTTTCCAGGTAACATTAGAGAACTTGAAAACATAATTCTTAATTCTGCGGCAATTACCGACGACGGAAATTTTATTGAAGAATTTATGTTGCCGTCTTCGATTAATAAACCTGTGAATAACAATCTCTCTGAATTAAAATTAATATCTATCAAGAATGCCGAAAGAAATCATGTTTTGGCAATATTTAGCTATTGTAACGGCAATTATACAAAAGCTGCTTCCATTTTAGGAATAAGTGAAAGAACTCTTCAAAGAAAAATACACGATTACAAATACATAGATTTATGATGACAAGCCGACAAATCAGACGTCATATTTGACGCCGCTTCGTAAATAATAACTATGTATTTACTCCAACCTTGAAAATTGAGTCCAAATAGCAGGTCTGTTTCCGAATCATCTCGAAGGCATAATTATTGTATTATTATTCCCATATTTAATACTTAAAGAGCGCCTTATATGAATAACATACAATCTTTTCTTGCTATGGGAGCAATGATGATTCTGGCTATACTATCACTAAATTTTAATTCAGCTGTCCTTAATACCTCGACATCAGACTTTGAAAACAAATTATACTTAACAGCTTTTTCTCTTGCTCAAAACTTGTTGGAGGAAATAAAAGGAAAAAGTTTTGACCAGGCAACAATTCAATTTCCCACATCAAATCCGGCAAGTCTGGCACCAGCTAATTCTCTAGGAAAAGAATCAGGGGAAGTATATCCTAACTTCAACGACGTCGACGATTTTAATAAATATAAAGATACCGTTTCGGCACCTTATTTTGAAGCATATTATATCAGCTGCGATATCCAGTACGTAAACGGAAATTCTCCGGATGAAGTAAGCAGTACCCAGACATTCTATAAAAAAGCAACTGTATCTGTTTCCAGTCCTTTTACTCGTTACGGTGTTTCATTATCTGCAATTTATACTTTGAAATAATATGAATACAATACTAGATTTAGTCGGAGCAACAATTATTGCGGGAATAGTTTTCATGCTTTTGATAAATTTGAATACCACATCAATGAGCACCAAATTTTCTTCTGATAGCGGACTTATTCTTCACCAAAACGCCGAGACACTTGCTGAAATAATTGAAAATGATCTTAGGAAGGTCGGGTATAAATATAACGGTACTGCGATAACGGTGGCTCAACCTAAAATGTTGACCTACTACGCAGACATAGATCTAAACGGTACAATCGATCAGGTAACTTTAAGTTTAGGCGATTCAACCGAAGTAACAAACACTCCAAATCCGCATGACAAAATTTTGTACAGAAAGATAAACGGAGTTACATTCAAAGGGCCTTCTTTGAATCTTACCGATTTGAGATTTACTTACAAAAACTCACTTGGAAAAATTACTTCTTTTTTGGACAGCATAAAATATATAAAAACGGAAATCTGGCTTCAAACTCCTGAAAAAGTGGATTTGAACTACGTTCCGACTTACTGGGAAATAACTATCCATCCAAGGAATATTTAAAATGGGAAAAAGTATATTACTGATTGTGCTGGGGTCTTGTGCAATAATTTCTACCTTAATATTGGAAATAAACTCTAATACTACTAGGGGTCTAAATACAACTCTATCTTATTACGACAACACTCAGTCAAGACTAATTGCTAATTCGGGTATTGAAATTTATTTAGAAAAATTGCGTCGTGATAAAACACTAAGCGGGAATTTTCCGAATAATAAATTGATGGGCGGTACATATAGCATTTCAATATCGGGCCCTGACTCTGCACTTATAATCAATTCCAACGGTCTTTATAATAAAGTGTATCATGATTGTAAGGTGAATGCAAAACGTAAACAGGTTACGTTGCCTCCAATTTCCTCTTCAATTTATATATCATCAACTAATCTGGATTTGAATCTAGCCGGGAGTATAGACATCAACGGTAACGATCATGATATGAACGGACACCTTACAGGCAATCCGCCCCTTCCGGGAATAGGAGTAAATAAAACTGCAGATAGCACTTATATTGTCAATGCACTAAAACATAAAATTTCAAACGCGATTCTCGGAGCAGGAGAATCACCGAGCGTTCGATCCGTTCCTGATATTACAAACTGGGATGAAGTGACCCAAAATTATATTTTTGCTTCCGACATTACCCTTCCTTCAGGAACATATTCCACCGGGCTAACTCTGGGTACGGCAGCCGATCCTAAAATAACATACTTAAATGGGGATGTTCATTTAACCGGTAATTCAAGCGGCTACGGAATTATGATAGTAAACGGTAATCTTGAGATGAGCGGGAATTTTACATTTAAAGGTATTGTAATTGTTTACGGCAAATCCCAGATAGCAACCAAAACAACCGGTAATTCTAGTATTTACGGTGCATCGATATTTGTGGGGGAAAGCGTCGATTTTCAGGCTACTGGTAACGCATTGTTTTTTTATAGTAAACAAGCGATCGATAATGCAAAAATTAACCTGAAATCATCGCGGTTTGAAATTACCAGCTGGTGGGAATAAAATTATGAAAGTGATAAAAATCTTTGATAACTGCCAGTTAAAAACAACAGGTTTTTGAACGATGAAATTAGAAAATATCGTTTCGTATCAGCAAAAGTATTGCTGATTGGGGAACAATAAGGAATTTTTCCTTTTCAAATTCTATCTCGTATGCTTCCTTTCTCAAGAATATCGCAAGGTCGCCTTCCTTGGCCTGCAATGGAATATATTTAACCGGCTCTTTTGATTCTTTCCAGGGCTCATCTTCAGTTTGAGATACAGTCGGGTATCCGGGTCCGGTTTTAATGATATATCCGCTCTGCACCTTTTCTTTTTCGGAAACACCGGGCGGAAGATATAATCCGGTGGATGTCTTATCATTTTCGCTCTCGGGTCTTATTAAAACTCGGTCGCCTACTACAATAAATTTCTGAATATCTTTCAAATTTAGTTCCATTTTTTCGGGAAATTATAAACTCAGTACAAAAATACGTTATCTTTTCTATGCAAATATAAAAAAGTAGATATAATTAATGAACCGCATGACCAAATATATTCATAAATACTGCTATCCTCTGGTCATTTCAAATAAAGGTCCCATTATTCCCGGATAAAATCGTAAAAAGTTAATTCCGCCGTTCCTTGTATAATTTTTAAAAACGATTTTCTGCAAAATACTTGATACCATAAATCTTTTCTTAAAATGTTCCTTCCATCCGGTTGCATATTCGTATTCCGCCTCTGCATGTGAAATCTGACCGTTCTTCAATTTTGCTAAAATTACACTGAGTATTTTTGCTGATTCAACCGCTATGCTTATCCCGTCGCCGGCCAAAGGAGCAATCATCCCGGCGGCGTCGCCGATCATAAATATCCCGTTTTTAACTGTTTCTCTCCTGCCGAAATAAATATTACCGGCTCCCCTAAATAAATACATATCATTTTTGTTGAATTGCATTCCGGAGAAAATTTCTTTCAAACGTTCATTGCGATTAAACAATTTATCAAGCGGCAAGTTTGAGCGGTTGTGATGATTCTTTCTATTTTCAAGATAACATACTGTGACTTTATCACCGTTTATTTTGTTAATTCCGCAATAAAAATCATTTCCCGCAAAAATAGATATTTCGTCACTATTAAAATTTTTAAATCGGGATAAGTCCGCATGAAACTTAACACCTGAATAACCGGATTTAACATTGATAAATTTTCTTTCAAGCTGGATATCAAGAAGATTTTGCTTTCCGTAAGCGCCTATAACCGTCGGAGATTCAATTGTAATAGTATTATTTCCGAGCGATATCTTAATCTTATAATTATTTATTCCGCGAACTATGGAAGTGACCTTTGCCGGCTGCAATACTGCAGCGTTAGTTGCTTTTGCTTTATTCAACAGGAAATGATCGAAGTCGGCTCTGCTTATTGCATAAGCATCAAAGCTTAATGTTTTTGCTATAAAACTTCCGTCCGTATTTATTAATTTGAACGTTTTTACCTGATTGGGGTTCATTAAGAGAAATTCTTTTAAAAAGCCCCATTCTTTTAATTGTGTTATTATTTCACGGGACAAAAATTCACCGCAGAGTGTATCTCTGGGGTATACTTTTTTTTCGACAATACATACATTGAAACCTAACTGAGACAAGAAGATCCCCGCGGCAGCACCTGCCGGCCCTCCTCCAATTACAACCGCATCATATTTTTTAATTGTCATCGACTTAACATCACTTAAAAATTACAACCATCCATCTGAATGCCCAATGCCATTTTATTATGTATTTGAAAGTGCCGGCATCTTCGATAATTTTTATTATTTCATTTTTCTTAAACCCTCTTCTTACAGATAGCGGAGCATCATTTTTAACCATATTACTTTTGGAAAATAATGCTGTTAAAATTTTAATTCCCAAATAAGCCGTATACGACCTGTGAAGATCATTTATTACAATACCAATTTTAGATACGGCCATATAATCTTGAATTATTTTTTTAATGGCGGTTTCACTAAAATGGTGTAAAATTAAAGAGAAATGAACTATATCAAATGATTCAATTGCGAAGGGCGGTAACATCATATTACCGTAAACAATATTTATCGAGGGATAAGAATCTTTTAATATTTTGCAGGTCTGCTTGTTCAAATCTATTCCGAAGATTTCAATACCCGCTTTTTCATTTTTAATACGGATCAGATTATCCGCTCCCCCGGTGCCGGCATCAAGAATTTTAATATTATTTTTTCCGCTACGCCCTTTCAGTAATTTTTTAATTCCTATTTCGGAAATTTTGTTTCCTCCGAGATACTTATTAATTATTTTCAATTCAGATAAGGCGGAATTAATTCTTTCGTCTCTTATTGAAAAATCATCCATTATTTCCGGTTTGTATTCGCGCTGCAGCATGTTATATACTTTTAAAAAGTGCTGCTTCCATCGTCAGTCCGGGTCCGAATGCCACAGCGACGCAATAATCGCCGCTCTTCAATTTACCGGAGTTAATAATTTCTTTCAAAATATATAAAATAGAAACAGAGGACATATTGCCGTATTCCCTCAATACTTTTCTTGAAAAGTACAACTCATCGTCCTGAAGAGAAAGACCTTCCTGCAGCACATCCAGAACCGCTCTTCCGCCAGGATGTAATGCCCAGAATTTTATATCGGAAATGTTCAAACCTTTTTCATAAAGTATCTCTTTTAACTTAGGGACAGCCTTATTCAATATAATTTTCGGAATATCCGAAGAAAGGATCATCTCAAATCCGTAGTTACCTATATTCCAGCCCATTAATGCCTGCGATTCGGGAAATAAAACCGAATCTGTTGATAAAAGAAATAAAGAGGTACCCGGGCTGAGTTTACTTTTTGAAAATAGTGCTGTGGCACAACCGTCGGCAAAAATAATATTAGCAAGTATGTTGTCCCTGGTTGGTTCGGTATGAAGATGGATACTGCATAACTCAATAGAAACCAGTAAAACACTTTCATCTTCTTTTAAAGATACGGCTGACTCAAGAACGGAATTAAATCCGATGATTGAAGCTGCGCATCCCATAAAACCGATGTTGGTCCTTTTTATATTTTCGGAAAATTTAAATTTATCAATCAGATAATAATCGATTCCCGGTGCAAAAAAACCGGTACATGATATTGTTATCAGCCGCTTTATTTTACCTGAATCACAGTTGGTTTTGTTTAGAATAGCATCGACGGAGTCAGCCGCTAAGATCTTTGACCATTTTTCATAAAGCCGCATTCGCGATTCAGTATCCGGTTTAAAATAATCTTCATCTTTAGAATAAAATTTATCCGCTTCGGAATCCTCCGCATCCGGTATTACAATATATCTGGATTCAATTCCGGAATGCGTAATAGCTGAGTCGATCAATCTCCCGACAGAAGGCTTAACTCCCATTCTTTTTTTTAATTCGTATCCTGCCCTTTGCTGAGAAACCTTATAAGGCGGAATTGCGGTACTAATAAAATTTAAAAACATAATTTCCCGATCAAATTTGATTTATACATTTTTAATTGCAAAAACCAGATTATGATTTATAACTGCCTATCAATATATTTAAATTTAATTTTGTATTAAATATTCATTTACAACTAATATTATCATGAATAATTTTTGGGATGATAGGTATTCTCAGTCAGAATATGTGTATGGCACGTCACCGAACGAATTCTTCAGGACAAAGATAGAAAAGCTTAAACCGGGCAGACTTTTATTGTTAGGCGAAGGAGAGGGAAGAAATGCGGTTTTTGCCGCGAAGAGCGGTTGGCATGTGGATGCATTTGATTCGAGTTCAAAAGCTCGTGATAAAGCTCTGAAACTAGCCGAAGATAATAATACAACAATTAATTATAAAGTCGCCGGAATTCAAGACATGGAAATAATCCCGGAAAGTTATGATGCTGTAGGAATAATTTTTGTTCATCTTCACGGAATCATAAGAGAAAAATTGCATTCGTTGATTTTAAGTGCATTAAAAACTAACGGCAGTTTAATCCTCGAAATGTTTTCTAAAAAACAGGCCGGAAAAACTTCCGGGGGCCCAAAAGAGCTTGAGTTGTTATACTCTTTTTCCGAAATAGAAGAGAGTTTTCACGAATTAAAATTCGATCAACTTGAAGAGACTGAAATTATTTTAAATGAAGGCAGCTACCATTCCGGTGAAGCCAGCGTAATCCGTTTATTAGGAACAAAATTATAATTATGCGGATGAAAAAAGTTTTATTCGTGACATATTTCTGGCCTCCTTCGGGGAAAGCTACGGTGCATTGGCCCTTGCATATTATAAAATACCTTCCCGAACACGACTGGCAGCCGCTGGTTCTAACGGCTGAAGAAGACGCTTTCTCACATACGGATAAAAGTCTGTTGAAAGAAATAGATAAAAACGTAAAGGTGATAAGAACAAAGTCATGGGATCCTTTTAATTTTTATTTTAAATTTATCGGAAGAAGCAAGAACGACCCGATGGCCGCGTCAGAGACAATATCTAAGACAAACAAGAACATTACTCACCGTATTTCAATTTGGATAAGGATGAATCTTTTTATTCCCGATGCCAGAGCCGGATGGTATTTTCCCGGGACAAGTAAAGCAAAAAGATTCTTAAAGAAAGAAAAAATAGATGCTGTTGTATCAATAGGCCCGCCACATACGGGTCACCTTATTGCAAAAAAAATAAGTAAAAAATTTTCTATCCCTCACATTCCGGTTTTTATTGATCCGTGGGTGGATATAGTATATTACAAAAATTTTAAAAGAAGCGCGCTTACACTAAAGCTAGATAATTATTTCGAAAAAAGCGTGTTGAAAAATGCCGCGTCGGCAGTTTTTGTTACCTCGACGATGAAAACGGATTATATAAAGAAATACGACTTTCTTAAGGATAAATCTCATGTATTGTATTGGGGATATAACGAGGATAGTTTTAAGAACATTTTTCCTACTAAAGCAGCAGATGAAATTATTATAATGCATGCCGGAAATATTTTCGACTATCAGAATATACCGGCTTTCTGGGAAAAGATTGAACGGGAAATAAAGAACGGGGAAAAAATAAAAATCAGGTTTATCGGAACGGTAAGCCCGGGAATTAAAAAAGCGATAAAGGAAAACGGTCTTGAGGAATTTACCGAATATTTAGGTTTTCTCCCATATAACGAAATGCTAAAAGAACTTCAGAAAGCTACGTGCCTGCTGGTTTGTGCAACCGAGCGCAGGCATGTTCCGGGAAAGCTTTTCGAATACTTACGTATGGGAAAACCTATAATAGCATTCGGGGACGATAATCAGGAAGTAGGTAATATTATTAAAAGCGCAAACGCGGGTATGATATTTAAATACAATGAAAATGCGGATGAGTTTTTTGAAAAGATCGATACTTTTAATACCGATCTTTCCAAAGTAGAAATATTTAACAGGAAGAACATTGCCGGCGAATTAGGGAAAATTTTAGATAAGTCTAATTCCCTATTGCCATTCGGCAAATCCTAAATGATACTGGCCGTCGCTCCCGTTTCCTGAATAATATATTCTATATTCATTACCCGCCATAACGGAAAAAGGATAGCTTATTTTACTACACCAGCCGTTTGAAACATCTGATAATTTAAATATGGGATTTGCTGAATCCTTCACCCAATGTATTCCGTCACTTGAATATGCAAGTCCGATTCCGTTCTGTGCTTTTGAAGTGTATGACATCTTATAACCGTTATCAGATTTAACTAAGCTAGCGTAACTAATACTTCCGGATTCCCAATCCAGTGTGGGTGATAAGATAGGATTATCGCTATACTTGGTCCAATTTATTCCGTCCGCAGAAGTTGCCAAATTAATATTAAATTTATAATCATTGATTCTGCTTGCAGAGTAATACATATAATAAACATTGTTGATTTTAGTTACGTTTTGTACAGCTAGGAAATACTGATTGTTATCAGAGGTTAATACCGGGCCGGAATATTTCTCCCAGTGAATTCCGTCGTTGGAAGTTGCCAAACCTATTTGAATCGGGCCGTAATGAGAGTCCTGAGTTCCCGAGTAATAAATTTTATATAAACCGTTATCTTTTAGAACATATCCCATTCCGACAGAGTAATCGTCCCAGGCGCCTGGACTTCCGGCAGTTAATACCGGACTTTGACTACCTAATTGCCATGAAATTCCATCTTTCGATTCCGCATAGCTAATATCTCCTCTACCCGAATCATATAAATTCATGAACCACATTTTATATGTACCGTTGTCATACATAACTTGTGCCTGAGAAACCGAATATGTGAAATACGGGATATCGCTTACATTAAATACCGGATTATTTTTGTAATCTACCCAATGTTTAATTGTCTGACCCCAATTAACCGCAATCTCTATATCGCCGGTACCTAAGCCTGTAGGCATTAATGTCAAATTTACTTGCGTAGTAATACCCGCGTTAACGTCAACGTTTGTTTCGCCGCTGTAGAAAACTACACTGTCGGAATCTAATGCGTCAACCTTTAAATGCCATGTTCCGACCGGAACACTTTTAAATGAAATATCGGCATTGGTGTCGCTTAATAAATTTAATTCCCCCGCAAATGTGTCAAAATCAGCTCTACTTAAGTACGCAATCACTTTAATGACATTTTTGGGAGATGAGATTTTGTCAATTTTAAGCGAAAGCCCTCCTTGCACATTTTCACTGTGAGGTGAGGTCGACAAATCTTTTGAGCAACCCGCGAAGGTAAATATTAAGATAAATAAAAGCGAACTGATATAATATTTCATTGAGATCCCCGTTGAAATAAAAGGATCCACCTTCTAAGAAGGTGGATTTCTGAGTTACTATAAAGTTTATAGAGACTTCAAATAAAAACTTAAAATTTGTTCATAATCTCAATGATTTTAAATATATCCGTTTCTGTATGAGCAAATGATATGGGTAAGCCAAGCATAGTTTTATTAATTTCTTCAGTGGTGGAAAATTCATGAAAATCAATTTTCTCTAGAGCATAATGAGTTTCTGGATTTAAGGTTTGGTGTATATTTGTCTGAACTCCGTTCTTAAAAAGATATTCTTTTAACTCGTTTTTTTGTTGATGTCTAATGTTATATTCAAAAAAAACATCGTAATAATCATCGTCATCAAATGGTTTAACAAAATCATCTTTTAAGAACATTGTATAAAGATTTGCCAATTTTCTTTTATGCTCAATTATTTCATCTATCCTTTTTAATTTTGAAAGTAAAAAACCGTTTTGTAATTCATTCGGACAAGAATTAAAATTTGCCAAGTCATACCGGGTGCCATCGTTTTTTTTACAATTTCTTAATGATATTATTTTATCTTTTATCTCCTTATCCGATGTTAAAACCGCACCGGCATTACCCAATGCGCCGACAATTTTCTCCGGTTCGAAACCGAAAAAGGCTGTTAAACCGAAAGAACCTGTGCGTTTATTTTTAAACTTTGCTCCGTGAGAATGGGAACAATCCTCAATAACTTTTAAATTATTATTTTGTGCAATTCTAATTATGGCTTCCATATCGCACGCTTTACCGAACATATGTGTCGCTAATATTGCTATTGTTTTAGAAGTTATTTTTTCTTCGATCAAATCCGGGTCGATGTTATATGTTTTCAGACTGGGTTCAATTAATACAGGTACTGCATCCGAGTAAACAATCGCCAGAAATGAAGTCACCGGGCTGTTAGAAGATAAAATGATTTCACTGCCCTTTTCAAAATCAATACTTTTTATCGCCAATAATGCCGCATCAGCCCCGCTGCCGCATGCTATACATAATTCTGCGCCTGTATATTTTGCAAAAGCCTCCTCAAATCTGCGGACATAACTTCCATGCACAAAAACACCTGCATTTAACACATTATTAAAGTTGTGTGTGAGATCTCCGAAGAATTGTTCATTGACATCACGAAGATTTTCATATTCGATCATACTATCAGCTCACTTATCACAATAATAATTTATTGAAATATAATACAATTAAATATTTTAAACATAAATGATTTAATCATTATTTTACAATTCAACTGCTAATTCGGATAAAATTGGATAGAATTGAATCTCCATATTAAGATTATCCATAACATTTCAAAAACACGATAATTTATTAAAGTTAATAGAAAGATATAAGTCTTTATCAATTATCTTGATATAACTTTGGATAATCGAGGCAGAAAAATTCTCTAAATTACTTTAGATTTAAGTTGTACGCATAGCATAAGGAAATAATATTATTTACCGTAGCTGTATAATATAATTTATATTCATTACCGATCTTCATTAAGAAAGGATAATTAATTTGCTCTGGCTTCAGATTAGAATCATTAACCGTAAAAGTTGGTGTCGAAGATTTAGACCAATTTTTACCGTCTTGAGAATATGCGATCCCGAATTTGGTTCTATCATTGCTGCTGTATACCATAATAAATTGTCGATTATCATAGATTACAGCCGGATAAAAGATACTTGCTCCTTCCCAGTTTTCGGTAGGTCTGATAACTGGATTTCCCGAATACCGGATCCATTTTATTCCGTCCACCGAAGTAGCCAGATTAACAGACGTATTGGAGTTATAACCAATTCCGGTTGAAGTATAATACATGTAATAAAGACCATTTACATTCAATACAGAAATTACACCCAATTTATAATTTGCAGAAGAATCGGCTTTTAAAATGGGATCATTATATCTTTCCCAGCTATATCCGTCGTTTGAAACTGCAAGTCCAATCTGCCATTGACCGTATTGTGATTGCCATCCGTTATAGTACATAAGATACAGATTATCTTTCTTTAGCACTGCTCCGCATTGTACAGTATAATCATCCCATGTTCCGTCCGAATCATTTTGAAACACCGGATTATTAAATAGATTTTTCCAATTTATTCCGTCCTTTGATTCCGCATACCATACGTTGCCTTTTCCGGCATTGTAAGTACAGACGTACCACATTTTATAAATACCGTTATCGTTTATCACCTTGGACATACTTACAAGGTTCGGGAAGCTCGGATTATTATAGATAGTAAAAATCGGGTTCATGTTGTAATCAACAAAACTGGATTGACCCGTCCCCCAATTAACATGAATGTAAACGGATCCGGTACCGTTTCCGGCGGGCATCAAAGTTAAATTTACATCTGTAAAAGTACCTGCGTTCACCTGTACATCAGTCTCCCCGGAGTACATAACCAAGCCTTCAGAGCTTAAAGCATTTATTCTCAAATGCCAAACACCGGCTGCAATATTCGGAAAGGAAATATCCGCACTAGTATCGGTAGTTAAATTAAGCTGACCAGTAAGCGTATCGTAATCAGCACGGCTCAAATATGCAATTACTTCCGATACATTATTTGGTACCGTATTTTTGTCTATTTTTAAAGATATATTGCCAGGCGTGTTATTTTCGGAAGAAGTGAAATTCGTAGAAGTCGGATTATCTTTGGAACAACCCGCCAGGAGCATAACGAAGGCCAGCAATTTAAAGATTAAAGACCTAGTTTTCATTACATCCTCAATAATATTCGAAAAAAAGTATTCCATTTAAATTCTATAAACCCAAAACCTCGGCAAAACAAATTTCTATCGAGTAACCTGAAGGAATCGCGGAATAATAAAGATGGTATTCATTCCCGTATTTCATTAAAAACGGGTAGTTTATTTTTTCCCATTTACTATTTGTTGCAGATTTATCAAAAAAATAATTTGAGTTTTTTGTCCATTTTTTGCCGTCTTCTGAAAAAGCTATTCCGAACTTTGTCCGGTCGGTGGAATTATAAATCATAATGAACCTGTTATCATCGTATATCACCGAAGGGTATGTTACGCCTGCTCCTTCCCACGATTCGGTAGGATTCAAAATTGGATTGTCGGGAAATCTTGTCCAATTCAGTCCGTCTTGCGAGGTAGCTAGATTAATTCTCATTTTATCATAATAGTATTTCGGGCTTGATGAATAGTACATATAGTACAATTTATCTATTTTTAATACCGATACCACGCCGATTTTAAATTCATTTGAATTATTGGCTTTCAAGATCGGGTCATTATATCTTTTCCAATGAATTCCGTCGGAAGAAATTGCCAACCCTATCTGCCACTTCCCGTTCTGCGAACTCCACCCGTTATAGTACATTAAGTAATTACCCGAATGATCTTTTATAACCGCACCGGCTCCCACGGTATAATCATCCCATGTTCCAGAATAATTGTTTGTAAAAACAGGCTGATTTGTCTTATTTTGCCATTTAATTCCGTCCAAAGATTCGGCGTACCACACATTTCCCTTACCCGAATTATACGTACATGTATACCACATCTTATAAATTCCGTTGTCGTATAATATTTTGGAAGCACCTACCGAATTAGGATTGCTAGGATTATTCTGTTTTGTCATTATGGGATTACCCGAATAATCTATACAGACATACTGCGTTCCCCAGTTTACTTTTAGATAAATACTACCTTTACCGTTGTTATCGGGAGAAAGCGTTAAATTAACTCTAGTTAATTGACCGTTTTCTACTTCAACATTGGATTCTCCCGAATAAATAGTAATTTTAGAGGAATTTTTCGCATCAACTTTTAAATGCCACTTACCTTTGTCAACGTTCTTAAAGAATAAATCTGCATTGCCGTTGTTTAATAAATTCAAACGGCTTATTAAAGTACTGTAGCCGCTTCTGCTGAGATATGCGATTACTTCCTCAACATTTTGCGGATTATTATTAATACTAAGTGAGATCTTACCGTCGGAATGACTCGGCTTCTTCAAGGAAGTGGAAATATTTGACGTGCACCCCATAATAAAAAAAGTTATTATACTTAAAAAAATATAATTTAACTTCATTTTGGATCCCCCGCTATACAAATCTAATTTTTATAAATTAGTTATTATAATTGGAAATAGCAAACTATTCCTAGGACTTATCCAATGACTGTATTTTCTCGGCCACAACCATCATTTCGTCGCCTACACCAAGGAAAGACATTGAGTTATAAATTATATTATGGAAAATAATCATCAAATATAGTATCCATTTGGGTTTTTCGGTAGTTTTATTAAAATATTCCTGCTTGTCCGCTTCCGAAGTTTTTTTCCTGCCAAGCACATACATCAGAAACAATTTTAACTCAAAAGAAGATTTTATTTTTTTCACTTTAAAACCGTAATTATCAAATAATTTTTTTACGGTCTTTTTAGAAAAATAATTAACATGCCCGGTTCCTATCATATGCCAGTTCTCTTTCAGCAAGCGGGCAAAAACACTGTCAATTTGAGGAACTTGAATAATAACATAGCCGCCGTCGTTAAGCATCCTGTTACATTTTTCTATTACCTTATCCGCATCGGGTATATGTTCCAAAACATCCCACATGGTAATCAGATCGTAACCATTATCAGGAATTTCCATATCAAAAAAGTTAATGTGTTCGACGGGAAGATTTAATTCCTCACGCGCGTATTTAAACGGCATATCGGCTACTTCTATGCCGTGAACATCGTACCCCAAATGTTTACCAGTTTGAAGAAAATGTCCCCATCCCGCTCCCAGGTCGAACAATCTGCCCGAAGGTTTATATTTTTTTATGAATTTAAATCTTAACAAATGCCTTTGCATTTTTAACCAGTTGTTTCCCGCCTTCACCTGGTTTAAAACGTCTTCATTTTTATATTCTTCGTAAGTAATTTTTTTGCTGAAATACTGGGGTACGAATAGGTATGAACATTTGCCGCATTCTACCACCACGAAATCTTGTTTATTGTATTTAAGAGAAAATTTTTCAGAATCGGTATTGCCGCAAACGCAGCATCTTATATTACTTAAGAATTTTCCTTCCATAGATTTACAAACCGTTCTTTTTAAAAAAAATTTATTTGATGAATATAACTAACTTAAGATTATTAAACTAAATTAATTTTCTAATTTTAACTTATAAACAAACTTTAATATATTAGCAAAGCAGTTTCAGGCAAATTAGTTATGAATTTTAATAATTATAATATCCTTACGTCTATGAAATTTAAATATCCTGTATACCAGCCACTTTTAACAGGAAACGAAAAAAAATATGTAAACGAATGCTTGGATTCGACATGGATATCATCGAAGGGAAAATTCATTACCCTTTTCGAGGAAAATTTTGCCGAATTTATAGGCGCTAAATATGCCGCGGCTGTTCCCAATGGTACAATCGCGCTTCATCTGGCTTTGCTTACGCTGGGCATCGGAGAAGGAGATGAGGTTATTGTTCCCACTTTGACCTACATTGCGTCTGTAAACGCTATTCAATATACGGGAGCAACACCTGTCTTCGTCGATTCTGTAAAGGATACATGGCAAATAGATACGGATGACATAAAGAGAAAGATGTCCGTTCGAACAAAAGCAATAATGCCCGTGCATCTCTACGGAAATTCGTGCGATATGGACGAGATAATAAATATTGCAAAAGAAAATGATCTTTTCATAATAGAAGACTGTGCCGAAGCAATAGGAACTAAGTATAAAAATAAACATGTCGGTACTTTCGGCGATATAGCCGCATTCAGTTTTTTCGGTAACAAGACCATAACTACCGGCGAAGGCGGTATGGTCGTTATGAATGAGAAATCGCTTTATGAAAAATGTTTTCATATTAAAGGACAAGGACTTGCAAAAGACAGAGAATACTGGCACGATATAATAGGTTATAACTACAGGATGACCAATATCTGCGCCGCCATAGGCTTAGCTCAATTAGAGAACGTTGAGGAAGTAATTGAAAAAAAACGTAACATTACTTCTTGGTATAATAAATATCTTTCCGGCTCGCCTGTAATTACTCCCGCGGAAGAAACTCATATCTTTAATACATACTGGATGTATAATATACTCGTGAAAGAGCAGGAAGACAGGGACAAACTGAGAAATCACCTAAAGGATAAAGGAGTAGAAACCAGGCCTATGTTTTTCCCGATACATTTAATGAAGATGTACTATAATGAAGGTACAAAGTTTCCCGTCGCAGAAGACATCTCATTAAGAGGTATAAATCTGCCCAGCTATCCCGGGTTATCGGAAAGCGATGTAAAAAGCATTTCGCAAATTATCAGAGATTATTTCAATTGATTCCGGATAATTTAAAAAATATCACTATACATATATTAAACACCGACGCAGCGGATGAAATTTTAACTCTGATTAAAAATCAGGAAGAAGATTATATTAAACATTTTACTGCTTTTAGTTTTAATTTAAAGTCTATTAAAGATCTTTTGGGGAAAAAAATAAAAGATCATTACTGGGGTATTTACGCAGCTAACGAACTTGCGGGTATCTTCATGCTTCGCGGATTCGATGAAGGATTTGAAATTCCTTCTTACGGAGTTTTAATAGCAAAAGAATTTTCCGGCCGAGGATTATCCCGGCTAAGTCTCCAATATTCTATAGCATTTTGCAAATTAAATAATATAAAAACTATAATGCTCAAAGTTCATCCCGATAATATAATTGCAAAAAATATTTATGAAAATTTCGGATTTGAAAAAGTGGGAACGGATAAAAAAAACGACAATTATATTTACAATAAAAAACTAGATTAAGCTCATCAATACTTTAATTTATCTTAATTTATGAAAATAGGCTATTATATTCATCATACCACAATTAAAGCAGGCGGAGCTTTTACTTACTCCATCGGCATATTGAGAATATTGCAGAACTCGAATGAAATTGAAAAAATTTATTTAATATACTCGCCGGAAATAAGAACCTATATCTCAAGTTTTCTTAACGACCCCAAAATTGAGTCTCTTGAAATAGACAGACGCAAGTTCAATGTAAAATACCCTCTTATGCTTTCTTACTTTCTCTATGATATGCATTTACTTATAAAAAATTATTTCCCGGATTCGGAAAAAATAAATTTTCTTAAGAAGCTTTCATTTTTTATAAATCCGTATAAATTGCGGATAAATAAAAAGGATATGTCTTTATTTCATGTTCCGTCACAATATTCGCCGGTATACTCCCTGAAAATTCCGATAATTACTACAATGCACGATCTCCAGGAATATCATTATCCTGAATTTTTTTCAAGCCAAGAAAGACTGCACAGGGCAATAAATAATAAAAAAGCGTTGTCGGAATCTTCACGCATTATTGTATCTTTTAAACATATTAAGAATGATATAATAAAATATTTCCATATCGAAGAAAACAAAATATCCGTCAGCAATACGTTTATTGTTACTGTAACTTACTGGTTCAGTTTGGCGTATTAAAAACGTCAAAACCAAACCCTCCAAAGAAATGGCGTAAAGGCGGGTATCTAGAGAAAGGAAGACTACCAAAGATCCATGGGGCAACGATTTTATTTATCTTTCTCCTGGTGCTCATGGTGATTATGACATTATTTCATATGGTTATGACGGCATTCCAGGGGGTGAAGACAAGAACAAAGATATTAACAGCTGGGAGATTGAACAATAATAACTGTATGCTTTTTTTCCTTCTTGGCCACCAATTTCAGTTCAAAGCTG
>CAVUCX010000075.1:0-15233 GCA_963739955.1 uncultured Bacteroidota bacterium | reverse complement strand
AAACAGAATAGATTTTATAGCCGAAAGCAGTTTATCACTTTTATCGGAGCCTCATGTAAAAAGATTAAAAAGGAACGGCTTCGGCGCAATGCTTCCGGGAATAGAATCATGGTTTGATCTCGGTAATAAATCAAAAACAGGAAGTTTAACTGGAATCGACAAGGTAAAAGCCGTAGCCGAACAGGTCAATATGATCTTGAGGTACATTCCTTACGTTCAAACAAATTTCGTTCTAGGACTCGATTCGGACCAGGGAGATGAGCCATTCGAGCTTACTAAAAAATTTGTTGATATGACGCCCGGTGCTTTCCCGGGTTATTCGCTGTTATCCGCGTTCGGGCAGGCTGCGCCGATTAACATGGAGTATCAGCAGATGAATCGAGTAATTCCGTTTCCATTTCATTTCCTGGATAATAATCATGCAATGAATATCAAACCGAAAAACTATTCTTGGGCTGAATTTTATTCACATATTATAGATTTAGGCGAACATACATTCTCATGGAGCGCTATATTAAAACGCCTGGTTGCAACTAATGCATTTATTCCAAGGTGGATGAATGTTGTGCGGGCTATATCCGAAGAAGGTTTCGGAAGAGTAGCTTTTAATAAGACAATATTAAAAAAACTTAATTTGGACCCGAAATTCCGAGCTTATTTTGATCAAGAAACAACCGAATTACCCAAATTCTATAATGATATCATAAAAAAAGAAATGGGACCATTGTGGCATTGGCTGCCGGAAGGTGCAATTTTCCATGATCAGAATGCATATTTAAAAACAACTGTCGAACATATGGCAGTAGGAGCTTAAGATGAGAATTGTAATTAATTGTAAGAATAATTTTATAGTCCTTTAAATTCGATTTGTTCATTATATATTTGAACATAAAATATTAATATTTATTTACCTATATTAAAATATCGATAAAAGTTTCAAAAGGATCCACATAATGTTAACTGAAATTAAAACCGAATCGAAATTTGAAATAGTAAAATCCATCGAAGGATTTGTTAATGAAAATATTTCGACTTTATTAAAACCCGTCAGTGAAAGCTGGCAACCGAGTGATTTCATGCCAGATATGCACAGTGAAAGGTGGAGAGAGGATATACATGAAATAAGAGAAAGAGCAAAGACAATTCCCGACGATCTACTTGTTGTACTTGTAGGTGATATGGTTACCGAAGAAGCATTACCGTCATATCAGACGTGGTTGAACAGATTGGAAGGAATAACAGACATTAATGGAATCAGCCCTACGGGATGGGCAAAATGGGGACGCGGCTGGACTTCCGAAGAAAACAGGCACGGCGATCTTTTAAACAGATATTTATACCTTTCCGGAAGAGTGGATATGAGAGCAGTCGAAGTAACAGTACATCATCTAATCAATAACGGATTCGATCCGCAAACTGAGAATGACCCTTATTTAGGCTTTGTTTACACTTCATTTCAAGAACGCGCAACAAAAATTTCCCATTCAAATGTGGGAAGAATGGCAAAAAAATACGGAGATACTTTGCTCCATAAAATTTGCGGTACAATTGCCGGCGACGAAGCCAGACATGAAAAAGCCTATAAATTATTTATGTCGAAAATTTTTGAAATCGATCCGGCGCAAGCGGTGCTCGCATTCGCAAAAATGATGAAGGTAAAAATTACTATGCCCGCCATAATGATGAGTGACGGTAAAAGTCAAAACCTCTTCACTAAATTCTCGAATGTTGCTCAGCGGATTGAAGTATACACTGTGAAAGACTATGCAAGTATCATAAAAAATCTGGTAGAAAGCTGGGATGTTCCGTCAATTAAAGGGTTATCCGGCGCCGCGGCAAAAGCTCAGGATTATCTTTGCAATCTTTCCGAGCGATATCTTGCATTAGCCGAAAGATTTTCTTTCGGAGGAGAAACAGAAAGTTTCAGTTGGATTTATGATAGAAAAGTTTAATGATTCTTTATACGGCTTTTTGAGAATCTTCCGTTTATACTAGTTTCTTAATATGATGTAAATAATTTATGCTGCCCTTTTCTCTTTACTAATTGGTTTTTGATTTTAAAATAACAGGGAAACACTTATCTCAAATATTCGCGGGGCAAATTTTATTAAATAAAATAGATAAGTTCCGATTTCATTTCTTTACCCTTGCCGCAGACTTTAAATATTCCTAAAAGATTTACTTTGAGTGCTGTTGAATGAATGCAAGTTAATTTCCACAATTTCAAGCTTCGGAAAGGTACAAAGAATTTCAAAGAATAAATTTATAACATACCATAAAGCCTTAATTAATATGAAGGCAACTATTTCATTTGTATAAAAACAATTGAACCTGATGTTTATGCTTTTTTACTATCAATGTTATCTTAATCAACGTCACAAGCATTCTGTTGACTTTAAATCAACATATCGATACATTTGAATAAATAAATATGAGAACAAAAGAAGATAATATTGTAAAAATAGCAAAAGCTCTTTCGGATAAAACCCGGATTCGACTTTTGAAAGAGATTGCATCTATGGGAAGCATTTCTTGCGGCGATGCTGAAAAAATAGCCGAACTTTCTCAACCAACTGTCTCACACCATCTTAAAATTCTTACAGAGGCAGGTTTACTAAATGCGGAAAAAGACGGCAGACATGTTATAATATCGGTAAATAAAGAAGCTTTGGAAGAATTTAAATCTTTAATCTCCGATTCAATTAATGTTAAATAGTTTTTTTTGCATTTATATATCGATATATTTCTATATATAAATGTATAGATATGACAATTTTCAAATTATTCAAAATAAAAACAAAGGAAAAAAAATGAAGGATCTCTTATTCACTCCCTATACGCTTGGGAATATTAAATTAAAAAACAGAATTGTTATGGCTCCCATGACCAGAAGCCGTGCTGTTGGTAATATCCCTAATGAAATGATGAAGGAATATTACACTCAAAGGACGAACGCAGGTTTATTAATTACCGAAGGGACATCTCCCTCTCCGAACGGCTTAGGATATGCAAGAATACCTGGGTTATTCAATAAAGAACAGGCCGCCGGTTGGGAAAAAATAACAGGCGCGATCCATGGAAATGAAGGAAAAGTATTTGTTCAGTTAATGCATACGGGAAGAGTTGCGCATCCTCTGAATTTACCTGTTAGTAGTAAAGTTTTAGCTCCGTCAGCCGAACAATTAAAAGGTGAAACTTGGACCGATCAAATGCAGCTCCAACCTTATCCTGTACCTCAAGCTATGAGTATAGATGATATAAATAATACAATTGATGAGTATACAAACAGCGCAAAACTTGCGATAGAGGCGGGGTTTGATGGCGTTGAACTGCACGGTGCTAACGGTTATTTAATACAGCAATTTATAAATCCGTCAGTAAATAAAAGAACAGATCAATATGGCGGATCAATTAAAAACAGGATCAGGTTTGTTCTTGAAATCGCTCATAAAACGGCGGATATAATTGGCGGGAATAAACTTGGAATAAGGATTTCTCCCTACGGCGTATCCAACGGTATGACAATTTATGATGAGATAGATGAAACATATTCACTGCTTACCGAAAAATTAAGTGAGTTAGGATTAGTATACATGCACATAGTAGATCACAGCGCCTTGGGAGCGCCACCGGTGAAGCCTTCAATCAAAGCAGAAATACGCAATAAATTTAAAGGTACGATTATTCTTTCAGGTGGATACGACGTTGAACGCGCTGAAAAAGATCTTTTTGAATCAAAGGGCGACCTGGTAGCTTTCGGAAGATATTTTATTGCAAATCCGGATTTAGTCAATAAATTTAAAGATGGCGGCGAACTTCTGGAAGCAGATAGAAATACTTTTTATTCGCCAGGACCAAAGGGTTATATCGATTATCCCGTTAATTCAAAATAAAGGAGTAATATTATGAAATTCATCGTATTAATCGGAAGAGTGATATTTTCACTTATATTTATTATGGCAATATTGGGACATTTTACTCAGAAGGAAATCAGCTATGCTGCAGGAGCAGGGGTTCCATTAGCATCTTTTTTAGTTCCTTTTTCGGGAATTATTGCGGCTTTAGGTGGTCTCAGCATTGCATTAGGATACAAAGCGAAATTAGGCGCATGGTTAATTGTAATTTTTCTGCTGCCGGTTACGCTGATGATGCACAATTTCTGGGCAGTGCATAATCCGGCAGCGGCACAGATGCAGATGGTAATGTTCATGAAAAATTTAACAATAATGGGAGGTGCATTGATGATTGCGTTCTTCGGGAGCGGACCACTAAGTCTCGATTCAAAACTGTATGTAAAAACCCATAAATAAATAATTACTTATACCGGCCAGGATTATCCGGCCGGTATATTATGATGTTACTCCTTTCAAAAAGTATCCGCTTAACTTATTAATATCTTATAATATTCAGCTGGAGTATTTTGCCGGCTGATTTAAACTTTCTACAAATTTCAACTTACCAAATTCTCTCTTATAAATTAATTATTTTGCTAAGATTTCTTACTGTGAGTTGAACTTCTAATTGAATCAAAAAAATATTAAAATATTTTAAGGATATTGTAAACCTTTTATTTATACGCCGCCACAATAATATTGATTATTAATTGACGTCAATAATTTTAAATTTGAGTTTTTCTTTAATTTCTCGCAAGACCTGCGAGCATTGCAGAATACGGCAATTATTTTTAAAAAGTGAATGCGGCGGTACTCATACTTCTCGGTTGTTCTATGGATGAACTATTTATAAGACCAATAAATGTATTTCATGATGATAAGGATATGGCCTCCAGGGCCCGCGAAGAAGTTACTTAATCCAAACCTCTTTTGAATTTTGAAAATCGATATGTAACTAAAAGCGGAGAAATTATTTAGTTGACATGGACTTCCCGTCCGGTGTAAAACGATCAACTTATCTTTACAATTTCAAAAATTATAACAAAAAAGGTTGAAAATGAAAGAAGCCGCTTTCTTAAAAATCTTTCGAGAATAAATAAAGATCTGAAAAAGACTCTGAATCATTACGCAGAAGAACTTAGCGATAATCACGATGCAATTGCGGGCATGGAAGAAGACGAACGAAATAGATCAGATCATCTCTATCGATAACGGATTAGGTTTTGATATAGATTTTTATCTCGTTTACAGCCACATATAATATAAAAGGTATTTAACCGGAAAATTAATTAAAAACCGAGGGAAGGAAAAAATGCGTCATGGTTTCAGTTTTAAAACTTACGACATTAAAGACATTATATATGAACAAACAACTTAAAAGTTTTAAATTTTATTGACAATATCGTTAGAAGATGTGTTTTAAAGGTTTTATCTTCTGCCGTCAAGTTCGACATTTGCTAATTTTGGACTCCAGTTTTTCTTTTAGAAAGGAGAGGTACAATTCCCAAATTTAATGCAATTATTACAATAATTATTGAACCCTGCAGATTTGGTTTTACAGTCATAATAAAGACAGCACCCATTCCTACTGCCAATCTTGACTGCAATAAGTTCATAAGTTTCAAACTGCTGATCCGGTTAATAAGTTCATTTGAAGATATTGCAGGATTTTCATTTAAGAATCCGTTGAACTTCACAACTTTTCTACCGGTAACTATGGAACCGTGCAATGTTATATAAAGCCAAAGTAAAAATGAAACCAAAATCCAGGGTGTCCAGCCCCATTTTGCGGCGGCAAGGTAAATACCGGTGATGAGAAGCAATATCCCACCTATCATAAAAGCAAACTTAAGAGATGATAAAAAATTCACCCAGTCTATCGCCTGCTCCTTTTTAGTTGACCCGTTAAGTCTGCTGTTTCCGACCCACTCCAGGCTCATTCCCATAAATAGAATGAACGCGCCGGATATATGGAAGAATAAAACGACAAAGTAAAAGTCCATTATATACCTTCAATTTATTTTATATATTTAAGATTATTCAAAAAGAAATTTCAGTTTAAATATGCACCAGGTAAATAACTGTATGAAAATTAAATTGAGATTTGCTCCCGTTTGAATAATGTGAAAAGCTCATCAAATTTAAAATATCGATGTTTAAAATACTTATTCAAATCTGCGCTTGATGTATTTTAAATCAATTGTTTTATTGGGAACTAGGTTGCGGTTTATTGGTGGTTTGGACATCCAAAGCTTAAGATTTTGATAGCAGATGCATAAATCATAAATTAACATTTTGCAATATTAATCCGGTACTCGAATTCATGAACCAAAAGTAAGCTTATTTGGATATGTTGATTTACTGTTTAGTGGAAAGCATTTTCTTAGTATCATCAAAGGCCTGATGCATTTTTATTTTATCTTGCACACTCAGAAATTTATATATGGTGTCGCTTTGGGCAGTATCATCAGGAAGGATGTAATATTTGTTTCCTGTGTCAGTCTTACCTTTAAATACCCAAGTAGGAATATAGCTAACATTTGAAATGTACAAGGAGTCTTTATTAAAATCTTTTGAGATATATACTTTAAGTATCACTCCGGCATCTGCGTAGCGCCACATCTGGTTGGAAAAAAAATTTCCCAGTGAATAAATTACGTATCCGGTATCGAGTTTTGCTCTTTGGGTTTTAAAATATCTCGCAGGCTCGATAACATGCGGGTGGCCGCCCAAAATTAAATCAGCACCGAACGCAATCGTCTTAGCAACTATCTCTTTCTGATATTTGGACGTGTATCTCTTATATTGGTCTCCGAAGTGATAGTAAACCAATACAATCTCAGCTCCCTTTTCCCGTGCGGTATAAATATCCTTCCTAATTAGAACTGTATCGATTACATTTATTAAATAACCGTTGCTCTTTCTTAATATGTTGTTGTTTAATCCGTATGTATACGCAAGTACCGCCACCTTAATTCCTTTCAGGTCGTAGATCCTTATTGAATCTCTGTCACTCTGAGATAAAAAAGTACCTTCATAATTTATACTGTCTTTTTTAAGATATCCGATAGTGGAAGCAACGCCTTTAATTCCTTTGTCGAGTGCATGATTATTAGCTGTAGTTATTAAATTAAAACCGGCGAATTTTAATGCCTTAAGATATGCCGCCGGAGTATTAAACATGGGGTATCCCGAATACTTGTAACCCTTAGCGGCTATAACCGTTTCTAGGTTACCAATTGTTAAATCGGAATTCTCAAGAAAAGGTTTTACGTATTTATAAAATGTTCGGAAATCAAAGCTGTCTTTTTTTACCTCAGCGTATTTGTACTGAGGTGAATGACACATCAAATCACCAACGGCGGTAATAGTTATTGTAACAATGGAATCGGATTTTGTAAATTCATTATTAACTTTCGATGAAGTAGAATCCGTATGAATGCCCGAAGGTATGCAGAAACAAAGATATATTAAAAGGAAGTAAATACTGTTCATAAAAAAATGTAGCACAGATTATTAATCTGTGCTACACCGGAATATAATTATGGTTTTTCGGCTTTTCTTTGAGCCTTAACATCCTGAATATCTTTTCTGACATCCTGAGCATGTTTTCTCAATTCGCTCAGACCTTTGCGTAAACGGGTACCGGCAGCAGCCTGTCCCTTTACATAAAACTTTTCAAAATCTGTTTCCAAATTTTTAACTGCTTGTAATAAACTTTCGAATTTCTCCATGCGATCCTCCTGAAAAATAATTTAATGTATAATGTTATTTAGAATTTTCGTACACGATCTCTGCAATATCTTTAACCCGGACTTCATCGGATTTATCAAAATGTTTCACTCCGTCTGTTAGCATTGTCATACAAAACGGACATGCGGAAGCGATGGTATCCGTTCCGGTTGCTAAAGCTTCTTTAGTTCTCTCTTCGTTTATTCTCCCCCCTTCCTCATCTTCTAGGAACATACGACCTCCGCCGGCGCCGCAGCAGAAACCTTTTGTTTTATTTCTTTTCATTTCTGTAATCTCAAGTCCCTTCACGCTTTTCAACGCTTCTCTCGGCGCGTTAAATTCTCCGTTGTATCTGCCCAAGTAACAAGAATCGTGGTAAGTTACTTTTTGATTTTCGGAATCATCTTTTAACTGAATTTTACCTTCATCAATTAATTGATGAATAAACTGAGAATGATGAACAACTTCGTAATTTCCTCCAAATTGTTTATACTCGTTTCCGAGTGAATGAAAACAATGCGGACACGCGGTTACAATCTTTTTTACTCCGTAATTGTTTAACAATTCGATATTTTCCTTCATCATCATTTGCGCAAGATACTCGTTACCAAGTCTCCTGGCCGTATCGCCGTTGCATTTTTCTTCTGTACCGAGTATCCTGAAATCAACTCCGGCTTTCTGCATAAGCGAGGCAAATGCCTTTGTTACTTCTTTATACCTGTTGTCAAACGATCCGGCGCATCCAACCCAGAATAAAATCTCGCCGTTAGGATCTTCAGACATGGTTTTGATATTCATTCCTTCTGCCCAGTTTGCCCTGTCGGCTTGGTTAAATGCCCAAGGAGTAAAATTAGTCTCTATACTCTTAAATACACTGTTAAGATTTGAAGGGAATTGAGATTCGGTAAGAACCAGGTCTCTACGTAAATCAACTATAGTATCGACATGCTCAATCATAACCGGGCATTCCTGAACGCAGGCCATGCATGTTGTACATTCCCAGAGCTCGGTATCTGTAATGTAATCATGAACAAGTGTTTTTTCGAATACCTCACCTTCGGAAATACCTTCCAAAACCAGAGGCGCTTTTTCCATTGTACGCTTTCTTAGATCCTCCAATATTTTGCGGGGGGAAAGAGACTTCCCTACCGTAGCAGCAGGGCAAACCGCAGTACACCTTCCGCATTCCGTGCACGTATAACCGTCAAGCAGCTGCTTCCATGAAAATTGCTCTATATCAGCAGCGCCGTAAACTTCAATACTTTCATCTTCAAGATCGATCGGTTTTAATGTGTTTCTTATTGAGTTATCATTAGCAAGGTATGTATTTGGTATTGAAGTGAGTACGTGAAGGTGTTTTGAATAAGGCAGATAGTTTAGAAATCCCAGCACAAAACTAATGTGCATCCACCAGAAAATATGATAAAAGGTTGATGCGCCTGCCGAAGACGAACCGAAAAACAGCGGACTCAACAACGCCGATACCGGTCTTATTTCATACCTACCCAGGACAAAATTGTTTTTCGCGATTAGCGAGATATTCTCTCCGTACATTGCAAGCACAACCGCCAATATTAAATAGTAAAATTATCAGTGCGTCTATTTTACCGTATTTGTCTACTTCTAAACGCTTAATATGAATAACATAGCGGCGGTATAACGCGTAAATTACAGCCATGACAACAAGCAAACCGAATATGTCTTGTATAATTGTGACAACAGAATAAAACGGTCCTGCAATTGCCCAGCTGAAAGGAGTATAAAATCCCTGAACCAGGGCTTCAACAACGGCGAAAAGAAAGAGCACAAAACCCCAGAAAATAAGGAAGTGAAGAATTCCGGCTTTTTTATCTCTTAATAATTTCGACTGTCCGAAAGCAACAGTAAGAACATTTTTTATTCTTCCCGAAATATTGCCCGAACGGTTATCCTTCTTTTTTGCAACGGATAAATAACCGAGAAGCCGTTTGCAATTGAATGCAAAAAATGCCATTGCGGCAAAGAATAGTATTATGAAAATGACATTATTAAGATTCATACAGTAGTTATTACTGGCTTATTTAAACCGGTTTAAAAATAATTTTAACTATGATAAATTTTTCTGGATAATCCCTTAAAGATACCCGCTGCAAAGAAAACTTTTATAACAGACCAAAGAAGAAAAACCGCTGCTCCTCCGATAAGAGCTTCCCCTATATTGTGTAAATAAAAAGAACCTAAATACAAGGCGCCTAAAAATAAAATAGCAGCTTCCCCTAAAAACATAGAAACAACAACACTTAAATAACTTTTACTTTTCTCTACCAGATAACCGGTTATAAATGCTCCGACCGGAAAAGCCAGAAGGTAACCACCGGTAGGACCGAATAAACGGGCGAGACCAATTGCCGGATCCGGTATCTGGGCAAAAACCGGCAAGCCGATACAGCCTAAAAATAAATAAATCAATTGACTGTAAGCGCCTCTTTTACTTCCTAGAAACGCACCCGCCAGTACTACCATCATTGTTTGGAGAGTAAAAGGAACCGGTTTGACCGGTACAGTTATCTGTGCCGCAATTGCTGTTAACATCGTAAACGAAAAGATCCAAAATAGCTGGGATGAACTTATTTTTGAGATAAAATTAATTAGTACGCTGTTTTTTACTTTTTCCTTCGATCGCATTTTTTCCTCAAAGCAAATGTTTCTTAAAAAATAATTCTGTCTTATTTATTAAAGTATCAAATTTCCTGTTACTACCTTCAAACGGATGTTTTATATCGAATGTATGTCCCGCCGCTGGAATCTTGAATAATTCACTAGAGCTTTTGTCAGACCAGTTGTAAAGCATTTCGCCCTCTTCAATAGGAACGGCCAGATCCTGTTCTCCGTGCGCAATTAAAAGAGGTTTATGCAATTTATTTACAGCTTTTTGAATATTTAAACTTCCGTCCTTATTTTTCTCTAAATCGTCAAGTAATGTGACGTTCAATTTCATTTTTTGTTTTGTTCTGCTGTTGATTACCTCGAATGCGCCTTTTTTGCGCCAATTTTCTTTCTGGCGCTGTGAATATCTGTCGAGATTAGCAACAGAAGCCCACACGGCAACGGCTTTTACATTTTCAAATTTTCCCGCAGTAAGTAAAGTTATCGCTCCGCCTCTACTATGACCTAAAATTCCAATTTTATTATTATTTGAAGCTCCGAAAATACCATTTAAATAACTATCGATGAGGTCGGATAATTCCTTAATCTCCAGGGAAAAGGTATTTTCCGCAAATTTTTCCGGTTCAGTAAATTCAGTCAGATTTTCGCCGATTCCGTTATGCGAAAAATTAAAAGTAATAACAAAGAATCCTTTTGACGCGAAATATTCTGCTAAATAAGGCCCGAAACCCCAATCCTTAAACCCTTTAAATCCATGAACAAAAATTAAACAAGGTGCATTTAAAATGATTTCATTTCCGAAAGTAGATATCTTAAGTTTATCGTTCCGCGCGGTGTTGAGTATAAATTCTTTGCTCATTGTTTCAAATATGGTCAATAAAGAAAGAAAAGTCAAGAAAATTGAACAAAATGAAAACTTTGTGAAATCCGGTAGTTTGGTAGAATTTGTAAGTAGATAAAATACATGGAAATTGTTATAAGAAAAGTAGTAAATGTTGAAATGATCTTTTCAACAATTTATCCCTCAATTTTAATTGAATTGTACCTTTGTTTTTAAGGCTTAATTGATTATTTTTTCTTTCAATCAGAAAAAGAGAGTTGAATGCAGTTTAAATTTACTGAAAAACAAAATATATTAAGGAACATGGTCAAGGAATTCACTATCTCTGAAAAATCCCTTGCAAATTGTAATTCTCAAGAAGAAGTAGCGGATAAAGGACTGCAGATTCACGGCGGAATGGTTTTTTCCAGCGAACTACCGCTTGAAAGATTTTACCGTTATGCAATAATTCTGAAAATTTTTGAAGGTACCAATGAAATACAAAAGCTTATAATAAACAGATATATTATAAAGAAGAACGGGAAAAGGAGTAATTAGATGAGGTATTTATTAGTTATTCCTTCAATCGACATAAAGCACGGAAAAACCGTGCGGGTTGTTCAGGGTATTCCTGAATTGAATTGCCCAGAATACGGTAGTGATCCTGTCGAAATGGCGAGAATATGGAGAACTGAAAATTCCAAACTTATACACGTTGTAGATTTTGATGCAGCCGGCAGCCATAGCCACGAAAACCTGCATATCATCGAACAAATATGCTCTTCGGTTATAATTCCGGTTCAGTTTGCCGGAGGTATAAGGAATATTGAAGATGTTAAAATAATGATGGAAACCGGCATAAGCAGATTGGTAATGAGCACCATGGCTATTGATAAACCGGATGAATTCAAAAAAATATTTGAAACTTACGGTCCGGCTAAAATTGCAATTTCACTTGACATTATTGATGAAGAATTGGTTATTAAAGGTAGAAAAATTAAAACAGGTATGCATTATTTAGAGTTTGCTAAGAAAATGGCTCAAATGGGTGTTGAACGCTTTATAGTAACCGATGTTTTAAGAAACGGCATACTCGGCGGACCGAACCTTGTGTATTCGAAAGAAGTTGCCGCGGTTACAAATGCCAAGGTTACATTATCCGGAGGTATTAGAAACAAAGACGAATTGATGGATGTGCAGAACTTATTGCCGGATAATATTGATTCGGTCATTGTAGGGCGCGCTTTGTATGAGAACAGGTTTCCCTGTCAAAAATTATGGCGTGTAGCAGAATCAGGTATTTTCAGATAAAGGATAAAAATGAAAGAAAATAAAAACGAAACTATACACAGCAGCTTTTGGTCGAATATTTTTAACTCGCCTGCCGAAAAAATTGACCTTCAAAACTCACTTCTTTCTATTCCCATTTTTGCCGAATTAAATAAAAAGGATATTTCATTATTAATTGAAATTATTCACAATCGAAATTATCTTGCGGGCGAATACGTATTTTATCAAAGCGACCCGGGTATAGGTTTGTATATTATTAGAGAAGGCGAAGTGATAGTTCAGAGATCGGTTGAATCGAGCGAGATAATTTCCCTTGCCACGTTTCAGAAAGGCGATTTTTTCGGCGAACTCGCTTTAGTAGACGGTGAAAAGCGATCGGCATCCGCCATAGCTAAAACCGATACGCGGCTTGCGGTTATATTTAAACCTGATCTTGACGAGTTCATCGAAAAGTTCCCCAAAAAAGGCATAAAAATTCTTCAGGGCATTTCGCAGATTGTTGCCACAAGATTGAGAAAGCTTAATGAAGATCATATAAATTTACACGCAACATTAAAAATAAAATCGGAGAATGATTATGGAACCTAATATTAAAAAGGTGCTCGTCCCGATTGATTTTTCTGATTATTCAAAAAGAGCTTTGAAGTATGCCGTTAATTTTACAAAACAATTCAACGCAGATCTCATTTTAATTTATGTGGTTGAACCCGTTATCTACCCTCCCGATTTCAGTATGGGACAGATCGCCATACCTTCTGTAGACCTTGAAATGGATAAACGAGCGTCCGACGAACTTGAGAAGCTTGCTAAGAAAGAAATACCCGAGGAGATAAAAGTTAAGGCTCTGGTTAAAACAGGCAAGCCGTTTATAGAAATTATTGAAACCGCTTCGGAAGAGAAAATTGATTTAATTATTATTGCCACTCACGGTCACACCGGCGTAGAGCATATACTTTTCGGAAGTACCGCCGAAAAAGTTGTTAGAAAAGCCCCGTGTCCGGTGTTGACAATAAGAGAACCGGCTAAGGGATTTGATTTTAAAGAGGAAGCGGAGAATGAAAAACGAACCAATAAAAAAACTGTTTAATTTTTTCTGTCGGTAACAAAATCGACAAGTGCTTCCATAGCAATTTTTGATTGAGAATCCGGGAATATTTTTAACAATTCTTTTGCTTTAGCGGAATAATTATTGGCTTTTTCGAGAGCGTATTCTATACCTTTATGCTCGCGCACGAATTCTATGATTGTTTTTACGTTTTCCTTTTTATTCCCTTTCTTAATCATTTTCCTTATTGATTTTGCTTCCGCTTTTGAAACCTGGTTAAGTGAATAAATAAGCGGAAGAGTAATTTTCTTTTCTTTAATATCGCCGCCTATAGGTTTGCCGATGATACTTAAGGAACCTACATAGTCCAGAATATCGTCCCTTATCTGAAACGCAATACCCAAGGACTCACCGAATTGTCTCATGGCTTCATGATATTCAGGCTTATCAGAAACACTTAATGCACCGATACTGCAGCAAGTTTCAAGCAGCGAAGCGGTTTTATCCGAAATGATCTTGAAGTATGTTGGCTCGTCAATATCCAGCTTTCTGGTTTTTCTTATTTGGAGCAGTTCTCCTTCGGACATCCTTTTTACGGTATTGGTCATTACCTCAAGAAAATCGTGATCCTTCCCCTCTACGGAAATCATTAAGCCCCTGGCAAGCAGATAGTCACCCATAAGGACTGCAATTTTATTTTTAAATACCGCATTTATGGACCAGAAGCCTCTTCTTTTATCGGCATTATCCACTACGTCATCATGCACTAAGGTAGCAGTATGAAGCAGTTCCACAAGTACAGCTCCTCTGTAAGTTCTCTCAGTAACACCTCCCGAAATTTTTGCAGCAAGCATAACAAGCAGTGGCCGTATCTTCTTCCCTTTTTGTCTGATGATATACCTAGCTATCAAATCAACCAGCGTGTTTTCGGATTTAATAGAATTTTTAAATAACTCATCAAAGACGTCGAGTTCTTTTTTTATCGGATCGCTTATTTCGGATAATGATTTAGCACTCAAGATTTTCTAACCGCTAGTTTGGAAATAATTATACTAATTTCATAAAGTAAAAATAACGGTACCGCCAGAATTATCTGCGACACGGGATCAGTTCCGGGAGTTAAAAATGCGGCAGCAACAAATATAATAACTATAGCATGTCTTCTGTATTTACTCATAAATTTAGGAGTGAGTATACCAAGTTTGGTAAGAAAAAATGAAATCATAGGAAGTTCGAAAACAAGACCGGAACCGAGCATAATACTTATGATGATCGACATGTATTCGTTGATCGCGAAAACATTCTTTATCTGCGCCGAACCGAACTGAGCCGCAAATTTCAACGACAGCGGAAGCATAACATAATAAGCGAAAATAATTCCTATAAGAAAACATAATGTAGAGAAAGTTACAATCACGGAAATATATTTCCGCTCTTTCTTTTTTAATGCAGGCGCTAGAAATTTCCAGAACTGGTAAAAAATATTCGGAAGACTAAGTATCACTCCGCCTATTATTGCTACTTCGAAAAAAAGCATAAGTTGACCGAAAGGCTTTAAATTCTGCAATTCAACTCCTGCGTTTTTTGCAGGAAGCAGCAGAATATCGTTCACGAGGAAGTCGACAAATACCCAGCAAATTATTGTTCCGACAGCGAGGCCTATCAAAGAATAAATTAATCGCCATCTTAATTCCTCGAGATGCTCGAGGAACGTCATTTCAACTTCGCCTTCCTCTTCTTCCCGGTCTTCTATTGTTGTTAAATCTTCCGACGCCATAATACTTCAGATAATTAATTTAATTCGGAA
>CAVUCX010000074.1:0-16387 GCA_963739955.1 uncultured Bacteroidota bacterium | reverse complement strand
CTGCAATTGGTGCGGTATTGATGTCGATAAGTACGGTAATTGTAGCCGTCAACGCCCGGCTTCTGAAAATAAAATGATGACAAGTTAATAAAAACAATCGGGATTAACAGATTAAATAAATAATAATACAAGTAAAAAATATGTTAAAAATAATGAATGATTTACCGGACAATG
Organism: uncultured Bacteroidota bacterium; assembly: GCA_963739955.1. GTDB lineage: Bacteria > Bacteroidota > Ignavibacteria > Ignavibacteriales > Ignavibacteriaceae > FEN-1297. The sequence goes on along the minus strand of CAVUCX010000074.1, from coordinate 16,213 downwards.
TTCTGGGCATTTCCGCAGAAGGAAAAATAACCGGAACAGATTATGAAACATGTTTTAATTCCTGCCGTAGAGGAAAAATTGAAAACAAACGAAAAAATCCGGATGCTATATCATCTAGGAAACAACTTTACAGGATTTGATCTAAATGCTATGATGGATGATGCTAAGTTGGGAATGAAACATTTATCTTCATGGGAAAAGATTGCATTTGTATCTGATCATGAACTGATAAATACTTTTACAAAATTCTTTGGTTATATGCTTTCCTGTGAAGTTCGCATATTTAAAAATTCTGATTTGGATGTAGCAAAAAAATGGATCAAGGAAAATTGAAAGGAGAATATCAGATATGAAAACCAAAACTGATCAGTCCAAGTCTTCCGAACCGAAGCCTGACGCAAAGAACGAACCTAAGCCTCAAGCGAATGACGATGCAAAACCTAAAGCAAAGGACGACTTAAAAACCTTACCGCTGGCGGAGGTGGAAAAAAAATTAGAGTCATCTCCGGAGGGTCTCACTCAAGCCGAGGCACAGAAACGGCTGACGCAGTACGGACCAAATGAGATTGAAGAAAAGAAAACCAATCCGCTGCTGAAATTCCTCTCCTATTTTTGGGGACCGATCCCGTGGATGATTGAAGTAGCGGTAATTCTTTCGGGTGTGGTTCGGCACTGGCCTGATTTTTTTATCATCCTCCTTTTACTTGCCGCTAACGCAGTGGTCGGATTCTGGGAAGAACGCCAGGCCGGCAACGCCATCGAGGCATTGAAGGCTAAACTGGCGGTTAAGGCACGGGTGAAACGCGATGGTAAATGGATCACCCCGGCAGCGCGCGAACTTGTGCCGGGCGATGTTATTCGATTGCGCCTGGGCGACATTGTTCCTGCGGATGCACGTTTGCTGGATGGCGACCCGGTTGAAGTTGATCAGTCCGCATTGACGGGTGAATCTTTGCCTGCTACCCGAAAACCCGGAGAGGCTGTGTTTTCAGGTTCGATAATTCGCCGGGGTGAAATCGGCGCTCTGGTCTATGCAACAGGTACAAAAACTTACTTCGGCAAGACTGCGCAATTAGTACAGGAGGCGCACACCGTCAGCCATTTCCAAAAGGCTGTTTTGAAGATCGGAAATTATCTCATCATTCTTGCGGTGGCTCTGGTGGCGGTTATTATTGCCGTAGCGGTCTACCGCGGTGATCCGATACTAACCACGCTGCAGTTCGCCCTGGTGCTTACTGTAGCCGCGATTCCGGTTGCAATGCCGACTGTGTTGTCTGTAACGATGGCAGTCGGCGCACGCCTGCTTGCCAGGAAAAAGGCAATTGTCAGCAAGCTGGTAGCCATCGAAGAATTAGCGGGTGTGGATGTACTATGTGCTGATAAGACCGGTACCCTGACCCAGAATAAACTGACGCTGGGCGATCCTTTCAGCGTGAACAATATCCCCACCGATCAGGTCATTTTAAACGGCGCTCTGGCATCCCGTGCGGAAAACAACGACACCATTGACCTGGCTGTATTGGGCGGACTGAAAGAAAAGGATTCGTTAAAGGATTACGAGGTAATTCATTTCCAGCCTTTCGATCCGGTGCATAAACGCACCGAAGCCACAGTCAAAACTAAAGACGGAAAAACTTTCAAGGTAACAAAGGGAGCGCCGCAGGTAATTTTGGAATTGTCGGCTGATGCCGCTCAGGTGAAGCCCGCTGTCGAGAAAGCCGTAAACGAATTTGCAGCGCGCGGCTTTCGTTCATTAGGTGTGGCGCGTGCCGATGGCAACGGACAATGGCGGTTTGTCGGCGTACTGCCCTTGTTCGATCCGCCGCGTGAAGATGCAAAATCAACCATCAAGACTGCAGGAGATATGGGAGTTAAGATAAAGATGGTTACGGGAGATGCACTTGCCATTGCAAAAGAAACTGCTAAAAAATTGGATATGGGTGCAAATATTCTTGATGCCGCCGGCCTGGGCGACTCGAAAAAGAAAGAGACCATAGAAGTTGCGGAGTCCATCGAGAATGCCGACGGTTTCGCACAGGTTTTCCCCGAGCACAAATACCACATTGTTGATGTTCTGCAGAAACGGGGCCACATGGTCGGGATGACCGGAGACGGAGTGAATGACGCTCCCGCACTTAAGAAAGCAGATTGCGGCATCGCCGTTTCAGACGCGACGGACGCAGCGCGCGCGGCTGCATCTATTGTGCTGATGATGCCCGGCCTTTCGGTGATTATTGACGCAATCAAGGAAAGCAGGAAAATTTTCCAGAGGATGAACAGTTACGCTATCTACCGCATCGCCGAGACACTGCGCGTTTTGTTATTCATGACCCTGGCGATCCTGATCTTCAACTTTTATCCGCTGACGGCAGTGATGATCGTGATGCTGGCGTTGCTCAATGACGGCGCCATCCTGTCAATTGCTTATGATAACGTACATTATAAAAATAAACCCGAGTCATGGAATATGCATGAGGTTCTGGGCATCGCAACTGTCTTGGGCATCGTCGGACCCATTGCAGCGTTCGGTCTTTTCTTCCTTGGCGACCGTGTTTTCCACCTCGATCATGCGCATCTCCAGCCGATGATGTACCTAATGCTTTCCGTTGCCGGACATTTAACGATTTTTCTGACTCGTACGCGCGGCCCGTTCTGGTCCATCCGACCCGCAAAGATTTTATGGATTGCTGTGCTCGGTACGCAGCTCTTAGCAACGCTGATCGCTGTGTATGGATTCCTTATGCCGCCTCTCGGCTGGAGTTGGGCCGGTTTCGTATGGGGATATGCGATAATATGGTTTTTAATTAGTGACCGCGTGAAACTGCTTGCGTACCGGATTTTTGATCCAGCCAAAGCAAAGATACCATCCGATTTGACACCTCAAATTGCTAAGCAAGCATATGAACTATATGAGCAGGAAGGTCGTCGAGATGGTCACGCAGATGAGGACTGGTTAAAAGCGGAAAAGAATATTAAATAAAAATGAACTCCCTAAATAAACAAACTCGAATACCGAGGCGGGATCATGTAAAGAATGAAGATGGAAAACAATTCAGAAGATTTTTGCAGACTACATTTTAGGAAAACTATAACTAGCTCACAACTTAAGCCGGACGATTTAAGTCTGGCTTAGGTTCGACTCTGTTCGAAATGATTCACCTCCAAACAAAATCGAGAAAGAGCAGACATAAATTTCTTTTAGACAGATAGTGATTTTACGAATTTCTTTGAATGATGAACCTACCTGCTTACTTTAATAAACCTAGTGCCTTTTTCATCCTTTTGCTCGATTGGAATAAGACTGCCTAATGCGTAGTATTATTATGTATAGGATTGTTTTTCTATAAATCCTAAGGTCATTATTTATTTGTATAAAAATATCAAGGCTTAGGCTCATAAATTAAATCCGGAAATAAAATTCAAATAAAATTTTGATAAATAAAAATGAACTTCACTTACAATTGATAAGATAGGTAAAACCAATGCAAAAGATTAAAAGCAGATTTTTAATGATTGCGTTTTTAACCGTGGTTGTGCTCTTTTTTTACTTCGGCGCAGGGACCATGGTAGTAAGCGGAATATATGGAAGAATACACGAAAACGGTTGGGCAGGACATATGAGCTGGAGAATGTATCCGGCTACAATTACTCTCTTTTTGAGTGCTGCACTTGGCTGGCTGCTTTTTAGAAAGAGAAATAAAGCAAGTAAAGATATATCATAGCAATTTTAACCTGGAATGAAGATGAAAAAAATTCTGATCGCGCTGGATTATAATCCAACGTCACAAAAAGTGGCAGAGATAGGTTTTTCAACAGCTAAAGCCATGAATGCTGAAGTTATATTGCTTCATGAATATCAGATCCGTCTCTAATCTCTGTAGAATATTCTCTATAACAGGAATGAATTTTAGTTATAAAAATATGGATCTATTACAATTAGAAACCGTCAGGGATTCAGCAAGGTTCTAGTTTAATTTTTCAATATTGATTTATATTTTATCTCCGAGCTGAGTCGAGGAATAAGGATAGAAAATGTCATAGTTCGACTCCGCTCACTATGACAAAAAGAAACAAACCGGTACACTACTAATTATTCGATTCAAAATATTTAGAAATAAAAAATGTTCGGATTAAAACATAGAAAACGAGAGCTTATTCGCAGCTTACCATTTCCTGAAAAACGGCGGGATATTATAGAAAAGAATATTGCTTATTATCATCATTTGAATCCGGAAGATCAAGACGAGTTACGCGGTCATATTCAAATATTTTTACACGAAAAAAAATTTGAGGGATTAATGGATTTGAAATAACCGATGAGATAAAAGTAACTATCGCCGCGCAAGCTTGTATTTTGCTGCTGCATCGCGATACCGATTATTACCCGACATTGCATACAATTTTGGTTTATCCTCATCCTTTCTTTTCAAATGTCAAAAAAAACTTACCCGGCGGAATAGTAGCAGAAGGCGAACAAGGACGGTTAGGAGAATCATGGCACCGCGGACCTGTCATTCTTTCCTGGGACGATGTCAACAAGTCTGCGCACGATCAAAATGACGGACACAACCTGGTTTTTCATGAATTTGCACACCAGCTCGACGATGAGTCAGGTGCAAACGATGGCGTACCTGTACTGCCAAACCGCTCTACTTACATAGCATGGGCAAGGGTGTTGGGCGAGGAATATCAGGAATTACTTGACAATCTCAAGCACAACAATAAATCAGACATAGATTTTTACGGAGCTACAAACCCTGCTGAATTTTTTGCCGTAGTTACAGAATATTTTTTCGAAAAGCCGATCCAACTCAAAAAGAGGCATCCGGAATTATATGAGCAGTTCAAAAACTTTTACAAACTGGATACTGAAACGATTATGCTAAAGGACGACAAAGACAGTAATGAAAAAAAGAAATTTTATGAAAAATAAACATATCCCTATTGGTAAATTTCTGGGAATTCCGGTTTATTTAGATTATTCGTGGTTCCTGATATTGGCACTGCTAACCTGGATGCTGGCGGAAAGTTATTTCCCGCTAGAGTTCAAAAATTGGACGATATTCTCTTATTGGACGGTCAGTTTTATAACTTCGATTTTGTTCTTCATTAGTATTTTACTACATGAATTCGGTCATTCTATAATTGCACTAAAATATAAAATTAAAGTGAAAAGGATAACACTTTTTTTATTCGGCGGAGTTGCCGAAATTTCAAAAGAACCGTCGAAATCATCGGCGGATTTTTGGATTGCCGCCGCCGGTCCTATTACCAGTTTCATATTAGCGGCAGTCTTTTATTTATTAGCAAAAGCATTTCTGCATAATCAATATATAGCGGCTTCATTTCAGTATCTCGCTTTAATAAATTTTATCCTGGCAATATTTAATTTAATTCCCGGATTTCCGCTGGATGGTGGAAGAATTTTGAGGGCGATAGTGTGGGCTGTTACAAAAAATTATAAAAAAGCAACTACAATTGCCGCTAACGCCGGAAGGATTTTCGGACTCTTGTTTATTATGCTTGGTGTTTTCCAGATATTTCAAAATAATATTTATAACGGTTTATGGATAATATTTATCGGTTGGTTCCTGGAAATTTCCGCAATGTCCCAAATTCAAAGACAGACGCTTAACGGTTTATTATTCGGTCACCAGGTGCATGAAGCTTTGTCGAATGATTACGGTATAGTATATCCTGATTCTACTGTTCAGGAAATTATAGAAAATCATTTCATCGGCGCCAATCGAAGAAACTTACTTGTTAAGGATAATAATATAATGGTTGGATTTCTTACGCCCGGACTAATAAGTTCCATTTCAATGAAAGATAAGCAGAATAAAACAGTAAAAGACATAATGATCCCGCTACAAGACATTAATAAAATAAATTCCACCGAACCATTGTTAGAGGCATTAAAGTCTATAAACGAAAACGATATAAGCGTGGTACCGGTCATTGAAAACGGCAATTGCATTGGAATATTAAATCATAATAGTATTACTCAATTTATATTTGAACTGCAAAAACCGGGGCATTAATGTAATAGCGGTGATTGATTTTTCAAAAAGATGAATTAAGCCAAAATAGTCATGCGTTAAAAAACGAAACCCGCCTTATTTTAAAGTGATCTATCTTTATTTAAGTTATCCAAGATTTTTTTAAATTAGAGTTAAAAGAAAAATGGAATAAATGAAAAATCATTATGATGTTATTGTAATCGGCAGCGGGCCGGGCGGCGAAGGCGCTGCTATGAAATGCACTAAAGAAGGATTGCACGTTGCTATGTGCGATTACTTTTCGAAGGTTGGCGGAAGCTGCACGCATACAAGTACTATCCCGAGTAAAGCTTTAAGGCATGCCAGTCAAATTTTATATGAAAGCAATAGACTGGATGACGCTAATTTCCAAACTTTACTGCAAAAGGCTGAGGTAGTAATTCAAGAGCAGTTCAATCTTAGAAAAAGTTTTTATGAGCGGAACCAGGTGGATATAATTGACGGAAGAGCAAAATTTATAGATGCTCATACGGTTTCTGTCAAACTGTCCACCGGAGCGGAAGAAACTTATTCGGCGGATTATTTTGTTATTGCAACAGGCTCACGTCCGTATCATCCCGAAGATGTAAATTTTAATCACCCGAGAATATTAGACAGTGATTCAATTCTAAATTTAAAAGAAAGCCCGCGTTCGATAACAATTTACGGCGCAGGTGTTATCGGATGCGAATACGCTTCAATTTTTAGAGGACTACGGGTAAAAGTAAATTTAATAAATACCCGCGATAAATTGCTCGCGTTCCTTGATGACGAAATTATCGACGCTGTTGCTTATCATTTGCGTGAAAACGGAGTAATTCTAAGAAACGGGGAAGAATATGAAAAAGTTGTAGCAGACGAAAACGGCGTAACAGTTTATTTAAAATCAAATAAGGAAATCCATTCTGAATATCTTTTATGGGCTCAAGGCAGAACGGGTAATTCGGATGAAATGGGATTGGAAGATATTGGAATAAAATCAAATGCTCAGGGAGCTATTGTAGTTAATGAAAATAACCAGACACAGCTTTCCCACATCTATGCCGCAGGCGATATAATCGGTTTCCCTAATCTTGCAAGCGCGTCATACGATCAAGGACGATTTGCCGCTACTCATATTGTGTTCGGTAAGTGCGACCACCGGCTTGTTGAATTTATCCCGACAGGAATTTATACTATTCCTGAGATAAGCTCTGTTGGTTATACTGAAGAACAGTTAACTAAAGAAAAAATTCCTTATGAGGTCGGCCATTCTTTCTTCAAACATTTGGCCCGTGCACAAATAACCGGCAGAACGACCGGAATGTTGAAGATTCTTTTCCATAGAGAAACGCTTAAAATTCTTGGAGTTCATTGCTTCGGTCACGGCGCGGCAGAAATTATTCATATCGGTCAGGCTATAATGTCGCAGAAAGGTGACGGAAATTCTTTGATGTTTTTTATCAACACAACTTTTAATTATCCCACAATGGCGGAAGCATACCGCGTTGCGGCTTTAAATGGCATCAATAGAGTTTATAAATTGAAATGAAATATTTAAAGAAAATTTATGAGGGAGTTTATTAACAATCTCAAATTCGGATATATCTTCTTCGTCCGTATTGTCAAAAAGATTTAACCGCAGTTTTTTTTCGATATTTGTTTTTTGCCTCTGCTATTAGCCGGTTAAGGTTTGTATAAATATTTTTTAGTACAAATTTTCTTCTTTCTGACCAGGTACTTCTATCTTTTTACCGCTCCATTTAATCTTTTTATCATCTATTTAGGCGAAATGTACTCTACATTCAGAAATACATTATCAAGTGGTAAAAAATCTTTATCGGTTGTTATTAAAGTGGCTTTTAAAAGTGAAGCTTTAGCATAAGGAGCAGAGCGCATATTTCCAAGCAATATCCCGGTATCAAGAATATAATAATTCACTCTTCTAATTCCTTGAGCAATTCCTCAATAGATTCATCACCGGGCCATGCCCCCCAAAGTTTTGTCAAAGGATTTGTTTGCTGTTTGAAAGGTTGCGGCTTTTCAAATAATAACAACGGCTCTTCGTGAGACGAATTGTTTAATAAAATACTTTCGTTTTCTTCATACTGCTTTATTAAATCGGCTATAATATATCTTATCTCTTTGTTCTGTTTGAATTCAGCTATCCCGCGGACAGTAGCTCTTTTGCCCCAAAGTGAACGCATAAGCTCTTTATCAATAAATTCTTTATCTATTTCGCCGGTAATTGTGATGCCGTTATTAAGCTTTAATCTAAACTTGCCCTCTGAATGTTCTATTTCGTTAAAATGTCCGCTAATAATTACTTTCAGCTGTTCGGGAATTTTCTTTTTAAACTCTTTTATAAGTTCAATTTGTTTACCGTCAATTTTAATTTTTTCGGATCTGCCGTTTTCCGAAAACAATTCGAATGATTTTGCATAACTGCCGATAAAATTATCAAAAGACAAAAGTGATGTTAAAAGCCCGTTGTCTAAATAACTGCTGTCATTGTTTTTATTTACAGCATCATTGGCAGCTCTAATTAATATAGAAAGCGCCGTATCATCCTGCATTGGTAATATATTTCATAAATCGGGCTGCCTTAATTGTTCGGAAGCGGTTTCAATTAATTCCGGTGCGGTAATTAAAATTTTGGTAGAGCCTTTTCTCAAGCTTTTAATTGTATAATTAACCGAGTTTTTTAACCACGCAGGCAACTGTCCTTTTTTAGAACTTGTTCCTTCCACAGACAGTCTTAATGCTTTTTCGGAACTATCGATGAGATTATCTATTAATTCTTTTAAGGCAAGAATAGGAATAGCTCCTTTTGGAGCCTGGAGTCCGCTAATTTTTAATATGTAGCTTGCTGTTTTCATTTCTCCTTTGGTTTAATAGAACAAATATAATTAACGGAATTATTTAATGGCAGTTTAATCAACACTGCATCTAAGTGTTTTTTTTCAATATCAGTATAGAAATGCTCGGTTAAGCTGCTTACTTTTTTATCGGTTTTCCACTTATTGTAATTATTAACCAGGTGATTGTTCTTATAGAAAAGTTTTTCAAATTCATTTGAGTTAAAGATAAACCATTCGTAGGCATTGGTAATTATTATATGCTTTATCTCGTCGTTTTTTTCTTCAATTCTTTCACGGAGGTAATAAAGAATAACCTCTTGCATAGCCTTTGTATTAAGATTATCCCTTTTAATCATATCCGGTTTATTGACCGGGCTTTTTGCTTCGATTATAACGCCGAGTTTATCTTGTGCGGTTTTACCTAGATAAATTGCGAAGTCGGTTCTGTTTTTAGTATTTACAAAATAATCTTTATAAAAAGTATTTTTAAGGAAATAATTGATATTAGTTTTGTTATGCTCCTCCCCTTCATCTTCATTTATACTTTCTATCAGATTAATTAATTGCGCTTTAAAATTATCGAATTCCGTTCGATTAGGCTTAATCTTATAAAAAGCCTTATCAACAGCTTTGAAAGGTGAAATAGGAATTGGCAGCATAGCCGCCGCAAAATTATTTTTACAAAATAAAATAACCGAAAAGCAATTTAAGAAAGGCACTTAAATAAGTAAAGAAGAAACTCTTAATAAATTATATTATAATGCTTCTGGCTGACTTACCTGGAATTCAGTATTCTTTATATGTAAATCTCTCTGCGGGAAAGGTATCTCAATTTTGTTTTCCCTGAACTTTTTGAATATCTCAAAATAAAGTTTGCTTTTCAGAATTCCGGGTATAGTAATGTAACTGCTTGTCCAGATCATCAAATCAAAATTAAGTGAACTGTCGCCGAATTCTTTAAATAGTACAAAAGGTTTTGGATTTTTTAAAACGCCGTCTTCTTTATCCGCAACTTCCAGTAAAACTTTCTTTACATTTTCAGGATCTTCTTTATAAGCAACCCCCACCGGAATACTGAATCTCACATTCCTATCGTTGTGGCTCCAGTTGATGACTGTTGTTGAAATAAATTCAGAGTTTGGTACAATCACCGAAATATTATCATTTGTTAAAATCATTGTAGATCTCATAGAGATATTCATAACATCACCAAAGACTTCTCCGACCTGAATCCTATCCCCTACTTTTATCGGTCTTTCAAAAAGAATAATTATTCCGCTTACTAAATTGTTTGTTACATTTTGTAAACCGAAACCTATACCAATGCCAAGAGCGCCGGCAAGAATAGTAATTGTACTTAGGTTAATTCCGACGGTTTGTACTACAATTATAAGTCCCAGTATAAGAACACCGTAACGAATAATCGTACCGACGGCGAGCCGCACTCCCAGTTCTACCTTGCTTTTGGAAAGTACTTTATAGATCATCCATTTTCTGAGCCTTGCAGTAATGAAGAAAAGAAGCCAGGCCAGAAAAATAAAGTAAAGTAGAGTCCAGAGCGTTATTGAAGTATTCCCGATATCAATAAGATGTATGCTGAGGAAATCTTTTACATAATTAAAATACTTTTGTATGTTCTTAAAAATTTCGTTCATTTAACTACCGTTGAATGTATCTATCTATAATATTACAATATACAACAAACCATAAACAGCCGCGTCGTCCAAAAGATGTAGTCCCTTTTCCATCCCAAAGGACAATTGACCTTTATCTAATAATAGTTGATAATATACCTTAGATCAGAATTTTAATTCTATGATTTAAATTTATGATGTTTAAGTAGTAACAAATGGATACTTCAATTATATTATGAAAGATTCCGGCGCTATCAGCGTACACTTTTTTATTCGCAGAAAACAAACCTGCTGCCGTTAAGACTTTTAAATGTTACGGCTATGCCGCCCAAAGATTGGTATAAAGATCTAATTGACAAGAATGCAAATCAATTGACGAACGATGATAATCTTTGGGCGGAATTTATTTTGTCGTAGATAAACGAATAGAAAGCGCCGGTCCTCCCAATAGATGTAGTTCTCTTTTCAATCCTTTGCACGATTGAATTAAGTCAGCTCTCTCCATACCTTAATAAAGTATAATTATTTAAAAGTAGGTCATATGGCGAAACCATAAAAAATAAATAGGTTGGACATATGAATAAAATAAACAACGCTTTTTCCCCCATTGCTTTCCCGGAACTGGTTGTGTTTTTTTATAATTCGCTGGCCGGCGGCCGGCAGATTCGAAATAAAATGGAAAATAAATCTAAACTATTGGCCCGGCAACAAGAACCGGATGCAGGTTCCAACTATAACCACTTTCGTTCATGGTGTAAAATTCAACGGGCTGTACTTTAGAATAAAAATTTTAATTGTCAATATTTATCATAAAAATTTTAACGGAGAACATTGATGAAAGGTAATGAAAAATTACTCACAATTCTTAACCAGCGCTTGGCTGACGAACTTACTGCCATCAACCAGTATATGGTACACTCTGAAATGTGCGAAAACTGGGGATACGCTAATCTACATATAACTATCAGAAAACAAGCAATGGATGAAATGCATCACGCAGAATGGCTTATAGAAAGAATTATTTTTTTAGACGGTTCACCGACCGTATCAAAACTTAATAATATAAAGATCGGTAAGACTGTTCTGGAAATGATAAGCAACGACAATAAAGATGAACAGGATGCTGTGCTCAATTATAATGAGGCGATAAAACTCGCCCGTGAAGTAAATGATCAGGGCACCGCCGATTTGCTGACAAAGATACTCAAAATGGAAGAAGGTCATGTAGACTGGGCCGAAATGCAGCGCGAACAGATTGAACAAATGGGAATTGAAAACTATTTAGCTAATCAGGCCGATGGACCTGAGAATTAATTCAAAAAGGTAATCAACCGGTGTCCGCTGTAAAAACTTGAAATAAGATAACAAGATTCTTAATGCCGGATGAATTAATAAGTACAGTATAGAATAGGCGATAAATAAATCGAAACTCAGACCGGCAGACACATAAATTATTAAAGGTGAAAGACTATGTCATTAATTGGATTAGTAATCGTTTTGGTTGTTGTCGGAGTGATTCTGTGGCTTATTAACAGCTACATTCCCATGCAGGCTACAATCAAGAAAATCTTAAACGCGGTTGTAATTATTGTAGTAGTTCTCTGGTTATTAAATGCTTTCGGAATACTGGGCGGGCTCGAGACGATTCGTATCGGAGGGTGATTAAATGTTTTCGCAAGCCCGGAGTAGTGAGTTTTATAACCTCATGTATTCTTATACTTTAATTAAAAGAAAAGGTGATAAAATGTTAAATAAATATCTCATAATTATATCAATGTCAATTATCTTCATAGTTTCTGTTCAATTGATAAATGCACAGGAAAAGCCTGTCAAAGTTAAAGGAAATAAGACGATGGTGCAGGGTGAAGATATGCAGAATTTAATGAATAAAATTGCTGCCGACAGCACAATGAGAATGCAGATGATCGGCAAAATGATGAATGATGAACATTCCCGTTCGGTTATGATTAATAAAATGTTTTCAAAGGTATACAAGGATAGTTTGGTTTATAATGAAATGCGGAATTATTTGAGAACCCATAGCAAAGTGAAAAATATGATGCAGAGCATGATGAACAAAAATGATATGATGAGAGGAACCGGAATGACGGATAAAAAAGATATGATGAAGGGAAGCAGAACAATGAAATACCAAATGATGTCCGATTCGACTATGACTAGAAATAATCCTGATTAAGTACCTTATCGTAGAAAAGAATAATATAAAATTTGTCTTCGTGTCGTTATAATATTTCAATATTGTTGTAAGTGAAAGAGATCTAAAATGGAAAAGATGAACGTTTTAATTAAAGCTGCTTTTTTTTTACTCCCGGTTTTAATACTTCTAGCAGCACCCGGATGTTATACTACAAGCAGTCAAAGCAATATGAATCAAACAGCCCGAAGTAATACGATTCAAAGCGATCGAAACGGTTATAATCTTGATGATTTAAACAGTTACGGTGAATGGGTACAAATAAATAATTACGGAAATGTTTGGCGCCCTTTTGTTGTTAATGATTGGGAGCCATATAATAACGGGCATTGGGATTATGCCGACGGCAACTGGACATGGATTTCTTATGAACCTTTCGGCTGGATTGTTTATCATTACGGAAACTGGTACAACGATCCTTACTACGGATGGGTCTGGATCCCCTCAAACAATGTTTGGTCGCCGGCACGTGTAGTATGGGTTGATTATGGTAATTATATCGGATGGGCTCCTCAACCTCCGGCAGGTATTGTTTACGCTAATCCGTGGGAAAGCAACGGCAGCCGGTATTGGCACGTGGTAAGGCATAAAGATTTTACGGAAGATAATATTAACAAATACAGAATTAGGAATCCGGATAGAAACGAAAACGGCGGTAGAAACGAAGTTAAAAATAAACCGCCCGGTAGAAATGTAATTGAAAGAACTTCAGGCAGGCCGGTACCTGAAGTAAGGATACAACGCGAAACCGTAAAATTACCAGATAAACAAATTCAAAGAATGGATTTGCCGCCTCAGGAAAAGAAAAGAGTAGAACAAAACGCGCCAAGGGTTAGAAATGAAGTACTTGTCCCCCCTGATAAATATCGCAAACAACAGAGTGAACAAAGACAGGAGCCCAAAAAAGAAACCCGCAAAAAATGATTATGGTGTGTTATTATATTAACCTTACATTAATTCACATTTTTAAACAAATGAAAAAAGAAATAAGTATCTTTATACATCACCATAATTTATCCATGATGGAATTATGAAGAAAAAAACAATTCCCAAACTCTCGCCCCTAAAAAAGAAGAAAAATTCCGTTGATAAGACGCGCATGAATAATTCATTTTATGTAGTTGGCATTGGTGCGTCTGCAGGCGGCTTAGATGCCCTGGAAAGATTTTTCAGCAATATGCCCGAAAAATCCGGTATGGCTTTTATTGTTGTAACACACTTAGATCCTGATCACATTAGTATTATGCCTGAACTAATCCAGAAATCAACTAAGATGAAATTATTCCAGGCTGAAGACGGAATGGTAGTTGAGCCTAATGTTGTTTATGTTGCACCGCCTAACCGGGATCTAGCTATATTTCACGGAATTATACAGCTAATAGAACCCCCTGAAGCTCACGGATTCCGGCTTCCGATTGATTTTTTCTTCAAATCTCTTTCGGCTGATTTAGGTGAAAAAGCTATTTGTATAATACTCTCCGGTATGGCCTCTGACGGAACTTCGGGGTTGAAAGCTGTTAAAAGTGAATTAGGAATGGTAATGGTTCAGGATCCCAAGTCCGCAAAATTTGACGGTATGCCGACCAGCGCCATCAGAACAGGCTTAATCGATTATATTCTTCCGCCCGAAGAAATGCCTGTTCAACTAATTACATATTCAACTTCAAAAGTTAAAGGTATTTTATTTTACAAAGATGTTTCCGAAGGAAAAATCCCGGATTCGTTTCAAAAAATTTTTATACTTCTCAGAACCCGTACAGGTCACGACTTCTCGCTTTACAAACAAAACACTATTTACCGGCGTGTAGAAAGAAGGATGAGTATTTCTCAACTGGATACTCTGCAGAATTATATACGGCTGCTGCAGGAAAATCCTACAGAAATAGATAACTTGTTTAAAGAGCTTTTAATTGGAGTTACAAATTTTTTCAGAGACCCCGGATCTTTTGAGAAATTGAAAATACTATTATTAGAGTTAATAAAAAGTAAACCGGATAACGGTTCGATAAGAATTTGGGTGCCCGGATGCTCTTCAGGCGAAGAAGCATATTCAATTGCAATTTTATTAAAAGAATGCATGAATGAAGCAAAAAAACATCTCAATGTGCAGATATTTGCAACGGATATTGATAATGAATCCATTGAAAAAGCGCGCGTAGGTTCGTTTTCGGGAATTGAATCCGATGTCGGTAAAGAACGTTTGAATCTTTTCTTTACTTCAGAGGGAAATCTTTGTCATGTTCGTAAAGAAATTAGAGAAATGCTGGTTTTTGCGCCGCAAAGTATTATCAAAGATCCTCCGTTTACCAAACTCGATCTAATCTCATGCCGTAATCTTTTAATTTATTTTAATTCCGAATTACAGAAAAAAATAATCCCGCTGTTCCATTATAGCCTTTTACCAAACGGAATACTTTTTCTGGGTTCGTCTGAAACTATCGGCGGATTTGTGGATTTGTTTTCAATGCTGGATAAAAAATGGAAAATTTACAAAAGAAAAGATTCAATATTCACATCTCAGCCTTTTATAGAGTTCCCGGTGTCGCGGTCAAGCGGAAAAACTTATGAGGCCATTGCAAAAAAGGACAATTTAAAAGATATTACCCGGTTGGCGGAAAAGGTTATCCTGCAAAGCTATTCTCCAAATTGTGTTATAATAACCGGAAACGGAGATATACTTTATATCCATGGAAGAACCGGCAAATATCTTGAGCTTAGGAACGGTGAAGCGAAGATGAACATTTTTGAAATGGCGCGCGAAGGATTGCAGCAAGAACTTCCCGCGCTCATCAGAAAGGGTTTGTCTCGTAAGAATGGATCAGTTGTAGAAGGTATAAAAGTAAAATCCAACGGCAGAACCAGGTTAATAAATATTACGGTTAAACCTATCAAGGAACCGGCTGAACTGAAGGGTTCTATGTTGATTATTTTTGACGATGTAAAACCGGGGAAAAGTTTACCGGTTTCTAAAATTAACCTTCATGATAAGAAATCCGAAAAAATTATAAAAGGACTTGAGCACGAATTAAAATCTGTTAAAGAAAATTTACGCTCAACAATTGAAGAATTGGAAACTTCAAACGAGGAGCTTAAGTCGACCAACGAAGAAATGCAGTCGACCAACGAAGAAATGCAGAGTTCTAATGAAGAACTTGAAACTTCCAAAGAAGAACTGCAATCGCTAAACGAAGAATTAATTACTGTAAATACCGAGCTTCAAAATAAGAATGATGAATTATCGATTATTAATGATGATATGAAAAATCTACTGGACAGCATTGATATACCTACCATCTTTCTTGATAATAGTTTAGTTATTAAAAGATTTACACAGCACGCATCAAAAGTTATTAACCTGATCTCCTCCGATATCGGCAGACCGATAAATCATATTGTTACAAATCTTAAATATGAAAGATTTATTGAAGATGCCAAGGAAGTTTTAGGAACTCTTATTCGTAAAGAAATTGAATTACAAACTAACGA